>JADKDJ010000034.1 GCA_016718405.1 Candidatus Rhodoferax odensensis
TGGTCTCCAGCGGCGGGCCAATCTCTCGACCGCTGTTGGCCACGTGCTGGCCACTTCACCCCGAAACGACGATCGAACTTTCAGTCTGCGCATTCGGCAACAGCTCCGTCACCGAGTTGGAGTTCAACCCCGCGACGACACGCTGGCGACTCACAGCACACCGCCGCATCTGGACACGCCGGAACTGGCGAGCTGGATCACACTCCTGATCACGCGCGGCGCTGCGGCATAAGCAGCCTAACGGTAAGTGGTGAGGTGGATGCTGGTTTCAGTGCGCGGATGCCGGTGATCAGGGCACGCGCCCAGCACCTCGACAAGCTGCTCATAGAGCGCACCCTCCAGCTCCGCCATCAGGTCCCAGCGGCCATTGGTGTGGTGGGGCCGAGACGCCCGGGCTCACCCAGCAGACTGGCAATCACGCGGCGTAGTCTGGCTGCCCTCGACCAGCACCCCATCCAGGCGCGGATGCGCTCGGGCTCGGCCGGAAAGCTTGAGCCGCACCGTAGCCCACGATCACCTGTTCGTCCTCCAGCTTGCGAATGCGGTTGGTGACGGTTCCGCGAGACTTTGAGCCGATGCGCCAGGTCCGCCACGTTCTGCCGCGCGTTCTGCGCAGCAAGGCGATCAGTTGATGGTCGAGGTCGTCCATCTTCGACTCAAGACCGCGCAGCCTTCAATGCGCCGACGCTTCGCGCAGTGCCGCAGTAGTGTCCCAGCCCATGCAGGCATCCGTGATGGACACCCCGTAGCGCAGGTCTCCCGGGTTGCCCAGTTTCTGGTTACCTTCGAACAGGTTGATTCGAGCATCACGCCCTTGATGGCAGGGTTACCCTCAGCCACCTGGTGCACCACGTCACGCAGCACCGGGCTTGCAGCGCGTGGTTCTTGCGCGAATTGCCGTGGCTGCAATCAACCACGATGTTGACCGCCAGCTTGGCCTTCTCCCAGCGCGCCCAACGCCTCGCTGATTGCAACCGAGTCGTGGTTGGGCACCGCACCGCCACGCAGGATCAGGTGGCCAAACGGGTTGCCACGGGTTTGCGTAATCGCCACCTGGCCGGCGCCATTGATTCCCGAGAAAGCATGTGGCTGACTGGCCGACAACATGGCGTTGAGGGCCACCTCCAGGTCACCGTCGGTGCCATTCTTGAAGCCGACCGGCGAGGATAGGCCACTGGCCAACTCCGCGGTGGGTCTGGCCTTTCTGTCGCGCGCGCCGATAGCGCTCCAGGCGATCAGGTCGCCCAGGTACTGCGGGCTGATCGGGTCCAACGCCTCGGTACCGCAAGGCAGGCCAGTTCGTTGATGTCCACCAGCAGCCGCCGGGCCAGACGCAAGCCCTCTTCGATATGAAAGGAATCGTCCATGCGCGGATCGTTGACCAGCCCTTTCCAGCCCACGCACGGTGCGCGCGGCTCTCGGGGCACACGCGCATGATGATCAACAGCTGCCCGGTCAACTCGTCGGCCAAGGCCTTGAGCTTGCGGGCGTATTCCATGGCGGCCACCGGATCGTGGATCGAGCAAGGGCCCACCACCACGAACAGGCGTCGGTCGCGCCCAGACAGAATCTCGCGCTGGCGCGCGCGGCGCCTGGCCGACCGTCTGCGCCCAGCGCGCCCGGCGCGATGTCGTCGTGCAACTGCGCAGGCGCGGCGGCAGTGTGGCCTGCGAGACGATAGTTCAGGTTTTCAAGCGCGGGGAAGGTCGTGGCGGATGGCTCCGATAAAGGCTGGGGTTGCGCTGCATTTTAGGACGGCCCCATCACACCGGGCGCCGCGCAGACCGACAATAGCCGAATGCCAAGCCCCGCCCCCGCCACGCCACGCCGCTTCGAATGGATCGGGGCGAAGCGAAAGTCCACACCCTGGTGGAGCGTTTCTGCGACCTGATGGAACTGGAGCCGCAGTGGCAGCGCTGCGCGCGGCGCACGGCAGCGACCTGGTCAATGCACGCCAACGTTTGTTTTGGTTCCTGTGCGGCTGGCTCGGCGGGCCGCAGCACTACGTCGAACGCTTCGGCCACCCGCGCTTGCGAGCGCGCCATCTGCCCTTTGCCATCGGGCACAATCGAACGTGACCAGTGGCTCGCCTGCATGGACCAGGCGATGGCGGAAACGGCGGTTGACCGCGCTGCGCCTCAAAAAAAGCCGGCAAGGGCTTCTTCGAGACCGCCGACTGGATGCGCAACACCGACGCTCGTAGCGCGGCAATCCACCTTGACCTACCGCAGAGATGGATCGCCGCGCTACGCTCGCGATGACGGGGTGTGTGGATCGGCGATGACGAGTATCCACCCGGCTAATTGCCGCGCAGCAACTGGCGCAGCACGTAGGGCAGGATACCCCCGGCGCGGTAATAGTCGACCTCGATCGGTGTGTCGACGCGCAGCGTCAGGGTGTGCGTGCTGCGGCTGCCATCGGCGCGGGTCACCACCAGCTGCGCGTCGCTTTGTGGTGTGAGGTGAGCATCGGGCAGGATGTCGATCAGCTCGTTGCCTACCAGCCCCAGGCTCTGCCAACTCTCACCCGGCATGAACTGCAGTGGCAGCACCCCCATGCCAACCAGGTTGCTGCGGTGAATGCGCTCAAAGCTCTGCGCCACCACCGCCTTGATGCCCAGCAGTTGCGTGCCCTTGGCGGCCCAGTCGCGGCTCGACCCCGTGCCGTACTCGTCTCCAGCAAACACCACGGTGGGCACACCATCGGCCTGGTACTGCATGGCAGCGTCAAAGATGGCCATTCTGTGGCCGAGGTCCGGGCCGTCGTGCTGGTACAGCGTCAGACCGCCCCTCCTCCCGCGATCCGTTGGCATCGGGCGCGAGCATCAGGTTCCTGACGCGTACGTTGGCGAAGGTGCCTCGCATCATCACCTCGTGATTGCCGCGGCGCGCCCCGTAGCTGTTGAAGTCGGCCGCTTGCACGCCGTGCGCCAGCAACCACTGGCCGGCTGAACTGGCCTTGATGAGCTCCCGCTGGGGAGATGTGGTCAGTGGTGATGGAATCGCCAAACAAGGCCATGATGCGCCCCGACTGCCGGGGTCGTCGTATGTTGAGGTCTCGATTGGCCTGAATAACCCGTGGTACTTGCGATATTAGCTATCTTATCCATAGCAAAGTCGGCAAAGAAGGGCGGCTCGGCAATGTAGGTGCTGGCCGGCCAGGGGTAGGCCGAGCCCGCCACGCCTTGGATCTTCTGCCACAACTTGCCGGGCTCGAGCCAATGCGCGCATAGTTCGCGCGGTAGGCCTTGCCCCTGCGTGGCAAAAGGCATCAAGGCCTGCACTTCGTCGCTGCTGGGCCAGATGTCGCCCAGGTACACATCGCCGCCACCCTTGCCCTGCCCGACCGGTTCGGTCATCAGGTCGCGCAGCACGGTGCCGGCAATCGCGCAGGCCACCACCAGCGGCGGGGCTGGCCAGGAAATTGGCCTTCAGGTTGGGGTGGATACGTGCCTCAAAAATTGCGGTTGCCGGACAGCACCGCCGCGCACACCAGGTCATTCTTGGTGATCACCTCGTTGAGTTCGGGGCGTGAGGTCGCCCGCGTTACCGATGCAGGTCGTGCAGCCGTAACCCGCCAGCGCAAACCCAAGCTTCTCCAGGTAAGGCAACAAGCCCGCCGCGGTAAGGTACTCGGTGACGATGCGCGAGCCCGGCGCCAGCGAGGTCTTGATGTGCGGTTTGACCGTGAGCCCCGCCAACACCGCCTTCTTGGCCAACAGACCCGCCGCCAGCAGCACACTAGGGTTGGAGGTATTGGTGCAACTGGTGATGGCGGCAATCAACACATCGCCATTGCGGATCGGCAGCGACGTGGGCGCGGTGCCGGCCTGGTAGACCCTCCTCAACTTGTCGGGATTTTGGTTGAAACCAATGTCAGCATTGGGCTTGGAGAAAGCGCCTCAAATTGACTGGACACACGTCCCAGTTCGATGCGGTCTTGCGGGCGTTTGGGCCCGGCCAGGCTGGGCGTCACGTCGCTCAGGTCCAGTCTGAGCACCTGCGAATAGTCGATGCCGGCAAGGGATTCGGGCGCACCTGTGGTGCCGGGCACGCCAAACAATCCTTGCGCCCTGAAATAGGCCTCAAACGCCTCGACCTCGGCCCTGGTTCGACCAGTGCCCTTGAAATAGGCGATGGTCGTTTCGTCCACCGGAAAGAAGCCCATGGTGGCCCCATACTCCGGCGCCATGTTGGCGATGGTGGCGCGATCCGGCAGCGAGAGTGTGCTGGTACCGGCGCCAAAGAACTCGACAAACTTGCCCACCACCTTGTGCCGACGCAGCAGCTCGGTCACCGTCAGCACCAGATCGGTGGCGGTGACGCCGGCGCGCAGCACACCGGTCAGCTCCAAGCCCACCACGTCCGGCGTCAAAAAGTAAACCGGCTGGCCCAGCATGGCGGCCTCGGCCTCGATGCCGCCCACCCCCCAGCCGACCACGCCAATGCCATTGATCATGGTGGTGTGGCTATCAGGTGCCGACCAGGGTGTCGGGGTAGTACACATCGCCCTTGGCACCCCTTTTGATCCGATGCACGCCGCGCGCCAGGTACTCCAGGTTGACCTGGTGCACGATGCCAAAGCCGGGCGGCACCACGCCAAACGTGTTGAAGGCCTGCATGCCCCACTTCATGAACTCGTAGCGCTCGCGGTTGCGCTGGAATTCGAGCTTCATGTTCAGGTCCAGCGAATTCTTCTTGCCATAGTGGTCGACCATGATGGAGTGATCCACCACCAAATCGACCGGCACCAAGGGCTCAATGCGGGCCGGGTCCAGCCCTAGACGCTCGGCGGTGCTGCGCATCGCCGCCAGATCCGCCAGCAGCGGCACACCAGTGAAATCTTGCAGCACCACGCGCGACACGACAAATGGTATCTCGTCGCTGCGGTCGGCATTGGGCTGCCATTGCGCAAGCTGGGCCACATGCGCCGGTGTGATCTTCTTGCCATCGCAGTTGCGCAGCACCGACTCGAGCACGATGCGCAGACTCACCGGCAGGCGGTTGATGTTGGGAAACTGCTGGCTGAGCGCCGGCAGGGAGTAGAACTGGCCGGTCTTTCCGGAGCTGATTTTGAACGTCTGGACGGTTGAACCAAAAGCGTGGGACACGGCGACCTCCTTGGCAGTGGCAGCGAGTCATCGCATTCTGGCAGTCCTGCCAAACCCCACCATGCGAAGTGTCAATCAGCGCGTGTCAGCGGCCCGCGCGGTCAGGCGCGAATTGGCGTAGACGCGCAGCATCGACGAGAAGCCAAGCTCGTTGGATATCGACACTGTCGTCAACTCCTCCATACCGAACGCGCGCAACTTCTTCCACAACTGGCGCGCCAGGTAGGTTCGAAACATGCATACAACCATGATGCCCTGTGGCGACAAGGACTGCCGGCAACGCGCAAACACCGCAGCCGGATCGCGGATGTAATAAAGCGATTCGTTGAACACGATCACATCGAATTGGCCGACCGCCTGAAACCCCTGCGCCGCATCGGCGACCACGAATGTTGCACCGCTTGCGCCACGCGCCTGGGCGCGGCTGATCGCCGCAGCGTTCATGTCCACCCCCACGTACCCGGAGTAGCGCAACCGTTGTTGCAGGATGCCGTCGCCACACCCGACGTCCAGGACCCTGCGTTCAGGCGGCGTGAAGTACTCGCAACACCCGACGATGATGCTGTAACGATGCGCCTCCGCAATGTCGTTCATATAGTCCCAGCGCCCGCTCGCATAGCGCTTCTCGGAGTCACGGACCAGAGCTTTACGATAGGGCTCCCATGGCAGCGGAAAATACGGCATTAGCCCAATGCCGAGGCGGATGAAGAATCGCTTGACGTTTTCGAATGCGGACACGGCCATTGGAACCTCCAGTCAAAGTCTCAGTACAACGCCAACGATAGCCCAATAGTCGTAGTCCGACCTTGTGCCGCGCGGTGCCGTACAACGCGCGGCTACCACCCACCAACTCCGCGGCGTACGTCAGTGCGCCCGCGCAAACGCCTCAAACTGCGCAATCGGCAACGGGCGGCTGAACAGATAGCCCTGCAGATAGTCGCAGCCATGGCCGAGGTGCAGCAGGTCGTGCTGCGCGGCGGTCTCGACCCCTTCGGCAACAACCTTCAGCCCCAGGCTGTGCGCCAGGCTGATGGTGGCGGCGCAGATGGACACGGCGTGTGGGTTGGTCTCGATCCCCATCACAAACGACCGGTCGATTTTGAGCTGATCCAGCGGCAAGCGGCTGAGGTATGACAGCGATGAGTACCCGGTGCCAAAATCATTTAGCGCGAAGCCAATGCCGTGCGCCTTGAGCGCGGTCATTTTCGCGATGATGTCCTCCACGTTGGTCACCAGCAGGCTCTCAGTCAGCTCCAGTTTGAGCTGCCGCGCGCTGGCGCCGCTTCGGACCACTGCGCTCAGAACCTGTTCAACAAAATCGGGCTTACGAAACTGGCGTGCGCTGACATTGACGGCAATTGTCAGCTCCGACAACGCTGGCTGTGCGGCCCACAGATTGAGCTGCGTGCAGGCCTGCTCCATGACCCACTGGCCCAAAGGAACAATGAGCCCAGTCTCCTCCGCCAGCGAAATGAACTCCACCGGTGACACCAGGCCGCGCTCGGGGTGCTGCCAGCGCACCAGCACTTCTGCACCGGTGACCTTGCCGGTGCCGGTAACAAGCGGCTGAAAGTGCAGCACGAATTCCTCTCGCATCAGGGCCGCCCGCAGGCCCGCTTCAAGCGTCACGCGGTCCGTCACCGCGGACTGCATTTTGGGGTCGAAGAAACGCAAGGTGTTGCGTCCCCCCGCCTTGGACTGGTACATCGCCAGGTCGGCCCGTTTCAAGGGCTCTTCAATCGGCTCAGCTCGACCACCACCAAACAGCGTGATGCCAATGCTGGGTGTGCTGCGGTAGTCGTGGTGGCCGATCTGATAGGGCTGGCTCAGCGCACTGAGGATTTTTTCACCAACGATTTCGGCCGCCATCACCGCGGTCGCTTCAACCACGCCCAAGCCCGCTAGCATCACCACGAACTCGTCGCCGCCGAGCCGCGCCACGGTGTCGCCAGCACGCACGCAGCCCATCAGGCGATTGGCAACTTGCTGCAGCAACTGGTCCCCCATGTCGTGACCGAGTGTGTCGTTGAGCGTCTTGAAGTTGTCCAGATCCAGAAACAGCAGCGCACTGTAGCTACCATCGCGCTCGCTGGCCGCCATCACTTGCTTGAGCCGGTCCAGCAGCAAAGTGCGATTGGGCAGGCCGCTGAGTTGGTCGTGAAAGGCCAGTTCGGCAATTCTTTCGTCAGCCTGCTTTCGCTCAGTGATGTCTTGGGCAATGCCAAGCGCTCGGATCGGCGTCCCGTCGGGGCCGGTTTCAAACTCGGCTTTCTGCCGAAGCCAGCGCACATGCGTCCCGTCCACGATGCGGTGTTCGTGATCAAAACCAGCACCGCTTAACGCAGCGGCCCATGCCGCCTGCAGCGCCGCACGATCGCCCTCATAGACCCGCGCGAGATAGGTCGGGAAGTCACTTTCAATCCCGTCGGGAAGACCAAGGATGCGACGCGTTTCCTGCGAGACCTCAACGCGCCGGGTGATGAGATCAATCGTCCAACTACCCACGCGGGCGACCGACTGCGCGCGTTGCAAGGTGGCCCGACTCGCCTCCACTTCGCCGCTATGGCGGCGCAGATCTTCGCGGGAACGGTGCAGCTGGGTCAATTTGCCACGGTAGGCCTTGACCAGCAACACGATCATGGCGGCGCCAAGCAGCGACACAACCACCAGCACCGATGCGTGCATGGCGGGCAAATAGAGCGGCGCAGCGGGCAGCAACTGCTTGGCTTCGGCTGCCGCCAGGCCGACCACGGCCAGCACCGTCGCCCCTACGGCGATCATGGCGGCGCGAGCTCCGATCTGCCAGCCACACATGACAATAAACACCGGATACCCCAACGCCACCGGCGCGCGCACGCCACCAGTGAAGGTGGCAATCAAGGTAAAAGCGATCCAGATGCCGCTGGCCAGAAACCAGCGCGCCGACACGATGCGCCCAATATGCACCAGCCAGGCACCCACCAAGGCCACCAGCGCGATCAGGCCCGGGCCAAGCAGCCGTTCGTGGCGCTCTGGCGCAAAAACAACCAAGGCCGCGGCGACCAGCGCGGCCCCGGCGAACAAGGCCGCCAGGGTAAGGTAGAAAAAGGTCTTGGTCGGTCCCCAGGCCGCCGGGTGATCCCAGTCAGCTGGCGCAACGCGGCTTGTGTCGGGGGATATGGTCATGAGTAGGCAAGTTGCTCCGCGCGCCGAGTGTCCAACACGCGGCCAGACTGGCAAGGACTATGAAGCATGACCGGCACGATGGCAAGCCAGCGCGAATCCCACTAGGGTTTGCCCGCGATTAAGGAGCTGCCTCAACCCGCAGGCCTACAGGCATACTATGCTGGCGGCTTTCGCCAATCTGACCAGGAGAGCTTCCTTGATATCCGACTTGATGAGTGATTCCGTGCGCGCCGCGGGCTTGGGCGCCCTGATGCGCGGCGCCGGTCTGGTGACCCGATTTATCCCGATCCCGCAACCGACACTGCTGGTGGGACCCGGCTCCAGCGGCCGATTGGGCCAGGCAGTCGCCGGCTTTGGCCACCGCAAGATCCTGATCGTCACCGACAGCATCATCTCGAAGTTGGGGTTACTCAAGGATTTGACCGACGCCCTGAGCGCTGGCGGCGCGCACTACGTGGTGTTTGACGAGATCACGCCCGACGCCCCGATCCCCTTGATCGAGCGCGCCATCGAGTTCTACCAGGCGCATGATTGCGACGCCATCGTGGCCTTCGGCGGGGGCTCGTCGATGGACGCCTCCAAAGCCATCGCGGTCTCCATCAGTAACCCCAAGCCGCTTCGCCAACTGGCCGGCTACCTCAAGGGCCTGCGTGCGCCGGTCAAGATTTACGCGGTGCCCACCACCGCTGGCACCGGCTCCGAGGTCACCGTCGCGGCCGTTATCTCCGACCCCGAAAACCACAAGAAGCTGGTGCTGGTGGACCCGCGCATGGTGCCCAAAATGGCGGCACTGGACCCCAACTTGATGACTGGGCTGCCGCCGCACATCACGGCCGCCACCGGCATCGACGCGCTCACGCACGCGATCGAGGCCTTTGTGGGCAACTGGAAGACCAGCTATTCGGACGGCATGGCGTTGTCGGCAGTCGGGCTGATCTTTGAGAACCTGCGCACCGCCTACACCGACGGCAAGAACCTGGCCGCCCGCGAGAAGATGGCTCTGGCCTCCACCTATGCCGGCTTTGCCTTCACGCGTGCGAACGTGGGCTACGTGCACGCCATTGCACACCAGTTTGGCGGCATGTACCACACACCACACGGACTGGCCAACGCCATCATGCTGCCCTTCGTACTGAAGTACTCGGCCCCGGCCATCACCAACAAGCTGGCGCAGTTGGCAGTGCGCGCGCGATTGGGCGCCGAGGGCGAGCCCGCTGAAGTGCTGGCACAGAAGTTCCTCGATGCAGTAGACCAGCTCAACCGCGACCTGGGCATTCCGACCACACTCGACGCTCTCAAAGAAGAGGACATTCCCGCCTTGGCCAAGGCCGCCTGCTGGGAGGCCCACACCGGCTACCCGGTGCCGCGCTACATGACGCAAGAGGTGTGTGAAGACCTCATCCGTCAGGCTCTGCCCAAGGCCAAGCCCGCTGTGAAACCCGCCGCGAAGCGGGTACGCAAGAAGGCTGCCTGAGCAAACGGCAAGCAGAAAAGAAAGTGAACAACAAACATTCGACAATCAATTGAGGACGGCACTGAAGGTCTGTCCCGCAAAACATCAGGAGATCGACAATGAAGAAAGTAGTCACGGTAACGCTGGGTTCGTCCAAGCAGGATTTCGAGTTCAAGACCGAGTTTCTGGGTCAGCAGTTTTCGGTGCGCCGCCTGGGCGCCGACAACGACACCACCAAAGCCTGGGAGCTGATGCGTCGCCAGCAGGCCTTTGCCGACGCCATTGGCTTGGGCGAAATCAGCGACCACTATCAGGTGGGCTTGCGCACCGTGGTCAACAAGGAGACCCAGCGCCTGATGAACGTGGTCACGCGCGTGCCGGTCACCACCGGCGCCACGCTGCGCCGCCTGTTGCAGGTGCGCGCTGTGCGTTTTGTGCAGAAGGAACTGGGCAACTACTTCAACAACAACCTGGTGCTGTTTCTTTCGGGCATGCGTAACTACGACATGGCGGTGGCCATGTCCGACTACACCAAGAACCTGAGCTTTGCCGACGCCCTGATCCAGACCGGCACCCCCACCATGCTGGGTTCGCTGGAGCAACTGGAGCTGTACGCCAAAGGCGCCGAGCTGATGCTCGGTGGCCGACCCGGCGAGTTGCTCGAAGCCTCGTTGTCGGGCTTCAAGGCCAGTCGCGTCGGCGCGGCGGTGGCCAAGTCGCACGTGGTGGTGGGCACGTTTGCCGAGATCCACGCCATCGGCACGGGCGGCAACCTGGCGGGCAAGACCCTCATCACCTCGGCGGTGGACGAGGAGCGCATGGCGTTCTTTGCCAAGTGCAAGGTCAACCTGGTGGTGGACGTGTCGCCCAAGTTGTTCGACAAGGTGGTCGGCATCAATACCCTGGAGGCCATGATTCTGGCGGCCCTGGAGAAGGGACAGGAAGAAGTCTCCGACGATGATCTGGAAGAGATTCTGGACGAACTCAAGATCACCCCGCGGCTGCTGCACCCCACCGGCAAGTTCCGCAATATCCGCCGCTTTGCCTTTGTGGTGCATCCGCTGAGCCAGGACTACATCAAGAAGGGCTTCCCGATTCCGGACTCGACACCGAAGTTCGTGATGGACCAGGTGGAGAAGTTCGCCGCCCACCTGCCCCCGTTTGTCTACTGCAAGATGGACAACATCATCTCGCCCACTGGCGCCGAGGCCGAAGGCTGGCTGATCTCGGTAGGTGGCACGCCCAAGGAGATGCTCTCGCGCAGCCCCGAGTTCACCTACCGGCGCCTGCTGCTGGCGGCCCGCATGGCGGAGAAGAAGGGTGCCCAGATCATGGGCCTGGGCGCCTTCACCAAGGTGGTGGGCGACGCTGGCGTGACCGTGGCGCGCCGCGCCAGCATCCCGATCACCACCGGCAACAGCTATTCAGCCTCGGGCGCGCTGTGGGCCGCGGCCGACGCCATGCGCCGCATGGGCCTGGTCAGCGTCAACAAGGACGGTCGCGTTGCCGCCAAGACCATGGTGATTGGCGCCTCGGGTTCGATTGGCTCGGTCAGTGCCCGATTGTTGGCGATGACCTTCGATGAGGTCTACCTGGCCGGGCGCACCTTGAGCAAGCTCGATGAGCTCAAGGCCTCGATCCTGAAGGAGACGCCCGCAGCCAAGGTCTTCACCACCATCAACTACAACGACTTGCTGGCTGACATGGACATGATCGTCACGTCCACCTCGGGCGCGGGCAAGGAAATCCTCGACATCATGAAGGTCAAGCCCGGTTGCGTCATTACCGACGTGGCGCGCCCGCTGGACCTGCCGGCGGCGGAAGTCGCCAAGCGGCCCGATGTGCTGGTGATCGAATCAGGCGAAATCGAGTTGCCCTCGCCGGTCAACATGAAGAGCATCGGCCTGCCCAAGAACGTGATTTTTGCCTGTCTGGCCGAGACTGTGGTGCTGGCCCTTGAAGGCCGCTTTGAAGTCTTCACCATTGGCCGCGACACCGAATGGGAAAAGGTCAAGGAGATCTACAAGCTCGGTCTCAAACACGGCATGAAGCTGGCCGCCATCTCGGGCGTCAAGGGTGTCTTCACCGACAAGGATATCGCCAAGGTGGTGGCGCTGGCCAAAAAGGCCCGCCTGACCTGGAGGGGCTCCAGCGGCGCCAAGGCGGCAACGCCAACCAAGGCTCCGAAGACACCGGCCAACAGGATTGCAGCAAAGCAAGCCCCGGCGCAAAAGCGGCCAGTCGCCGCGCCGAAAGCGGCCGGAGTAAAGGCAGTTACCAAGACCGCTGCCAAACCGGCACCGGCAAAGAAGGCGGCTGCCACGAAGGTGGCAGCTCCGAAGGCCGCCGCCAAGAAGAAGACCAGCACCCGCGCCAGCAAGACCGCCTAAGCGCCTGACGGGGCGCCGCGCAGCAGCGCCTCATCCAGCACCTCGATCCAGTGCCGCACCGGCGTGGCGGTGCCGCTTTGCAGGTGGGTGATGCAGCCAATGTTGGCCGAGACAATCTGGTCCGGCTGCCGGCCCTCGAAGGTCTGGTCCAGGTGGCCAAGCTTGCGGTCACGCAACTGATAGGACAACTTTGGATTGAGCACCGAGTAGGTGCCAGCCGAGCCGCAACACAGGTGTGATTCGCAGCCGGTGACCTTGACATCAAAGCCGAGTTCGCGCAAGTTTGTCTCCACGCCGCCGCGCAATTGCTGGCCATGCTGCAGGGTGCACGGCGGATGAAATGCAATTCTGCCGCCGCGTGAGCCGGCCTTGACGGTCAGGCGATCCCCGAACTGGCGCACCATCTCGGGTAGCCACTCGCTGATGTCCACGGTAAGTGAACTCACACGCGCGGCTTTGGCGGCATAACGCGGATCGTCCTGCAGAATGTGGCCGTACTCCTTGACCGTGACGCCGCAGCCCGAGGCGTTCATGACAATCGCCTCGACCGACGCGCCGCCAGGGGCCGGCTCGATGTAAGGCCACCAGGCGTCGATATTGGCGCGCATCTCGGCCTTGCCGCCATCCTGATCGTTCAAGTGGTACTTGACGGCGCCGCAGCATCCACCTGCCTTAGCAACAACGGTCTGCACACCCATGGCATCGAGCACGCGCGCGGTGGCGGAGTTGATATTGGGCATCATGGCGGGTTGCACGCAGCCAGCGAGCATCAGCACCTTGCGCGCATGCTGACGCGTCGGCCATGCCCCGGCCTGCTGTCTGGGCGGCACTTTGCTCTTGAGCGTGGCCGGCATCAGCGGACGCACCATCTGGCCGAGCTTCATGGCCGGGGCGAACAAGGGCGACGGCAGCCCTTCCTTGAGCGCCCAGCGCAGCGCCCGCTCAGGCAGCGGGCGTGGCACCTTGGCGTCCACCAGCTTGCGGCCAATGTCGAGCAGGTGGCCATACTCCACGCCGGATGGGCAGGTGGTTTCGCAATTGCGGCAGGTCAGGCAACGGTCCAGGTGCAACTGTGTCTTGGCGGTCGGCTCGGCGCCTTCAAGCACTTGCTTGATCAGGTAAATGCGCCCACGCGGGCCATCGAGTTCATCACCGAGCAACTGGTAGGTGGGGCAGGTAGCGGTGCAAAAGCCGCAGTGCACGCATTTGCTGAGCAAGGCTTGCGCCGCCTGGCCGTCTGGCGTGCCTTGGTACTCGGGGGCGAGATGGGTGTGCATCAGAACTCCGCGTACAAGCGACCTGAATCAAAAACACCGAGCGGATCAAACTCGGCTTGGAGCCGCTGGTGGATTGGCCCAAGCGCTGGGGCCAGTGGACCAAATCGCGACTCGGACTCCAGCGCCGCTGCCGCAGAAGCCACGAACAGCGTGGCGCTGCCCGAGTGGCGAGCGGCCAGTTCGCGCAGGCTGGCCCCAGCGCCCGCAGGCGCGCGCAGCCAGCGCTGGGCGCCATGCCACTCCAACAACTGCGCCCAGGGCAAGTCGAGCGCAGGCGCGGTTTGGGGCAGACTCAGGCGCCACAAATGGGGCGCCGCGTCACTGGGCTGCACAAAGAAGGGCAAGCGGTGATCGCGACAGGCCTGCCAGTCGGGCATGGCCTGGCCATTGTCGATCTGACGGCCCGAGACGTCCCGCGTCATGCGCGTCACGGCTGCGGCCACGGCTGCTGCGGCACCCCGAAGCCGCACAAACAGCAGGTCTTTGTCCACATCCTGCACCCAGCAACTGGCATTGAGCGGAAGGGGTTGCGCGCCCCAGCGGTGCAAGTGGGTCAGGGCCTGGGTCTGGTCGAGCTCAAACACCAAGGTGGCTTCGGCTGGCGCCACCGGCAACACCTTGAGCGAGACCTCCGTGATCACACCCAGCACCCCCATGGAGCCGACCATCAGGCGCGAGACGTCGTACCCCGCCACGTTCTTCATAACCTGGCCGCCAAAGGCCAGATGTTGGGCCCGCCCATTGATCAGCTTCAATCCCAACACGAAATCGCGCACGGCCCCGACACTGGCGCGCGAGGGCCCACTCAAACCCGCCGCCACCGTGCCACCGACGGTGGCCCCGCCACCTGTATAGCGGTAGTGCGGCGGCTCAAAAGCCAGGCACTGCTTGCGCTCGGCAAGCGTCGCCTCCAGCTCGGCCAACGGTGTGCCGGCGCGCGCCGTAACCACCAGCTCGGTCGGCTCGTAGCTGACGATACCCCGCAGGGCCGTCGTGTCAAGTCGCTCGCCGATCGGTGGCCGACCGTAGAAATCCTTGCTGCCGCCACCGCGAATGGTCAGGCCGCGGCGCTCAGCGCCGGCCTGACGGATTTGGTCGGCGAGTTGGGCGATCAGTTTTTCCATGCTGGCATCGTAGCGTCCAACATCGCAATCGGATTGAATTTTTTGAACACCCTGTGTTCGAGAAATTGTGGTGCCCACGGCGACCCCACACGCAGCACGTCAATCGCTGAAGCCATTCGCCGGCAGGCCCGGCACATCCACCCGCATGGAGATGACACAACCCGACAACGGGTACGCTGCCAGTTCCTGTGCGCTGCGCTCCTTGCTGACCGAGGTCAGGTACAGGGTCCGCAAATCATCGCCGCCAAAACACGGCATGGTGGGGCACTGCATTGGTGTGGCGATATCGGCAAGCAGTTCGCCCGTGGGGGCAAATTGGAGCAAGCGCGCGCCCTCGTACATGGCCACCCAGTAGTTGCCCAACACGTCGACCGCCGCGCCATCCGGGCGGCCACGATAACCAGGCATGCCAGGCTGCCCACCGCTCGGCTTGGGCTCAAAGCGCTGAAACACCCGCTGATTGCTCGTCACGTTGGTGCTGGCATCCCAATCCCAGGCGTAGATGACGTGGCGCGGGGTATCTGACCAGTACACAGTCTGGTTGTCAGGCGACCAGGCCAGACCATTGCCGGTCAGGGCGCCGCCGGCGTGCCGCACCACCGTGATCGAGCCCGGTGGGCGGCAGTCGAGTGAGATCAGTTCGGCCGCAGAGTGCGCCTTGGACTCGTCGACCGTGCCAACCCAGAAGCGGCCCAACACGTCACACTTGCCGTCATTGGCGCGGGTGATGGTGTTGTCGTGCGTGAACCTGTGCAAACACGTCAGTGCGCCGCCCCACTGGGGCGCGCGGTATACGCCGTCACGCAGGCCCACCACCAGCCCGCCCGTGTGTGCGGGTGCGATGCAGCCGGGCTCCTGCGCATGCGGCGCGGCCATCGGCCAAGTCTCGACCGCGCCTGTGACCACGTTGCAGCGCCGGATCTTCTTGCCGGCAATGTCCACCCAGTAAAGCATCTGCTCACGCGGGTGCCAGAAGGGCGACTCGCCCAACTGGTCGGGCGTGGTGGTGACAGCTTGCCAAGTCATGACAATACCTGCCCGCGTCGAGCTACGGCGCGGTTCGCCTTGGGAGCGGCCCAGCGGCTCACGGGGACACCTTCGGGGCGCGTTCGACGCGAATGTTCATCTCGGCCGACATCGACGCGCCGGGCTGCAACACGCACACACCCAACTCAGAGAGACCGACGCCTGCACCTTGCTCCAGCAGATTGATGGCGTTGTTGACGTGGCTGACCGGCTCTACCGCCACATAGTCGCGACTGGCATTGGTGTAGACCACCACAAAGTGCAAGCTGGAGCTGACCGTTGTGTGCAGCAACGAGTCTGATAGGTGCAAGGCGCCACACCAGCCGTCATAGCAGTGGTCCACATCGAGCCCGTGGCAGTCGCGGTCTAGACCTGGGCTGGTGCTGCGCTGCGTCGGCAGCTTGTCGGCCCCCATCTCCCAGCGCCCGGTAGCCTCAAAACGGATGTGGGTATCGGCGCGCTTCACAAAGTACGGGTGCCAACCCAGCCCCACCGGCGCCGCCACGGCCGACTGGTTGGTGATGCTCAGCGTCAACTCCAGCACATCGTCGCACAGGCGAAAGGCCTGCGAGGCATCGAAGGCAAAGGGCCAGCCTTCGTCGCCCCGGTGCTCGAACGACAGCAAGGCGAACTGGTCGCCAGCTTCGAGCACGCTCCAGGGCCGCAGCCAGCCCACGCCGTGGATAGCATGCGGCTCGAAGCCCTCGGGCACCACCAGGGGATGATCGGTACCCGCCCAGCGCAAGCTGCCGTGGCCGACCCGGTTGGAGAAAGGCACCAGCGGATAGCTGCCCGCCTGGCGCACCGATGTCAGCGCGGTCGCTGGCGTACTGCGCAGCACCGGTGTCTGGCCGAGCCAGAGCCCGGCGATGGCACCGCCCAGCGCGGGCGCGATCTCGCAACGCAGAGCGTCGCTGGCAAGCAGCAGGGATGTCGTCATGGCATGCAGTCTCCTGGGAGCGATTGTGCCCGCTGGCGCGCCTGACGGCTGGCCCCAACGCCCGCCGCATGGTTTCAACCGAGGTACGAAACGCGGCCCAGGGTACGAGCCGCTCGGTTGATCAATCAATAATCATGTAAGTCTTGGTCAGCGTCTCCAAGACCTCAAACGCACCTTCGAACCCGGGTGCGATATAGATCGCCTGGCCCGGGCCGGCTTCTTCGAACGTGCCATCCGCCGCGTGCACGCGACAACGCCCACTCAAGACCGTGAACAGTTCGCGCTCGGTCGGTCCCATCTGGATGCGCCACTTGCCGGGCTCGCAGCGCCAAACGCCGCAGTACACCGTCCCCTTGTCCACCGATGACTGCACCCGGTTCCAGGTTTCGCGCTTCGGATTGCCCGCCAGCAACCGTTCGGGTTTGGGGTAGTCCACGTCGGGCACGCCGTTTGGAGAGGCACTCAGTTGGATCAGGTCATCACGCATGGCGCGATGCTACCAAACTAGAATGCGCCGACACGCCGATCAATGGCCCAACCGATGCCAACCAAGCCCCCATGAACACCCCCGATCGATCCGCCAGCGCCAAGTCCTCCTGGCCCAAGATTCCAGCGCGCTACGCCCACTTGGTGGGACCGCTGCTGCTGTCGTGCCTGATGACCTTTCTGGTATCCCTGATCGCCACCCTGCGCAGCCTGGGTCTGGTCGATGGTCTGTTTCGCATCTGGATGGGCGCCTGGCTCTTGTCCTGGATGGCGGCGTTTCCGACGCTGCTGTTGGTGCAACCGCTGGTGCGCCGCATCATGAATGTGATTGTCGACAAGCCCTGAGTCCAGCGCAGCGGCATCCCAGGGTGCTGCCGCGCTTGGCAAAGAAAAAAGCCCGCACCCAGCAAAGTGGATGCGAGCCCAGAAGGCGGTGCCGGGACGGGCCCCGGCACACCGATGACCTTAGCGGTTGTAAGCGGTCTCGCCGTGAGACGTGATGTCCAGGCCCTCGCGCTCGTCTTCTTCACTGACACGCAGGCCTACGGTCAGATCCACCAGCTTGTACGCCACCACCGACACCACACCTGACCAGACGACGGTCAGCAGCACGGCCTTGGCCTGCACCCACACTTGGCTGGCGATCGAGTAGTCGGCAGCGCTCACCATGCTAGCCGTGACCCAATCCGCCACGTAGCCCGGGCCGCCCAGGGCAGGCGAGTTGAACACACCGGTCAACAGGGCACCCACGATACCGCCAATGCCGTGCACGCCGAACACGTCGAGCGAGTCATCGGCGCCGAGCATGCGCTTGAGACCGTTGACACCCCACAGGCAAGCGAAGCCGCCAATCGCGCCAATGGCCAGCGCGCCGCCAATGCCCACGTTGCCCGCCGCCGGCGTAATGGCCACCAGACCGGCCACCGCACCCGAGGCGGCACCCAGCATGGATGCCTTGCCCTTCATCAGCGCCTCGCCGATGCACCAGGCCAGCACCGCTGCTGCCGTGGCACCAAAGGTGTTGATGAATGCCAGTGCGGCAAAGCCATTGGCTTCCAGCGCCGAGCCGGCGTTGAAGCCGAACCAGCCCACCCACAGCAGCGAGGCACCGACCATGGTCAGCGTCAGACTATGGGGCGCCATGGCTTCCTTGCCGTAGCCGATACGCTTGCCCAGCATGAACGCACCAACCAGGCCTGCTACCGCAGCGTTGATGTGCACCACCGTGCCGCCGGCAAAGTCCAGCGCGCCGGTCTGCCAGATGTAGCCAGCCTTGGCGTTGAGGCCGTCCACCACTTCCTTGGCGGAGTAGGCATCAGGCCCCATCCAGAACCACACCATGTGGGCGATTGGCGCATAGCTGAAGGTGAACCACAGCACCATGAACATCAGCACGGCAGAGAACTTCATGCGCTCCGCAAATGCTCCAACGATCAGGGCGCAGGTGATGCCGGCAAAGGTAGCCTGGAACGCTGCGAAGACGATCTCGTGCATCGGCACGCCCTTGCTGAAGGTGGCGCCCGCGGCGAAGGTGCCCGCTGCGTTGTCCCAGATGCCCTTCATGAACAAACGATCGAAGCCGCCAATGAAAGCGTTGCCCTCGGTGAAGGCCAGGCTGTAGCCGTACAGGAACCACAGCACCACGATCATGGAGAAGGTGACAAACACCTGCATCAGCACCGACAGCATGTTCTTGCTGCGCACCAGGCCGCCATAGAACAGCGCCAGACCCGGCACCGCCATCAGGATCACCAACAGCGTGGACACCATCATCCAGGCGGTGTCGCCCTTGTCCACTTTTGGCGGCGCGGCTGCGGGCGCGGGTGCTGTTGCGGCCGCGGGAGCAGATGCCGCCGCAATGGGTGCTGCCGCGGGTGCCGCCGTCAACGCGGCGCTGGCGGCAGCGTCGGCGGGTTTGGCGTCCGACGCAGCTGTGGCCGCTGCCACGGCTGGCGCAGCCGGCGCCTGAGCCACAGCGAAGGTGGCCACGCCCAGCAGGCCAAGCCCGAGGGTGATAGAAGCAAGTAGTTTTTTCATATGCGTGATCTCTGTGTGGGCCGCAGCATGGGTTACAGGGCTTCCTTGCCGGTCTCGCCGGTGCGCACGCGCACCACCTGCTCCAGCGCCGTGACAAAAATCTTGCCGTCACCGATCTTGCCGGTGCGCGCGGCGCCTTCGATGGCCTCAATGACGCGGTCCACCAATTCGTCTGAGATGGCAGCCTCGATCTTGACCTTGGGCAGAAAGTCCACCACGTACTCGGCACCGCGGTACAACTCGGTGTGGCCTTTTTGGCGGCCAAATCCCTTGACCTCGGTCACGGTAATACCCTGCACGCCAATGGACGAGAGCGCCTCGCGCACCTCGTCGAGCTTGAAGGGTTTGATGATCGCGGTAACAAGTTTCATGATTAGTTCTCCTAGTCAGTTGGGGTCAGAGCACATTTGCTGCGCAAAGTGGTCTGACCCACAAGGTTTCAGTCCAGTTGGGGTCAGAGCACATTTGCTTCGCAAAGTGGTCTGACCCACAAGTCGGACATCCGACAATCAGTTGGGGTCAGAGCACATTTGCTTCGCAAAGTGGTCTGACCCACAAGTACTCAGAAGTTCTTCTTGATCGACACCAGCAGACCGTTCTTGCCGAGGAACTTGCTGCCCGCAGCGGCGCTGGTGGTGTAGGCGGCTTCCTCGGCGTTGGTGCCAACCAGCGCGGCGCTCAGAATCAGGCCGTCAATGTCCTTGTTGACCGTCAGTGAGTAGTCGGTATAGGAGAAGATGCTGTTGTTGGCCACACGTTGACGGCCCACGTGCGGCGCCACAGACCAGCCGTTGCCCAGATCGAACGAGGCGCTCAAGTCCAGATAACCGCTGCTCTTGCTGTTGGCGAAACCAAACAGATTGGTCACGCTGTGCGAGTACTTCAGCGTCGCAGGGCCCATGGTGCCCGCCACATACAGCTCAGTGGTATTGGCGCTGGGGTTGAGCTTGTTGCTGGGATACTGGTAGGTCAACACACCCAGGTCATAACTCACCGAACCGGCGCTACCCTTGTAGCCCCCGTACAGATCGAGCTCGATATTGGCGTCACCACCACCATCCTTGATCCACTTGATGCCCGAGCCCCAGGCGCCCAGGTACAGACCGCTCTTGTGCGAGAAATCCACGCCGCCTTGCAGCGTTGGCTTGAGGCGGGTCTGCGAAATGCCCCGATAGCGGTAGTCGGTGGTGGCACCAACGTTGTACGCCAGCGTGTAGTCCGGCTCCGGCGCCTTGGTTTGCGCCAGCGTCGCCGCACAAGCGAGCAGCGCGGCGGCTGCGATCAGGGATTTTGAGGTCAGCTTCATGGGGAACTCCAGCGTGGTTAATAGGGATGACTGGGCAACGCATAGACCGTGCCAACCTCAATTTCCCTCCCCCGCACTGCTGCAAGGGCCACAGTCGCCGGGGATGCGCTAAGATATCTGTATAAATAAACAGTCAGCACCAAAGCGGTGCTCCATCAAGCCCGGCGGGCGTAGCCGTGCACCATTGTGGAGAGGATTGCGCATGAGCTTATGTTTGGTGCAGAGTCGAGCACTGCTCGGTCTGGAGGCCGCGGCGGTAACGGTCGAGGTACATCTGGCCAACGGCCTGCCGAGTTTTACGCTGGTGGGGCTGGCTGATGTGGAAGTCAAGGAAGCGCGTGAGCGCGTGCGCTGCGCCATACAAAACGCCGGCCTGGTGTTTCCCCACAACCAGCGTATCACGGTCAACCTGGCCCCGGCCGATCTGCCCAAGGACTCCGGCCGCTTCGATCTGCCCATCGCGCTGGGCATTCTGGCCGCCAGCGGCCAGCTCGACGGTGCCAAGCTGGCTGGCTACGAGTTTGCCGGGGAACTGTCTCTGTCGGGCGAATTGCGCCCGGTGCGCGGCGCTCTGGCGATGTGCCTGGCCCTGCATGCCCAGCGGGTGGTAACCCGTCTGGCGCTGCCGGCGGGTAGCGCGGAAGAGGCGGCTCTGGTGCCCCAGGCACAGGTTTACCGCGCCCAGCACCTGCTTGACGTGGTGCGGCACTTTCAACCTGTTGCGCCCGATGTCCCACCAGCCGAACCCTCACCAGGCTGGACCAAGGTCGAGGCCGCCCCGCTCGCCGGTGTCACACGTTATGCCGATCTGGCTGATGTCAAAGGACAGACTGGTGCCAAGCGGGCGCTCGAAATTGCCGCCGCCGGCGGCCACAGCGTCCTGATGGTCGGCCCTCCGGGCTCTGGCAAATCCATGCTGGCACAACGCTTTGCCGGATTGCTGCCGCCGATGACGGTGGACGAGGCGCTGCAAAGCGCCGCCATTGCCAGCCTGGGTGGACGCTTCACACTGGAGCAATGGGCGGTACGCCCGACCTGCAGCCCGCACCACAGCGCCAGTGCCGTGGCGCTGGTGGGCGGCGGCTCGCCGCCGCGCCCGGGTGAAATCTCGCTGGCACATCACGGCGTGTTGTTTCTGGACGAGTTGCCCGAATTTCCAAGGGCTGCGCTGGAGGCGCTGCGCGAGCCGCTGGAGAACGGCACCATCACGATTTCGCGCGCGGCACGCCGCGCCGATTTTCCGGCCCGCTTTCAACTGATTGCCGCCATGAACCCCTGCCCTTGCGGCTACCTGGGCTCGACCCTCAAAGCCTGCCGCTGCACGCCGGACCAGGTTGCACGCTACCAAAGCAAGCTCAGTGGGCCGCTGCTTGACCGCATCGATTTGCATGTGGAAGTCGCCGCCCTGCCCAGTACCGATCTGCTGCAAGCGCCGCCGGGAGAATCCAGCGAACGCATTCGCGAGCGCTGTCTGGCAGCGCGCGAGCGCGCCCTGACACGACAGGCCAGCACCAACCATGCTTTGCAGGGCAAGGCGATTGACGACGCGGTTTTGCTGGACGAGGCCGCCGCCAAGTTTCTCAACCTGGCTGCCACGCGCCTGGGCTGGTCGGGTCGCAGCATCCACCGGGCACTCAAGGTGGCGCGCACCATCGCCGATCTGGCGGGTGCACACACCACGCAGGTCACACACGTGGCCGAGGCCATGCAGTACCGCCAGGCACTGCGCGGGGTGTGAGCGTCATTGACCTGTGACGCATGTGATTCAGTCCACGGCAGTCGGCACCCGTTGCGCCAGCGCGCACATCAGCTCGTAGCCCACTGTGCCCGCAGCGCGCGCCACCTCATCGATGGGCAAGACGGCGCCGCTTGCGGCCCGGCCCCAGAGCGTGACCTCGCTGCCGAAACCGGCGGCCGGCACCGGGTCGAGGTCCACTGTGATCATGTCCATACTGACCCGGCCCACCAGGCGCGTGGGCGCGCCGCCCACCAGCACCGGCGTGCCGGTGCTGCAATGGCGCGGATAGCCGTCCGCATAACCACAGGACACCACACCGATACGCAGCGGCCCGTCGGCCACGAAGCTAGAGCCGTAGCCCACGCTGTCGCCGGCCTGCAGTTGTTGTACGCCAATGATCTTCGCGCGCAAGCTCATGGTCGGCTGCAGCCCCCACTGCGCGGCGCTGTTCGCTGGGAAGTCGGGCGCGCTGCCGTACAGCGCAATGCCGGCACGAACCCAGTCTGCAGTAACCAGCGCTGTCGGTGTGCCCGCGAACGGCTGCAGCGGTGTTGCACCACAGCGCAAGCTCGCCGCACTGTTGCCAACGGTGCGCTCGCCCGGCAGGTCGCGCGTGGTCTGCTCGAACACCGCCAGCTGCTGCGCCACGCCCTTTGCACCATCGGCGTCGCTGAAATGCGTCATCAGAGAAATCTCGTCCACCTGCGGCAGCGCGTTCAGGCGGGTCCAGGCGGCGCGGTAGCGCGCGGGCGCAAAGCCGAGGCGGTTCATCCCTGAATTCATCTTGAGAAAGACACGCTGCGGCACATTGGTCTTGTGCATCGCCAGCATGTCGATCTGCTCTTCGCAATGCACGGTATGCCACAAGTCCAGGCGGGAGCAGCGCTCCAGATCGCGCACTTCAAAGACCCCTTCAAGCAACAGGATCGGCCCGCGCCAGCCCAGGGCGCGCACGCGCTCGGCCTCGTCCAGGTCCAGCAGGGCAAAGCCATCGGCCCCGCGCAGCCCCTCGAACGCGCGCTCGATGCCGTGGCCGTAGGCATTGGCCTTGACCACCGCCCAGACCCGCGAGTCGGGCGCGGCTTCGCGCATGCGTTGCAGGTTGTGGCGCAACGGGTCGGTATGGATGGTGGCGTGAATAGGGCGTGGCATGGGCAATGGCGTCGGCTTCAAACTGAACGAATTCTGACACTGCCCGAGCATGCTATAACCCGGTGGCGTCTGGACCAGCACTACCAAAAACCCGACATCAGCCCGACTGATGCCCATCTGCACTACATGAAACGCGGCTTCTACACCATCATGGCAGCGCAGTTTTTCAGCTCGCTGGCAGACAACGCCCTTCTTCTCGCCGCACTGGCCCTGCTGCGAGCGGGCAAGGCACCGGAATGGCAACAAGCGGCTTTGGTGCCGATGTTCGCACTGTTCTATGTCGTGCTGGCGCCCTTTGTCGGCGCATTCTCTGACTCCATGCCCAAGGGCCGGGTGATGCTGATCAGCAACTTCATCAAGATCACAGGCTGCTTGCTCATGCTGTTTGGCATGCACCCCTTGCTGTCTTACGCCCTCGTCGGTCTCGGCGCAGCGGTGTATTCACCCGCCAAGTACGGCATCCTGACCGAGCTGCTGCCGGCGTCGCAACTGGTCAAGGCCAACGGATGGATCGAGGGCCTGACCATCGCCTCCATCATTTTGGGCGTATTGCTGGGCGGCCAACTGGTCGGGCCGACACTGTCCCCGATGCTGTTGTCGATTGACCTACCCCTAATCACCACCGGCATCGACACCGCGCACGAGTGCGCCATCGCCGCGCTCACCTTTGTTTACCTGCTGGCCGCGTGGTTTAACACCCACATCCCGTCGACGGGCGTCGAAATGCGTCCCCTGCCCAAGCAGATCACCTCGCTGCTGCCTGACTTCTGGACTTGCAACGCGCGCTTGTGGCGTGACAAACTCGGGCAGATCTCGCTGGCGGCAACCACCCTGATCTGGGGTGTCGCGGGCAACCTGCGCTTTATCGTGTTGGCCTGGGCTGCGGTGGCTTTGGGTTTTTCCGTGACGCAGGCCTCGGCCTTGCAAGGCGTGGTGGCGATCGGCATGGCGGTCGGCGCCGTGGTCGCTTCGATGCGCATGCGCCTGGAGGACGGCCCGCGAATGATCACGCTTGGCATCGTCATGGGTTTGTTGATCATCCTGCTGATCTTCATCGACAACGTGTGGGTGGCCGCCCCGTTCCTGATTCTGCTGGGCGCGCTCGGTGGCTTTCTGGTAGTCCCCATGAATGCGCTGCTGCAACACCGCGGCCACAACCTGATGGGTGCCGGCCGCTCAATCGCGGTACAAAACTTCAACGAACAGGCCTGCATCCTGGCGCTGGGCGCCACCTACAGCCTGTCCACCGGTCTGGGGTTGCCCACCTTTGGCGCCATCACCGCGTTTGGTGTGTTGATCGCGGGTTGCATGTGGCTGATAAAGCGCTGGCATAGCAACAACTGCCTGCACCACCGTGCTGAAGTCGAGCACCTGCTGCAGATTGCCCGCCACGACAATTTGCACGGCTGATGCCCCGCCAAGCCGTCGCCGCCGCAGCCCTGGTTCTCAACGCCCTGGTCTGGGGCGTGTCATGGTGGCCGTTTCGGACCTTGCAAGAGCATGGCCTGCATCCCCTGTGGGCGACGGCTTTGATCTACCTCGTGGCACTCACCTGCATGCCACTGGCCCGGCGCGCTGGTTGGCGTGGTTGGGGGCGCTACCCCCTGTTGTGGCTGCTGGCAGTGGCAGCCGGTCTGACCAACGTCGGCTTCAATTGGGCCGTGACCATTGGCGACGTGGTCCGAGCCGTGCTGCTGTTTTACATGATGCCGGCCTGGGTGGTGCTGCTGGGCTGGCCGCTGCTGGGTGAGAGACCCACCCGACGCTCGCTGCTGCGCCTGATCCTGGCTCTGACTGGGATGGTGGTGGTGATCAAGGTCCCCTCGTCGCCGTGGCCGGTGCCCGGCAGTCTGGCCGATTGGCTGGCACTGGCGGGCGGGTTCTGCTTTGCCCTGACCAACGTGTTGCTGCGTCGGCTCGGGCAGTGCCCTGCCGAATCGCGCATGTTGGCGATGTTCGGCGGCGGCACCCTGATGGCGAGCGCGGCCGCGCTGCTGGGCATGCATCTCGGCCTGGTTGGCGCGCCACCAGCGCCCAGCGCAGCCTGGGTCTATCTGGCGCTGGGCGTCAGCCTGGCCTTCCTGGCCGGCAACCTGGCGCTTCAATACGGCGCGGCGCGGCTCAGAGCCAGCACCACTTCGGTGATCATGCTGTCCGAAGTGGTGTTTGCCAGCGTCTCGGCGGTGCTGCTGGGCGCGGGGGAATGGTCTTCGCGCACGGTGGTTGGCGGCTGCCTGATTGTGCTGGCGTCTTTGCTGGCACTGATGGACAAATCGGCGCACTGAGTCCGCCTGGCGGCGGCGTGGCGCTCGCCGAGGCGGTACGATGGCGAACCAAGCCGCCCCAAAAGAACACGACCTAGCCATGGAGGACACCTCACCCCGCCTCGCACTGCGATCCGATGCAGACACCCCGCAGGCGCAACTGCTGGGCCGCTGGACGGCCGCGCGGCTGGCGGACCCAGCCGCCTGGGACGCGATTCAGGACGCACTGGTGCCAGCGACATCCGCCGACACGCCGCGGCACTGGGACCTGCAGGGCATCGAACGCCTGGACCACACCGGCGCGCAACTGCTGTGGAACGCCTGGGGCCGCCAGTGGCCCGCGAGCCTGGCCGCAACCGCGCCGCAGCGTGCGATGCTGGAGCGCGTGGCGCGCTACACGGTTGCGCCCCCCGCGCACCAGACGCTCAGTGTGTGGGCGCGTTTCCTGTCGCTGGGGGATGTGGTACTGCGCGTGACCGACCATTTGGTCGATCTGGTTCGGCTGCTGGGACAACTGGTGCTGGACCTGCGGCGTCTGGCCAGAGCCCCGCGCGACGGCCCGTGGCGCGACATCTCGGGCCACCTGTTCAACATTGGCGCGCGAGCGCTGCCGATCACGGCCCTGGTGGGCTTTCTGATCGGGGTGGTGCTGGCCTATCTGATGTCGCAGCAATTGCGCCAGTTTGGCGCGGATGCCTTCATCGTCAACATCCTGGGCATCGCATTGATTCGCGAACTCGGGCCGATGCTGGCCGCCATTTTGATCGCCGGGCGATCGGGCTCCGCCATCACCGCGCAAATCGGCGTAATGCGGGTCACCGAGGAACTCGATGCGATGCGGGTGATGGGCATCGCCCACGGCTTTCGCCTGGTGTTGCCACGCGCCGTGGCGATGGCGCTGGCGATGCCGCTGATCAGCGTCTGGACCACATTGGCGGCGCTGCTGGGTGGCATGTTGGCGGCGGACCTGACGATCGGCGTCACGCCGGCTTTCTTCATCGAGATGCTGCCCAAGGTGACGCAGGTTTCCAACCTGACGCTGGCGGTGGGTAAATCGGTCGTGTTCGGCGTACTGATCGCCGTGATCGGCTGCCACTACGGCCTGCGTGTCAAGCCCAACACCGAGAGCCTGGGCCAGGGCACCACCGCCTCGGTGGTGACCTCGATCACGGTCGTGATTCTGGTCGATGCGCTGTTTGCGGTGGTCTTCAAGAGCGTGGGGATATGAGCGCCGCGCCGGGCCGCCCCAAGCAAGCTCGTACCCCCTTGGGGGGCGGGCGCACGGCGCCGTGGGGGCTACTATGAGCGCCGCGCCCTTCGCTGCCTCGACCATCATGCCGCCGTCCAAAGAGCCGGTAGTGGAGGTCAGGAAGCTCTGGTCTGCATTCAAAACCGCCGGGCGCATCGCCGTCGTCCACAAGGATCTGGATCTGACCATCGAGTCGGGCGATTTGCTGTCCATCGTCGGGGGCTCGGGCAGCGGCAAGACGGTGTTGTTACGTCAGATTCTTGGCCTGGAGGTGCCCGCGCGCGGCGAGGTCACGGTGCTGGGAAAACCAGCCGCGCGCTTGAGCGACAAGGGCGCGGCCAGCCGTGTCGGCATGCTGTTTCAGCACGGTGCCCTGTTCTCCGCCTTCACGGTGCTGGAGAACATCGCCTTTCCCCTGCGCGAGCTCAAGACCCTGCCCGACGAGCTGGTGCGTGATGCGGCTCTGGTCAAACTGCAAATGGTGGGACTGTCCCCGTCCCATGCGCACAAGATGCCAGCCGACCTGTCGGGCGGCATGATCAAACGCGTTGCCCTGGCGCGGGCGCTGATCATGGACCCGCCGCTGTTGCTGCTCGACGAGCCCACCGCCGGGCTGGACCCCGACAGCGCCGACGCGTTTTGCGCTCTGTTGCGCTCGCTGCACCGCGAACTGGGCCTGACGGTGGTGATGGTGACGCACGACCTGGATACCTTGTTTGAACTCAGCACCAAGGTCGCGGTGCTGGCCGACCGCCACGTGGTGGTGTGCGCGTCGCCGCAGGATGTGATCGCCTACCCGCACCCTTTCATTCATGACTTTTTCCTGGGTGAACGCGGGCAACGTTCGATGGAGTTGTTGCGCGAGTACCCGTTTGCCGTATAACCTGAAACCATGCGGGTCAGACCACTGTGCGAAGCAAATGTGCTCTGACCCCAACTTGACTGAAACTTTGCGGGTCAGATCTTGAGCTCTGACCCCAACTGATTAGGAGTGCCATGGAAAACAAAGCCCATGCCATTGCGGCGGGCACCTTCGTTCTACTCGTCTCGGCCCTGCTGGTCGCGCTGGCGGCGTGGCTGACGCGCGACACTGGCGTGCAGCGGGTGTTTGAGCTGTCCACGCGTGACGCCATCAACGGCCTGCAGCCGCAGGCACCGGTGCGGTTTCGCGGCGTGTTGGTGGGCAAGGTGATCTACATCGGTTTTGATCCGCTCACGCCGGGCAATGTGCTGGTGCGCATCTCGGTAGACAACAGCGCGCCGGTGTCGCGCTCCACCTATGGCTCGCTGGGGTTCCAGGGCGTGACGGGTCTGGCCTATGTGCAACTGGACGATTCGGGTGAGTCGCAAGAAGCGCTGGTGACCAAAGACGACAGCGCGCCGCGCATTCCCATGCGCCCGGGCCTGCTGAGCAAGCTGTCGGACCGCGGCGAGAGCATTCTGGTGCAGCTGGAAGAAACCAGTCGGCGCGTCAACCTGCTGCTCGCGCCTGAAAACCAGAAGAAGCTGATGGGCTCTATCGAGAACATGGGCAGCGCCGCCGCTAGCGTGGAGCGTTTGAGCGCCAACGCCAACCGCATCCTGGACGCGCAACTCGGACCGGAGCGGCTCAACCTGCCCCAGTTCATCGCCAACGCCAACCAGGCCATGGCCACACTCAAAGACACCTCCGAGCGCGTGGCCAGCAGCGCCGACGCAGCCAAGGCCTCGGCCAACGAATTCAAGCGCATGAACGAGCGCCTCAATCAAGCCGGCGGCACGCTGGACAAGATCACCGAGGGCGTGGACGCCCTCAACGCCACCACACAGAACGTCAACGCGCTGACCCTGCCGCGCTTGAACCGCACCGTCGACGCCACCAGTCAGGCCGTGCGTCAGGTCGGCCGCGCGGTCAGCGACTTGGCCGAGCAACCCAATTCACTGATCTTTGGCAACGGCCCGATCCCGCCCGGCCCCGGTGAAGCCGGCTTCACCCCACGCTGAACCCCACCATGAATCACGTTCGCGCCTCGTTCGCTACCATGTTTATAGCTAACCAACTCCGCCCCAAGCTGCTTGCAGCGGTTTTTGCCACTGTGACGGGCGTGTTGGGTGGCTGCGCCCTGACCGACAAACCAGTGCGTGCGGCGGTGTTCGACTTTGGCCCGGGCGAGCTCAGCGCCGCCGCCACGCCACCTCAGGGCGGCACATTGGCGCCGCTGGCCCTGGCTGAGCTGGAGGCCGCCTCGGCGCTGGACAGCACGGCCGTGGTGTACCGGCTGCAATACGACAACGTGCAACAACTGCGTCCCTATGCGCAAGCACGCTGGAGCATGCCGCCAGCCCAATTGGTGCGCCAGCGCCTGCGCGCCCATTTGAGCCTGCAGCGTGCCGTGCTCAACCCGGGCGAGGGTGTGCTCAGCGTCGCTGCGCCCAAGGCTGGGTCTGCCGAAACCGGCGCACGCCTGCTGCGCGTGGAGCTAGAGGAGTTCAGCCAGGTGTTTGAATCGACCACGCACAGCGTCGGTCTGGTGCGCTTGCGCGCCACGCTGGTGCGCCCCACCGCTGCGGGCGAGCAGTTGGTAGCTCAGCGCGAATTTACCCTGCAGCGCCCGGCGCCGAGTGCGGACGCGGCTGGCGGCGTGCGCGCCCTCACTCTGGCCACCGACGCGGCCGTGCAGGCGCTGGGCCAGTGGTTGCGACAGCTGCCCTGACACCCCGACATGCGCGGTCATGCCACCTTCGATCAGCAACTCCAGGCCGCCGGGCTGGAGCTACTGGGCACCTGCGTGCAACTCTCGCTGCACATTCCCCAATGGACCTCACCCGCACCACTGCTGGAGGACCTGACCCCGGATGAGATTGACGCTTTGGGGCTACTGATGCCCAAAGTGGGCGCGTGCGCCGGTCAGACCCTGATCACCGAGGGCGACACCGGCGACTGGATGCTGCTCTTACTGCATGGCACGGTCGATGTGTTCAAGAAGACACAGGATGGCCGCGCCTCGCGCCTGGCGGTGGTACGACAGGGCGCGGCGGTTGGCGAGATGTCAATGTTTGACGCCGCGCCGCGCTACGCGAGCTGCGTCGCACTGGAAGAAGTGCGCGCCGGCGTGCTGACGCGGCAGTTGATCGCCCAGTTGATCCACGAGCACCCGGCGATCGGTGCCAAGCTGATGGTCAAGCTCACCCAACTGATGGCGCAACGCCTGCGCAACACCAGCAACCAGTTGGTCAAGTTGCTACGCGAGCAACAGGTTCACTTGTAAACCTCGGCGTTGGGGTCGGTGGCTTCCAGCTCGTAACTGGCTGACAGCATCGCCAGACGGCCGACCACGCCGTACATGTAGAAGCGGTTGGGCACGCTGGCGCCGGGTTTCAAGCCAGGCTGGGGCAAATGCATGCTCTCGGAGAACGCCAGGGGCACGAAGGTGGCACCTGGGGCGTTGAGGTTCTGATCCACGCCGCGCTCAGCGTGGACGCGGTAGAAGCCGCCCACCACGTAACGGTCCATCATGTACACCACGGGCTCGGCCACGCCATTGTTGACGCGCTCTTGTGTCAGCACGCCCTCCTGAAGCAGCAGTTCGACGCCAGCCGCGGCGCCCACTCCCTTGGATCGTCCCTTGGCGGCACTTGGCGCGGCGTACTGCCCGGCCTGCGCGATTTGCGCCACCAGGTCCTTGGCGTCGCGCACCGAGACAACGCCCATGCCTTGCGAGCTGTTGTCGGGCTTGATCACCACAAAGGGCTTCTCCTTGATGCCGTACTCCTTGTACTTGCGCCGGATCTTGGTGAGCAGCAGATCCACGTGGGCACTGAGTTCATCCACCGCACCGGCCTTGGACAGGTCCAGCGCGCCGCACTTGCCAAACATGGGGTTGATCAGCCACGGATCCACGCCAATGAGCTTGCCAAAGCGCTTGGACACCTCTTCGTAGAGCTGAAAGTGCTTGCTCTTGCGCCGGGTTGACCAACCCGCGTGCAGCGGCGGCAGCAGGTACTGCTCGTGAATGTCTTCCAGAATGCCAGGCGCACCGGCGCTCAGATCGTTGTTGACCAGAATCGTGCACGGATCAAAATCCTTCAGCCCCAGGCGGCGGCGGGTGCGCAGCACCGGCTCCAGCACCACCACTTCACCGCTGGGCAAATCGAAGCGGGTGGTCTTCTTGATCTCCGGGTCGATCGAGCCCAGCCGCACGTTGAGCCCAGCCATCTGGAAGACGCGACGCAACTGCGCCAGGTTGGCCAGGTACGCGGTGTCGCGCGCGCGGTTCTCGGGAATCACCAGCAGGTTTTTGGCCTCCGGGCAAATCTTCTCGATCGCCGCCATGGCCGCCTGCACCGCCAGCGGCAGCATCTGGTGCGTCAGGTACTGCCAGCCGCCGGGGTACAGGTTGGTGTCGATCGGCGCGAGCTTGAAGCCGGCATTGCGCACGTCGACCGAGCTATAGAACGGCGGGGTGTGCTCCATCCACTCCAGGCGGAACCAACGCTCGATGGAGGACATCGCGTCCAGCACCCGTTGCTCAAGCTCATTGATCGGTCCGTTCAGCGCGGTAACAAGATGTGGAACCATACGGCCCTCGGTAATTACGAAATTCGAATCGTTAGGGGGATTTTAGAGACACGGGCGGGGTGGCTTGCCCGCGAGCAGCCACGCGCCGCATATTTTGCGGCGCGATCTGCACGGCGTAACCGGACAATCAGCCCAGGTAGTCCAAGCCACTCTGCGCCAGCCCGACCAAGTTGACCTGGGTCTGGTTGGCGGCGGACTCAGCAAGTTGTGCCAAAAAGTTGCCCTGGTTAGCGCCGGTCTCGGCGTTCAGGGCGATGACGGCGGCGGACCAGGTGGGCACGTCGGGGGCAGTGCCATTGACGGTGGTGAGCAGGTAGTTGGCAATTTGGGTATTGGTGTTGCCACCCGCCAAAATGCTCCAGATGTCGAGCCGCATCACGGCGCCGCTGAGTTGCTGCAAGGTGTAGCCCTGATCGAACAGGTCGATCACCGCGCCCACCAGCTCGGGCTTGGCGCTCAAGCTGGCGTGGCCCAAGACGGCGCCGATCAGCAAGGCTGCTCCGCCGCCAGCCTGGGTAGTAGCCAGATCGAGCGCCACACCTTTGTCGGCAAACTTCAGCCGCTCCACATTCTGCAGCGTGTCGGTGCCACTGGCGCCAGTCTTGTCAGTGACGGTAAAGCCGCTGCCGGTCTTGGTCAAGGTGTAGTTGGCGCTGGCACCGCTGTACAGGGCGGCGTCAACGCCGGCTGCGCCATTGATGTTGTCGTTGCCAGCGCCGCCGGACAAGGTGTCGTTGCCACTGGTGCCCAGCACTGTCACACCGGTGTTGGTCTGCGTGCTGGCCGACACGCTGTAGGCGCCGGTGCCCGCGTCATAGTCGAACACGCCCAGGTAGTAGGTGCCAGAGACGCTGGGATTGAAACTGATGCGCGCGTTGCCACCACCACCGCTTTCGTCGTCCTGCGCCAGCAGTTCCACGTCCGGGCTGTACAGATACAGGTAGGGGTCCGCCAGTCCACCGTTTTGGCGCACAGCATCAAACACGTAACTCGTGCCGGCGACCAAACTCACCTTGAACAGGTCCATGTCGTAGGCGGTGTTGATCACGCCAGTGGCCGGCGCGCCGCCGACCGTTACCACGCCCGAGGTGTCGGTGGCCCACGGAAAATCGTCGCTCAAACTGGTGGCCGACAAGGTGTAGGCACCGGTACCCACGCTGAAGTCCCAGGCCGCCAGGTAGTAGACGCCTGTGGTAGTGGGCATGTAGGTGATTTGGGAGTTGGAGCCACCACCGCTGTCGTCGTCAAACTCGAGTAGGGCCACCTCTTGACTGGTCGGCGCATAGAGTTGCAAGTACGGGTCGAGCGATGAGCCGGTAGCCTGGCGCAGGTCGAACTGGTACAGCGTGCCAGCCGTCAGGCTGACCTTGAACAGGTCGCCATCGTCGGCGCTGTTGATGACACCCGCACTGGCCGCGCCGTTGACTTGCACCACGCCAGGCGTGGTGACCGACAGTGGATAGTCGTCGGCCACGCTCGGTGCGGCGGTGCTGAAATTGAAGGCGCTGCTGCCCGACAGGCCGGAGTAGTTGTTGCCCGCCAAATCCTTGAATGCCCCAGCCGTGATGTTGACGTAGTAGCTGCTGCCCAGCGCCAGGTCGGCACTGGGGTTGATGGTGACCACGCTGCCGCTGACGCTGACCTGCGAGCTGTCAGCCACAGCGATGTTGCGCGCCACCGTGCCTGCGGCGTTGTAGATGACGATGTTGCCGCCACCGATCACCACGGCCTCGCTGAAGGTCAGCACCAAATTGGCGCCCGGTGCCACGCCGCTGGCGCCATCGCTGGGTGACAGGCTCTGCAGCGTGGGGGCGGTGGTATCGGCGGCTGCCGCGCTCAGCGTGTAAGCTCCGATGCCGCGCTCGAAATCGCTGGCGCCCAGGTAGTAGGTGCCTGAGCTGGTGGCGGTGTAGGTAATGCGCGCGTTGCCGTCACCGGCGCTGCCGTTGTCGTAGGTCACATAGTTAACCGAGGGGTCATACAACTCCAGGTAGGGGTTGTCCAGCCCGCCGGTAGTACGCAGCAAGGTGAAGACATATTGCGTGCCAGCGGTCAGCGTGACCTTGAACAAGTCGAGGTCGCCATTGACGTTGATCGCGCCGCTGGCTGCGCCGCCGTTGACGGCCAGCAGGCCACTGGTGGAGGTGGACCAGGGGTAGTCGTCGGCCACGGTCGCCGCCGACAGGGTGTAGGCGCCAGTGCCGGCGCCAAAATCGGCAGCTCCCAGGTAGAAGGTGCCGGTCTCCTTGGCTATGAAGGTGATGCGGGCGTTGTGGCCACCACCGCCTTCGTCGTTTTGGTCCAGCAACTCAACGGCGGGACTGTACAGGTACAGATAGGGGTCAGCCAGGCCACCGCTGGCCGTGCTGGACAGGGTGAACGATAAAAGGTGTCCGCCACCAGCGAGACCTTGAACAGGTCGGCGTCCCCAGCTTCGCCTATCACGCCGCTGCTGCTGACGCCATTGACCAGCACGAGGCCGGTGGTGCCAGTGTTCCACGGGTAGTCGTCCGCGGTGACGGTGCTGGCCACGGTGAAGTTGTAGGCGGTGCTGCCGCTCAGCCCGGCGAAGCTGTTGCCCGACAAATCAGTAAGCGCGCCGGGGGCAATGTTGAGGTAGTAGCTAGCGCCCGCCGCCAGGTCGGTACTGGGATTGATGGTGAGCGTGCTGCCCGAGAAACTGAGCTGCGTGGTGTCGGTGGCGGCGATGGTGCGCGCCACCGTGCCATTGGCGTTGAACAGGGTGAAGTTGCCGCTGCCGGCGCGCACCGCCTCGCTAAAGGTCAGCACCAGGTTGGCGCCCGGCGCCACGGTGGTGGCATTGTCGGCCGGGCTCAGCGTGGCCAGGCTGGGCGCGGTAGTGTCGGCGGCCGATGAGGTGCTGAAGTTCAGCGTGGTGCTGCCCGTCAGCCCGGCAAACGCATTGCCAGCCAGGTCTTTGAAAGCACCCGCCGCGACGTTGACGTAATAGCTCGCACCTGCCGTGAAGTCCGCCGATGGATTGATGGTGACGGTGCTGCCGGCGACGCTGACCTGCGAGGCATCGGTGACGGCGATGGTGCGTGCCACCGTGCCGTTGGCATTGAACAGCGTGATGTTACCGCTGCCAAGCTGCACGGTTTCGCTGAAGCTCAAGCTCAAGTTGCTGCCGACGGCGACACTGGTGGCGTTGTCGGACGGTGAGGAGCTGATCAGGCTCGGGGCCACCACATCCACCGACAGCAGTTGACTGGCCGGGCGCAGCACGTCGCTGAACTGGAAAAACTCCACGCCAAAAATCACGTCGCTGCCGGTGGCACCGCCCGAGATTGAATAACTGACGTTGGCCGCGCTGTACGAAATGCTATAGCTGGCAAAGCTGCCGCTGAACACCGCCGTGTCGTCCCCCACGCCGCCCGTCAAAGTGTCGTTACCGGCGCCGCCGTCAAGCGTGTCGTTGCCGCTGCCACCGTCAAGCTGGTCGTTGCCGCTGCCGCCTTCCAACCGATTGGCGGCTGAGTTGCCGGTCAACACATCATTGCCGCCCCCGCCGATGGCGTTTTCGATGATGCACCCATAGGCAATCACGATGTTGTTGGTCATGTCGTTGGCCGACGAATAGACACCGGATTCCAGGTAGACAAACGACGCGGAGTTCCAGCCGCTCAGGTTGAGCGTGTCGGTGCCGCTGGAATCGAACAGGGTCAGAACCGGATTGAGGTTGCGGGTGAAGTCGTACAGATTGGCGGCCGTGCCGGTGACATTGCTGCCAAAACCGTACACGGTGTCGCCGGTGCGGGTGGTGCTGGAAGCGCCGTAGATGGCCTGGATCGCCATCACGTCGTTGAGCATGGGCGTTTGCGGCGAGTAGTAATTGCCGTTGGCGGCGGTCCAGTCGGCGCCCATGATCTCGTTGGAGCGAATACCGCCGCTGGGGCCAAAGTAGGACATGATCGACAAGACACGCGAGTCCTGAAACGAAGATGGGGTCCAGCTGCCCTCGCCGTTGTAATTGCCCATGTGGCTGAGCCCCAAGGCGTGGCCTAGCTCGTGCATCATGGTGCAAAAGCCATAGGAGCCAATGCTGGCGGTGGCCACGTCGGAGCCGGTCAGAAACCAGACGCTACCGTTGTTGGGGTAGTAAGCGTGGGCGTAGCTGATGTTGGAGGTGGTGAAGCCCACCTCAACGTTTGACGAGGTGGACGATGTTTGCTGGAAGTTGGGGGCAATCAGGTCGTCCCAAGTCTGAATGGCCTGCGCGAAGGTGGCCTGTTGCGAGCTGCTCAGCGCCCGAAACGAAGCCGCCTCGCCATCCGAATACAGCCCGGAACCGGAGCTGGGGAAGGCGTAAGTGATGGTTGATGTGGTCCAGCTTCGGCCGGAGTTGAGTTGCTGCAGTACTTGATCCAGTGTCCAATTCGCCGCCATGACAATGCTCCCGTTTTGTTGCGCGACGCGCCCAGCTGTGCCGCAAGAAATGGATGCAGACACTGACGCCTTGACCGGATTTCGCGCGCACGCCTCCGAATCGATGACAGAATACGCCAAGTTCGGCGGCCGCGTCACCCGGATTGCGGCTGCGAGCGCACTTTTCTTTAAAGGGAACACACATGAAATACCCACACACCGGCGCTTTGCTTGCCATGACCTGCGGGGCCACCCTGATGCTGAGCGCGTGCGGCGGCGGCAGCGGCGGCACGGAGACCACGGTGCCGCCCGCAGCCAGCGCGCTGATTAGCTCTGCCAACGCACAGGAAGCCAACGCGCACGGCTACAGCGCGGCCGAGGCCCTGAGCGGGCGCGCCGGCAGCAGCAGCGACTTTGTTACCGGTGTCGCCATCACCAAACCAACTGAAGGATTGATTGGTTTGAGCCTGCAACAGCTCTACCGCGCCGTGGAAAGCCGCGCGGCGCCGGGGTTGGTGGTGGGGGTCACCACCAGCCGCAGCATGCCGTGCCCGCTGGGGGGCAGCACATCCCTGACGCTCAACCTGGCCAGTGGCTTGGTCATCTCGGCGGGCGACAACCTGAGCATCGCCGCCAGCAACTGCAAAATGGACACGACCACCACGCTCAACGGGACAATGACGCTGGCCATCATCGCGCTCAGCGGCCTACCTACGCCCACGTCCGCCTGGAGTGCTACGCTGGGCGCGACGTTCACCGGCTTCTCAGAGACGACGGGCACGCAGACCTCCACCGCCAACGGCGACATGACTGTCAAGATGACACAGGTCAACGCTCAAGACTTGAGCATCGCCGCCACAGGCACCACCTTGAGAATGGGCACCAGCAAGAACGGCGTGAGCAGCGAAGTCACCATGAAGAACTACAGCTACACGGGCAGTGTCAAGGGCGATGTGGTCAGCTACGGCGTCAACTTCTCGATGAGTGGCAATTTGCCCAAATTGGGCAGTGTGGACTACTCCGTCAAGACCACCACGAACTTCACGCAAACCACCACCGCGCTGTATCCATCGCAAGGGGTGATGACCGTCACCGCCGCCGACAAGACCTCCACCACGCTCACCGTGATTGACAGTGGCAACGTGAGCGTAGGCGTCGACAAGAATGGCGATGGCAGCGTCGACGAAACGCTTACCACCACCTGGGCCGCCTTGATGGCGCGCATTTGAGACCCGCCCGCCTGGCCATCGGCCTGACGCTGGCGCTGCTGCCCATTGCCAGCGCATGGGCACAGTGGCAGGCATCCGTGGGCGTCGGACTCCGTCAAGTCCGGATGGTCGAATCCGACCAACAGGGTCGGCCACTGGTGCGGGAGCAAGGCCAACTGCCCGGCCTGCACGGCGAGCTTACATACCAGACCGGCGACTGGCGCCTGAGTGCCAGCGGTGGCTTCTACCAGCGCCGTATCGGCTACCACGGGCAAGTCCAGGACGGCCCGGCGTTTGTCAGCCACACCGATACCCGGCACGGCCGAATCGGGTTTGAAGCGGCCCACGCGCTGACGCCAGACACCAGTCTGGTTGGCGGCTTCGAGTGGGACCACTGGCGGCGTGACATCGAGGGGCGGGGCAGCACCTTGGGCTTGCGCGAGCACTACAGCTCCTGGCGATGGCTGGCCGGTGCCCGCACGCTGCTGGCGCAGCACGCGACGGCCAGCCTGACGGGCAGCGCCCTGCTGGTGCTGGCGCAGCCCGAGCAACTGCAGGTGCAGTTTAGTGGGCAGGTGTACGACGAGGCACACCTCAAGACGCGCTCTGCGAGAGGCTTGCGGCTCGCTTTGACGCTGCAGCCCGCACTGGCGGCCAATCTCAGCCTCACCGCCGAACTAGATGTTCTGAGCGTCAAACGAAGTGACGACGTGCCACTTCTCCAGAATGGGGTGGCCGTGGGGGCCGTGGCACAGCCCCGGCACGACCGCCAGGCCTTCGGTTTGCGGGTCGACTACCGGTTTTAAGTAGGCTCGCGTCAGGGCGCACCGCTCAACGGACCTCCATTTTCGACTCGATCAAGCAAACTCCAACCCACTCTGCGCCAGCCCAACCAAGTTGACCTGCTGCTGGTTAGCGGCGGATTCAGTCAGGTGCCACAGGAAGGTGCCTTGGGCCGCACCAGTTTCGCTGTCCAGTGCCGTCACGGCCGCATTCAGCGTAGCGGTATCCGGGGTTGTGCCGTTGACGATGGTCAGCAGGTAAGTTGCAATCTGCGTGTTGCTGGCGCCGGCCGCGCCGCCATTGGCCAACAAGCCCCAGATGTCCAGGCGCATCACGGCGCCCGACAAGACTTGCAAGGTGTAGCCCTGGTCGAACAGGCCCAGCACTGCGCCCACCAGCTCTTTCTTGGCCGCCAGCGCTGCTTGGCCCAGCACGGCACCGATCAGCAAGGCGGTACCTCCAGCAGCCTCGGCCAGGCCGGTATCGATCGCCACGCGGGCGTCGGCGAACTGCAGGCGCTCGATGTTGCTCAAGGTATCGATCCCGTCAGTCCCCGTTTTGGCGGCCACGGTCGCCTGTGGTGGTCGCGCTCAAGGTGAGGCAGAGCGCGCGCGCACCGGCGTACGCAGCGGTATCGGCGCCAGCGCCACCATCGATGCTGTCGTTACCAGCACCACCGGTAAAGCTGTTGTGGCCTTCATTGCCAACCAGCGTGTTGTCCAGGCTGTTTCCGACACCGCCGAGGTTGCCTGCTGCCCGACGCCAGTTCAGGTTTTCCACGAACGCGGCCAGGCTGAAACTGACGCTGGCCATCACCTTGTCGACGTGCCGCCCAGGTCCAGGCCGGGGCGGGGGTCGGGTGCGATGCTCAGTGCGTTGTCCAGCTCCACCACCAGGTCGGTCGCGTTGTCGACGTAGTAGGTATCGGCGCCTTTGCCGCCTTCCATGCGGTCGGTTCCCGTGCCGCCCAGCAGAATGTCATCTCCCAAACCGCCAATCACGGTGTCGTCGCCAAGACCACCATCAAGAATGTCGTTTCCCAAGCCGCCATCGAGCGCGTCATTTCCGGTATCCGTGACCAAAGTATCGTTGTCCGCGCCGCCCGTCGCTGTGTCATCGCCGGTAGTACCAAGAATCAGCGCACCGGTGGTGATCGTGATGAAGTGGTAGCCCAGACTGCGCACCGAGTTGTTGCCGGTAAGGTCGCGCACGCTGCCAGCGACAAGCTCCAGGCTGTAGATCGTTCCATTGGTCAAGTCAGCACTTGGATTGATCGTGAGTGTGCTACCCGAAATGGTCAGCCTTGTGCTGCTGCTCGCGTTGAAGCTCTCCACCACGTTGCCAACCGTGTCCCGCAACACCAGCGTACCCTGTCCACGAACAATTGGTTCGCTGAAAGTGAGCACGATGTCGCTGTCAAGCGCAACCGCCACTGAACCATTCACGGGGTTTGCGTCAACCAGAGACGGCGGGCTGTCCACGATCTGCACGCCCGAACTTGGCTAGGTTGTGACTGTGCCGCCAGGACCTTGGGCACCCGTATTGCCGTCCTTGAATGTCCAATCCATCTGAATAAATGAACCAACCGCGTCAACGCCGTTGCTGTAAGCGATCTGCCGGGCGACACTGTTCACCAAGGCCTCAGTGGCGCCGTCCGAGAAGCTTCGAGGCCAGCGTGCCGCCATGATTGGTGACAACCGTGCCCTATTGCCGTGGAATCGACGGTGAGGGTTGGCCCCCTCGGTCAGCGGCTCCAAACTGCCCCCTATCTTCGAGAGAAAGACATCGTTAACATTGGCGCCGCCCTGACGCGCCATCGTCAGCGATGTCCCGCCGTAACCCAGCATTGCCAATTCGGGATCGGAGATGACAGCCTTGCCATCCAACAAAACACTCTGGCCAGCCCCAACCTCCAACCGCGCACTGACGCCAAAGCTACCATCGACACTGCCGTCGGCGTTATAGCGGATCAACGCGAAATTGCTATTGGAGCCTCCGGCGACGAGTATCTTGCCGTCGGGTTCGATCACGACGGTTGAGGCTTGATCGAACGCTCCGAAATCGGACCCGACCGTACCGTTGATGCCAAACGTGGCGTCGAAGCTGCCATCCGTATTGATGCGTGTGACCGCGAAATTGCCGCTCTTCGAACCCGCGACCACCAACTTACCGTCCGGCTGAACTGCCAGCGCATCCGAAAAGCCCTTCAGACGCAAGTCAATATTGACCTTGCCGGTACCATTGAAACTGGTGTCCAGGCTCCCGTCCGGGTTCAACCGCAGCAGAACCGACGCGTACACACCATTGCGGCTATCCTCGGTGGAGACAAGCATCACAATCTTGCCATCCGGCTGCAGCGTCAATCCGACCGGCGACTCCCGAGGCATGTCGCCCACTGATGATCATGCGCTCAAATCCGGCATCCACCGCACCATTGGCGTTGAGTCGGACCAATCCCACATCTGATGGCTGCAGTGGTAGCGTCATAGACCGCGCATGCAAGCATGACTCTGCCGTCGGCAAGTGCCAGCATCGAGCTGACGCCCCCCCCTTTCGTCGACCCAAAGTCGAGGTCCACCAAACCGCTCGATCCAAAGCTGGAGTCGATGCTGCCGTCGCCGTTAAGACGCATAACGGCTGGGTCAAAGTTGTTGCCGTCGGGCCGTGCGTGATCCCCCGCCACCAACAGCCTGCCATCAGCCTGCGCAGTCGCTACGTTGACACTGGAGTAGTTGCGCAAATCAACGGTTTGTTTCCCGTCAAGGTCGAAGCTTGTATCCAGACTCCCGTCTGGGTTGTACCGCGCAATCGCCCAGCGGGTGTCGGGCGGGGACGCCGAGCTGTCGTTGACGATGTAGCCATAGGCAAGTGCTTTTCCGTCTGGCAAGATCGTCGTGTTGTACACGACGCTGCCTTCCGCGCTACCGACAAACTCTGCCCATCGTTGGCCGGTTGGGACAATGCTCGTCTCCGGGGTGCCGTCTGCCTGGTAGTGGGCTGACCCAAATGAAAAAGTCACGACCGAATCCGTCCAGACTGAGCTTGTCCCTGTGACCAGGATGGTGCCATCCGGCTTGACGGCGAGCGAGCAACCCGCATCGCTGTTGCCAATATCTGTCGCTAAACGCCCAATACCCAGATTCGTCGCGTCGTTGGTGGCGATGAGCACGAGCGACTTGGTGATCGCAGCGCTATTGGCAGTGCCATCGTTGAGCACGATGCTGATCGCCCGAGTGCCTCCAATTGGCATTTGCGAGTCGTTACCGAAGGTGACCAGCCGCAACGCCGCCTGCCACTGCGCTAGGGTCGCGGTAGCCCCGCTGGACTTGAGCGTGAGCACACCCGTGCTGCCGGAGAACGATCCCTTGATGTTTCCCACGGAAGGATCGTAGGACCGCTGCAAGGTGTCTTGTCCTTCCTGAAACCCGCTGGAAATAGTGACCGTGGCCGATGCAAAGGTGGTGCTATCAGCATCCGCAATCGTCAAATCAGGGACAACGGCGATCCGAACAGGCGTCTCATTATCAGTCTCGACCAAATTGACCGAGCCTACGGCGGCGAAGAGAGTTGGAGCAACCATGAATCCCCCTATTTTTTGAGAAGCACTCAAACCGTCGGACATGACAACCAGCGATACAACCGAGTCTTGCTGAAACTACCGACGATTGCGACCATGACGGTGTCGCCAGACCTGTCGCATTCCCGGTCAAACGTGTCTGTCACCCAGCGCAGTGCTATTGATGCACAGAGTCTACTCCAGAGCGTAGTAAGTACGCCCCGTCGGAAAAGAAACAGCGCTTCAGCCGACTTGTCGCTGAAGAACCGTTGCGCGTAAGGAGCTGTTAGCCAATTGCTACGCCGAATTCCAATCCGGCCTGCGCCAGCCCAACCAAGTTGACCTGCTGCTGGTTCTGTGCCGACTCAGCCAAGTGCCACAAAAAGGTACCCTGGGCTGCGCCAGTTTCGCTGTCCAATGCGCTCACGGCCGCGTTCAGCGTAGCGGTATCCGGGGTTGTGCCGTTGACGGTGGTCAGCAGGTAGTTGGCGATCTGGGTATTGCTGGCAGTGGCGCTGCCGCCATTGGCCAGCGCGCCCCAAATGTCCAGGCGCATCACGGCGCCCGACAAGACTTGCAGGGTGTAGCCCTGGTCGAACAGGCTCAGCACTGCGCCCACCAGCTCTTTCTTGGCCGCCAGCGCTGCTTGGCCCAGCACGGCACCGATCAGCAAGGCGGTACCTCCAGCGGCCTCGGCCAGGCCGGTATCGATCGCCACGCGGGCGTCGGCGAACTGCAGGCGCTCGATACTGGTCAATGTGTCGCTGCCGTCGCTGCCGCGGCTGTCCACAACGGTCAGGCCGGTGCTGGTCTTGCTCACGGTGAAGTCCGCGCGCTTGCCGCTGTAGACGGCCGTATCGGCCCCAGCGCCACCGTCGATGTTGTCGTTGCCGCCCGCGCCGGTGAAGCTGTTGTGGCCTTCGTTGCCAATCAGCACGTTGTCCAGCGCGTTGCCCACGCCAGAGAGGTTTCCTGCAGTCGCAGCGAGTGTGAGGTTCTCCACGTACGCCGCCAAGCTGAAGCTGACGCTGGCAATCACCTTGTCGATGGCGCCGCCCAGGTCCAGGCCGGGTCGGGGGTCGGGCACCATGCCCAGTGCGTTGTCCAGCTCGATAACCAGGTCGGTCACGTTGTCGACGTAGTAGGTGTCGGCGCCTTTGCCGCCTTCCATGCGGTCGGCGCCAACGCCGCCGTCCAGCGTGTCGTTGCCCAGCCCGGCCACCATGACGTCGGTCCAGATGTCGCCCACCAGGGTGTCATCTTGGTCGGTGCCGACGATGGCGATGCCGCTGTAGTTCTGGCGCACCAGTGCGGTGGCGTTGACGTTTTGCAGCACGGCCACGGTCTGCCAGCCCAGCGCTGCGCTGGCGTCGGGGTCCCATTGGATCAAGGTGTCGGCGCCAGACTGCTGCGCGCGCAGGTAGCCAGCAGCAAAGGGGTCCATGCTGATGTCGTAGCCGCCACGGATGGCGCTGTCAGCCAGCAGCAGCGAGACGTCGATTGCATCGGCATTGGCGCCCGCCTGGAAGTCGGTGACGGTCAGCAGTGCGCCCGCCAGCGCCGAGAGGATGAACTGGTCGCGACCTGTTCCCCCCGTGGCGGTGTCGTTGCCGCCGTTGCCGTTGAGGCTGTCGTCGCCACCTTCACCGCTCAGCGAATTGGCTCCTGAACTGCCGATCAAGGTGTCGCCAAAACCGTTGCTGCCGCCCGCGTTCTCGATGCTGATGAGCACATCGTTGCCATCCGCACCAGAGGCAGTTCCCAGGGTCAGGTTTACTGTGACCGACCCGCTGGCGAGGAAGTAGGTGGCATAGTCACTGTCGGCGCCACCATCGATCGTGTCGTTGCCAGCATTGCCCACCAGATAGTCGACGCCTGCTGCGCCGGAAATCGAGTCGTCGCCAGCATTGCCCAACAGGTTGTTGGCTGCGGCATCACCGATCATGGTGTCGGCAAATGCGCTGCCATAGGCGCCCTCGATGCTGATCAGTGTGTCGTGTCCGTCGCCGCCGGTGGATGTGCCGGTTGACAGGTTCAGACTGATGCCGGCGCTGGCAAGGCTGTAGGTAGCGTAGTCGTAGCCACTGCCTTCGTCCAAGCGGTCGTTGCCGGCGCCGCCGGACAAATTGTCGCCCCCATCCAAGCCTTCCAGCACGTCGTCGCCACCTTCGCCGCTGAGCAAATTGGCTCCTGAACTGCCGATCAAGGTGTCGCCAAAACCGTTGCTGCCGCCCGCGTTCTCGATGCTGATCAACACATCGTTGCCATCAGCGCCGGAGGTGGTTCCCAGCGTCAGGTTTACTGTGACCGACCCGCTGGCGAGGAAGTAGGTGGCATAGTCATTGTCGGCACCGCCGTCCAAGGTGTCGTTGCCAGCATTGCCAACCAGATAGTCAACGCCCGCGGCGCCAGAAATCGAGTCATCGCCAGCATTGCCCAACAAGTTGTTGGCTGCGGCATCACCGATCAAGGTGTCGGCAAATGCGCTGCCATAAGCACCTTCAATGCCGATCAGCGTATCGCTTCCGTCGCCGCCAGTGGCTGTGCCGGCTGACAGGTTCAGGCTGATGCCGACGCTGGCCGCACTGTAGGAAACGAAGTCGAAACCATTGCCCCCGTCCAAGCGGTCATCGCCCGCGCCGCCAAACAAATTGTCGGTGCCGTCCAGGCCGTAGAGCGTGTCGTCACCGACGGTTCCGTTCAGTACATCGTCACCGGCTGTTCCGTTGATGATTGCCATGGATCACCTCTATTGAGCTCCGCGTCCGACACACCATTGACTCGGGCTGGCCGCAGTAACCGGGATGATAGGGTCAAACTCGTGCGCATAACAGAGCCTCCGGCCCACCGACCGCGCGGGCACAACTCAATGACCGCAGACTCAATCCGCTAAGCAAACTCCAACCCGGTCTGCGCCAGCCCAACCAGGTTGACCTGCTGCTGGTTCTGTGCCGACTCGGCCAGGCGCCACAAGAATGTACCCTGGGCCTCGCCGCTTTCGCTGTCCAACGCGCTCACCGCCGCGTTCAGCGTAGCGGTATCGGGGGCGGTGCCGTTGACGGTGCGCAGCAAATAGCTGGCGATCTGGGTATTGCTGGCGCTGGCTGCGCCGCCATTGGCCAGCGCGCCCCAGATGTCCAGGCGCATCACAGCGCCAGACAATTGTTGTAGCGAGTAGCCTTGGTCGAACAGGGCCAGCACCGCACCCACCAGCTCTTTCTTGACCGCCAGCGCACCCTGGCCCAGCACGGCACCGATCAGCAAGGCCGTGCCGCCGCCAGCCTGCGTCAGACCGGTATCGATCGCCACGCGAGCGTCGGCGAACTGCAGCCGCTCGATGTTGCTCAGGCTATCGATCCCGTCAGTGCCCGTGTTGGTGGTGACGGTTGTGGTGGCGGCGCCAAGGGTGAGGCTGTAGAGCGCTCGCGCACCGGCGTACACAGCCGTATCGGCGCCGGCCTTGCCATCGATGCTGTCGTTGCCAGCACCACCGGTAAAGCTGTTGTGGCCCTCATTGCCGACCAGCGTGTTATCCAGGCTATTGCCGACACCACCGGTGTTGCCGCTACCGGACGCCAATTCCAGGTTTTCAACGAAGGCGGTCAGGTTGTAACTGATGCTGGCCACTACCTTGTCGATGGTGCTGCCTAGGTCCAGGCCGGGACGGGGGTCGGGTGCGATGCCCAGCGCATTGTCCAGCTCGAACACCAGGTCGGTTGCGTTGTCCACGTAGTAGATGTCCGCGCCCTTGCCGCCTTCCATGCGGTCTGCGCCGGTGCCGCCGTCAAGGGTGTCATTGCCGGTGCCGCCAATCAGTGTGTCTGTGCCGGCGCCGCCCAGCAAGGTGTCGTTGCCCGCGCCGCCGTCAATCAGGTCATCACCATCGACACCGTCAATCAGATCATCGTCTACCGTGCCACTAAGGGTGTCATTGTTTGGCGTGCCGACTTGTGATGTGCCCCCTGTGGTGAACGTAATGACCTGCGGGTTCTCCGGCGCGCTGTTGCCCGCCAAATCCTTGAATGCGCCCACTGGTATCTCCACCGCGTACCCAGTGCCCGGAATGAGACTGAGCGTCGGGTTCAGCGTAAGCGTCGTGCCCGCAATCGTGATATTGCTGCTGGTCGCCACGTCGTAGCTCTCAACCACCGCGCCATCGGCACGACGCAAGCTGATCGTGCCGACCCCTCTCACAATGGTCTCAGAACTGGTACCGACGAAATTGGCATCCAAGGCCACGCCGGTCGCCCCATTGGCCGGGCTGAGGTCTGTGAGTCTCGGAGGCGTGGTGTCTGAATCTGGCACGCCCGAGAGTTGAGCCGCGGTCTTGACGACATCGTTGAACTGAAAGGTCTCGACGTTGCGAAACACGTTGACGCCATCTCGTGTGGCGTTCGAGTCGGTGATGGTGAAACGCCCCGCTTCTCCGTCATACACCACGCTGTAGTCCGCAAAGTTGCCGGAAAAAAAAGTGCTATCGTTTCCCTCGCCGCCGTCGATGGTGTCGTCACCACCCCATCCGGCAAGCGCATCGTCGCCGGTGGTGCCGATGATCGTGTCGGCGTAGCTGCTGCCCTCGACCCGCTCAATGCCGCTGACTGTATCCACCCCCAAGCCACCGCCGCTAACTGTGCCCAAGCTCAAGTTGACGCTGACTCCCGAGGTGGCACTGTAGAACAAAGCGGTGTCTTGCCCCAAGCCGCCGACCAGGATGTCGTTGCCTTCGTCGCCAGAAAGTATGTCGTCGCCGGCGCCACCGTCCAGGGTATCGTCGCCCGCGCGGCCATACAGCGCGTTGGCGCCGCTGTCGCCGGTGAGGGTGTCGGCAAAGGGGCTGCCAAACACGGTCTCGATGCTGATCAGGGTGTCGTTTCCGCCGCCGCCACTGACCGTGCCATTGACCAGGCTGGCCACCACGCCCGCAGTGGCATCGCTGTAGGCCACGTAATCCTTGCCGTCACCGCCATTGAGCGTGTCGTTGCCAGGCCCGCCGTTGAGTGCGTCATTGCCGGCGTTGCCGTTCAAAACGTCGTCGCCGCCCAGCCCGTACATGAAGTCGCTGGTGTCACCGCCCACCAGTGTGTCGTTACCCGCCGTACCGTTGATAACCGCCATGTTCTCGTACCTACCTGTTGTCGACCGCCAACTGTACCGTCCGTGGCTGGCTGATCCTCATCTGGCGGATGGGCAGCCAGGCCACTGAAAGGTCCAAGGTCGGTGCCGGATCACGACATGGATTCGAGCCCGCTTTGCGCCAACCCCACAAGATTGATGCGCTCGGCGTTGAGGGACAGCTCGGCCACCACCACCGTCAGCGCACCCACACTCACACCGCCGTCGAGCAGCGCCACTACCGGAGCGGCTTGGTCCGTGGTTGGGGCCACGCCCACCAGGTTGGCCCACAGCAGACTCACCACATCGGCATGCGAGGTCTTGCCCGCGGCGGCAACCGCCAAACCAGCCAACTGCTCGTAGCTCATGCCGCCATCAAGCAACTGCAGACCGATGCCGACCAACTGCTTGTTGCCCAGCGCAGCGACCCCAAAGACGGCACCCAACAGCTTGGCAGTCTGGCCGGCGCGCCCGTCCATGTCGTAAGCGATCTTGGAGTCGGCAAAGTGTAGGCGCTCGATGCCAGTGAGGGTATCGCGACCTTCGCTACCGCTGTTGTCAGTGAGCGTCAGGACGGTGCTGGTCTTGGCCAGCGAGAAGCCAGCCCGCTTGCCGCTGTACATCGCAACGTCGAGACCGGCGCCGCCATTGATGTTGTCGTTGCCTCCCGCCCCGGTGAAGCGGTTGTGCCCGCATCGCCGGCGACCGTTCCGGCGGCAGCCGCCGCCGCGGTTGTCCACGCCTGAGCGCGCCGCGTCCACCCTCCATGCGGTCGGCACCTGCACCACCGTCCAGGATGTCGTTGCCCAGTCCGACCATCGCAGATCGACCCAATGTCCCCACAGGTGTCGCGTTCGGTTCGCACGATGGACGTGTTGCGCGCAGGATCCGGGGACGGTCTTGCCGTCAGGGTCCCATTCAATCAGCGTATTGCCGCCGGACTGCTGAACCCCAAAGCAGGCTGGCAAACGGGTCTGAGTAGATGTCATAGCCGCGCCGGTGGCGCTGGCGGCAAAGGAAGCCCCCCGGGCCCCCAAGGGGCCGGGCCCCGGGGGACGGGGGGGGGGAAAGGCCGGGGGGAGATTGATGCCGCCCGGCCCCCGGTGAGGATCTTCGCCGCCTTTCCGCCGGCCTCAATCACGTCGCCCCGTTGTAACCAAGAATGGACGTTGTTGCCGTATTTCCGATCAGCGTGTCAGCAAACAACGAGCCATGATATTCTTCAATGTTCGTGAGCACATCGTGGCCGTCGGCCCCATTGGCATCGCCGGCCGCCGGGGGCCGGGCCACCCCCCCCGCCCGGCCCCAGGGCGTGGCGGTGATAACTGGACCACGCTGCGGCCGTCGCCCCCCCCCCCGCCGTCAGGCGGGCCGCCCCCCCCCCGCCCCCCCGGGGGGTTGCCGGCGCTACCGGTCAGCAAATCATTGAACGGTGAAACCGCCGACGTTTTCGAAAATGGACCGGGCACGTCGCTGCCCGCGCGGGGGTGGGCCCAACGCCAGATTGACCGTGACGGCGCCGAGCGCCAACTGATGACCCAGGTAATCGACACCGAGCCCACCGTCCAGACGGTCATTGCCCAGACCACCTTCGATGAAGTCGTTGTTGGCGCCGCCGACCAGGGTGTCATCAAAGGCCGAGCCGACCACCCCCTCAGCCCCGTGGGTCGGGAGGGACTGGTCCCCATCGGCGCCGCCTTTTGGTGCCCCGCGCCCGGTTCGCGGTGGGGGGCGCCCCCGCCGGTGCTGCGGGGGGGGTCCAAACCCCGGCCCCACCGCCCCCCCTCGTTGCCCCGGGCCGCCAAAGAGCTGATCGTTGCCGTCACCTCCGTTCAAGGTGTCGTTGCCGCCGTTGCCGTACAGGACGTCATCACCGGCCAGGCCATTGAGTGTGTCGTCATCCGCGCCGCCGTTGAGCGTGTCGCCAGTCGCCGTGCCGGTGCCATATCCAAGGGCGGGGGGCCGGGCGTCGTGCTTGGGCCCAACCGGCCATCGGCAAGGCGGCCCGGCCTCCGGCTGCACAGGCGGCCACCGGGGGCCATCATCGCAACTTTGGTGTCGGAAAACTGCAAGCGTTCGACCGCCACCAAGGTGTCCAGATCCCCGGACCCGAGCCATTGTTCGCCGAGACCACGCCAGCGGCGCTGGACAACCCATAGCCGCGCGCACACCACTGAAGGTGGCGGCATGCCGATGCCACTGCCACTCGAGGATGTCGTTGCCGCCACCGCCCGCCAAAACGTCGTTGCCGCCCTGCCCAAACAAGGCGTCATTGCCGGAGTCGCCTGTCAACGAGTCGTTGCCGGCGCCACCGCCGGTGGTGCTGCCGCTGCTACCCGTCGTGAAGTTGTAGTTGCTCACCGCGGCCGATGGGTTACCCACAAGGTCTTTGACCGCATCCGACGCCAGTTCGAGCAGATAGCCGGTGCCGAAGGCCAGATCGGCACTTGGATCGACCACCAGTCTGGCGCCATCGACGGTGACGCGGCTGCTACCGGCAGAAAAGGTTTCGACCACGGTGCCGGCTGCGGTCTTGAACAAGATCTTGCCGCTGCCCGTTGCAGCGGCTTCGTTGAAGGTAATCGCGATGTTGGCCCCGGTCGCGACCAGTCGCAGCCTCATCCACTGGCGAGAGGTGGTAGCCACGGGCGCGGTGCTGTCCGGGCAAACCACCAGCGCGCTGGAGAGCACCGACTCGACGCGCCAAAGCCATCGGTGTAGCTGATCGCAGCGACATCAGCGACCCCACGTCGGCCCTGACCACATAGGTGCTGCCGGTTGCACCAGCAATGGCCAAACCCGCGCGTAGCCACTGGTAGGTCAAGGCCCAAGTCCATCTAGGTCGGCCAGCGTCGTGACCGAAGCACTGAGCGTTGAACCCTGGCTGCCCGTGCCGAGCACAATCACGGATCCGCTGGGCGCGTCATTGACGTTGCCCACTGCGGACGTCGCCGCTGAAGTGACGCTCTCGGCGGTGCCACCGCCGTCGACGTAGCTGACCCGAACACTGAGCACCGCGCCAACATCTGTCTGTGACAAGGTGTAAGTGCTGGCCGTGGCACCGCCAATTGCCGTGCCGGCGCGCAACCATTGGTAGCTGAATGGGCCCAGGCCGTTGGCGTCCGCCAGGGCCTGCGTGGCGGCAGCCAGGACTTGCCCTTGCAAAGCACTGCCGCTGACAGTGACCGTGCCACTAGGCGGGCTCGGTGGCGTGGCCGGGATCAACACATTGGTGGCCAATACCACGCCATCAGAAAACTGAAACTTCTCGACGTTCTTGACCGTGTCGCTGCCCTCAGCCGCCGACACCACGGTGTAAGTCGCCGTGGCCTCGTTGAGCGTGACCACATAGTTGGCCCGCACGCCCGAATACACCACGGTGTCGAGCCGGTCGCCGCCGTCGATCGTGTCATTGCCACTTCCACCGTTGAGCGTATCGTCGCCGTCACCACCGTTGAGGGTATCATTGCCGCCAAGACCGGTAATGGCATTGTTCTCGGCATTGCCCGTGATCAGATTGTCAAGCTCATTGCCCGTGCCGCTAAGTTGCCCGGCGCCATTGACCAGTTCAAGTTGTTCAACAAACTGACCCAAAGTGGCGCTGACACGGGAGATCACCTTGTCAATAGTGCTACCCAAATCGAGCGTCAGCAGGGGTCCCACGCCCACGCCGACGGCGACGTTGTCCGCTTCGACCACGACGTCGCCACTGCTGTCCACGTAGTAGGTGTCCGCGCCCCGACCTCCCTCCATCCGGTCCGAGCCGAGCCCGCCGTCAATCTGGTTGCTGTTGTCGTTGCCGCGAATGAGGTTGTTTTTGGCATTGCCAGTGACGACAAATGCGCCGGTCGATAAGTCCAGGTACTCCAATTCGGCCGGCAGAACATAGTTGTCGAACTGCACAATAACCTTGTCGCCGCTACCAGCCCCAGCAGCCTCGACGATCACGTCCGATGCGCTGTCGACCACATACGTATCGTTACCCATACCCCCAATCAGGGTGTCGGAACCCGAGCCACCGTCAATGTAGTCATCACCACCCAGTGCGGTAAGGGTGTCGTTGCCCCCCAGCCCAAACATCTGGTCATCGAACTCGGTACCGCCAAAACCCTCGCTTGCCGAGGTGCCGGTGAAGACTCCACCCACGTTGGTCGTGATGGTGATGGTCGTGTTTGTGAACTCGATCAATTCCACTTCGCGCAGCACGTCGACTTCGCCGCCGGCAATCTTGGTGACGGTGGTGGAGCTGACACTGGAGCTGATCACGTAATCCGTCGACAGGCCAGCGTACGTGGCAGTGTCGGTGCCACTGCCACCGTAGATTTCGTCTGCGCCATTGCCACCGTTGAGCAAATCGTTGCCAGCATCCCCGTACAGAAAGTCGTTTCCGTCCTTGGCCTGGATGGAATCGTTCAGCGGACCGCCCTGCAGCACATCGTCACCAGTGGTGCCAATGATCAAGAAGCCCGTCACCACGAACCCAGCCGGTGCGACCATTGCAGCGTTGGGCGCGAAGGCCTGCGCAAAACTCTCGGCGGTCACCGTCAGCGCCTGGGTGTTGAGCAATCGCGCCAGGGCATGGGGCGCGGCACCTGAGTTGACGCCGTCCAGATCGGCCCACAACCAGGTATCTTGGTCGACCTGTGCCAATAACAGGTGCCCGGTGTCAAACGGATTGGCGCCGGCCGCCACGCCGGTAAACTGCCGCACCACCGGAGCCAGATCCAAGCGGTCCCGGTCCCGCACGCTGAAATCTTCAATCGTGTAGGCGCCATGGACATCCAGCACAAAGGTGTCTGCGCCCCATCCTCCCTGCAAGGAGTCGGCGCCTGCGCCACCGATCAAAGTGTCGTCGCCGCCACGGCCCGCCAACCGGTTGTTGCTGTCGTTGCCTATCAAGTGATCCGCGCCGTCGCCTCCAGTGGCGTTTTCAATGAGCGACTCATGATAGATGCGAACCGTGTCCGGATTTTGAATCTGGCCACCATTGATCTGCACCGCCAGCCCCAACTGGCTCCAGTGTCCGGCGCGCAAATCGATTTCCCCGCCGATCGCGCCATTGAACTCGATGGTGTCGATCCCACCGGCGTCATAGAGAGTCTGCAAGTACTTGCCAGTACCCTCAAACTGATAAAGGTCGTCGCCGGCGTTCACACTGGTGTTGGGCCCGTACAAGAACTGCAGGGCATCAATGTCGAGTGACATCGGCGTGCTGGGAAAGCGGTCGATGTTGCCGGTCACCGACGCCACAACACCCGGCCAGACGTAGCTGCTCATGACGGTATTGAAGACCGAGTCGTCCAGCGTCGACAAGGTGTTGGCCGAGTAGTCGGACGGTGTGTTGGGGTGCTTGAGTCCCAAGGCGTGGCCGACTTCATGCAACAGGGTGTAGTAGGCAATCGTGCCCGGCGCCCAAACGGCCAGCGCGGTCGTGCGCAAAGCGGCGTTAAGCCAGACATCGCCGGAGTTGTCGCTGGCATTGGGGAGGTACGCAGCACCCAATTGATAAGGCCCCAAATGCCAGGTGGTGTAGGCCACACGGATATCACCACCGCCGCCCAGCGCGTCATCCACCCACCGAAAGCTCAAGCCCGCCACCGATGACCAATTAGCCAAAACGGCTGCCACGGCCTGCTGGTCGCGGGAGGCTGACAAGGGCAGGAATCCTTGCGTTGGCTCTCCCGGGTTGCTGTAGGCCTGACTGTAATCCCACTGTGCGCCCGCTGTCGGAAAGCTGTAACTCAGATGAGCAGGGGTACCAGGCGGTCCGCCGCCCCACTTGACACCATAGACCAGCGACTCGTCGGAGGGCTCGTCAATCACAGAGGCAATCGTCATGGCAATGTTCCAGTAAACCGGTCAAAGGTCACTCCGGATCTCGCCCAAATTGGCACTTGGGGAGACACTCGCAATATACTCCGTGACGATCATTTTCGACAGCCGAACGGGCCAAACCGCTCGGATTCCTGAGGCTTGCGCAATGAACACCCGTCCGCTACGCCCCCTCCGCCCACGCTCTGAGCGTATTCGGTCCTGCGTTCGCAATAATGCTGGTCCTGGCATCACTGGTGGGCCAAACCTCGGCGCTGGCTCAGCCAACACAGGCCCAGATCGTCATGCTCGAGGGCCGCGGCGACCGGCGTGCCTCCCCCGAGGCAGCGTGGGTGCCTGCAGCGGTTAACCAAACAGCCGGCCCGGGTTCGTTCGTACGAACCCTGGCCAACAGCCAAATGGGCTTGTTGATGGCTGACCGTACCCAGATCCGGCTCAACCAGAACAGCCAGCTACAAATCAAGTCCAGCGCGGACGCAGCCGCGACGGCGGTAAGGCTCAACTCCGGTCGCGCCTGGAGCCAGGCACGACCACAAACGGCGTCCACTGATGGCAACGCGCCCAAGCCGAAACTGACCATGGAAACCGCATCGGCCACGATGTCGATTCGCGGGACCGATTGGGAAGTTGAGATTCTCCCCAACGGTCAAACCCAATTGATCGTGCTATCGGGCACGGTTGAAATGGCCAATGACTTAGGCGCTATTTCCGTTGGCAAAGGTGAGGCGGCCGTGGCCGAGGTTGGCAAAGCGCCGACCAAGCTCTTGTTGGTGCGCCCGCAGAACCGCGTGCAATGGGTGTCATCGTGGAAGCCTGATCCGCAGCGCTGGCTGGGCACCGATGCCGCGCGCTGGGCCGCGCCCGTACGCGGCATTCTGGCGGGTGACTACAGCGAGGCCGTCACCACGCTTACCCCCCTGTACAACCAGGACCCGATGGCTGCCATTTTGCTGGCTGACCTGCTGCTGCACCAGGGTGAGGTTCAACGCGCAATCGATGCGTTGTCGCGCCACGCCGATGCCGGCAAGGGTGATCCCCGGGCCACGGCACTGTTGGCTGCAGCCTTGGCGCGCAACGACCAGGCCGACGCCGCGCAGTCTTTAATCTCAACAGCATTGACACACTTCCCGCAGCACGGAGGGTTGCTGCTGGCGCAGGGCGAGCTGGCCATTGTGCAAGGTCAGGCCAATCAGGCACGGCAGGCGCTGTCAAAGGTGGTAGGTGCGCAGCCGAAGCAAGCGCAGGCCTGGCTTGGACTGGGTTTGATTGAGTCCGAGCGCGAAAACACCCGTGCCGCGCGCCAGTTGCTGGGTCAGGCGCTCAGGCTTGATCCGACCCTGTCCAGGGCCAGCGCCGAACTAGCCGCTGCCGAGGCGTTCGCCGGCAACACCGCGGCCGCCCATCAACTGTTGGACGAGTTGCTGGCCCGAGAACCGGCCAACTACGTGGCGCTCACCGCCCGTGGCATTAGTCAGTTGCACGTCGGTCAAGCCAGCGAAGCTTTGAACAGTTTCATGAAAGCTGGCCTGATAGAGCCACGTTATGCACGCGCCTGGGTCTACAGCGGCATTGCGTTTTACCAGTTGGGCGAGCGCCAGCGTGCCATCGAAGCGTTTGAACGCGCCGCACAACTGGACCCACGCGACCCGGCCCCACACTTGATCGAGAGTGTGGTGCATGAGGACGCCCTGCAGTTGGGCAACGCGGTGCAGTCGGCACGCCGCGCCCAAGCCAACATACCCTACCTGAAGTCGCTCAATCAATTGGCCAGCGATCAGAAAGGCAGCGCCAACCTGGGCACCTCGCTGGCAAACTTTGGCATGGAAGAGTGGGCCGGTTACTACGCGGGGCTCGCGTATTCACCCTATTGGGGCGGCAGCCACTTGTTTCTGGCCGACCGGCAAACCGGCGAGTTCAATAAGAACTCGGAGTTGTTCAAGGGTTTCCTAACTGAGCCGACTGCCTTTGGCGCCTCCAACCGCCATTCGACATTAGTCAGCAAGCCTGGGCACTATGGGCGCGTAGATGCCTACCTGGAAAGCGACGACTGGCGCCAGATCGGATTGATCGGGGCCGTCAACGGCTTGACAGCGAGTCCGGCCCCCCTCGCCTATTTCGCCAGCGTTGATTTGGCAGGCGCCAGCGCTCTACAAGACGGCAGCCAGGCTCACGGCCGCAACCTGATCATCGGCCTGGGCAGCAAGCCCCGCTACGACCTCGGGCTATTCGGTTTTGCCACCGACGCCGATATTCGTGGCACGGTGCGCACGCCCAGCCTGCCCAACGACCCAATCCGGCTGACCGACAAGCGGGTTGACCTGGGTACGAATTTCAAATGCACGCCCGACAATCAGGTGTGGCTTAAAGCTGGCAGCGGTCGCCAGCGTGTGCTTATGTCAGGAGAACTGGTGTCGGAGGAAACAGTTCAAGTGTTGCGAACGTTGCACCAATCGCCCAGCATTCTGGCCACCGGCTTGCTGGAGTCGCTAGAGTCGGCGATCAAAACCAAGGACATCCAGTTTCGCCATGCTTTCAGCACCGACGACACTCTGTGGACCTGGGGTCTGGAGCAGGCCAGACTTGACCGAACCGGTAGTTTGGTTGAAGCCTTCCCGGGATTGAGCGGCAACCGAGTGATCCCAGTGGTTTTTGGGGCGGCGCAGGAGTCTGCGGCGAAGTCAACAGATGGCTACGTGTCCGTCAAGTACCGACGCGCAGGGGCATTTGACCTGCAGATCGACCTCGCTTCGCAGCGCAGCAAGACGACCATCGTTGACCAGCGTGTCTCGGGGTTCGCTTTCGATTCGTCGGGTCTGGCCGATCAGCGCTCCTCCGATGCCACAACCGTGTTCCATTACACCGAACTGAACCCTCGTTTTGGTCTGCAGTGGCAACTTGCCCCGCTCCAGACCCTTCGATTGGTCAGCCAGCGCTGGCGGCGCCCCGGCTCGGCAGGCAGCTTGAGCCCGATCGACACGGTGGGCATTGCGCTCAACGACCGCCTGGTGTCCGCTGGGGGTTTGTACCAACGCACGCGCGTCCAGTTCGACGGGGAGCTGGGGTCCAGCAGCTTTGTGCAAGTCTTTGCAGACCACGAGCGAGTGGATAACCCGCGCAGTGCCTTCCCGTCACCGGTGGCGGGTTTTGAGTTGTCGCAATTGGAGAACCTGCGCAACCGCACCGAGGTGTTCACCGCGCGCAGCGATCTGGAAGAAACACCCGACTTTGCCCTGGGGCGGGTCGACTCGCTGGGCCTGGCACTCAACCACCTGATCGGTCGCAACCAGACCATCGCTGTGCGTTACCTTGCTCGCAACGCGCGCCAGCAGGGCGCCGGTAAGGGGCTGAAGATACCCTACATCCCGCGCCACTACGCCCAGTTCACCAGCCAATGGGCCCTGGCGGGCGGGTGGTTGCTGGGCACCAGCGCCACCTTCCGTACTGGGCGTTTCCGCGATGACACCAACCAGGAGCCGATCTCGGCGGGCTGGGCGTTTGGGTTAACCGGCTATTGGGAAGATGCAAGCAAGCACCACGGCCTGCAAGCCATTCTGGACAACCTCTTAACGCGAAAACAAGCCGGCAACCAGCCTGATCCGCACCTGGTGGTGCGCTACAGTTACCGCTTCTAGACGGCTGAGGAAACAGCGTCGCAACGCTCCGGTCTGTCCCGCAAGAACACCCCTGATCAGTTGGGGACAGAGCACCGCGACGCTGCGGTCTGTCCCGCTAGAACACCCCTGGTCAGTTGGGGACAGAGCGTCGCAGCGCTCCGGTCTGTCCCGCAAGTCTCACAATTTATCCAAAGCCACAGAGCCATCCCAGCTGGCCTGCTTGTCCAACTGGCTCACTTGCGCGATCCTGGCTTCAAACACGGCCGCAACAGTGTCATCAGGGCACAGTTTGCGCACGGTGGCCCAAGCCTCGGTCGCGCGCGGCCAATCCTGCGCGCGGTAAGCGTCCAGCGCGTGTTGCGTGGCTTCGATCAGGGCAGGATCATCGCAGGGCGTGAAGATGTCCACCGGGATGTCCTTGCCCTTTACCCGCACCCGGTCCACCGGGCGCAGCGTCACCGCGGGACCGAATTGCGTGGCGGTGTCACCCGTCAACAGAATCCTGGTGCCGTACGCTTTGTTGACCCCTTCCAGACGCGCCGCCAGATTAACGGTGTCGCCCAATGCGGTATAGGTAAAACGCAGATCCGAGCCCATGTTGCCGACCACCGCCGGGCCTGAATGCAAGCCGATGCGCAGCTTGAGTTCGTCACTGCCAAAGGCCTTGAACTGGGGCTGCAGCCGGTCCATCATTTGCTGCATGGCGATGGCCGCGCGTGTCCCGTGTAAGGCGTGCTGCGGGTCAGCCAGAGGCGCACCCCAGAATGCCATCACTGCGTCACCAATGAACTTGTCCACTGTGCCACCGTGGCTCATGATGATCTTGGTGGCTTCGTTGAGATAGAGGTTGATGACGTCAGCTACGGCTTCGGGTGAGAGTTTCTCGGACATCGAGGTAAAACCCGCCAGGTCTGAAAACAACAAAGTGAGTTCGCGCCTTTCACCTCCCAGCGTCAACCGCTCCGGGTGCGCCACGATGTCACCAACCACCTCGCTGGAAACATATTTCTCAAAAGCGGAGCGGATTTGGGTGGCACGGCGACGCTCGATCCAGTATGAGCCCGTCCCGGTGCTGATGAACGCGAGGCCCAACGACAGCACCGGCGCAGTGGTGGTCAACCACAGGTTGTACGAGACAAACAGCCAGACCGACAGGGCCACGACTGCCGCGCCGATGCTGCCGACCAGCAGGACCGATCGAACCGGGCTCCAGTAGACCAAAGCTGGCCAAGCGAGCAAGAGAGCCACCGTGAGCAAGGCCATGTTCTGCCACATTGGAACCGGTTCGATCGCCTGACCCATCAGGGCGTTTTCAATGAGGGTCGCTTGCAACTCCACGCCGGGCGTATACAGCCTCGACGTACCGATGAAGGGTGTCGCAAACAGATCCCGTTGCCGACCGGCCTCTGGGCTCGTACGCAGATCAAATCCAACCAACACCAACTGGTCCGCAAACGCATCCGGTGCAATGCTGAGATCGCCGTTGAGCACCTGGTGGTACGAAAAGTACGGAAAAGTATGCGTCGGCCCCAAATGCCGCAGCATGGCGCCAGGGGCAACATAAGGTTCGGGCACACTGCCCGGCCGCGACTTGATGAGGGCACGGATCGCCTGCCGCCAAAACGCATCGTCGTACTGCGGAAAAGTGCGCACCCGGTCGTCGGGGTCTAGCGGCGTGGTGGCCAATCCGCTGACGGCTCCAGCTGAAGTGAATTCGATGATTGGATCGACCCAAATCCACTGCTTCGTGCTGGCGGTTTCAGTGTAGGTGTGGTCGGCCGACAGCACAACGTTGCCCGCTCGCGAGATCGCTTGCGCCATGGCTTGGTCGCCCCCGTCTTCGCCGCGCTCGGCCAGAACGATGTCAAACGCAATCACACTCGCACCGGCTTGCGCCAACCGGTCGATCAGGCGTGCATGCATCTCCCGCGACCACGGCCAACGCTTGCCAAGTTGGGTAAATGACGCCTCGTCAATCCCAACAATGGCGATCGGCAACACCGAGCGTTTCGGCGCAGTGGCCACGGTCAATGCGTCGAAGACGGGTGTCTCCATGGCATGCCACAGTGGGGTCCACATCACGCCAAGACCAAGCGTCCAGGCCAGCAGGGCCGAGATGAAGGCGTTGGTGAGCGCGTTCTTGCCGGGAAGCGACATGATCTGCGGCGATGCTGCGGTGGAGTAGTCCGACCTGACTATTGGGGGTTGGCTCGGCGCCGCACAGCGGCTGCCAATGCCTCCAACACCGGAACCGTCTCATCAAACGCCAGGCAGCCATCGGTGATGCTCTGCCCATAGACAAGCGGCTGGCCAGGCACCACGGTCTGGGCACCCGCGACCAGGTGGCTCTCCAGCATCACGCCGATGATGGCGCGCTGCCCGGCGCCAATCTGCTCTGCCACAGCCTGTGCCACCTGGGGTTGCCGATCAAAGCGCTTGCCGCTGTTGGCGTGGCTGCAGTCAACCAGAATCGCTTCGGGCGCACCGGCGTTGCGCAGCAGGTCGGCCGCTTCGCCGATGTGTGCCGCGTTGAAGTTCGGGCCGGTGCGGCTACCACCGCGCAGCACCAGATGACCATGCTCGTTGCCCGAGGTGGTCAGCACTGCCGGCGCGCCTTCATGGGTCAGCGACGGAAAGGAGTGCGGGTGCCGGGCCGACAGGATGGCGTCCACCGCCACCTGCAGGTCACCGTCGGTGCGGTTCTTGAAACCCACCGGCATCGACAGGCCGGAAGCCAGCTCACGGTGCACCTGGCTCTCGGTGGTGCGCGCACCGATGGCGCCCCATGAAATCAGATCGGCGTAATACTGCCCCAGCGTGGTGTCGAGAAACTCGGTGGCGATCGGAAGGCCCAGCGCCGTGACATCGAGCAGCAGCTTGCGCGCCAGACGCAGCCCCCGGTTGATCTGAAAGCTGCCGTCGAGTCCGGGGTCGTTGATCAGGCCCTTCCATCCGACCACGGTGCGGGGCTTTTCGAAGTAGACCCGCATCACCACCAGCAAATCCGGCGCCAGCCGGGCAGCCAGTGGTGCGAGCTTGTGCGCGTAGGCCAGCGCAGCCTCGGGGTCATGCACCGAGCACGGCCCCACCACCGCGAGCAAGCGATCGTCTTGCCCCAGGATGATTTTGGCCACCTCGCGCCGGGCACGCTGCACGCTGCCCGAGCCAGCCTCGGACAGGGGCAGCTCTTCCTCCAGAATGGCGGGCGAGATCAGCGGGCGAACGCTGCGAATACGGATGTCGGCGGTGTTGGGCATGGGGCTAGTTTGCCACCAACGCGCTGGCGCCCGACGCCGGCCTTAGCGCGCCATCATGGACGCTCGCGGCGAGAAGTTGATGCGGCGCGTCTCGCGAATGATGGCGCCGCGCCCGATCGTCTCCACCGCCCCCTCGACCAGCTCATAACCCATCAGCGCAAACACCCGCCCGCCCAGGAACAGCGGTCGCGAGTTGCCGTACCAGTCAACGCAGGATGCCCGGCAGCCATCGTTTTGGCTGGTGCCGGACGTCGCATCCAAGGCCCCCATCTCCGAGAGTTTGAGGCCGGTGTTCTTGAGGAACACCACCGCCGCCGAGGGCTCGCGCAACTGCCGCACGCCCGGCTCGCCCCCACCGCGCACCGGCAGGCCCAGCAAGCCATCCGTCGCGGCTTGCGGCTTGTAGAAGAAGCCATGGCTGCGTGTTTCACCCTGCGCCGCGTCGGCCCGCACATAGCGCGATGCGATGCTGGCACTGTCACCCAGGCGAATGCTCGAGAAGTGAAGATCAGGCCCGCTGGCGCCCACCACCAAGGCGTGCTGGCCGAGTGCCTCGATCCGGTCCACCGCATGGGTCAGCGACAGGGTCTGGGCCGTCGCCCCGTTGTCGGCCCAACGCAGCGCGTACAAGGGCGCTTCGCTGCGTTTGTCGGGACGCCCCCAACTGGCGCCCGCACCGTACAAGAGGTAGGGGCCGACGTAGCGGTTTTGCAGCGTGTAACCCGTCACATTGGGCAAGCGACGGTAGCGCTCGGGCGGTGCGCTGTCACGGCCATCACCAAAGCTGTCCAGCGGCACACGCAGCAGCGCCATGTCGCCGGCTGTGTTTTCGGCCGCCCACATCGCATCGCCACGGCCACTCGCACGCAGCAGCACGTTGAGGTGGCCGTCCTCGCTCTCCAAAAAAGAGAACTGATCAACCGGACTGCCATGGGTCTTCAAGGCCGATGGCGCGCTGCCGTCGAGCGGAATGCGAAACACCGCCGAGGCGCCACGGTGCAGGCTGCGCTCCTGACGGGATGCGCTGGTCCAGACGTACACCGATTGCCCCGACACATAAAACACGCGTCCGGACGGCCCCAGTACCGCGGTGGCCTGGCAGTCCATGTCCGCCTTGGCCAAGTCACAAACCGTCACGCTGTGCAGCGCCAGACCACCCCACGGGTCCAACTCGTCGTCGGTGCGGAAGATCCGCGTGGCCGGCGCGATACGGCGAAACTCGCCACTGGCGCCCTGACCACGCCACGGCCGCATGGCCGGAAAGCTGGTAAACGGATCGGCCACCCTTGGATTGACATAGAGGGGCGTATAGAAAATCAGCTTGCTGCCGATCAAGCGACTGGCATAGTTGCGCGACGAGTAGTAGTCGTTGGAGCGCAAATGGTAGGTGGCGCGGTAGCGCAAACCGCCGATTGCGTCGATGTCGAACAGCCCCACTTCGGTGCCGCCACCGGCGTAGCTGTAGCCGATCACCACCACGGTGTTTGCGTAAATCAGCATTTCGTCGTACCAGGCTCCGCCTGGCTGCGTGTCCGGCCCAAAGGCGTCGATGGCGGCGACCGGTTTTAACTGCGCGTCACCCACCGCGACCGTGAACAGCCGCCCACGGCGCAGCACCACCAGGTGCTTGCCATGCAGCTTGACAATGCCGCCTTCGTCCACCCCGGCGGTTTGGGTGTTGGTCACCGACTCGGCGGCGGCGCCTGCTTCGGCCTTGGCAGCGGCCGGCGCCGCCGGGGCGGGGGCGGCAAGGCTGGACACGTTTTGGTCCATCTTGGCAGCAAGCTGCTTCTGTCGGCTCTCTTCGAGGCGCCGCTGGCTCTCTTCGCGCCACTTCCGAAACAGCGCGGAGAGTTCCTCCTCACTGGAAAAGGCCGTCAAGGTGGGCTTGCGCGCGGGTTCGGGCGCCGCCGCCAGCGCGGCTCCGCCAAGGGTTGCGACCAGGCCCGCGAGCAACAATCGGTTGAAGAATCTCATGGCTTCAATCTCCTTAAACCAGCTTGTACGCTCTGGCGGTCGAAATGGGGTTAAGCCGCGCGTGTTGAGCGCCAGGAGGGGGGGGCCGCGGCCCGCCGCAGGTGACGCCGCCCTGTGTTCAACCCGCGCGTGCCGCCAAACAAGCTCACGGCGCACTGCACAAGCAGTGTGTCATGGCCTCGAATGGTTTGCGGCGTTTGGCGACCTCGGCCAGCCAGCCCAGATCAGCCGCGACCTCACCCAAGGGCAGCCGGGTCAGCGCCAGCGGCTGCGGCTCGCCCAGCAAGCGGGCGCCGATCGCCTCGACCAAGGCGTCGCCGAGCGCACTGGGCAGCAGGTTCATGATCCGATCCAGCGACGACGGCCCACGCTCGATGTAGGCCACTCGGTGACCCTTCGCCAACTTGGCACGCTTGGCCGCAGCGTCGATCGCCTCGCGGTAGCTGCCAACGCTGTCAACCAGGCCGCGCTCCTTGGCCTGCTGGCCGGTCCAGACGCGCCCCTGCGCCACGTCGTCAATCTTTTGCGGCGTGGTCTTTCTGGCCAGCGCCGCCTTGGTGGTGAAGTCGGCGTAGATGTGGTTGACGCTGGACTGGACCACGTCGGCAAAACGCGGCTCCAGGGGTCGGCGCGGATCGTAGCCGCCGGTCAACCAGGTGGTGGTGGTCCCGCCGCTGTGAACGCCCAGCTTGTCCATCAGTTTCTCGGCCGTGGGCAACATGGCAAACACCCCGATCGAACCGGTCACCGTGGCGGCGTCTGCCATCACTTCGTCGGCCGACATGGCTACCCAGTAGCCACCAGAAGCCGCCACATTGCCCATGGACACCACCACCGGCTTGCCGGCGGCACGGGTCAGCTCCAGCTCGCGGCGGATCAGCTCCGAGCCATAGGCGCTGCCGCCAGGTGAGTTGACCCGCAGCACCACGGCCTTGATTTTGTCATCCTCACGCGCTTGCCGAACCAGCGCCGCGGTGGACAAGCCACCCACCCCGCCCATCGTGGCCACACCATCAGTGATGGCGCCCTCGGCCACCACGACCCCGACCGCATCTCCCCCCTGAACTGGCTTCTGGCGACGCAGATAGTCTTCAAATCCGACTTGCCGAAAGCTCTTGCCGTCGTCGTCCTTGACGCCTTGTTCGATCAGCAGCCGACGTATGTCATCGCGCGTCTTCAAAGCATCGACCAGTTTGCCCGACAGTGCCAGCTTCGCAGTATCGCCACCGACGGCCTTGAGTGACTCCGGCACTTGATCAATACCCTGCATGATGCTGCCGGCGCCCAACTTGCGCGCGCGCTCCACCGCATCGGTATAGGTCTTCCACAAGCCGTTGTAGAGGTACGCGTCGGCCTCGGCGGCAGCGCTGGACGGCTCGTTGGCGATGTACGGCTCGGCGAAACTCTTGAAGGTGCCAACACGAATCACGTGCGCCGTGACGCCCAGTTTGTTGAGGGCATCGAGGTAGTAGTTGCGGTAGCCACCGAAGCCTTCGAGCAACACCGCACCCATTGGATCAAGGAACACCTTGCTCGCGTGTGCCGCAAGAAAGTACTGGCGCTGGTCAAAGCCAGCCCCCCAAGCCAACACCGGCTTGCCGCTGGCCTTGAAACGCTCCAGGCCCGCAGCGACCTCTCGCAAGGTAGCCAGACCAGCGGCACCCAGCTCGTCAGGCACCAGCAATATGCGGCCAATCTTGGGGTCGGCAGCGGCAGCGTCCAAAACCAGCAGGACGTCACGCAGGCGGGTCGCGCTACTGTTCTCACCGCGCAACTGCGCCATCAAACTGCCACCGGCGCTGCCGGACTTCTGCTCGACCAAGGGCCCCTTGAGATCGAGCACCAGCGTCGTGTTGTCCTGCAGGGCACTGGGCCGCCCGGCCAAGAACGCGGCGAACAGGATCGCGACCACGGCAAGCAGCAGCAGATTCAACAACACCCGGCGCCCCAGGTCCAATAGACGCCAAAAAAATCGAAAGATACGCGCTGGCCAGCGCAGAAACACCACGGTCATGACACCACCCCTATGCGGCGCGGGTCGCGCCGAGGGCATTCTAGATCGGGGCACTGGGCAGCATGTCGCTCGTGCGAAAGCACCAAGTTGCGGGGGAGGTCTACATGACTCGCTGGAGAAACTTCGATCACTCCGAACCTGCAGCGTCTATGGCGCGCTTGTCACGCCCGTCCCGCCGCGCGGGCCACGCCAGCAACACTCCCATCGCCGAGAACAAGACCAGCAGTGGCTGCACTGGCGCGAGATAGCGAAGATCGTTTGCGGCGGGCCAGGCGGTCACGTGGATCAAGGCCAACAAAGCCAGTCTCCCCAGCACCAGAACGAGCAACAAGCCGCCGACGAGCCACAAACGACGCTGCGGTTCTACCCATCGACGCTGTGGCCAAGGCGATGCGCGAAGCCAAGCCAAAACCGCCACCAGCGCGAACCAGGGTAGTGCATATCGATAGGCCACTGTCAACCATGCGATGGCTGGCACGGACATGGGACTCGACCGGGATACCGCCAAACGGTCGTGCAAGAAGGACTCAGCCTCGGCCAGTGCAGCGGGCTCGCCGAGGTGTGGCAGAACGCCGTCCGCTGCGTGCCCCGGCATCGACACGAGCTGCTCCATCGCATACGCGAGACTGGTCCAAAAGGGAGACCAATCTCGCCACTGCAGCGCCGGCCTAAGCGTGTCGCGGCGCGCCTGGCACTGCAGCCGCCCTTGGTCGCAGGCGGCGTTGACCTCATCCGCCAATCGCTGGTAGAAACGATTGGCGTCCGCGGCGCTGCCATGCTGGCCGCTGGCAACGACGGCTTCACGCAACATCCAGACAAACCATCCGCCACCGGACTCACGTTCCATTGCACCCGACAGAAACGCCTGGGCATTGTGTGCGCCGCCAAAGAACAAGTCGATCTGGCGGCGAAACAACTCGTCACGGCCCGCACGGTCCTGCAGGAAGGCGGCGCCGCCGGTATTGCCCGCTGGCACCGCGACTTGCAGGCGCCGACTCAACCAATTACGCACCGATGGGTCGGCGTCCATCAACCGACCCAACAGTTTGGCGCTGGGCCCGAGCCAGATGTCTCCCAGGGGGCCCTGCAGGTGGTTGTGCACCAGCGCAAACGACGGACTGACCGCTGCAATGCGCGACCACGTCTCGCGCGGCACCGGCACTTGGCGTGGGGCCGCAGCGTGGTCCACCCGGGTCAGCGCACCATACGCGGAAACAAACGGCCGACTGGTGAACTCCGACACCGAGAACACCCCGTAATGGTGGCGATTCAGGCTTGCCACGACCAACAGTGGCAACAGCGCGAACAAGCAGGTGAATCCGTAGACGCCACACAGCGGGCGCCACGCCAGCGCACCGCGCCGATGCTGCTCTAACCCCCACAGTACCAGCGCAATCGCCATAGGCGAGAGCCAAATCCATTCCTCCCGAGTCAACACAAACAGCGCGGAGCACAAACCCAGCGCCGCCGCCCAACACCAGGGGCCGATAGACGTGTCGGTCCGGTCCATTCGCGCCGCCAAACCCAACCCGCAAGCCGTCACCAGCAGCGTGAGCGCGGGGTAGATCAACTCCCGCATCACGGCAAAGTCGCTCAGTGCAGCCGGGCACGCCAACAGGGCGGCGAAAATCAGCACACGTTGGCGCGCGCCAGCGATCCACGGTCGCAATGCGACAAAGATCGCGCTACACGCTGCCCCGTAGGTCAGCGACGCCGCGGTCGCCACCGGCAACTGCAAACCATGCACGGCTGCCAGCCACAGCGGAAAGCCGGGCCCTTTCACCAACGTCGTCGCCGTGTAGGGGCCGAGCCAGGCGCCCTGGGTCAGGTACTGAGCCAGCCGCAGAAATAGTGCGTCGTCGTACGCCCCCCCCGTGTTCATGCGCAAGCGCACGGCAGAAAACCGATGGGGCGTGGGCGCCCACCACCCCAACACCATGGGCCATCCCCAGCGCCCCCTCTGGCTGCGGGCTGCGCCGGCTGGCCAAACACCAAGCCTCGCCCCAGCAGGAACGACACCGGCGCCACCAGCAGCGCTGCGGATGCGAAAGCCAATGGGGCGGCCAGCATCGGCAGTTTTCGCTCAATCAAGAGCCCATAACGCAGCGCATACGCCAACAGTGCAGTCAGCACAGCCGACAGCAACGCCACCGAAAAGAACGCACGCAAGCCTTGCCCACTCGGCCGATGACCCAACGCGCCAAACGTGAGGCGCCCCTGTGCCCAGTAACTCAATAACACGCCAACGCCATAGGCCAGGATCATGGACCATGCATAGTGCCCAGGCAGGCTCGACATCATGGCGCCCAGGCCCTCTCTGAGGCCTACCGTGACGGCACCGATCACCGTCGCCACGGCCAGGTATCGGCCAAAGGCGCGCAATTCAGACACGCCCGTGCGCCACCAAATTGGAGGTCCAGCCAAACAGGCGGACCGACTCGATAGTCGGCTGGCGCGCCAGAGGAAACAAGCGCCGCAAGCGACTCGCCGACAACAAGTTGAGGTTGTCCGTGCTGGCCCAAAAGGCCTTGCCCATGCGCCGCAACAGGCGTTGGTGCCAAGCCTGCGGCAACCAATGCAGCAGGGGCAGCAACGTGTGGAACTCTAGCGGAAACCAGCGGTTCGGTGTCGTCAGGTAGTACGCCTTGCCCACCCGCATGACTTCGGCAACGAAGCAACGCTGCTGCTCCTCGTCGCCCACGTGTTCGAGCACAGCCGAGCAGAACACGAGGTCAAATGACGCGTCGTCAAAAGGCAGCGGACCGGGCAGTATGCGCACCAGTGAGACCAGCGGGAACCGTTGCCGCAACGGCGCCACGTCTTCAATGCTGGCGGCCATCACGGCTGCGGGAAACGGGTAACGCTGCTCAAAGTGATTCGACTCGGGCAATGTCAAGTCGGGCGTTACACCCAAATCGAGCACCTTGGTGCCGGGCCCGGGCTGATAGAGGCTCAAGAAGCGCTGCAGCATCCTTTCGCGGGCGCGCCACGCAAAGTGACTACGCAGGCGTGCGAGCGGATGACCGAGGGAGAAATAGTCAATCGCCATCGTCAAGTCGATGGTCGATGGCCCAATTGCAGGACCGCCAGAAAGAACCCCGACAACGCGATTTGCATGCCAACCAGAATCGCGGTGGCCGATGGGATCACGACCCGCATCGTGGTGTCGGGTCCGAGTGGGCCAAAACCGGTGGTCCCCCACTGAATAAACGCGTGGACAGCCCCACACAAACCCGCCGCAGCCAAGATCAGCCCACCGATCAGCGCGCGCTCCAACGTTGCCTGCCGAGTCAACCAAGCGATGCGTGGGTCGCCTGGCAACAGACCTGACTGAATGGCGAACACCTTTGCAAACACGGCGAAGCTGGCGGCTTGCACGCCCAATACGGTGGACACGCCGGCAAACAGCAAGGTGTGAATGCCCAACACCACGTTTCCGAAGTGGCGTTGCTGCGGCACCAGGCAGATCAGCCCAATGACACCAGAAAGGACCAGCATCAACCCGGGATACAAGAACAGCCATCGCGGCGAAAGCAGCAGCAACAAGCGCAAGTGCCGCCAGCCGTCTCGCCAACTGCGCAGGTGGGGCGGCCGGTTACGGCCGTCCGGCGACAGCGTGGTCGGGACCTCGACCACTTTCAAACCATGAACCGTGGCTTGAACGACCATCTCGCTCGCGAACTCCATGCCTGGGGCGCGCAGTCCCAGTGACATGATGGCGTCTCGCTCGAAGCCACGCAAACCACAATGGAAGTCACGAATGGCGCTGGGAAAGAACAGGTGACCAATACCGCTGAGCACCGGGTTGCCCAGGTAACGGTGCAGCGGCGGCATCGCGCCATCGGCGATGCCGCCGCGGAACCGGTTGCCCATGACAAGATGGGCGCCGCTTCCAAGCTTCTCGACGAACTCGTCCAGGCGCGAAAAGTCATAGCTGTCATCGGCGTCGCCCATGATGACGAAGCGCCCGCGCGCCGCGGCGATGCCGCCGATCAGCGCGGCGCCGTAGCCTCGCGTCGCAATGTCGACCACCCTGGCGCCGTGCGAACGGGCCAGCGCCTGCGAGCCATCGTCACTTCCGTTGTCGGCGATCAGCACCTCGCCGTCAATGCCTGCCCGCTGCAGGAAACGCTGCGCTTTGGCGATGCAGACCGCCAGCGTCTGCGCCTCGTTCAGGCAAGGCATAAGGATGGTCAACTCCATCTGACTCACCTGCAAGCGGCCATCAGTCGCACAACCCAGCGGACGGCAGGCGGACTTGTCGACCGCGCCCTTCGAAGCATTGAACCTGCAGGCGATGCGTCACCGGGAGACCCAAAGTTATCGGTCAACACCGGATGCAAACGACGCAATAACCCGCCGCTGCGGGCCCCCAGACACTGGGCCACCGTGCCCAGATCGAACAGGTCCGGACGGATGTTGGGGGCCAAGAAGAGAGCTGGCCGTCCTTGACGTAGGAAGCGGTCTTGGCGTAGTAGCCAAGAGTAGCCACTGATGGCGCCGAGGCCGGGCTGGCGAGGTAGCCCGGAAAAGCCGCCTTCAAGGTAGTTGAAAATGCGGTCAAGCTGCTCTGGACCGCGGGCAGCTCGATGCCCGACCGAACACCGTGAAGCCACCGTTCTGGTTATCCAGATTCGCGGCGTTGTCGGCCAGATTGACAAACCACTCGCTGGTCGCGCTGTTGGGATCGCCACCCAGCTTGGCCATCGCGACAGTGCCGCGCAGATTGGAGCGCGCAGCACTGAATTCGTTGACCACCGGCGGCGCTGCAGGCACCTTGACCGGTTGGCCGCCCGCGCCGTCGGTCCAGGTGTAGCCGCCCCCTTGCACCACGAAGTTCCGAATGCTACGGTGAAAAAAAGTGTTGTTGTAGGCACCGCTGCGCACGTAGCTCAAGTAGTTTGCCACTGTGGCCGGTGCTGCCGTGTCAAATAGCTCAATATCAACCGGGCCCAAAGCGGTGGGCACCCGCACCATGGTTGCCAGCGCTGCAGGGGCCGCCAGCAGCAAGCTGGCGCAGCAATGACGGCCGACGGGCGAGCAATCCGAGCTGCGGCCTTGCAAACACACAAGTTTTCTCACAAAGGCAAGGGACGACCAGAAGGCGCGCCGCCATCCTGCCAGGGGACACTTCGGGCATTGCTGCGGACTCAGGGAAAACCCGTTACAGCGTCGCGTGCCCAACTGGTTACAGTTCCACGACCTCTACAGCCGCAGGCAAGCGCGCTTCGCAACTTTCTGGAGACACCCAATTGAACAAATCCCTGATCACCCTGCTCGGCGCTGTCGCGCTGGCCTTGCCCATGCTGGCGCAGTCACAAGCTGCCAAAGACACGCTGGTCATCGGCATGTCGCAGTACCCCCCCAGCCTGCACCCCGGCATTGACCCCACCGTGGCCAAGACCTACGGCATGCGTTTCGCCTACCGCCCCATCGCAACTTACAACGATGACCGGCAAATGCAGTGCTTTTTGTGTACCGAGGTCCCCACGGTAGCCAATGGTCGCGCCAAGCTGGTCGACCTGGGTGGCGGCAAGAAAGGGCTGACGGTCAAGTTCACCCTGCTGCCGCAGGCCAAGTGGGGCGACGGTACACCGATCACCACCAAGGATGTGGCCTTCACCTGGTCGGTTGGCAGCAAACCGGAGAGCGGCTTTGCGCGCCCCGCGTTGTTTCAGAAGATCACCAAAGTGGAGGTGATCGACGACAAGAACTACGTGCTGCACATGAACAAGGCCGAGTACGACTTTGCCGACATGTTCGACTTTGCGCTGTTGCCAGCGCATCTGGAAGAGCCGGTGGTCAAGGGCCTGAGCACACCTGCCGACTACAACAAGCACACCAACTACAGCCGCAATCCGACGGTCGCCGGTCTGTGGAATGGCCCATACAAGCTGACCCAGTTGCAATCGGGCGCGTTCATGGTGTTTGAGCCCAATCCGCATTGGTGGGGGCAGAAACCCCATTTCAAGCGCGTGACGCTCAAGACGATCGAGAACACCGCCACATTGGAGGCCAATTTGCGATCGGGCGACGTGGACTTCATCTCGGGCGTGCTGGGTCTGTCGATGGACCAGGGTCTGGCGATGTCCAAAGAGCCGGCGATGCAGCAGAAATATCACTTCGAGTTTCCGTTGGGCCTGGTCTACGAGCACATCGACACCAACCGCAGCAATCCGCTCCTTGCTGACAAGCGCGTGCGACAAGCGCTGCTGCTGGGCATCGACCGCGAGACACTGGTCAAGCAGTTGGTGGATGGCAAGTTCCCGGTCGCCCATAGCTGGGTCAACCCGATGGACGCCGGCTACGACCCCAACGTCACCAAGTACCCCTTTGACCAGGCCAAGGCCAAGGCGCTGCTGGACCAAGCCGGCTTCAAACCGGGCGCCGATGGCATCCGCGCTAACGCCGCCGGGCAGCGCCTGTCACTCGAATACATGACCACCGCTGGCAACAAGTTGCGCGAGCTGATTCAGCAAGTGCTGCAAAACCAGTGGAAGCAAATTGGCGTCGAGGCGGTGATCAAGAACGTGCCGGCACGCACTTACTTTGGCGAGACATTGAAGAAGCAGCAGTTCACGGCGCTGGCGGAGCTGGCCTGGAGCTCCAACCCCGAAGAGCCCCCGACCAACACGCTGGCCAGCTCGGCCATACCCAACGCTGCGAACAACTATGGCGGCGCCAACTACTCCCAGTTCAGCGATCCAACCATGGACCGCTTGATTGGCGAGGTGCAGCGCGAACTCGACCCCGCCAAACGCAAACCGCTGTGGGCGCAGATGCAGAAAATCTACACCGAAGAACTGCCGGTGCTACCGCTGTTCTTCCGCACCGATGTCTACGTGGTTCCCAAGTGGCTGACCGGCGTGGTGCGCCCCGGCAAGTTGCCATCGAATTACTACGGACAGGAAACCTGGGGCGTTCGCTAACGTGACCGTGCTGGCCACGGACGCGCCGGTCGCGGCCGAAACCGCGCTGCTGCGCGTTGAACATCTCTCGATCGGCTTCAAGACCGACAAGGGTCTGTTGCGCGCCGTTGACGACATGTCCTACCAGATTCGCCCCGGCAAGACCCTAGGCCTGGTGGGCGAAAGCGGTTGCGGCAAGTCCACCACTGCGCTGGCCTTGATGGGGCTGCTGCCGAGCAGCGCCGCGGTGACGGGAGCGGCGCATTTCCTGGATAAAGACCTTTTCACCCAGAATGAGGCGCAGTGGCGTCGCGTGCGTGGCGACCGGATTGCCATGATCTTCCAGGAACCGATGACGGCGCTCAACCCCGTCATTCCGATCGGCGAGCAGATTGGCGAGACACTGCTGCTGCACCAGGGCCTGGCACCCAAGGTGGCGCGCGAGCGCGCGATCGACATGCTTGACGAAGTAGGCATCCCCTCCGCGCGCACCCGCGCCGATGCCTACCCGCACCAACTCTCGGGCGGCATGCGCCAACGCGCCATGATCGCCATGGCGCTGGCCTGTCGGCCCAGTCTGTTGATTGCCGATGAACCCACCACCGCGCTGGACGTGACCATACAGGCGCAGATTCTGGAGCTGATGCTGGAGTTGCAGGACCGCATTGGCATGGCGATCCAGTTCATCAGCCACAACCTGGGCGTGGTGTCGGAGCTGGCCGACGACATCATCGTCATGTACGCCGGACGCATTGTCGAGCGCGCCCCGGCGGCTCGGCTGTTCGATCAGCCGCGCCACCCCTATTCCGTTGGCCTCATCCAGACCCTGCCCAATCTCGCGCGGCGCCAGGCCCGCCTGCCGGTCATCTCTGGCGGCATGCCCAATCTAGCGGCGCCGGCGCCTGGCTGCCGTTTTGCCGACCGGTGCCCGCGTGTCGTGACACAGTGCCGCGAGCACGTGCCACCACTGGTTTCGATGGGTCCCAACCATGACGTTGCGTGTTTCAGGGCGGACGCATGAGCACGACTGCACCGCTGCTGGCCGTCGACAACCTTGCCGTGCACTTCCCGATGGCGCGCAAGTCCCTGCTTCAGCGCGGGCCGTCGCCGGTGCTGCAGGCGGTCTCGGATGTCAGCTTCTCCATCACGCCCGGAGAAACACTGGCGCTGGTGGGCGAAAGCGGTTGTGGCAAGACCACCTTGGGACGCGCCATCGTTGGCTTGTACGCCGCCACGCGCGGTGCAATTTCTTTCAAGGGCGAGAACCTGAACGCCATGACGGATGCGCAGCGCAAGAAGACCCGTCGCGCGATCCAGATGATCTTTCAAGACCCGTATGAGTCGCTCAATCCACGTCTGCCGGTCTCGGACGTCATCACCGAGCCGTTGCTGATTCACGGCATTGGTAACCGGTCGGAGCGCGCCGATCGCGCGCGCGAACTGATTGCGCAGGTCGGCTTGCCGGTCGATGCGCTCAACCGTTATCCGCATCAGTTCTCGGGTGGCCAGCGCCAGCGCATCGCGATTGCGCGGGCACTCGGCCCCGAGCCCGAGCTGATGGTCGCCGACGAGCCGCTGTCGGCGCTGGACGTGTCGATCCAGAGCCAGATTCTCAACCTGATGAGCGAGCTGCGCGAACGCCGGCAGTTGAGCTACCTGTTCATCAGCCACGATCTCGCCGCCGTGCACCACTTGGCCGACCGGGTTGCGGTGATGTACCTGGGCCGCCTGGTTGAAGTGGCGCCGCGTGGCGACCTGTACGACTCACCCAGCCACCCCTACACCCGCGCGCTGATCGAGGCCATCCCGCGCATTGGCCAGGGGCGCCGCAGCCGGGGCCGCACCATCCAGGGTGACCTGCCCAGCCCGCTCAATCCGCCTTCGGGTTGCGCCTTTCACCCGCGCTGCCCCAAAGCCCAAGCCATCTGCAAGACCGAGGCGCCCTCGCTCCTGCCCGCGCCGGGTCGTGAGCAGCAACTGGTGGCCTGCCACTTCAAGGATTGAAACAAGACCATGTTGCGTTTCATCGTCTCGCGCCTAATCCAGAGCGCCATCGTGTTGCTGGTGATGTCGTTCCTGATCTACGGCCTGATTGGTCTGATGCCGGGTGACCCGATCGACATCATGGTCAACTCCAACCCCGGCTACACGGCGCAGGATGTGGCCCGCCTGCGCGCGCAGTACGGGCTGGACCAACCCCTGACCACGCGCTACTGGCACTGGCTGCAAGCCGCCGCGACCCTGGACTTCGGCTATTCGCGCACCTACTCGCAACCGGTGCTGGTGATCATGGTGCCGGCGCTGATCCAGACCGGCAAGCTGGTGGGCTTGTCGTTCGTGGTGTTCACCGCGGTGGCGCTGACGCTGGGCATTGCGGCGGCCATGACCAAGGGCTCGATCATGGACCGGACCATCAACCTATTGGCCTTTGCCGGCATCTCGGTGCCGGTGTTCTTTCTGGCCTTGATGCTGATCTACCTGTTCGCGGTGCGCCTGGGCTGGCTGCCGGCTAGCGGCATGTTCACTATTGGCGGAGATGGCTCGCTGGCCGACACGGCCAAGTACTACGTGCTGCCCACGCTAACGCTGACCGCGGCCTTTGCCGGTCGCTTCACGCGCTTTACCCGGGCCTCGATGGTGGAGGTGCTGCGCATGGACTACATCCGCACCGCCCGCGCCAAGGGCGCCGGTACGCTTCGCGTGGTTTTTAAGCATGCCTTGCGCAACGCCCTGATCCCCGTGGTGACGGTGCTGGCGCTGAGTTTTGGCGCCTTGTTGGGCGGTGCATTGATTACCGAAACCATGTTTGCCCAGCGTGGCATGGGCAAACTGATCTTCGAGGCGATCATGGGCAACGACTTCAACCTGGCGCTGATGGGCCTGCTCTTTGCCACCACCGCCACCCTGGTCTCGAACCTGGTGGCCGACATCGCCTACGCCTGGCTCGACCCAAGGATCAAGCTGACGGCGCCGCCCGGGGGGGGGGCCGGGGCCGACATAACCGAACTTGCCGCCGACCCCACCACCGTGGCCACCATGGCCGTCGCCGACCAACCCCAGTCGGTGTGGCAATTGCGCTGGCGGCGCTTGCGGCGCAACCGGGTGGCCATGCTGGGTGGCGTCGTCTTGCTGCTGCTGGTGCTGTTCGCCGCCAGCGCGCCCGTCTACGAGCGCCTGATGGGAGTCAACGTCAACGACACCAACTTGCTCAAACGCTTCGACCCGCCGTCAGCCCAGCACCTGTTGGGCACGGACGAGGCTGGGCGCGACGTGATGGCGCGCCTGATGTACGGCGGTCGCATCTCACTGCTGGTGGGCTTGTTTGGCGCCATCAGCGCCGCGCTGCTGGGCACCTTGATCGGCCTGATGGCCGGCTACTACCGGGGCCGCACCGAGGCGGTGCTGATGCGCGTGACCGACGGCGTGATCTCCCTGCCCTTGTTGCCGCTGCTGATTGTTTTTGCCGCGATCGACCTGCAAAAGCTCGGCTTCTCGCAGGAGTTCGTGCGCTCGGGCACTGCCAATTTTCTGCGCATCGTGATCATCATCGCCTTGGTCGAATGGACCACCGTGGCGCGGCTGGTGCGTGCCTCGACCCTGAGCCTGATGACGCGCGAGTTCGTGCTGGCCGCGCGTACGCAAGGCGCCAACGCGCGCCACATCCTGAGCGTGCACGTGTTGCCCAACACCACCTCGCCGATCATCGTGGCGCTGAGCCTGGCGGTGGGTCAGATCATTCTGCTGGAGAGCACGCTGAGTTTTCTCGGACTGGGCATCCAGCCACCGACACCAAGCTGGGGCAACATGCTCAACAACGCGCAGGAGCTGATCTCTCGCGCGCCAGCGTTGGCCTTCTACCCAGGGTTTTTGATCTTCATCACGGTGATCGCGGTCAACTTCCTGGGCGACGGGCTGCAGGACGCGTTTGATCCGCGGGCGGAGTCGCACTGACCTCACACCCGGTCGCGGCGGTGCCGCGGTCGTGGCACTACTACCGCTGTTGGCGCATCAGCGCTGGCTAGAATGCCCCTAAAGGAGACATTGGCCAATGCAAAGTCCCGACGCGACGGCAACCGTGAGCAAAGGCGTGCACTGGACGGTAAAGACCAATTACCGACTGCGTGCCGGCTCATTTGCAATCATGTTTGCCAGCGTTGCACTGCATGGGTGGGACAAGGCATACAGTCCAGTGCTGTGGAGCCTCATCGCGCTGCACTTGTTGCTCTACCCGCATGTGATGTACTGGCGGGCCAATCGTTCCCCGCAGTCCGAACAGGCAGAGGCCAACAACCTGGTGATTGACTCGCTGCTGTTTGGCTGGCTCGTCGCTACGCTGGCCTTCCCGCTGTGGATTTCCTTTACGGTCTACATCGCCAGCACTCTCAACATTACGATCAGCCGCGGTACAAAAGGCATGCTGCTGTCGCAGCTTGCCTTTGCCAGCGGAGTATTGGTGTCCATCGCTGCTTTTGGCTGGCGCCTTTCGCCCGCCACCGACTGGCCGGTCACCCTGCTGTGCTTGTTGGGCAATACGGTCTACATGATCGCGATCGGCATTACCGCCTACAGCCGAAACCTGCAACTGCGCAAGACGCGCGAGGACTTGCGTCAAAGTGAGCAGACTTTGACGCACCGGCTCAGCGATATCGAGGCGCTGCAAGCCAAACTACAGGAGCAAGCCACCCGCGACCCGCTCACCGGGCTGTACAACCGCCGCTTTCTGGACACCATCGTCGAGCGCGAGATTGCGCGCTGCCACCGCGACAACCAGTACATGGTGGTCATGATGATGGACGTGGACCACTTCAAGCGCGTCAACGACACCTATGGCCACCCTGGCGGCGATGAAGTGCTGAAGATGCTGTCGGCACTGCTGCTGGAAAAGGCCCGCGCCACCGATGTGCCCTGCCGCTATGGTGGTGAGGAGTTCCTGCTGCTGCTGCCAGGCATGACGGCCGACATCGCCATGGTGCGGGCGAACCAGTGGCGCACTGGCTTCGCCGAGAAGGCCACGGTGTTCGGCGCGACGTCAATCCAGGCCACCATGTCGGTCGGCGTGGCGGTGTATCCCGCTCACGGAGAAACCTTGCAGGCTCTCACGCACTGCGCCGACTTGGCGTTGTACCGCGCCAAGGAAGGCGGGCGCAACCGCGTGGTCATGTACCAGCCTGACATGGAGCATTGAGGCGACGCAAAACAAGTCGCCTGCGGCTGCGCTGACTGCGCAAGCACCTTGCCCCGCCGCAGCCAGCAGACGGCGGCCTGACATGAGGGCGGCGGCCAGTGCATCACCCCAGTCAAGGCGGTGTCGGCGGGGCCAATTCAAACAAGCGCGCGCCATTGCCCCAGGCGATGGCGTGGGCAACTTCTGGCGGCAGCTCACCCAGCCAGCCACGGTAGCCCTGCATCAGCGCGTCATAGTAGAGCCAACGCTGGTTGACCCAGGTGTCCGAGCCAATCAGGAAACGTTGAGGGTACTTCAGCAGCAGCGCGCGCCACTCGGGGCACAGTCGCTCTTGCTGCGCGGCATCGGTACAGGTCAGGCCTGGGCGGTAAGACAGTTCGCCCATCAGCAACGGGTACTTGGCCAACAACGCATCAACCCGCGCCAGCGATGAGCCGCCAATGCCGGTGTGCGCCCAGATCAGGCGCGTCTGCTGCCCGCCCGATGGCGTGTTGGCCATCAACAGATCAATGGCCACGTCGTCCACGTGCGCCAGCACCGCCAGCTTCTTGGCCTCGGCAAAGGCCATCAGCTTCTTGGCCACCACGCCATTGGCGTTGGCGCTGTCGTACAGGTGGAACTCGCCAACGCCCCGGAACGGGCCGTTGGCGGTGCCCTTGGCGTACTCGGCTTGCACCATCGCGAAGATCGACTCATCGCGAAACCAACTGTTGTAGTCAGCTCGGTTGCGGTACAGCCGGATGAAGGGCACTACGGTGACACCAGCCTGGCGAGTCTGCGCGCTGTTGGCCAACCAGTGCGTGCCATCATTGGGCCGCGAGTTGGCGACAATAGCCCGCACACCATTGCGCTGCATACGCGCCAGCACATCGCTTGGCGGGTGGGGTCCGGTCTGACCGTCCCAGGCCTCCTGGTTGAAGTGCAAGTGGGCGTCAAACAGCGCTCCGGCATAGTCGGCGGCGTGCGCCGGGACCGTCATTGCTATCGATAGCAGAGCAACCTGTGACCAACGCGCGGCGCCTGGCACCACTTTTTTCACCAACTCGCGGTAGCTCACCATGATGATGCCTCCTGGTCGAAGCGCCGCCACCGACAGTGCGCTGGCGCGCGCCTTGGCCCAATTGGCCCATTATCCAGTGGCTGGCGCCCGTCTGCTGGCGCGTTGACGCCCCGGTTGGTTCAACGGTTGCCGCACGAGTAAGGCGGCAGACAGGGGCGATCAGCGACAATTAACGTCAGGTATCTTGACACGCGCCGATCCCGCCGCGCAAACTACCCCAATACTTAGCAAGCCCAAGATGAACCCCGCTTCTGCAGTTCTACCTGCCTCCGGCAAAAGGCTGCTGGCGATGGTGGCGTGGATGGCGGCCTGTGCTTGCGCACGCGCCGACGATGTGACGTTGCTACCAGATGGGCTTGAATTCTCGGGCAAGGGCTTTTACACACTGGGCGCCGCAAAGGCTGTTCGTATCCGTTTGCAAGACGGCGCTGTGGGTTTGCGCTGCAACTGCTTCGTTGCGGAGTACTCGCAAGGCGGCGTCCACGAAGACGGTCGCATCGGCTTTCTGGCCGACAGCAAGCTGGGCCTGCAAGGCAGCGTGGCCACCTCCGACGGCCGCTGGTCGGCCACCGGCCAGATTGTGGCGCGCGGTGCACACGACGGCAAAGTCAACCTCGAGTGGCTTTACGGCTCGTACCAGATCTCCGGCAACTGGACCGCGCAAGTAGGCCGCAAACGCTTGCCGCTGCTGTCGCAGTCAGAAGTGCAGGATGTCGGTGTCGCCATCCCGTGGGTCCGGCCGCCAACCCAACTGTATGGTTGGGACATCGTGAATTACAACGGCGCCAATCTGCTCTGGCGCGGCACCTTGGGACCGGTGGCTGTGCTGGCCAACGCCTACGCTGGCTCCGAGACGGTGAAGGACTCGCCCTACGAGGCTTTGTACTACACCGATGGCACCCAGACCGACAGCCGCTGGGGCGCAATCCGCGGCTTTGAGCTCGAAGCGCAGTGGGGTGACGTCAAGCTGCGCACCGCTGCGTTGAAGGCGCGCAGCAGCTTTGTCGTCAACACGCCCGGTGAACTGCCCGTGTTGTACCCGAGCGCGAAGCTGCGCATGTCCACTGTGGCCGTTTCCTACGAGCCGGGTCCCTGGACCTTCAGCGCCGAGGGCCTGTACGGCGACCGCCGCCAGGAGTACGGCCTGGACAAGTCATGGAGTGTCCAAGCTGGCCGCCGCTTTGGCAACCTGCTTCTCCTTTTTGGCCACTCTTCTTACCGGCAGGTACCCAACGAGCCAACCGAGCCAGCGGAGGGCGATGAGATGAGCTCGGTCGTATTGCGCTGGGACGCCGCACCGGGGCGGGTGTGGAAGCTGCAAGTCGACGATTTCCGCGACAAAGGATCAAGCGGTTACTCGGCGGGCAGCCGAAGAGTGGTCTCGGTCAGCTACAGCGGGGCTTTTTGACATGCGTCACGCCCTGCCTCCCGCAACCGGCCACCGCCCCTGCCTGGGCCTGAGCCGTCGCTCCTGGCTGACTGGCATGGTGCTGATGCCGGCATTTTCCGTGCGTTCACAAGGCACCGAGGTGGTGGTCATCGTGCACCCGGCCAACCCACATCCATTGGACCGAGCTTTGGTGCAGCGCCTGTACACCGGAGTCCTCAGAGCGTGGCCCGACGGCTCGCCAGCCTTTCTTCTGGACCTGCCTGCAGAGCACGAGACGCGGGCTGCTTTCAGCCAGCAGTGGCTGGCCCGCAGCGTGGCCAATGTACACACGCTATGGACTCAGAACGTGTTCACCGGCAAGGGGCTGCCGCCACGAATCACCTCAATGGAGGTCGAGATGCGGCGCTTGGTGGCCACCAACCGCAACGCCATCGGCTATGTGGCAGCGCCACTGACCGACAACAGCGTCAAGGTCGTCAGACTCTGAAAGAACCATGCCGCCCAGCGAAGCGCCCGACGGGCAAGCTACTGTTCACAAGCTGCAACAGGGCGTAGCGTCTCGCGGCGAGCGCTGGATTATCGGGTTCGCAGCCAGCGCCGCCGCGCTCATCGCGATTTCGCCGCCAGTGGGCTACTACCTTTTGTCCCACCAAGCCGAAACACGCGAGAGTGCGGTTGCAGCCCGCCTACACGCGGCATTTCTGACGCAGGTGGTCTTGCGCTCCGGCAGCAACTGGCAGCGCGATATCGAGGGCCTGATCGAGTCCGACCTGGCACCCGGCACGCTGCCAGAGCAGCGCCTCGTGCGAGACGCCGTTGGTCGCGTGGTCTCGAAAACCGGGCCAACGCTGCAACCGCCGGTCATCACCAGCAGCGCTGCCCTGCTCGGGACTGATGGTCCCGTGGGTGAAGTGGTGGTCGAACGATCAACTCGGCCCATCGTCAACGTCGCGCTGCTGATTGCCTTGGCCTCTCTGTCGTTGGGCGCAGCGACCTTTGCGGCCTTGGTGACGTTCCCGCTGCGGGCACTGCGCAGCACCATTGCGGCCGTGCGACGCGAGGAGTCCCAGGCGCGCGCGCGCGTGCAGGCCGAAGAGAACTTGCGCGTTGTTTTCGAGCACGCCGTTGAAGGAATATTGATGTTCGACGACGCGGGCCGCATTGTCGCAAGCAACCCGTCCGCGCAGCGCCTGCTGGGTGGTGGAGATCACTTGCAACTGGACGGCTTGCTGGTTGAACGCTGGTTTGATCCAGGCTGCGGCTCTTGCGAAGTGGATAGTGCCGGGCCAGATGGCGCGAAACTCTCGCTGGACGTCACGGTCACGGCGTCCACGGCCGGGGAACAGAAGCAATGGGTGGCCATTATTCGCGATATCACGGAGCAACGCCAGCATGAACGCCGCTTGGCCGAACTCGCCAACTTCGACGGCTTGACTGGCTTGCCGAACCGGGCCATGTTTCGAAACCTGCTGCAAGGCGCCATCGATGAGGCACAGGCCAGCGGGCTGGGTTTCGCGCTCATGTTCCTGGATCTCGACCGCTTCAAGATCATCAACGACAGCCTTGGCCATGAAGTGGGTGACCAGCTTCTTCAACAGGTCGCGATTCGCTTAAACCACTATCTGCGGCGGGGCGACGCGTTGGTGCAAAGTGGCCCAGACATGACCGATAGCGCCGTGTTTCGGCTCGGTGGCGACGAGTTCACCATTCTGGTGCGCAATGTTGTGGAAACGGAAGCCGCCCGGGCCGTGGCGCGACGGATACTCAGCGGAATCGCCTTGCCGTTCAAGGTCGGCCAAGAACAGCTGTACATCTCTACCAGCATTGGAATCTCGATGTACCCGGCGGATGGTGGCGACATTGACCGCCTGGTGAAACAGGCCGACATGGCCATGTACCGGGCCAAGTCACAGGGCCGCAACACTTACTGCTTCTTTAGCCTCGAGTTGCTCGAAGCTGCCGACGATCGGCATGCTCTTGAAACGGCTTTGCGACCGGCCCTGGAGCGCCAGGAGTTTTCACTGGTCTTCCAGCCCAAGGCGAGGGTGCTGGACGGCGTCGTCACCGGCGTGGAGGCCCTGTTGCGATGGTCGCCTTCGGGCATAGCCGCAGTGGGGCCCGAACGCTTTGTTCCCATTCTTGAAGAAGTCGGACTCATCGTGCCCGTGGGCGATTGGGTGCTGCGACAGGCCTGCGGTCAAATGATGGCCTGGGACGCCGTAGGACTTGCTCCGCGCACGATTGCCGTAAACCTGTCGGCGGCTCAGTTTCGGCAGAAGGACCTGGTGGAGCAGATTCAAAGCGCTCTTGCCGACACCGGCCTGGCGCCGCAGCGGCTGCAGCTCGAACTGACCGAGAGCACACTCGTTGATGACATGGACAGCGCCGTGACCGTGATGCAGGCGCTCAAGCAGATCGGGGTCGGGTTGGCAATCGACGACTTTGGCACCGGGCATTCGTCACTAGGCTACTTGAAACGCTTCAACGTCGACATCTTGAAGATCGATCAATCGTTCATCGCGGGCATGCCCGCCGATACCGTCCACAACGCCATCGTCTGCAGCGTCATCGCCCTGGCCCATGGCATGCAATTGACGGTCGTGGCCGAAGGCGTTGAAACACAGGATCAGCTTGCATTCTTGCGCCAGCACCAGTGCGAAGAGATGCAAGGCTGGCTGCTTGGCCGCCCAATGTCTGCGTCGGAATTCGCGCACTGGCAGGGCACACGCCGATTGCAAACAAATGGAGTCGAAGGCTACTTGCCTTGACCGGCGCCGCACTACACGCCACCGCGCTGTAGGGTCGGATGGCGGCCAATCGGGCAAGGCACATCAGCCGATCCCGCGCGCACCGGCACTGATCTTCATCACGGTGATGGCGGTCGACTTCCTGGGCGACGTGCTGCAGGATGCGCTTGATCTGCGCGCCAGTGTCACGAATCGGGGCACCCCGAGGCCGGCGGCGGCTGACCATGCGCCCGCGGCGCAATTCCCGTCACGACCCGTGCATAGCGCGCAAAACTCCAGTAGGCCCAGGCCCAATCCATCAACACCACCAGGCGGTTGCGAAAACCGATCAGGAAGTAGACGTGGGCGAACAACCAAAACAGCCAGGCGAAGTACCCACTGAACTTGTAGTGGCCGAGCGGCAAGACCAGATCCACCACCGCGCTGTGGCGGCCAATGGTGGCCAGGTTGCCGTAGTCGCGGTACCAAAAGGCCGCAGTCGGCTGGCCAGCGATGCGACGCAACACGTTGACCGCCGCCAAGCGCCCCATCTGCTTGGCTGCGGGCGAGACACCCGGCACGGCGCGGGGCTGCTGGCCGGCCGGGTAACTTTGGGCCGCCGCCAAGTCACCCACCACGCTGATGCTGGGGTGGCCGGCCAGGCTCAGGTCCGGCTCGACCACCACGCGCCCTGCGCGGTCGGTTTGCACCTCAACGGATTGCGCCAGCAGTCGGCCCAAGGGGGATGCCGCGACGCCGGCGGCCCACGTGATGCAGCTACTATCGATGCGGTACACCGCGCCGTGCGCAGGCAGTACGTCGAGTCCGCAGGCATCAATGGCGACAACCCTCGCATTGAGTCGCACTTCCACCCCCAGCGTGTGCAACTGCTCCAGCGCGCGCTGACTCAGATCGATTGGCATCGCCTGCAACACACGCGGTCCGCCTTCGAGCAACACGATCCTGGCGCTGGCCGGATCGATGCGGCGAAACTCGCCCGGCAGCGTATGCCGGGCGATCTCGGCCAGCGTGCCGGCCATCTCCACCCCGGTTGGCCCGGCGCCAATCACCACGAAGTTAAGCCCGGCGGCGCGGCGCGTGGGGTCGGTCTCGCGCTCGGCGGCCTCAAACGCCAGCAGCACCCGGCGGCGGATGTCGAACGCATCGTCCAGCGTCTTGAGGCCCGGCGCAAAAGGCGCCCAGTCATCACGGCCAAAGTAGCTGTGGGTGGCGCCTGCCGCGACGATCAAATGCTCGTAAGCCAACTCGCCACCGTCTTTCAACCGTACCATGCGCGCGGACACATCGATGTCGCTGACTTCGCCGAGCAGGGTGGTCACGTTAGGCTGTTTGCGAAACAAGTGCCGCACCGGTGCCGCAATCGCCGGTGCCGACAGGCCCGCCGTGGCCACCTGGTACAGCAGGGGCTGAAACAGATGGTGGTTGGTCTTGTCGACCACGGTCACATCCACATCGGCGCCACGCAAAGCCTTGGCCGCCTCCAGGCCACCAAAGCCGCAGCCAATGATCACGATGCGGGGGCGGTGTTGCACGGTCATGGCACGCACGTCACATCAACCCGCGCACATGCACCTTGTCATACGCCGCCAGCAACTTGCGATGCATCTCGCAGCCCTCCAGCATCAATCCCGGCGCAGGGATGCCCATGAAGCGGTCGGTCTGCATGATCAAGGCATGGGCCTGCTCGACTGTGCCCGCGCCGTAGAGCTGGCGCAGAGCGTCCAGGTAGGGGCCGGAGTCGCCCATGTCGGCCAGGTTGATCAGGCTCTCGATACAGGCGTACACGCTGCGTCGCTTCGGGTTGATTTGGTCAAAGTGCTTGACCCACTCGCAACCTTCCAGCGTGGCGGCTTCGTCGCCAATGGCCAGCGCCAGCAAGGTCTTGAGTTCACCTATCCGCAAGTCGGCCCAGAAGGAGCCGGGGTCCGCCGCCAGGCCAATCACCGCCGCCACCGGGCGCTGATCCGCCAAGGCCGATTCATTCAGCGTGTCGAGCAAATCAGCGCACTCCTGGTCGTCCAGATCGGGCAGGTTCAGAATCGCTTCACGAATGCGGTTGCCCACACTGTTGTTCTCGAACTCCAGATCGTCCACCGGGTAGATCTCCGACATGCCCGGGATCAGCACCCGACAGGCGTAGACGCCGAGGTGCGTGAAGTCGGAGATGTAGATCTCAAAGCCATCCTGGTGTAGCCGGTCCACCGCCCAGGCGTAGTCTTCAGCGGTGGCGTTGCTGAAGTTCCAGTCGCAAAAAGGGTGATCCGGCACGTCACCCAGAAACTTCCAGTGAACCACGCCGCTGGAGTCGACAAAATGGATTTCGATGTTGGTGGAGCTGGCGACCTCTTCCAGATCGAAGCCCGGCTTGGGAAAGCCCGCCAGCGCGTCCAGGGCACGGCCTTGCAGCAATTCGGTCAAGGCCCGCTCCAAGGCGATCTCGAAACGCGGGTGCGCGCCAAAGCTGGAAAAGCAGCCCTGATCCTCGGGGTGCAGCAAGGTTACGTTCATCACCGGGTACTGGCCGCCCAGCGAGGCGTCTTTCACCAGGACACCAAAACCCGCCGCGCGCAGGCCTTCGATGCCGGCCAGGATGCGCGGGTAGCGGGCAATCACTTCCTCGGGCACGTCGGGCAGGCAAATGCCTTCGCTGATGATGCGGAACTTGACGTGCCGCTCGAACAGCTCCGACAGCGCCTGCGTGCGCGCCTCGGCCTGCGTGTTGCCGGCCGACATGCCGTTGCTCACATACAGGTTGCCAATGATGTTGACCGGGAAGTAGGTGACGGCGCCATCGCGTTGGCGCGTGTAGGGAATGGCGCAGATGCCGCGCTCGACATTGCCGGAGTTGAATTCGATCAGGTTGCTGGCGTCGATGTTGCCTTCCGGGTTGTAGAACTTGTGCAACTCGGGGTTCAGAATGCCCAAGGGCCAACTGCCGTCGGCACCCAGCGCAAACCAGCGCTCCTGCGGGTAGTGCACATGCTTGCGGTTGGCCACCTGCGGACCCAGGTAGTAATGGGTCCAGAAATAGTTGGTGGAAAGCCGCTCAAAATACTCACCCAGCGCACTGGCCAGACAGGCCAGGCGCGAACCGCCCTTGCCGTTGGTGAACAGAATCGGGCAGTCGCGGTCGCGAATGTGCACCGACCACACGCCATCAACCGGATTGAGCCAACTGCGCTCCTCGATGTGAAAACCAAGCGCTTGTAACTTGGCTTGCAGGGTGTTGATGGTGGATTCGAGCGAGGCGTCTTTGCCCGGGATGAAGCTTTCGGTATGCATGGCGGGCAGCATACTCCACCGCCCCCGACACGGATCAAACAGCCGCAGACACCACCTCTATGCGTTCAAATCGCCAGCAGCCGAGCCCGCCACCAGCGTCTACCCCAGCCAACCGTTCGCACACGCTTGACGCCGTGCTGGCCGAGGTTCGCGCCTGCCGTCTGTGCGCGCCGCATCTGCCGCTGGGGCCGCGGCCGGTACTGGTGGCGCACCGCGAAGCCCGCATTCTGGTGGTGGGTCAGGCGCCCGGCACCAAAGTGCACGCTTCGGGTGTACCGTTTGATGACGCCAGCGGCGAGCGCCTGCGCGACTGGATGGGCATGGACCGGTCGACCTTTTACGACCCCTTGCGGGTGGTGTTTTTGCCCATGGGTTTTTGTTATCCCGGCCGGGGCACATCCGGCGATTTGCCACCGAGGCCCGAGTGCGCCATCGCCTGGCGCGCCAAACTGCTGGCGCAGTTGCCCCGCGTCGAGCTGACCTTGCTGGTCGGGCAGTACGCGCAGGCCTGGCACCTGGGGGCCCAACGTCAGTCGACCCTGACCGAAACCGTGCGCTGCTGGCGCGACTACGGCCCACATCAAATACCGCTGCCGCACCCCAGCCCGCGCAACAACATCTGGCTTGCACGCAACCCCTGGTTCGAGCAGGAAGTGGTGCCAATGGTGCGTGAACGTATTGAAGCCCTAAACCGCACCGGTTCGTGACCTGACCCATAGCGCCACCACAACAAGGCTCTACCGCTGCCACAACCCTGGGTTCGCCGCGCCGGGGGCACAGCAGGCTTGCGGGTGTTCCTGGTGAATCCAAGGGTTGCTGGTGCGCACACGGGCGCCCAAGGTGCGCAGCAACTGGGTCAAACCCAGGTGGGCGCGATCAAAATAGGGCATATCGGGCGGCATGCCATGCAGGTGTTGCAGGGCGCCGCGGTGCTGCGTGGCCGACATGCGCGGCATGGGTGGGAGCTGACTGAAGTCATACACATCCACGGCAAAGGGCAGGCCTTGCCAGGCATGGAGGTCGGCCAAAGCAGGCATCAGTTGCGTGCGGAAGTCATGTTCACTCAGCGTCGGTGCGATCAGCCCCAAGCGCAGATAGGCTCGCTGCATCTGCGCCGCGTCGCGGGGTTGGCGCAATTGGGCCGACCACGCCGTACCTAGGGCGTCACAAAAGTCAGCGCTGAGCGAGCGTGTGCAGCCAAAGTCGAGCAGACCCAATCGCCCGTCCGGCATGAACAGGTAATTGCCAGGGTGGGGGTCGGCCTGCAGGCGACGCAAGTCAAACAGGCAGCGCATGAACAAGTCGAACAGCAACTGGCCAAAGTGATTGCGTTCGGCCTGGCTCGGTCGCGTTTGCAGCCATTCGTTCAGGTGCAGACCGGTCAGGCGCTGCATCGTGAGCACGCGTCGACTGGTCAAGTGCGGCACCGGTTGCGGCACAACCCAGTCGGTACGCGTCAGGTGCTGGCCAAACCAGACCAGTTGTTCGGCCTCATGCAGGTAGTCCAGTTCCTCGGCCAACTTGCGCTCGATGTCAGCCATCACTGGCGCCACGATGTCGGCCTTGGGCAGCGTGTACGTGCGCAGATTGATGGCGCCGAGCAAGGTGCGCAACAGCGCCAAGTCGCTGCCGATGGAGGCCGCCATGCCGGGGTACTGCAACTTCACTGCCACGGCCTGGCCGTCGGCCAGTGTCGCGGCATGCACCTGACCCAGGCTGGCCGCCGCAAAGGCCAGTGACTCAAAGGTCTGGAACAAGCTATCGGGACCGGCGCCGAACTCCTGGCGCAGCAGTTTGATGACCAAGGCGCGGTTCAACGGCGTGACCTGGTAGTGCGCCTTGGCCAATTCGCAGCGTATGCCCTCGGGCAGAAAACCCAGCTCCATGCTCAGCAACTGTGAGGCCTTGAGAGCAGTGCCTTTGAGTTGATTCAAAGCGGCAAACAGGATCCGGCCCAGCTCGGCCTCGTGTTCGACCTTGGCTTGCGCTGCCTGTTCGTCGGGTCGGGTCAGCCCCTGCGCCTTGTGGCTTAGGTGTGACAGCCCGACCCGCGCCACGGCCATGCCAGCAATGGCACCGCGCGAGAGCTTTCCAGAGCTGGGCGAGCGCGTGGCCTTCACAGGTTTGGCCATACCTGCACCAGCCCTGACAAGTGAACCAGGCCGTAGCCCAGACAGATCGCCGAACTCCACCACCAAAACGGGGTCGCCTGAGTAGGGGCCCACCACCACAGCGGGACCACCGCCAAGCCGCGCAACAGGTAGACCGCAGTGATCGTTGACAAACCGAGTTTGAGCCAGGGGAGGCGCGCCGGGTTGACCATCCAACCCGCCGCCGCCAAGGCATAAGCGCTCCAGACAAACAACACCGCAGCGATACCGGCCGTCACCAGCGTGGGCAGCCACCGGCCCGCTTCGGCCATGCGCGCCATCTCTTCGCCGGCGCCAAAGAAGCGGTACCACGGGCCGCCTTTGACGATGATGGCCAGGTGCAACGAGGCCGCCAAAGCGCTGAGCAGCGCGCCCAGCAGCAGCCAGGGGTTGGGTGCGGCGTTCATCGCTGCGCTGCCTTGAGACCGCGGCGAGCCAGTTGCAGCAGGTCCGTCAGTGCGGTACCGTTGTGCATCAAGCGCGCCAGTTGGCTGCGCAGCACAAACCCACCCAACTCCAGTAGTTTGTCAACCAGCCCGCTGCGCAAAGACAGCACCAACACCCCCACGCTCAGATCAACCATTTGCGTGGTGTCGTTGAAACCATCGGACTCGTCACGCAACCAATAGGCGACAACGCCGTACACGTAGTCGGCCAAGAGCGCACTCAGACTCGACTTGAAGCCGCAGGGCGGGATCTCACCCGAAGCCTGTGCCTGGTCCAGCATCTGAAGGAAGGCCTGCTGGAGCGCAGGCTTGCCAGGCATGTCGTGCGCCAGCATCAGTAGCGGCGCACGTTCCACGAGTTGGCGAGCCATGGCCACGAACTCGCGGTCCGCGAGCAAGACTTCCAGAAAGCTGTCGATCAGCAACTGCGCATGCTCCTGCAGCGTGAAGTCGTCCCAACCGTTGGCTTGCTGAGACAGCGCCAGGGCGTCGGAGACGGCCTGCTCGAAGTAACCCACCACCAACTTCTCCTTGCTGGGGAAGTACTTGTAGATCGTGGCATCGCCCAAATTGGCGGCGCGCGCGATCTGTTTCATGGTGGTGGCCTCGAAGCCGTGCTGGGTCATCAGCTCTACCGCAGCGGCGATGATGGCGCGTTGGTTGTTGGCTTGCTGGGTTTTTGAGACACGCATTTTGTATATCAACTATTGTTTAATGAACTATATATGGCATCTATTGGATAGTCAATACGTTTAACTACATCGATGCAATCCACCACTGCATCCGACGCGGCTGGCGATGTAAGGTCTATTGATGCCCCTCAAGGCTGTGTCCCGCATCCCGGATTAGCCTAATCACTTAACCCTGGTGTGGCCGATGCGCTTGCTGGCGGCACCCAACTTGAGCCCCGAGTCATGACCCAACGAAAAAACCAAACCGCGCGCCGCACAAATGGTCCTCAAGCCGTCGAAACGCCAACACAGCGCCTTGACCGTCTAACCCATGCAGCCGCTGCCCCATTGACCGGCGGCCTGTCGCCAGTGTCCCTGGGCCTGGCGCTGGCCGACTGGGCCTGGCACCTGGGCGTCTCGCCGGGACGACAACTCGAACTGGCGGCGCTGGCCACCCAGTTGACGAGAGACGCCTTGCAAGCGCCAACGGGCGACGCCAGCGACGCCGGCCCCGCCGATGACGACCCGCGCTTTCGGCACGAGGCATGGGCGCAATGGCCCTTCAGCCAGATTCGCAACGGCTTTCGCAACACCGAGGCGTTCTGGCAGGAGGCCACCCGCGTGCCGGGCATGACGGCCCACCACGCCGACATGACGCGCTTCTTTGCCAAACAGTGGCTGGGCATGATGGGCCCTGCCAACTGGCTGGCAACCAACCCGGTGGTGCTGCGCGATGTCGCCGAATCAAAGGGCGCGCACCTTGTCAAAGGCTTGCAGAACTGGCTGCACGATGCGTCGGGCCTGCAAACACCCGAGGACCAGGCGCAGGCGCAGCGTTTCGTGGTCGGGCGCGATGTCGCGGTGACGCCTGGCAAAGTCGTGTTTCGCAACCGCCTGATCGAGCTGATCCGTTACGACGCCCAAACCGACAAGGTGCATCCCGAGCCGGTGCTGATCGTGCCGTCGTGGATCATGAAGTTCTACATCCTGGACCTGTCGCCGCACAACTCGATGGTGAGTTACCTGGTGGCACAAGGCCACACCGTCTACATGCTGTCGTGGCGCAACCCCGATGCCTCTGACCGCGACCTGACCATGGATGACTATCTGCGCCTGGGCGTGCTTGACGCGCTGCGCGCAGTGGGTACGCTCAGCGGCCAGCGCCAGCCGGTACACGCCATGGGCTACTGCCTGGGTGGCACGCTGCTGGCCATCGCCGCAGCGGCGCTGGCGCGCGCCGGCGGCATATCCGGTTCACAGGATCTGCCCCCACTCAAGAGTCTGACCTTGCTGGCCGCGCAAACCGACTTCTCCGAGCCAGGAGAACTGGGCCTGTTCATCGACGAGAGCCAGGTCGGCTTTCTGGACAACATCACGCGCGGCAAGGGTTTCCTTACCGGTGAGCAGATGGCGGGCTCGTTCCAGTTCCTGCACTCGCGCGACCTGGTCTGGACCCGGCGCATGCGTGAATACCTGATGGGTGAGCGCGAGCAGGCCAACGACCTGATGGCCTGGAACGCGGACACCACGCGCATGCCAGCACGCATGCACCACGAGTACCTGATCTCCCTCTACCTGCACAACGCGTTGGCCACCAGTTCCTACCGGGTCGAAGGACAGGCAGTATCTCTGGGCGACATTCGCGTGCCGGTGTTCATGGTCGGCACCCAGCGTGACCATATCTCACCCTGGCCGTCGGTCTACAAGCTGCATCACCTGTGTGACGCCGAGATCACCTTTGTGCTCACCAGCGGCGGCCACAATGCCGGCATCATCTCTGAGCCTGGCCATGCCCACCGCAGCTACCAGATCGACACCCGCCCCGCTCACGGAACCTGGGTCGAGCACGAGCAATGGGCGGCGCAAACGCCACAGCGCGAGGGCTCCTGGTGGCCCGCATGGCACCAGTGGTTGGCGCGCCACTCGGGGCGCAAACACGTCGCTCCAAAACTGCCAGCCAAGGCCGTTCTGGACGATGCGCCGGGCCGCTACGTGATGCAACGATACCGGGACTAGTTCGGCTCGCCTTCACGCAGTCTTCACACCATCTGCACAGGCTGCATCGGCACTTCACGGCAGGCTTTCATACTGCGCCGGGTCATCAACCTGGAGTCCTGCCCATGAAACTCAAACTCTTTTCCATTGCCATCGTGCTGGCGCTGCTGCTGGGCGCGTTGTCGCAAGTCAGCGACCTGGTGCAAGACCGGCAGACGCACCGCCAGATTGCCGTTCAAAGCGTGGCGCAAAGTCTGGCCGGCGCGCAGACCCTGCTGGGCCCTTTGCTGCATGCCAGTTGCAGCGAGGAGTGGGACACCGTGGTGGGCAAACAGACGCATACCGAACGGCGTGAATGGCAACTGGTGGCCGCGCCCAGCACGCTGCAGATCCTGGGCAACACCACGCTGCAAGAGCGCGCGCGTGGTTTGCACGCCACCCAAGTATTCAACCTCAACGCCAAGCTCATGGCGCAGTGGGCCACGCTGGACGCGCTCAAACCGGTGGCCACCCACGCGAACGCGCGCCTGCGCTGTTCGAAGCCGGTGCTCATGCTGGCGGTGTCCGACGCACGCGGCATTCGCCATGCCAAGGTGCAAATAGCCAACGACAGCCTGCCGCTGCAACCCGGCACCGGGCACAGCGCCTACCCTCGCGGTGTGCACGCCGAGCTGGGCGCTTCCTTGCGCGTCGATGCACCCTTGCAAGTTGAACTGGCGCTGGAGCTGATGGGCACCGAACAGCTGAACTTTGTGCCGGTCGGCGGTGACACCCAGGTGCAACTGACGTCGAACTGGGCCGACCCCAGTTTTGGCGGGCAATTTCTGCCCAGCGAACGCAAGGTCAGCGCGCAGGGCTTCGATGCCACCTGGCGCGTCAGCGCCCTGGCCAGCACCGCCCAGCAAGACGTGGTGCAAAACAAGCGGGTGTGCGGTGTGTCGCAGGACGTGGCGGCCACGCCCACCCAGGCACAGGGCTGCGCCGAAGCCTTTGGCGTGACCTTCATCGACCCCGGCAACACCTACGCTTTGAGCGACCGCGCCACCAAGTACGGTCTGCTGTTCATCGGATTGACATTTCTAGCAGTCGGCCTGTTCGAATTCATGAAGGCGTTACGGGTGCACCCCATCCAATACCTGCTTGTCGGCGCCGCAATGAGCATGTTCTTCCTGTTGCTGGTCAGCCTGTCCGAACACCTGTCGTTCGAGCTTGCCTACGCGGTGGCGGCGTCAAGCTGCGTGCTGCTGCTGAGCTACTACGCAGGCCACATGCTGCAAGGCTTCTCGCGCGGCATTCCGTTTGGCGCTGGCATTGCGTTGCTGTACGGCATGTTGTTCGTGCTGCTGAAAATCGAGCAGACCGCACTGCTGGTTGGCGCCGTGGCCCTGTTCGCGGTGCTGGCCGCCGTCATGGCCCTGACGCGCCGGGTGGACTGGTACGCGCAACTGCAAGCCATGCAGCGCCGCGGCGCGAGCGCGGCAGATTGAGCCACCCCGCCGCGTGCCAGCGTGGCCACCCGGCTAAGCTGGTTGGCCAGCAGGTATGCTCACGGGCTGATTCACTCCAACCAGCTCCATGACCCCTATAGCCATACCCCGCCTGCGTCGACTAACCCTTTTCGCCTGGCTGACGCTGACAAGTGCCGCGCAATGCGCCAGCGCTCATGAGTACACCAGCCTGATCCGCGCCAAGAAGTTCGTCGAAGTCGAACGCGCCACCCAGATCAAGCTGGGTGCCGAGCCGAACAACGCCGACGCCCTGGTCGCCCGCGTTGACCTGATCCTGTCACAAGCCCAAGAGGCCCGTTACGACGAAGCCGTGGCGCTGGCCGAGCAGTGCATCGCGGCGCACGCTCAGCATTCCGAATGCCACGAGGCGCTGGGCAATGCACTGGGTACCAAGGCCATGACCAACGGAATCCTGTCCGCCATCGGTTACGCGACCAGGATTCGCGATGCATTCAAGAAGGCCGTCGCGCTGGATGCCAACAATCTGGACGCCCGGTTCTCCCTGCTGCAGTACTACCAGCAAGCGCCAGGTATTGTGGGCGGGGGCAAGGACCACGCGCAGGAACTGGTGGCTCAGACCGGCAAGCTCCATGCCGAGGCCGCCAAACTGATGCAGGCGCGGCTGGATCTGGCCGATGGCGCCTACGCCAAGGCCGAGGCGGCAGCGCTGGCCGCATCGACCCTGGCTTCGCCAAGCGTGCTTGACAATCAAAAGGCACTGCTGATTGGCCTAGGCAGCAAGTATGTGCAGGACAAAAAGTACGCTGATGGTCAACGCGTTGTCGAGGCCCTGGCCGGCCGCTTCCCCGACAGCGAATGGGGCCCCTACGGCCTTGCACGCACCATGCAAGAGCAAGGCAAGGCGCGTGACGCTGTCGCTTTGTTCGAAAAGGCGCTGACGATCGAAGCCGGTGCCCACATTCACTACCGCTTGGCCCAATGCTGGCAGGTCCTGGGTGACAAAGGCAAGGCAGTGGCGAGCTACGAAAAAGCGCTGGAGTTCAAACCGGTGCTCAACAAGAAGCAACGCTCCGACGCGTTGGACCAGCTCAAAAGTCTGAAAGGTTGAGCCTCGCCGGTGCGGCCATTCAACATGGCTGCGCGCCGCCGTTCATACCCTTCAAACCGTGGTCCATCCCAAGCGCCGCTGCGTCGGCTTGACCCTGTCTGAGCGGCCCGCTATGGTCTGCACATGGACGCAACCCAAGCCCCCATCCCAGCGCCGCGCGGCCGCTGGGCTACTTTGCTGATAGCCCTGACCGGGCGCCGCCTGGCGGTAACCGCGCTGGCAGCGCTGCTGGTCAGTGCCGCCATCAACCCCATCTTCGGCACACCCTATATCGCGCTGCTGGGCCGCGTGATGGTGGTCGCCGCGCTGCTGCTGTTGACCTACAGCTACGCCGAGCAATGGCACATCAAGTGGCTGCCACGTTGGCAGGTGCAACTGCTGGCGGTGATACTGGCCGCCCCGGTGGCGACCTTCCTGGCCTACCTGATTTCGCTCAGTGGCGACTTGCACGCCTTCATGAGCTGGCCCCGGCTATCGGGCTTTCTGATCATCTCGATCGTTGCCATGACTTTCGGCCCGCTGCTGGCCCTGGGAGCGTTGTTTCGCGAACGTGATGCCCAGCTTCGCGCACAGGCACTGGAGTTCGCGCTGGCCAAAGAGCAGCTGGAGCGCCAGGCACTGGATGCACGACTCGACTTGCTGCAGGCGCAGATCGAACCACACTTTCTGTTTAACACCCTGGCCAATGTGCAGGAACTGGTGGAGACCGGTTCGCCACGCGCCGGCCCGGTGTTCAAGAGCCTGATCGCCTATCTGCGCGCCTCCATGCCGCAGCTCAATCACAGCCACGCCACGCTGGGCAACGAGGTCGCGCTGGTGCGCGCCTACCTGGAGCTGATGGCGATGCGCATGCCCGACCGACTCACCGTGCGCTACAGACTCGACCCAGATCTGATGCAACTGCGCTTTCCACCCATGGCGCTGCTGACACTGGTGGAGAACGCGGTGCGCCATGGCATCGACCCCAGCGTGGACGGCGGCGAGATCGAAGTCGGCGCCGAGCCGGTGGGCAACGACGGCGCACTGCGAGTGTGGGTGGCCGACACCGGCGTCGGCATGGCCGAGACGGCCAGCACCGGCACTGGCCTGGGCAACCTGCGCCAGCGCCTGAGCGCCCTTTACGGCCCCACCGCGACGCTGGACTTCATCGAGCAGCAACCCAACGGGCTGCGCGCCGAGATGCGTTTTCACCCGGTAGACTGAAGCGATGAGCGCGACTGCATTGATCGCCGACGACGAACCCCTGCTGCGCGAACGGCTGGTATCGCATCTGGCACGCCTGTGGCCCGAGCTGCAAGTGGTGGCGCAGGCGCGCAATGGCCGTGAAGCGGTGGAATTGTTCGACGAGCACACACCGCAGGTCGTGTTCATGGATGTACACATGCCGGGCATGAACGGCGTCGAGGCCGCGCGCTGCATCGGCCGGCGTGCCGAACTGGTGTTTGTGACGGCGTTTGAGAACTACGCGGTCGAAGCCTTCGCCAGGGCGCGATCGACTATGTCGTGAAACCCTTCGACGAGGCGCGCCTGCTCGACACGGTACAGCGGCTGCAAACACGCCTGGCACAAGCCGCGCCTGCAACACCGGACGCGAATCTGGATGCCGTGCTTGAGCGACTCGCAGGTGACCTGCGCCAGCGTCTGGCGCCACCGGCGCGGCTTGGCTTCATCAAGGCCTCGGTTGGCGCCACGGTACGCATGATCCCGGTCGACGAGGTGCACTACTTTCGCTCGGATACCAAGTACACGCTGGTGGTCTGGCCTGGTGGCGAGGCGCTGATACGCAAAACCATTCGAGAGCTGGCTGACGAACTCGACCCCGAACAATTCGCTCGGCGCACCGCTCGGCTATCGTCAACTTGCGCCAGATCAGCCACGTGCACCACGGTGCCAACGAGACCGCCGAGCTGCACCTCAAGGGTCGCGCCGAGCCACTACCGGTCAGCCGCAGCTACCTGCACTTGTTTCGCCAGATGTAGCGTCTACCGCAGTGGCACGGCCAACAACACCGTGGGCTGCAACGTGGCCGCGTCCGTCATGCTCCCGTCGCCCTGGTAACGCCCGAAATGGGAGTTGGCAATGACGTACAGCGTGTCGCCCACCAACGCGCCGGTGGTCGGCTCTGCAAATGCGGGATGGTGATGTGATTGCAAGACCGTCAGCCCAACGATGCTGCCGCCATCGGGCGCCAAATGAATGCGTACCACCCGTCCCGGATTGCTGGTGTTTTGAATACCCAGCAAATCCCCACGGTACCAGTACAGGCCATCGATGCCACCGGTCACCACCGTATCGGGTTGCGCCAGCCGTTCAAACTGCTGGTGATCGGGCATGACCCTGGCAATGCCGGTAGACAAGGTCACGTAGAGCGTGCCATCAGGAGCCACCGTCACACCATTGGCGCCGCGCAAGGCGCCTACTTCGCCGATGCGCGAGAACGCTGACTCGGCGGTGCGCAAACGGTACAAGCTGCCAGCAGCCGAATCGGTGACGTAGGCGGTACCATCGGCAGCGAGCGCGACGTCGTTGAGCTGTTTGGCCTCGCTCACCTCGTAACGCGCCGCCAATTTGCCGCTGCGCAAGTCGTAGCGAACCACGGCGTTGCGGGGTTGGCGCGCACCAGTGGCCTGCAGCGCGTTGGTGCTCACCGCGTACAGGGCGCGGCGCCGCTCGTCCACCGCCAGCCCCAACACCGCGTCGAGCCGGTCCGAGGCGACTGAGAAATCCCGGCTGCGGGAGCGCGCGTCCACCACCACGATTTTGTGCTGCGCCACACTGCCAACGAAGAAGCGCCGAGTCCGCGCGTCATGTGCCACGCCTTCCGGAATCAGTTTCGGGTCCTGCAAACGCAATGCCATCGGCGCCACTGCCGTGCTGGGTTCCTCGGCCTCCAGACTGGCGCGCACCGCCTGAAAGTCGGCGTCTTGCCACAGGCTGTCCCAGCCCGACGCCGGCGCGGGCACCAGGCCCAAGCGGCGTCCCTGCAACTGCGCAAGGCGGTCAGTGCCTGCACCTTCTCACCCAGGTTGGCCAGGGTCATGGCCCCGTAATAAACCAGCAAACCATCACCCGGGCGCTGTGCGCGCAAGGTCTGCACTCGCGCCAGTTGCGCCTTGAGCCGCGTCGACGCGTCGTCTTGCGCCTGCGCAGGCAGCACCACCAGCCACACCAGAAAAACCAGCCAACTCCTGTGCCAAGCCATGTGTCTTACTCCCATTGATTCAGGGCGTCAGCATAGACGGGCGCACCACGCCGTTGGTCCACGAGTCAAGTGTCCATTCTCTACGTGGGGGCGAGTCGCTGCGCCCATGGCCACGGTGGTCGTAGTAGACGATGTGGGCGAGGTCAGCCAGTTGGCTGAAAGCCGGCTTGAATGCCGAGTGGTCAAAACCCGGCCCGCCGTGCAGGCAAATCAGCGTGGGCTTCGCGCATCTGCGGGCCGTCGGGCACCAGGCCAGGCCCCTCGATGCCCACATACAGGCGCACGCCGGGTTGGATTTCGATTCGCATAAGGGACTCCGAAAAACCGGAGTATGCCTTTTGCGTGTCGGGTCATCGAACGGCCGCGGCAAATCCGCCGCGTGCGCCCCCGTGGTCTATCGCCCGCGTCGGGTCAGGTTGGGCCAGACGCTTATCGGCGCGAGCGACAGCGTGCCAGTGCCCGCGGTGTCTTTGACTGGGGTTGGCACCGTCAGGTCGGTGGTACTGGTTCCACCTTGACCCAGCTTGTTGGCATAGCCGTCGCCCCAGATCAAGAGGCCGCCGTCGTTGCTCAAAGCGAGCGAGAACTCGCGACCAGCGGCAATGGCGCTGATATTCGCCAACTGACCTGTGCCAAGTTCACTGACTACGGCATGTGGCAACAGCCAACGATTCCCAGCGGGTCGATTGGGCCCGTCGCCGAGTTGACCACTGACTGCAAAGCCCCATCCGAATACCTTTCCGTCTTGGTCCAGTGCCAGCACGTGGTTGCCCCCCGCAGCGATCATCTTGATATTGCCGAGCTGCCCCGTTCCATCCGCGCCCTTGACCAGTACGGCCCGCGTGCGCGCGCCATGTTCCGTGTTCTGGCCCAACTGACCAGTTTGGTTCGACCCCCAGGCGTAGATATGCCCAGCACTGGTCAACGCAAGTCCGAAGTTGTCGCCCGCTGAAATGGCCACGATGTCAGAGATCGCCACGCCATCGCTGTCACGCAACACATAGCCGGGAACGTCCACCGTGCTGGTGGTCAGTCCTTGCCCCGGTTGGCGCGCTGGAGCTGTTGAATCCCCATGTGACGACCCTACCATCAGCAGTCAGCGCCGCCGACCAATTCCCTCCCGCCGAAATGGCCACCACATTGCCGAGCACACCAGTCCCCGTGACGGCCCGGACCTGACCCGGCACCCGTTTGCCGTTACTCGGGGCCTGTTGCCCCGCGTAGTCGCCCCACGAGTACACGGTGCCATCATCGGCCAAGGCCATCGCATTGTCGTCACCGACCGAGACTGCCACTATCCCCGATAGCGAGCCGTTATTGGCAGCGTTGCGAACCTTTCCCGGCAAGGATTCACCGTTGCTGGACGGGCGCCCCAGTGTCGTGGTGTCACCCCAAGACCAGACCTCACCATCTTCCGTCAGAGCCATAGCACTTGCGCCGTTACCCGCCGACACCGCCACCACGCCCGACAACTCGCCGAGCCCGGTCTGATCCTTCACCGGGGTCGGAAGCGAGAGGCCCGATAGTTGGCTCCACGTCAACCTTGGCCCAACACACCGTTTTCGTTCTGCCCCCACGCCAACACCTTGCCAGACGGCGTGACCACCATCGTGTAGGTCTGCGTCGCGCCCTGCGTGCCCAAAGGTTGTGCCTGCGGAATCACCTTGACACTGGTGTTCGCCACAACCCCGCCACCCGACACCGTGATGGTCTGCTGACCCAGGCGATGCCCGGTCACGCTGCTGCAATCGGCCGCTACCGTCAGCGCCACCGTGTTGGCACTCGCGCAGGACAGCGCGCCGCTAACTAGATTGCCAGCGCTGTCTTTCAGCGCCACCGTGATGGGCGTCGCCAGCTTCCACGGCGCCTTGCCGCTGTTGGGCGCGTTGAGCGTGGCGCTTGGCGTTGGTACGGGCGGCGGCGCGCAACTGGCGAGGCTGACGAAGCACGCGTAGTCCGACAGCTTGCCCAGCGTGACGACCTGGTTGTTGGTGATCGGGCCCAGCGCATAAATCTGTTCACCACTGACGGCCAGATAGAGCTGGTTGGTCGGGTAGTAGCGGTAGACATACGGCGGCAGCGACTGACTGCTTTGTGGTCCTGGGAACAGGTCAAACTGGGTGCGCTCGGCCCAGTCAGAAAAGGCGTCGGCGCTGGGTGCCGCCGCCGCGACGGCCGCAGCCATGCGAACCGGTGCAGATTGGGTCGGCGCGGCGCGTGGCGCCTGCAGCAACTTGCCTTGGGGCACCAAACTGGGCGCCACAGCGGCCTGACTCAGCTTGGCAAGCCCCGCGGGTGGCGCTTCGGCCTCACCATCACTCCCGCCACCACATGCTGCCAGCGCCAGCACCAGCGCAGTTACCCCCAACCACCTCAATTGGCTCATCGTCCCGACTCCCTGTTGTGCGCAAGCACCAATGCTTGCGGGCCGGGGATTCTAAGCACGTACCAAGTCGAAAAGCGGCGCAAGAGATGCAACAAAGTGCAACAGCAGCCGCGGGTAGGAAATATGCCCGTTTGCGGTCAATTTTTGAAGGTGGCTACGCCGAACGGCGCGGTGTGACGCATGGTCGTGGCCTCATCCGTGATGAGGGGCTTTAACTCCGCACTTCCCCATTGCCCAGCACCACGTACTTTAAAGACGTTAGCCCCTCAATCCCGACCGGGCCGCGGGCGTGGAACTTGTCGGTGCTGATGCCAATCTCGGCCCCCAGGCCGAACTCGAAGCCGTCGGCAAAGCGGGTGCTGGTGTTGACCATCACGCTGGCTGAGTCGACCTCCTGCAAAAAGGCCTGGGCATGCAGGTGGTCACGCGTGATGATGGCATCGGTATGGTGCGAGGAGTAGTGGTTGATGTGTGCGATGGCTTCCTCGACACCGGCCACCACCTTGATACTGATGATTGGAGCCAGGTACTCCTCAAACCAGTCCTGCTCCGTGGCATCGACCAACTTGGCACTGGCCACCCCCGCCAGGTGTGCACGGCTCTCGGGGCAGACACGCATTTCCACACCCTTGTCCGCATAGACTCTGCCGATCAAGGGCAGGAAGGCTGCCGCCACGCCACGCGCCACCAACAAGCCCTCGGCGGCGTTGCAGGGGCTGTATTTGTTGGTCTTGGCGTTATCGGCCACCGTGACTGCCATGGCCAGGTCACACGGCTCGTCCACGTACACATGGCAATTGCCGTCCAGGTGCTTGATCACTGGCACCTTGGCATCGCGGCTGATGCGCTCGATCAGGCCCTTGCCGCCGCGCGGAATGATCACGTCCACGTACTGCGGCATGGCAATCAACTGGCCTACGACTTCGCGGTCAGTCGTTTGCACCAGTTGCACAGCATCTGCAGGCAGCCCGCTTTCCAGCAACGCTTGCTGCACCAGGCGGGCCAGCGCCTTGTTGGACTCAATCGCCTCAGAGCCGCCGCGCAGAATGCAGGCGTTGCCGCTCTTGATCGACAGACTGGCCGCCTCGATGGTCACATTGGGGCGGCTCTCGAAGATCATGCCAAAGACCCCAATCGGCACCCGCATCTGCCCGACCCGGATGCCGCTGGGCTGCTGCTTCATGCCAATGACTTCGCCAATCACGTCGGCCATGGCGGCCAGCTGCTCGCAACCCTCGGCGCAGGTTTCGATCACCTTGGGCGTCAGCTTGAGCCGGTCGACCATTGCGTCGGCCAGACCTGCGGCCCGCGCGCGCTCCAGGTCCCGGGCGTTGTCCGCTTGCAGCGCGTCCACATTGGTCCGCAGCAAGTCGGTGAGCGCTCTGAGTGCTCTGTTTTTCGTAGCAGCAGAGGCCCGCGCCATAAGGGAGGAGGCCTCCTTTGCCTGCTTCCCAAGGGTTTGGGTGTAGTCAGCCAGATTGATCGAGTTCATAGCGGCATTTTCTCACGCGAGGACATCGGTGCCGACTCCAAGGCCACGTTGGCGTAAGCCATGACCAGAGTAACCCGGCCAATGATCGCCATGACGGCGGCCGCCTGGCGATTGGCGGGCTAAGCCTCAGGCCGGGCGCTGGCGGGCCGGCTGGGTGGCCACCTGGCGGCACACCATCATGGCCAGCCGGTGCAGCGCCTGCCAGGGGTTGCTGGGCCAGTCCGGTTGCTTGAGACCTTTGACGATGCCATCCACCTGGTGCGCCGCGGCGAGCAGGCGATTCAGCGAAGCCACAGATAGACGCGGCAAGACCCGCTCGTACAGGCGCTCCTTGATGCCCCAGACGCGCTGCTCGCGCAGGGCCACCGGCAGGGGCGTGCCGGCCGCCATCGCGTCTTTCACGCGTTTAAGGGCGCGAATGTCCTCACTCAAGGTGTAGTGCACCAGCACCTCGGCCTGACCTTCGGCCTGCAGACCGTCGAGCATGCGTTGCACCCGCAAGTGCTGGCCGGCCAGCACCGCCTCGGAGAGCTTGAACACGTCGTAACGCGCCACGTTGAGCACGGCGCTCTCGACCTGCTCAAAACTCAACTCGCCCTGCGCGTAGAGCAAGGCGAGCTTCTGAATCTCCTGGTGCGCGGCCAACAGATTGCCCTCGACACGATCAGCAAAAAACTGCAGCGTGCGCAGCCCCTCGTCGCCAGCGGCCACACGTTGCCCTTGCAGGGCCATGCGCTGGGCAATCCATTGCGGCAGGGCAGCACGTTCGACCGGATCGAGCTGCACCGAGGCGCCTTCACGCTCCAAGGCGGCAAACCAGGCGCTGGTCTTGGCGGCCTTGTCGAGCCTGGGCAACATGACCAGGGTCAGCGTCGAGTCGTTGCCGCGGGCTTGACCGGCCAATTGCTCCAATGCCGGGCCACCTTCCTTGCCCGGCTTGCCTGAGGGAATACGAATCTCAACGATCTGTTTGTCCGCAAACAGACTGAGCGAGCCGCCGGCCGCCAACACCTCGCTCCAGTCAAAGTTGGCGCCAGAGACCGTATGGGAGCTGCGCTCGGAGTATCCCTGCGCGCGCGCGCTGGCGCGGATGGCGTCAGCCGCCTCCTGTACCAGCAAGGGCTCGTCGCCGTGCAGCACGTACAGGCTCTTGAGTTCTTTCTGCAGGTGTTTAGGAAGTTGGGCGGGCGCGAGTTGCATGGGTGAAGTGTAAAACCTTGCGGGACAGACCGGAGCAATGCGACGCTCTGTCCTCAACTGGTCAGTGTGCTACTTCAGGCTACTCGACAGAAACGCCCGCAGTCGCTCGCTGCGCGGGTGCTGCAGAACCTCGGTTGGCTCGCCCTGCTCTTCAATCTGACCCTGATGCAGAAACACCACCTGCTTGCTGACCTCACGCGCAAAGCCCATCTCGTGGGTGACCACGATCATGGTTCGGCCCTCTTGCGCCACCGAGCGCATGACCTTGAGCACCTCGCCCACCAGTTCGGGGTCCAGTGCCGAGGTGGGCTCGTCAAACAGCATCACCTTGGGCTCCATCGCCAGCGCACGGGCAATCGCCACGCGCTGCTGTTCACCGCCCGAGAGGTGCGCCGGGAACGCGTCTTTACGGTGGTAGACACCCACGCGCTGCAAATAGGCTTGCGCGCGCTCCAGCGCCTCGGCCTTGCTCAGCTTGAGCACGTGTACCGGTGCCTCGATCACGTTCTGCAGCGCGGTCATGTGCGCCCACAAATTGAAGTGCTGGAACACCATCGCCACCTGGCTACGCAGCCGCTTGAGCTGCTCGGCGCTTTGGGCTTGCAGCGTTCCGCTCTTGTCGGCCACCAGCGCCAGTTCTTCGCCGTCGAGCACGATGCGCCCGGCGTTGGGCTGCTCCAGCAGGTTAAGGCAGCGCAAGAAGGTGCTCTTGCCGGAGCCGCTGGAGCCGATCATGGCGATCACGTCGCCCTTGTGCGCGGTGACACTGACGCCCTTGAGCACTTCGTTTTGGCCAAATCGCTTGTGGATGTTCTCGGCCTGGAGTTGGGTGGATGCGGTCATGTCGAAGCGTTGAAGTTCCTGAATACGGGCATTCAGGTTTGCATCGCCGCGTTCACAAATCCTGAACAGCTGCCACCCGGCGCATGATCTGGCGCACGATGTCGTTCTGCATGTCGCGGTAAAGGATCGCCTCTTCGGCCTCTTTGGCCAGCACGGCAGACTCATTGAAGCTGATGTCCCGATGCTGGCTGATTTCGGTTGCCGCGATCAACTCTTGTCCGGCTGCGTTACGCAAGCGGAACACCACCTTGATTCGCAACTGAAACTCGCGCACCTGGCCGGCTGCGCTACGGCCAACGACCACTTTCTCGCGCTGCTCCTGCAGTAAATCAAGTAGCACTGCCCGCTGTTGGTCTGTCGTCTGCGTAGCGGGCAAGGCTTGCGCGAATGCGCTGCGCAATTGCGCCGCCACCGCACCACCGGACACCGGCATGACCGCAATCGACTGAAAGGCGAAGTGCTCCTCGCCGCGTAGCTTGAAACCGCAGGCGCTCAGCAAGGCAGCAGCACTGAACAGCCCCAATCCTTTGCCCAGCCAGGCGCGGCGGTTGAGTGCGTTCACTTAGAGCACCACGTTGACCAAGCGCCCGGGCACGACCACGATCTTCTTCGGCATCACGCCGCCACCGAGCTTGCCAACCATCTCGTGCGCGAGCGCAGCCTGCTCCACCTCGGTTTTGCTGGCGTTGGCACCGACAAGAATGTAGCCGCGCAGTTTGCCATTGATCTGCAGCACCAGTTCAATCTCGTCTTGCGTCAGCGCAGCCGGGTCTGGCTTGGGCCATGGCGCATCCAGCAAGTCGCCCAGCACGGCGGCGTAGCCCAGACCGCTCCACAAGCCGTGCGCGAGGTGCGGCGTGGCCGGATAAAGACAACGCAGCAGAATGCCAAATCCTTCGATCAAGGCCACTTGGGCGCCGGCAGAATCCATCGCCTTGAAGTCGTCCAGGGCGTTGATCATCTTCATCGCACCTGAGACGACCGTGTTGTACTGCATCCGCTGGTAGTCGTAGTCAACCTGCTTGAGCACGGTATGCATCTCCAGACGCAATGCCTTGGCCTCCTTGCCAAACGTCACCTCATTGAGCGCACTGGCCGACGCCACGCTCGCCTTGGCGACCTCGAAGTCCATGGCGGACAGCTTGGCGCCAAAGTTCCAGACACGGCGCATGAATCGGTAGGATCCCTCCACGGCGGCGTCGTTCCACTCCAGAGTGGCCTCTGGCGGCGCCGTGAACATGGTGTAAATGCGTGCCGTGTCGGCGCCGTATTTTTCAATCAGCGCTTGCGGGTCCACGCCGTTGTTCTTGGACTTGGACATAGTGCCCAGGCCTTCGTAAGTAATCGGTGTGCCAGCGGGCAGCGTGCCCTTGGCTTGCTTGAGCTTGGCACCAGTCACCTTGCCGCTGTCGTCATGAGTGTCTTCGACCTCGTGCGGCCAGAAGTACTCAATGCCCCCCTGCTCCGACTTGCGCGAGTAGATGTGATTGAGCACCATGCCCTGCGTCAGCAGCTTGGTAAAGGGCTCATCAACCTTGACCAGTCCCAGGTCGCGCATGACCTTGGTCCAGAAGCGCGCGTACAGCAGGTGCAGGATCGCGTGCTCAATGCCGCCGATGTACTGGTCCATCGGCATCCAGTAGTCAGCGCCCTGGGCCACCATTTGGTCGCTGTTGGTCGGGTCGCAGTAACGCATGAAGTACCAGCTTGAATCCACGAAGGTATCCATGGTGTCGGTCTCGCGCCGGGCCGCAGCACCGCAGACAGGACATACCACGCCGGCATGGAAACCCTCGTGCTTGAGCAGCGGGTTCCCCGAGCCATCAGGCACACAGTCCTGCGGCAACACCACGGGCAGGTCGCGCTCGGGCACCGGCACTGCGCCATGTTGGGGGCAGTGGATGATCGGGATTGGCGTGCCCCAGTAGCGCTGGCGACTCACCCCCCAGTCGCGCAAACGCCAGGTGGTCTTCTTCTCGCCAAGGCCCTTGACTTGCAGGGTGTGCGCCACGGCATCGACCGCCTCCTGATAACGCAGCCCGCTGAAGCTGTCGGAGTTGACCGTCACACCTCGCTGCTTGTCGCCGTACCACTCCTGCCATTGCTCGTAGTCATACTCCTGACCGTCGAGCAGCACCACTTCGACAATATCGATGCCATACTTTTTGGCAAAGGCAAAGTCGCGCTCGTCGTGTGCGGGCACGCCCATCACGGCACCGTCGCCGTAGCTCATCAAGACGTAGTTGCCAACCCAGACCTCAATCTGGTGGCCACTGAGCGGATGCGTGACAAACAGCCCGGTGGGCATGCCAACCTTCTCGCGCAGGGCCAACTCAGCCTCTGTTGTGCCGCCTCGTCGGCACTCTTCAATAAAGCCTGCGAGCTTGGGGTTGCTGTGTGCCGCGTGGGCCGCCAGCGGATGCTCGGGCGCCACGGCGCAGAAGGTCACGCCCATGATGGTGTCGGCCCGCGTCGTGAAGACGTACATACGGCCATCGCCGATGAGCTTGCCGTCGGCGCCCTGGATGTCGTGGGTAAAAGCGAAACGCACACCCTCGCTCTTGCCAATCCAGTTTTCCTGCATCAGCTTGACGCGTTCGGGCCAGCCTGGCAAGCCGGTTTGCACATGCTCAAGCAGTTCCTCGGCGTAATCGGTGATCTTGAGGTAGTAGCCTGGAATCTCGCGCTTCTCCACCACCGCACCGGTGCGCCAGCCTTTGCCGTCGATCACCTGCTCATTGGCCAGCACAGTTTGATCGACCGGGTCCCAGTTAACGACCTGGGTCTTGCGGTAGGCAATGCCTTTCTCCAGCATTTTCAGAAACAGCCACTGGTTCCACTTGTAATAGCTCGGGTCACAAGTGGCAACTTCGCGCGACCAGTCAATGGCCAGGCCCATCGCCTGCATCTGGCCCTTCATGTGGGCAATGTTCTCGTAGGTCCACTTGGCCGGCGGCACGCCATTCTTGAGCGCTGCGTTCTCGGCCGGCAGACCAAAAGCGTCCCAGCCCATGGGCATCAACACGTTGTAGCCGTTCATGCGCAGGTAGCGCGTGAGCATGTCGTTGATGGTGTAGTTGCGCACGTGACCCATGTGCAGCTTGCCGCTGGGGTAGGGCAGCATCGAGCAAGCGTAGAACTTCTTGCGCGAAGCGTCTTCGGTCACGCGGTACGCGTCGCGCGCTGACCAGTGTTGTTGCGCCGACTGCTCGACGTCGAGATGGTTGTACTTTTCTTGCATGGGATGGCAGCGCGGCCTGAAAATGACCGCCCACGGTTGATTTTAGGGTTTGCCGGGTGTCTTGGCGTCGGCCACAAAACCGATTCGGCTCAAACCCGCGGCCTGGGCGACGCCCATGACTTCGACAATGCGACCGTAGGGCACTGCGGCATCGGCGCGCAACTGCACTTCGGTATCCGGGTTTTGCCGGGCGGTCTGCCCGAGCCGGCTGGCCAACTCTTCGAGGGTCACCGGCGCATCCTGCAGATAGGCCTGACCTGCCAGATCCACGGCCAGCGCAACAAAGGCCGGCGCTGAGTTGGGTTTGATCGCATCGGCCTTGGGCAAGTCCAGCTTGATAGAACTCGCCATCAGCGGCGCGGTGATGATGAAAATGACGACCAGCACCAGCATCACATCCACCAGCGGCGTCATGTTGATCTCGCTCATGGGCTGCGGGCCCGGTGTGCGCTCAAGGCGACCAAAACTCATGTGGACACTCCGGCCAACGCCTGCACAGGCCTCAGAGCGTAGCCACCGAGGGCGTCGTACTGACCACCGCGTGTGCGGTCAGTTCGCGCAGATCGCGCGCGAAGCCCTCCAGGTCCGCTTCGATGCTGCCAATCACGCGACCCATGACGTTGTACGCCAGTACCGCCGGAATCGCCACGGCCAGCCCGGCGGCGGTCATGATCAAGGCCTCGCCCACCGGAGCGGCGATCTTGTCGATCGTGACCTGCCCCGCACTCGAAATGCTGATCAGCGCGTGATAGATGCCCCAAACCGTCCCCAGCAAGCCGACAAATGGTGCGGTCGAACCGACCGTGGCCAACAGGACTTGTCCGAACTGCAGCTTGCGCAAAACAACATGCAGCGCGTCGCGCAAGACCCGGGTGAGTTGCTGCGCGCGGTCCCCGGCGCCGGCCAGTGTTCCTGGGGCCTGCGACCGAGTGGCCACAACCAGGGGTCGCACCAGCTGCTGCCGGTCGAAGCGCTCGAGCTTGTGCAAGGCCTCCTCGACGGTAGCGCACTGCCAGAAGGCGGCCGTGCTGCGCGCAACATCAATGCGGCTTTGATGCAGCAACCAGCCTTTGCCCAGAATCACGACCCAGCTACCAACCGACATTGCCAGCAGCACCAGCGCCACCACCCTGGTGACCACATCCCCCTGCCGGAAGATCTCCCACAAACTCATTTCAAACCAAGCACATCGGCCATATCAAACAGCCCAGTCTTGTGGCCGGCCAGAAAGCGCACCGCACGCAAGCTACCCTGCGCGTAGGTGACCCGGCTGGAAGACTTGTGCGTAATTTCAATGCGCTCGCCAATGCCCGCGAACAGCACGGTGTGGTCGCCGACGATGTCGCCGCCGCGGATGGTGGCAAACCCGATCGACGATGGGTCCCGCTCACCGGTAATCCCTTCGCGCGCGTAGACGGCACAGTCCTTCAGGTCGCGACCCATGGCATTGGCCATGACCTCACCCATCTTCAGGGCGGTACCTGAAGGCGCATCCACCTTGTGCCGATGGTGAGCTTCGATCACCTCAATGTCGTAGCCACTCGACAAAACCTTTGCCGCCATCTCCAGCAATTTGAAGGTCACATTGACACCGACGCTCATGTTCGGTGCCATCACGATGGCAATGTCGCGCGCAATCTCCGCAATGCGAGCCTTTTGCGCGTCGCTAAATCCGGTAGTGCCAATCACCGCTTTGACACCCAGCGCTCGGCACACATCAAGGTGGGCCAGTGTCCCTTCGGGCCGCGTGAAGTCGATCAGAACATCAGCCGCCGTCAACCCCTGGTTCAAATCTGCCGTAATGGCAACACCGCTGGTTCGCCCCAGGAAAGCCGTCGCGTCGGCGCCGACGGCCGGGTGGGTCGGCACGTCCAGAGCACCGGACAGGGCGCAGTCATTGGCGCCCACAATGGCCTCGATCAACATGTGTCCCATGCGGCCGCTGGCGCCGGCAACCGCGATCTGGTGAGCCTTTTGCAGTGTCATGAGGCCATATCTGCTGTCAGCGAGCGGGTGGCTCCAGGGGCGGATAGCTGGCGGGCAGTTGCGGCAGCGGTGGGGTTGGGACGGCCTTGGCCGCAGGCGGTGCTGCCTTGAGTTGCGCCTCGGTCATTTCCAGCGGGGGTACTGGACGGGCCTGGCGCCCGGAGTCCAGGGCCGCGACGAATTCGGTCTCGGTGGGCAAGGCGTCGGAGTCGAGCCGCTCCAAAGCGTCACCCTTGAAGAAGGCGGTCAGCTTGCGCTGCTGCGGCGCCGTACCCTGCCGTTTGAAGGTGAACACGTAGTCCCAACGGTCGGCATGAAAAACGCTGGTCAACAGGGGCGTACCCAATATCTCGCGTACCTGGCCGCGGGTCATCCCCGGCTTGACCACATCGACTTGCTCCTTGGATACGAAGTTACCCTGCACAAGATCCATGCGATAGGGCGTCACGATGCCCGCGATGCGGCTGCTGGCGCCATCAAAACTGGAGCAGCCAGCCAGCATGGCTGCGCAGGCGGCCAGGATCAGGGTGACCAGGGGTCGATGACGGGGCAAATCAGGCATGGGAAGGGTCTGGCGATATGATCGCGACATTGTAGCGGTTGAGGCGTGTCAGGGGCCTGCCCAGCCCGGATCAAGGAACGTTGCGCATGACCAATATCGACGAACTCAAGAGCACCGGCCTGAAGGCCACACTGCCCCGGCTGAAGATACTGGAAATCTTCCAGAAATGCGGACAACGTCACATGACGGCGGAAGACGTTTTCCGTGTCCTGCTGGAGGAGCGCTCGGACGTGGGTTTGGCCACGGTGTACCGGGTACTGACCCAGTTTGAGCAAGCCAGTATCCTGAGCCGCAGCCATTTCGAGAGTGGCAAGGCGGTCTACGAGCTCAACGAGGGTCAACACCACGATCACCTGGTCTGCCTCGATTGCGGCCGGGTCGAGGAGTTCTACGACGCCGAGATCGAAAAGCGCCAGAACGCTGTGGCCAAGACCAAGGGTTTTGCGATCGCCGACCATGCGCTGAGTCTGTACGCACATTGCACCAAGGAGCAGTGCCCGAGCCGCCCGTCCACGCCGCGTCGCTGAACCCGACAATCGATTGAAGACAGCGCGTCGCTTCGCTCGCGACGATCGTGCGGGGTGCCTAGTGGCCCTGGCCCATGGCCTTGCGGTGGCGTTCGACGAACTCCTGGTAGGTATCGATCCCGCGCAACTGCAGGATCGTGTTGCGCACGGCGGCCTCCACCAGCACCGCGATGTTGCGCCCGGCCACCACTTGAATGACAACCTTGCGCACCGGGATGCCCAGGATGTCTTGCGTCAAGGGTTCATAGGGAATTCGCTCGTACTCGCGTTCCAGCGTCTCTCGCCGCACCAGGTGCACGATCAGCTTCAAACGCATCTTGCGCCGCACCGCAGTTTCGCCAAAAATGGCGCGAATATCGAGCAGACCAATGCCGCGCACTTCCAGCAGATTGCGCAACAACTCGGGGCAACTGCCCTCGATAGTGGTCTGGTTGATGCGAAACAGATCGACTGCATCGTCGGCCACCAGGCCATTGCCGCGAGAAATCAACTCCAGTCCGAGCTCGCTCTTGCCCAAACCTGACTCGCCCGTGATCAACACGCCCAAGCCCAAAATATCCATGAACACGCCATGCATGGACTCCCGGTCCGCAAAGTGCTTGGACAGGTAGGCTCGCAGTACGTCGATCACGAAGGCCGACGAGTCGGCGGTGGCGAACATGGGAATCTGCGCCCGTTCGCACATCGACAGCAGCGAATCAGGCGCGACCTGCCCATCGGCCAGCACCAGCACCGGTGGCTCCAGCGTCACGATGCGGGCAATACGGCGCGCGCAATCGTCGGCGGTGGCACTGGTTAGGTAGGCGATTTCCCGCTCGCCCAGGATTTGCACGCGGTAGGGGTGGATGTAGTTGAGGTAGCCGACCAGATCGGCGCCCGATCGCGCCGCCTGCACCGCCACTTCGTCAAAGCGCCGCTCGGAGGCACCCAAGCCTGCCACCCATTCCCACTTCAAAGCACCTCGAAAGGCTTCGAACAGGACATCGGCGCTGACAACGGTGGGTTTCACGTGATTTGCAAGAGCCGGTGGCAATCGCCCCGGAACAGGCTACGCGACCTGTGCGGACTGCCAGTTGGCAATCAGCCCGTGCAACTCTGTCGCACTGGTACACAGGTTCAAGCGCTCGCGCAATGATGCGTCGCTGAGCAACTCGGCGATTTCAGAGAGGATTTCGAGGTGTTTTTGAGTGGCCGCCTCGGGAACCAGCAAGAAGATCATGAGGCGCACGGGCAACTCATCCGGCGCATCAAAACCGATTGCCTGCGACAGCAAGAACACCGCTGCCATCGGCGCTTTCAGTCCCTTGATGCGCCCATGTGGGATGGCAACACCATGACCCAAGCCGGTGGACCCCAGCCGTTCGCGGGAAAACAGACTGTCCGTGACCAGCGCCCGACTCAGTCCGTGCAAGTTCTCAAACAACAGCCCGGCCTCTTCAAAAGCGCGCTTCTTGCTCGTGGAATCCACACTCACGAGCACGTGCGAGGCTGGCAGAATGGACGAGAGTCGGTTCATGGTTTGGCCCGATTATGCACAAAAAAGCCGCGCGGCTACCGGCGCGGCTGGTGTGGTGTGACGTGCCCCAGGATTACATCAAACGCTTGGGCGCGTCATGGTGATGGTCTTGAATCCGGTTCTTGTGGCGACCGACCTGCCGATCGAGCTTGTCAACCAGCTCATCGACTGCGGCGTACAAGTCTGCATGTGAACTCTCGGCGAACAGATCATTGCCCTTCACATGAATGTTGCACTCCGCCCTTTGCCGTCGTTCCTTCTCCTTTTGCTTTTCAACAGTCAACAGTACCTTGACGTCGACAACCTGGTCAAAGTGGCGAGTAATCCGATCGAGCTTGGTCGTAACGTAATTGCGCAGGGCGGGTGTAACTTCAAGGTGATGACCGCTGATCGTCAAGTTCATAAATAACCTCCGGTTGCTCTCACATAGAAATAGCCGACCGGCTCCACCGATCGACCGACAAAACCAAGACTTCAGGAAATGGCGCTGTCGGGTTCACTATGCCTAGCCGAGCCTGGAAAAGCAAACCCTTTATTTATTGCTTCGCAGCAAAGTAGGACATGTCCCACTTCGGGCGGAATTGCGCCCATAATGCAAGAGGCGCTATGAGAGACAGGCCCCGATGCGCCTCAGGTTGACGCACTGAGTCAGCCAGTCTTCCCCCCGCCGCACTGGCCAAATGTGTCCGGCATTGCGGTGCGATAATTTCACCACTCAAACTTCGGAGCACTCTCCTTGGAAACCTGCCCTAGTCGGTAGCTTTCGAACTTGATTGTGGCCTTGGGAGCCCGCGAGGCACTCAGCCAATTGTTCGAAAGCTGCCCTACCCCCGCCGCCCGCCCTGAACAATTGGAATCTGACCCCAATTAAGTTGCCATGCTCAATATTTTCACGCTCGCCAACGGGCGGCTGTTCCAGGAGGAAATCGAATCCCTGGAAGAGTTGTCCCGCTTCCAGCCGATCTGGGTGGATCTAGAGTCGCCCACGCCCGAAGAGAAGCGCTGGGTCAAACAGTATTACGGCCTGTCCATCCCGGAAGACGCGATGGACGAAGACATTGAAGAGTCCGCTCGCTTCTACGCCGAAGACAATGGCGAGTTGCATATCCGCAGCGACTTCCTGATTGCCGACGAAGACGAGCCGCGTACGGTGCGGGTGGCCTTCATCCTGAATCTGGTCAACGACGAACTCAAGAGCAAGGGCGTGCTGTTTTCCATTCACGATGAAGACGTGCCGGTGTTTCGCCTGCTGCGCATGCGCGCGCGCCGGGCCCCAGGCCTGATTGAAGACGCCAAAGAGGTGCTGCTCAAGCTGTTTGATGCCGATGCCGAGTACTCGGCAGACACGCTGGAAGAAATCTACGACGACCTGGAGAAAGTCAGCGCCAAGGTCTTGTCCGGCGACGTCACCGACGCGCTGGCCGGCGAAGTGCTAGGGGCCATTGCCCGCCACGAAGACATGAACGGACGCATCCGGCGCAACGTGATGGACACCCGGCGCGCCGTGAGCTTCATGATGCGCAGCAAGATGCTCAACGGCGAGCAGTTCGAGGAAGCGCGGCAGATTCTGCGCGACATCGACTCGCTCGATTCCCACACTGCCTTCCTGTTCGACAAGATCAACTTCCTGATGGACGCCACCGTGGGTTTCATCAACATCAATCAGAACAAGATCATCAAGATCTTCTCGGTGGCCAGCGTAGCCTTGCTGCCTCCCACCTTGATCGCCAGCATTTACGGCATGAACTTCAAGTTCATGCCGGAACTGGACTGGTCCATGGGCTACCCCTACGCGCTGGCGGTGATGGTGGCCAGCGCGCTGGTGCCCATGTGGTACTTCCGCAAACGCGGCTGGTTGAAGTGAAGGTCGGCGGCCGCCCCTACCGCACCATCTGGCTCAAGGCTGGCGATGAACGCGTGGTGCAAGTCATCGATCAGCAGCGCCTGCCCCACGCGTTCGAGGTGCAGGATCTGCGCACGGCAGACGACATGTGCCGCGCCATCCGCGACATGACGGTGCGCGGCGCCGGGCTGATTGGCGCGGCCGCGGCGTTTGGGATGTACTTGGCCAGCTTGCAGGCGCACGACAGCGGTTTTGACGACGCCATGACGCGCGCTGGCGCCGCGCTCCAGGCCACTCGCCCCACAGCAGCCAACCTGGCCTGGGCCGTAGCGCGCATGCATGCGGCGATGGCAATGGGGCGAACTCCCGAGGACAAACGAACTCTGGCCCGGCGCGAAGCCCAGGCCATCGCCGACGAAGACGCGCTGCACTGCCAACGCATTGGCGAGCACGGCCTGACGCTCATCACTGAGCTGGCGCGCGCCAAGCACGGTGCGCCGGTCAACATCCTGACACACTGCAACGCCGGTTGGCTGGCCTTTGTCGACGTTGGCTCGGCCACGGCCCCGATCTATGCCGCGCACGACGCCGGGGTTGCGGTGCACGTCTGGGTCGACGAAACGCGCCCCCGCAACCAGGGCGCCAGCCTGACTGCCTGGGAATTGGCACAGCACGGCGTGCCGCACACCCTGATTGCCGACAACGCCGGCGGCCACTTGATGCAGCATGGCCTGGTGGACTTGGTGATCACCGGCGCCGACCGCGTCACGCGCCAGGGCGACGTGGCCAACAAGATCGGCACCTACCTCAAGGCCCTGGCGGCGCGCGACAACGCCGTGCCGTTCTACGTGGCCCTGCCCTCCTCCACCTTCGACTTCAGCCTGCGCGACGGCGTGGCCCAGATCCCCATCGAAGAACGCGGCGCCGAGGAAGTGCGCTGGATCAGCGGCAAGACCACCCAGGGCCGAATGGAATCAGTGCAGATCTGCCCGGACGCGACGCCGGCGCGCAACTGGGGTTTTGACGTCACGCCGGCACGGCTGGTGACGCAACTCATTTGCGAGCGCGGGCTGTGTGAGGCCAACGAAGCTGGCATCCTGTCGCTGTTTCCCGAGCAAGCCTGAGGCCAAGCCATGAGCGCAGTGCAGGGCCGCCCCAAACAAGTTCGCACCGCAGCCCGCCAGGGCGAAGGTGCTCCGGCAAGCGATGACGGCGTCATTCGCTACCAGGCGCAACACCAGCCTGCCGCGCTCACCGCTTTGCCCGGCTGGGAGCACCTCAACCAGGCGCGCACCGCCTTGTACGACCTCGGGCTGATTGGCGCCTACCCCGACGGCGTGGGCTACGGCAACCTGAGCCTGCGCGGCGCCGGCAATACCTTTGTCATCACCGGCAGCGGCACCGGCGGCCTGCGTGAGCTGACGCTGACGCACTACTGCTCAGTGGAAGACTTCAACGCCGAGCGCAACTGGGTGTGTTCACGTGGGCCGGTGAGCGCTTCGTCCGAGTCAATGACGCATGGCGCCATCTATCAAGCCAAACCCGCCGCGCAGTGTGTGATGCACGTACACAGCCGCAGCCTGTTTGACATGCTGCTGCAACAGGGCGCGGCGCACACCCCCGCCGACGTTCCCTACGGTACACCGGCCATGGCCCAAGCGGTGGCACAACTGGTGCAAGCCCAGCCGGAACTGCCAGCGCTGTTTGCCATGGCCGGGCACGACGAAGGCGTGGTGGCCTACGGCGCGGACATCACCTCGACCTTGGCGCTGTTGGTCAACACTTTCAAGAGGAGTCAACAAGCATGAGCAGAGTCGGCATCATCGGCGGCAGCGGCCTGGACAACCCCGACATCCTGGAGCAGCCGCGTGATCACGCGGTCAACACCACTTGGGGCGCACCGTCGGCGCCACTCAAGCTGGGGCAGATTGGCGGCGTGGAAGTGGCGCTGCTGGCTCGCCATGGTCGCGAGCACACGCAGCCGCCCAGCCAGGTGAACTACCGGGCCAACATCCAGGCACTCAAGGATGCCGGTTGCACCCACATTCTGGCCACCACCGCGGTTGGCTCGCTGCGTGAGGAAATCCAACGCGGCGACCTGGTCATCATCGACCAGTTCATCGACTTCACCAAGCAGCGCGCGATGAGCTTTCACACCAGTTTCGCGCCGCACCAGCCGCTGCACACCCCCATGGCCGAGCCCTTTGATGCCCGGCTGCGCGCTATCCTGATCGACGCCTGCGCGCGGCATGGCCTGGCCTTTCACCGCAGTGGCACCGTGGTCACCATCGAAGGCCCGCGCTTTTCCAGCCGCGCCGAATCCAACATGTTTCGCGCCTGGGGTGCCGACATCATCAACATGTCCATCGCCACCGAAGCGGCGCTGGCCAACGAAGCCGATATCCCCTATGCCGCCGTGGCCATGAGCACCGACTACGATTGCTGGAAGACCGATGAAGCGCCAGTCACCTGGGACGCCATTCTGGCGGTGTTCAACGAGAACGCGAAAAAGGTAACCGGACTGTTGATTGACTCAATTCCGAGGGTGGCCGCGCTGAAGGTCTGAGTCACTGTCACGCGCCCCGACCAGATAACCGGCCATCGCTTAGCTTATGGCACGAGAACTACTTCAGCGGATTGACAGGCTCTTTACCCCGAAGCGCCGGATCCTTGCGACAAGTTGACAGGGGCAGTGGGCGTGACGACGCGATCTCCATAACCAATTGCGTCGATACATCCACGCTCGCCTTCACGCAGGCGCAACCATAGCCAGCGCTCCCGACACCGGTTCGAACCCATTGTTTCGGGTTAAACCTTGGCCACGGACCCTTTGCCTGGTGAGCGCCCTGCATACTGATGATCCAGTCTTCGTCCCGGTCGCTCAACGTTGCGTTGCCAGGTGTCGGGTTGTCAAACCAGCCACATCGCGTCGCCATCGGAGAAGTTGTCGGCAGCGCCGCGACCGACACGCCACTCAGCGCCAAAACAAGAAGCAGGGCCCGACGCAACTCCTTATCGCTGCGGAGCAAGAACGTCCTCATGGCCGCTGCCCACTCGCAGCGCTGGGCTTGGCATTCGTCACGCGGGCTTTGAGCAAAATGCCCTCGAACTCGACCGCGATCGCGGCGATATCTGCCGCGTGGTCACTTCCATTGACCATGCTGCGTGCCGCCCGGTAGTTGGACGACCCAGAGTTGAAGTACTGCGAGAAGCTGCGGCCGTTTGCGAAGCCGCTACCGGTGCGCATACCATGAGACATCAAGGCATAGGCTACGGTCGGGGTCGCCACCAATTCTGGGTCCTTTAGCAAGTTGAGCCCCTGTCCCAGTGCGACGCCTGCCAGCGCATAGTTGGACCACCACGTAAGCTGGACGTACCCGCGTCCATAGTAGGCATGTTCGACACCGTCATCTTTGTCGTAGACCGAGGACGCCGCGCCGCCATCCGCTGTACCCATCCGTGCGTTTGCCGTCAGCGCTGAGATTCTTCCATTTGACAACACAACAAACTGGTCGCCGTCCTGTTCAGTCACGCGCACCTTGTCGTCAGACAGGGTCTTGATCTTGACGGGCTCGTGGTACCTGCGCCCCTTGCCGTGACCCACTTCATTCACCGGCGCCATGGTCATCAGCCATCGGCGCCGCTTGACCATGATCGGTCGGTTGTGCTTGTCAACCAAGGCCACCCCTTTCTTGTTGACCGCAGGGCTGGTGACTGTCGTCGGTGACGTGGTTTCCCACATCACGGTGGCAAGCATGTAAGCGGCTTGACGCACGTCGTTGATGCCTGGATCACGCTCAATCATGCCAAGTAGATTCAACATATCAGGCACAGCCGCCGCGTTGAATCTGCCGCTCCTGCGAAAGCTGGTCGTTACACCGTCTTGAAAGATCACGCGGTCATACAAGCCTAAATGTTGGTAATTTTGTTTGGGTGGGGTAGTCATCGCTTTGTCGTATTCACTGCGGAGATAATATATGGACCGCACTTCGCTGCCCAACCATCACAGGGGCGGCGTGCAGAACTCTATCCCGACGCATGGCTGTCTCGCCTGCGCGGCATCTATCCATTTGTAACTCCTGTAAGCAATTCGAAACATGTGCCGGCTATGCCCCACGATCGACGCCTGCGTGCAACGTGGCCTGGCCTTTCACGGCAGTGGCACCGTGGTCACCATCGAAGGCCCGCGCTTTTCCACCCGCGCCGAATCCAACATGTTTCGCGCCAGGGGTGCCGACATCATCAACATGTCCATCGCCACCGAAGCCGCCCTGGCCAACGAAGCCGGTATACCCTATGCCGCCGTGGCCATGAGCACCGACTACGATTGCTGGAAGACCGATGAAGCGCCGGTCACCTGGGACGCCATTCTGGCGGTGTTCAACGAGAACGCGAAGAAGGTCACCGGGCTGTTGGTGGATGCCATTCCGAGGGTCGCCGAGCTCGCGACGTAGACCGTCTCACCAAAGCAAAGAGCGGCCGAGTGGCCGCTCTTTAACGTGCGTGAGGTCGCTTTACTTGTCGCGCAACTCGCGCCGCAAGATCTTGCCCACGGGCGTCTTGGGTAGTTCGGTGCGAAACTCAACCACTTTGGGCTGCTTGTAGCCGGTCAGATTTTCCTTGCAGAAGGCGCGCACTTGGGCTTCGGTCAGCGCCGGGTCTTTCTTGACGATGACCAGCTTGACCGCCTCACCGGACTTGGCATCGGCCACGCCGACGCAAGCACATTCCATCACGCCGGGCATGCTCGCCAATACGTCTTCCAGCTCGGTCGGGTAGACATTGAAGCCGCTAACCAAAATCATGTCTTTCTTGCGGTCGACAATCTTGAAATAGCCGCGTTCGTCCATCACGCCCACGTCGCCGGTCTTGAAGTAGCCGTCAGGCGTCATGCACTTGGCAGTCTCGTCCGGGCGCTGCCAGTAGCCAGCCATCACTTGCGGACCTTTGATGGAGATTTCACCCGGCTGACCCATCGCAACTTCAACGCCATCGTCATCGAGCAGCTTGATGTCGGTGCTCGACACCGGCACGCCGATGCTGCCGGAGTACTCGGTGGCAGTTGCCGGGTTGGACGTGGCAATAGGCGAGGTTTCGCTCAGGCCGTAGCCTTCGCAAATGGCGCAATTGGTCTTCTCGAACCACAGCTTGGCAACGGCGCTTTGCACTGCCGTGCCACCACCCGGCGACACCACCAGGTGACTCCAGTCGACCTTGTTGAAGTCAGGGTGATTGGCCAGCCCGTTGAACAGGGTATTGACAGCCGGAAAGATGTGAATGGTGTGCTTGGCCAACTCACCCAGCACGGCAACCATGTCGCGTGGGTTGGGGATCAGAATCAGTTTGCCGCCAATGCGCATCGACATCATCATGCCGACCGTGAACGCAAAAATGTGATACAGCGGCAAAGCACAGACCAGAGCGGCCTGCTCGCTGGCCGGGATCTTCTGGAGCATGGGGCCATTCCAGGCGTCAGCTTGCAACAAGTTGGCAACCAGGTTGCGCTGCAGCAGCGTGGCGCCTTTGGAGACTCCTGTGGTGCCGCCGGTGTACTGCAAAACCGCCACGTCATCAGGCTTGATGGTGGGCTTTTTGAGCTTGCCGCTGCTGCCTTTGGCAATGGCCGCATTGAAGCGAACCGCTGTAGGCAGCGAAAACGCGGGCACCAGCTTCTTCTTGTTGCGCACCACGTAGTTGACCAAGGCGCCCTTGAGCAGGCCCAACTGGTCGCCCATGGCACACAGCACGATGTGTTTGACCGGCGTTGCGGCAAGACACTTCTCCAGCGTGCTGGCGAAGTTCTCCAAAATCACGATCGCCTTGGCGCCGGAGTCCTTGAGCTGGTGCTCCAGCTCGCGCGGGGTGTACAGCGGATTGACATTGACCAGGACCAGGCCGGCGCGCAGGATACCCGCTACCGCAATCGGGTACTGCAGCACGTTGGGCATCATCACCGCAACGCGGTCGCCTTTGGCCAAGCCCAGACCCTGCAGGTACGCGCCAAAAGCCTCGCTGAGGCTGTCGGTCTGCCCGTAGGTTTGGTTCTTGCCCATGAAGCTGTACGCTGTTTTATCAGCGAACTTCTTGAAGCTCTCCTCCATCATTTGAACCACCGAGCTGTACTTGCTGGTGTCAATGTCGGCAGGTACGCCTTTGGGGTAGCTCTTTAGCCAGATACGCTCGGTCATGAAGAAGTCTCCAGAATGGGTGAAACGGGTCCGCGAAATTGTCGGCTCGAAGGCGCCTCGCGTGTGCTGTGTTTTCCCTAGTAGTTTTGAGAGTCAAGGCTCTAAAAACTGACCAGCCAGCGCCGCGCCCTTGCCCCGTGTCACACCTTCAAGGCAATCAACACCTCGTCGAGCATCTTTTTGGCGTCGCCAAACAGCATGCGGTTGTTGTCCTTGTAAAACAAAGGGTTGTCAACGCCGGCATAGCCCGAAGCCATGCTGCGTTTCATGACGATGGAGGTCTTGGCCTTCCAGACTTCGAGCACCGGCATGCCAGCAATCGGGCTGGTCGGATCGTCTTGCGCCGCCGGGTTGACGATGTCATTGGCGCCGATCACCATCGCCACGTCGGTGTCGGGGAAGTCCTGGTTGAGCTCGTCCATTTCGAACACGATGTCGTACGGCACCTTTGCTTCGGCCAACAGCACGTTCATGTGGCCCGGCATGCGCCCGGCCACCGGGTGGATGCCAAAGCGAACATTGACACCTTTCTCTCGCAGGTGCTTGGTGATTTCGAACACGGTGTGCTGCGCTTGCGCCACCGCCATCCCGTAGCCGGGCACGATGATGACGTTTTTGGCTTCACGCAGCAGCTCAGCTGTCTCGGTGGCGTTGACCGGAACCACCTCGCCAGCCGGTTGAGCCGCGCCGCCAGCGGGCTTGGGCGCGACGCTGGTGGTGCCAAAACCGCCTGCAATGACGCTGATGAAGCTGCGGTTCATGGCATTGCACATGATGTAGGACAGAATCGCCCCGCTGGAGCCTACCAGCGCGCCGGTGACGATGAGCAAGTCGTTGGACAACATGAAGCCGGTGGCCGCCGCCGCCCAGCCGGAGTAGCTGTTGAGCATGGACACCACCACGGGCATGTCGGCACCACCAATGGCCATCACCATGTGAATACCAAACAGCAAGGCGATCACGGTCATGACTATCAGCGGCAATTGCGCATCGGCGATGGAATGCGCCCCCAGGAACTCGCGGCCAAACCAGATCACCACCAGCAGGCCCGCCAGGTTCATCCAGTGGCGCCCGGGCAGCAACACCGGGTTGCCACTGATACGGCCCGAGAGCTTGCCGAAGGCGATGACCGAACCCGAGAAAGTAACCGCGCCGATCAGGATGCCAACGTAAATCTCGGCCTCGTGAATCGCCTTAGCCGCACCGGTGAAGCTCTTGGACGCCTCCGGGTCGACAAAGGTGGCAAAACCCACCAGCATCGCGGCCAGGCCAACCATGCTGTGCATCAGCGCCACCAGCTCGGGCATCTGCGTCATTTGCACGGTCCGTGCGGCGTACAAGCCAATGGCACCACCCACCAACATGGCGCCCACGATCCAGGGAATGCCCGCCATGGTGACTTGCGGGCCAAACACGGTGGCCGCCACGGCCAGCGCCATGCCGATCATGCCGTAGAGGTTGCCCCGGCGCGAGGTTTCCTGATTGGACAAGCCGCCCAGGCTCAAGATGAAAAGAATGGTGGCTCCGATATAGGAGACAGTGGCCAAGCTTGCAGACATCGGTCCTACTCCTTATTTACGGAACATCGCCAGCATGCGCTGGGTGACGGCAAAGCCGCCGAACATATTGATGGCAGTGAGCACGATGCCCGCCGCCGCCACCCAGGTAATCAGACTGTCGGGTCGGTTCGCGGCGCCAGCAATAGGCGAGATTTGCACAAGCGCGCCAATGGCGATGATGGAGCTGATGGCGTTGGTCACGCTCATGAGCGGCGTATGCAGGGCGGGCTTGACGTTCCACACCACCATGTAGCCGACAAAACAAGCCAGCACGAATACCGTGAAATGCGACAGGAATTCCTTCGGGGCGTTGGCGCCGATCAGCCAGAACAAGGCGGCCGCCACACCAAACATGATGGCCAGTTTGCTGCCGGCCATCGGTTCACTGGGGGCACCGTGACCATGCGCTTTCTTGGCAACCGCTGCCGCGGCAGTCTTGGGTGCGGCCGGTGGCGTCGCCGCGGGCTTGGGTGCGGGCGGCGGCCAGGTGATGCTACCTTGCTTGACCACGGTCAGGCCGCGGATGGCGTCGTCCTCCATGTTGACGTTGATGACGCCATCCTTGGTTTTGCACAGCTCCTCTGACAAGCGAAACAGATTGGTGGCGTACAGCGTCGACGATTGTTTGGCCAAGCGTGAAGCCAGATCGGTGTAACCCACAATGGTCACCCCATGCCTGACCACCGCCTCACCAGGCACGGTCAACTCGCAATTGCCGCCCTGCTCGCCCGCCATGTCCACAATCACGCTGCCGGGCTTCATGCTTTGCACCATCTCGGCAGTGATGAGCTTGGGCGCCGGTTTGCCGGGAATCAGCGCGGTGGTGATGATGATGTCCACCTCTTTGGCCTGTTGGGCATACATGGCCCGCTGTGCCTGCTGAAACCCCTCGCTCATCACCTTGGCGTAGCCGCCACCGCCCGAGCCTTCCTCAACGAAGTCGACTTTGACGAATTCACCGCCCAAGGACACCACCTGGTCCGCCACTTCAGCGCGGGTGTCGTTGGCGCGCACGATCGCGCCCAGACTGGCCGCCGTGCCAATTGCGGCCAGGCCTGCCACACCAGCACCAGCCACAAACACCTTGGCCGGGGGCACCTTGCCCGCAGCCGTGATCTGACCGTTGAAGAAGCGACCGAAGGCGTTGGCCGCCTCGATGACGGCGCGGTAGCCGCTGACGCCCGCCATGGAGGTCAGCGCATCCATCTTCTGGGCCCGACTGAGTGTGCGCGGCAGCGAGTCAATCGCCAGCGCGGTAACGTTCCTGGCCGCAAGTAGTTGCATCAGGTCGGGGTTTTGGGCGGGCCATATGAAGCTGATCAGGGTCTGCCCCTCGTGCATCAGCGCCACCTCGTCTGCCGTAGGGCCGCGCACCTTGAAGACAATGTCCGACGCCGCCCACAACTTGGCCGCGCCCTCGATCACCTCGGCACCCGCGGCGCGGTAGACCTCGTCGCTAAAGTTGGCCAAATCACCTGCTCCGGACTCGACCGCCACCGAAAAACCCAACTTGACCAACTTGCCCACCACATCGGGCACCGTGGCGACCCGTTTTTCACCCAGAAAGACCTCGCGCGGCACACCAATGCGTTGCGCCGTTTTGGGTGTCTCAGTTGCTACGCCAGACTGCATGAAGCGACTCCTCGAAGGGTTGACAAACTGTGCGCAAGCTTACATGACTTTCTGTTACTTCTTAGTGGGGCTAACCATGAAGGCGACACGGAGCGGTAACCCCACGGCATGGCTTTGTCCTGGGTTCCAGAACGGCACCGCGCGGCCCGGCGCCGGTGCCGTGCGAGGCAAAAGCGCGGCACAATCCAAGCAGCCCTTTGCATTCACTTGTCGGCTCACATACACCTTGCGCTGTGCTACCCATGACTGACTTCCTGCCCACATTGCTCCTGCTTGGCCTGGCGCTGCTACTGGTATTGCAACTGCTTGTGCTGCTGCGCAACCCTCGCCTGGAACTGCCTGCGGAACTGGCTGTGCGACTGCAGGCGTTGGAGCAATCGGCCAGCGCCAACCTGCAAGCCACGGCCCGCATCGATGGCGCGCTCGACGGCATGGGCCAGCAGCTACAGGGCCTGACGGTCGCCACGCGTCAAACGCTCGACTCGCTCAAAGCAGACATCAATGCCCAGCTTGGCGTCATGTCAATGGCACTGAAAGATCAACTCGAAGGCAATGGCAACCAGATTCGCAACCAGTTCTCCGCCTTGCAGCAGTCGGTGTCGCAACAGCTCAGCGGCCTGGTAGCCGGCACGCAACAAAACGCGGACCAATTGCGCACCGCGCTGAACGAGCGGCTGGCCGCCATCCAGGCCGACAACTCAGCCAAACTCGAGGAAATGCGCCGCACGGTGGACGAGAAGCTGCACGCCACCCTGGAGCAGCGTCTGGGTGAATCCTTCAAGCTGGTGAGCGAGCGGCTCGAGCAGGTGCAAGCCGGCCTGGGCGAAATGAAAACCTTGGCCGGCAGCGTGGGCGACTTGAAGCGCGTCATGACCAACGTGAAGTCGCGCGGCACGTGGGGCGAAATCCAGTTGGGCGCCATCATCGACAACGTGCTCACCAGCGAGCAGTTTGCCCGCAACGTCAAGACCGTTCCGGGCAGTGACGAACTGGTGGAGTTCGCGATTCGGCTACCCGGCAAGAGCGACGAGCACCCGGTATGGCTGCCAATCGACTCCAAATACCCGGTGGAACACTATCAGCGCCTGATGGACGCGCAGGACAACCTGGACAAGGCCGCCATCGTGCAGACCGGCAATGCGTTCGAAGCCTCCATCAAGTTCGAGGCACGCAAGATCGTCAGCAAATATGTGTCGCCGCCGCACACCACCGACTTCGCCATCCTGTACCTGCCCAGCGAGGGCCTGTTTGCCGAGGTCATGCGCCGTGCCGGTCTGGTCGAGTCGATCCAAAACGAATGCCGCGTGATGATCACCGGCCCGGCCAATCTGGCGGCCATGCTCAGCAGCCTGCAGATGGGCTTCAAGACCCTGGCGATCGAGAAACGCTCCTCCGAAGTGTGGAGCCTGCTGGGCATCGTCAAGACTGAATTCAGCAAGTTTGGCGATATCGTGGAAGCGACCAAGAAATCCATTGACGCCGCCGCCAAGAAGTTTGACGAGGTGGGCACCCGCACCCGCGCCATTCAGCGCAAGCTGCGCGATGTGGAAGAGTTGCCGCTGGCCGCCACCGCCCCGGCGCTGCTCGACGCATCCAGCCTGGACGACGAGCCCGATGCACCCCCAAAGGAGAAGCTCGCATGAGCGAGCGCTGGAAGCCCAGTGTCACGGTCGCCGCCATCATTGAGCGCGGCGGCCTGTTTCTGCTGGTCGAGGAGCACACCCCGGAAGGCGTCAAACTCAACAACCCGGCCGGCCACCTGGACCCTGGCGAATCGCTGATTGAGGGCTGCGCCCGCGAGGCACTGGAGGAGACCGCTCACGACTTTCGGCCCACGTCGCTCGTTGGAGTCTACATGTCGCGCATGCAGCGCGCCAGCACCGGTGAAGACATCACCTACCTGCGGTTCGCCTTCTGCGGTGAACTCGGGAAGCAGCAATCCGGGCGCCCGCTGGACGCGGGCATCATCCGTACCGTCTGGCTGCGCGCCGACGAGATCCGCGCCAGCAGCGCGCGCCATCGCAGTCCAATGGTGCTGCGCTGCATGGAAGACTACCTGGCCGGTCAGCGCTATCCGATGGACCTGATCTACACCGACGCCAATGTGACGGGTTTGTCGAGCTTGCTATCCAGTTGATAGCTTATTGTCATTGTCGACAAAGGTTTGTGACCTCATTTTGCAAGAACTGCGGGGTAAGGGTTGCCCGGCACACGCGCCTCACCGACGCCAAGCGGCGGCCCTAAAATCGGTCCATGACAAAGCACAGATTGGTGGTGGGTTTGAGCGGCGGCGTGGACTCAGCCGTGACCGCCTGGTTGCTCAAGCAACAGGGCCACGAGGTGGTCGGCATCTTCATGAAGAACTGGGAAGATGACGACGACAGCGAGTACTGCTCGTCCAACGTCGATTTCGTCGATGCGGCCGCCGTGGCCGATGTGATCGGCATCGAGATCGAGCACGTCAACTTCGCCGCCGACTACAAGGACCGGGTGTTTGCCGAATTCCTGCGCGAATACCAGGCCGGGCGCACACCCAACCCAGACATTCTTTGTAACGCCGAGATCAAGTTCAAGGCCTTTCTGGACCATGCCATGCGCCTGGGTGCCGAGAAAATCGCCACCGGCCATTACGCCCGGGTCCGCGAAGTCGCGGCAGCACCTGGCGACGGCTCGACCACGCGGTTTGAATTATTGAAGGGCCTGGACCCAGGCAAGGACCAGAGCTACTTCCTGCATCGCCTGAACCAGCCGCAACTGAGCAAAACGCTGTTTCCGATCGGCGAGCTGCATAAGACCGAGGTGCGCCGCATTGCGAGCGAGATTGGCCTGCCCAACGCCAAGAAGAAGGACTCCACCGGCATTTGCTTCATCGGCGAGCGGCCGTTTCGCGAGTTCCTGAACCGCTACATCCAAAAGGAGCCAGGGCCGATCAAGGACGGCACGCCTGCACCCGGCGGCAAAGACGCCGGGTGCAACTATGGTCGCATCATCGGTCAGCACGTCGGCCTGAGTTTTTACACGCTGGGGCAACGCCAGGGCCTGGGCATTGGTGGCATTAAGCCTAAGGGCGCACAACGCGGCGGCGGCGAACACGCGCCGTGGTTCGTGGCGCGCAAGGACATGGCCACGAATACACTGTGGGTGGTGCAGGGGCACGATCATCCCTGGCTGCTGTCGAAGCATTTGGAGGCGCAAGATCTGAGCTGGGTCGCGGGGCGCGCACCGGCACCTGGACCGCTGGCTGCGAAAACCCGCTACCGCCAGGCCGACGCAGCTTGCCTGCTGCAGTACCCATCGGCCGGCTCTGTCGCGTTGGACTTCACCGAACCTCAGTGGGCCGTCACGCCGGGCCAGTCGGCGGTGCTCTATGACGGCGAAGTGTGTCTCGGTGGTGGCGTCATCCACGCGGCCGGCGCCACGATGCGGGTCTGACGGACGATTTTTGACATCGGCACTTGGCGTACGCCATACTCAATCCAGATCAGCTAGTTTTTAAATTCTCTGTGGAGAGTCCATGCGACACCGTGTTTTTTCTTTGCTGTTATTCATCTGTGGGCTAGTCCCGTTCAGCGCGGCTTTGGCCGCAAGCGACCCCAGTGACAGACCGGGCAGCAAGGACCCTGACATTTTTACGCGTATGCCCGGCTTTCATATTTCAAGCTACCAGGTCTTGGACTTTGACCGGTATGAATTCAAGACCGGGTCGACCAAAACGGAAAAAGTGGAAGGCCGTCGAACCGCTGTTTCTTATACCGCCAAAGAAGGGTTATCCCATCCAAGCGGGCTTCAGGTTATCCGCAACTACGTGAACGCAGCCAAAGCTGTCGGTGGAGGCCAGGTCTATGAATTTGAAGACGGCGGAACCCAGTATTCCACTATCCGGATCCTGAAGGAAGGAGTCGAAATATGGGTCGAGGTTTCCGGGGCCAACAACGGGATGTACAACGTTCAGTTGGTGAGTAAACAACTCATGAAACAGGATGTGCTTGCCAATGCCGCCGCCCTGTCCAGCGGCATCAGGGAAACGGGACGTGTGGCGGTTTACGGCATCTATTTTGATACGGGAAAGGCGGACTTGAAGCCCGCGTCTGACCCGGCTGTGGCAGAAATTGTGAAGATGCTTAAAGCCGACACCAACCTCAAGATCTATGTGGTGGGTCATACCGACAATGCCGGTCAGTTTGCCAACAACGTCAAGCTCTCACAGGATCGCGCTGCCTCAGTGGTGAACGCCCTGGTGAGCAAACACGCGATAGCGGCAACCCGGCTCACCCCGTTTGGCGCCGGACCCACATCTCCCGTTGCTTCCAACAAGACCGAAGAGGGCAAGGCCAAGAACCGCCGGGTCGAACTGGTGGGCCAGTAGTCAGCCTGGGCGCGGGCTTGTTGCGTTGAAGACCCCGCGCGCTGCAACTTCTCACAAAGTCACGGCAAGTCGGGTTTGCTTGCCCAAGTGGCAAATGGATAACTGGTGAACCTCACCCCATCCGCGCCAACATCGTTTCCATGTCCTTGAGCATGTGGTCGAGGTCGACGCGTTCGCTCGCGTTAGGCTGCATGCGCTGCGAAAGCTCCTGGTCAACAAAACACACGGTCATGCGCAAGTAGGTGCTGTCCAGCGCCTTGCGAACCGCCGAGAACTGCTGTGCAATCTTCAGGCAGCTCTCTCCCTCTTCAATCATGCGCTGCACACCCCGAATCTGACCCTCGGCGCGGCGCAGCCGGTTCAGGATGTCGGTGCGGGCGTCTTTGTCAGTCAGTGCGGTCATGGGATGGTCCTCAATTTGCAGCATTTGCAGGGGGCGGCTCATCGGTATTTTCTCAAGTACAGCCACTCGAAGCCGCGCTTGATCCAATGGAACAAGCGCAACGCCGGCAGGATGACGTTGCGCTCTGGGGTGCGCCAGACCAGCGTGCCCTGGCTCAAGCCGTCGATGATGCACATCAGCTCCACCTTGAAGCCGGCGCTGGCAGGACGCCCTTGCACCTCCTCAAGCAAGTTGGCAGCCGCGGCGGCGGCCTGCAGATCGGCCATGTGGGCTTGTTTGGGCATCCAATCCGGACCGGGAAAGCTGCCCGAATCGCCGACCACGTAGATCCGTTCGCTACCGACCACGCGGCATTGCGCATCGGCCTGCAGCAGACCACCGGGCGAACGGGCCAAGTCAGTCTGGTCAAACCAAAGGTTGCCAGTCAAGCCCGGCATGAAGACGATCAGATCGGCCTTGAACTCGGCCCCCTCGGTGACAACCTTGTCGCTCTCAAAGCGCTTGAGCTTGTGCCCCAGGTAGGTTCGAATGCCGCGCCGCGCCATCTCGGCCAGCAAGTGCTTGACCGCTTTGGCCCCCAAGCGGTTGCCGGGCTCGTTGGATGGATTGAAGAACACCAGTTCGAACTTGTCGCGGCGGCCTTCGCGGCGCAGTTGCTCGTCGATACCGAAGAGGAACTCGAAGACCGGCCCACCACGAACCGCGCTGGGCTCGTTGGGGTTGCCCGCAAAGCCAAAGGCAATGCTGCCACCCTGCATCTGCTTGAGCCGGTCGCGGATCTGTTCCGCAGAAGCAATACCCTCGCAGGGCGTACTGGCGTGCTCAATGCCGGGCAGCTTCTTGATGAAACGTCCACCGCTGGCAATCACCAACGCGTCGTTGCGCAGCTCGCCCTGGCTCGTGTCCACCACGCGGCCGCCTTCGCGCAAGCCGGTGACATCGGCCGCCACGTGAGTGACGCGCGCGCGTTGGAAGAACGGCTGCAGCGGCACCACCAACTGCTCCCGCGTGCGCAGACCGCTGGGAATCCAGATGATGCCGGGCAAGTAGTGCAGCTCAGCGCGCGGCGACACCACCGTGATTTCGACATGCTGATCGCGCCGACGCAGCTCGCGCACCGTCGACAGGGCACCAAAGCCGGCACCAATGACGGTGACGCGCCTCCCGCTGGGGTTGAGGATCGCACTCACTTCACACGCTCGCCGTTGGCATCAAACACTTCAATTCTGACCGCGATGCCCTGCCCCACGCTCTGTGTGACCGTGCAGTAGGCCTCGAAGGTATCGAGCACGCGCTGCAACTGGGTCAGCGACGCGGCTGGCACGCCCAACGTCAGCACCGCCTTGATGCCCAGTACGCGCAACCGACCCTGGTCATTGCGCCCAACCTGCGGGTAGACATCGCAGCGGATTGGCTCAGGTGCCTGTTTGAACTTGCGCAGAGCAAACAGCAGCGAGTCCGACAGGCAGTTGCCCACCGCCGCCGCCAGCAACTGAACCGGCGAGGGGCCCAGGCCCGCGCCCAGCGGCGCAGGTTCGTCGCCGGTCAGGGACGGCACGGCGCCGCCGAATTCGATGCTGAACTGGTAGTCCTGCAGCTGCGTCAGGCGCACGTGCACGGCTTCATCGTTCATGGTCTGACTCCTAGGAAAGAAACAAGCACACTGGCGCTTGAACGCGCCGATCAGGCGGCGCAGCCAATCTTCGATTCCGGCACGCCGAGCTTCTTCAGAATGATGCCCAGCGGACAAAAGTCGGTGAACCCCGACTGGAACAAGTTGACACCCACAAAGGCGGTGAATGCCAGTGCCCACTTGCTCACAAAAAGCGGACTCCCCTCGACGCCAAGCGACAGCGAAATCATGATGAACAGACCGGCAAAAACGAGGATATAGCGTTGAACAGTCATGGTGATACTCCTTTGATGTTGAAAGAAACTAATTGACAGGGGAACTCGACACGGCGGGCGCCGCCAGGAGCGGCGAAGGGCGGCGCGCCCGCCGGGGCCGGGGCGCGGCCCGGGGCGGGGCCCGCCGGCCGGCGCCGCCCGGGGCCCGCGCCAAGGACAGGGCCGGGGCCCCCCCGCGCGGCGGGCGGCGCCGGCGCCACCCGCAAAGGACAGTTTGGGGCCGGCGGCCCGCGGGGCCGCCGGGGGGCGCGCGGCGGGGGGGGGCGGGGCCGGCGCCGTCAGGGGGGGGGGGGGGGGGTGCGGGGGGGGCGTGGGGGGGGGGGGGGGGGGGGGGGGGGCCGCGGCCGCCATCCGGCGGTGGTACAAGGCGTAGTACAGGACCGGGATGACCACCAGCGTAAGCAGCGTGGACACCAGAATCCCAAAGATCAGGGACACCGCCAGTCCGTTGAAGATCGGGTCGTCGAGGATGAAGAAGGCGCCGATCATGGCGGCCAGACCGGTCAGCGCAATGGGTTGCGCGCGCACCGCAGCCGACTGCACCACCGCCGCCTTGAATGCCACGCCCTGAGCCACCTGCAGTTCAATGAAGTCCACCAGCAGGATCGAGTTGCGCACGATAATGCCCGCCAGGGCAATCATGCCGATCATCGACGTCGCCGTGAACTGCGCACCCATCACGGCGTGGCCCGGCATGACGCCGATGATGGTCAACGGAATCGGCGCCATGATGACCAGCGGTGTGAGGTAGCTCTTGAATTGCGCCACGACCAGCAGGTAAATCAGGATCAGGCCGACCCCATAGGCAGCACCCATGTCCCGAAAGGTCTCGTAGGTTATCTGCCACTCGCCATCCCACTTGATCGCGTAACCGCGGTAGCTGTCCGCTGGCTGGCGAATCCAGTATTCACCCAGTGCCCCGGTGTTCTGCAACGAGGCCTGCTGCAGCTTGCCGCGGATGGCGAACAGACCGTACAGAGGGGAGTCGAGCTTGCCTGCCATGTCGCCCACCACATAACTGACACTGGCCAGATCCTTGGTGTAGAGCGGCTTGTCAATCACACCACGCCGTACCGTGACCAATTCCGATAGGGCCACCAACTGTCCATTGGCGGCACGCATGGGCATGGCCAGCAGCGCATCCAGCCCGACCTGTGACTCGATCGGCAGCTGCAGCCGAACCGGCACCGGGTACTTGGATTGCCCGTCGTGCAGGTAGGCCGCGTCGGCGCCCGACAGCGCACCATGGACCGTCTGCGCCACGGCGGAGACGGCAATGCCGAGCGATTCGGCGCGCTGGCGACGAACCTGCAACCAGACACGCGGCGCGTCGTCGATGAGCGAGCTGTCCACCCCCACGATGTCGGCGGTCGCTCCAAAGGCATTGGCCACACGGCTCGCCAGCTGTTGACGCCCGGTCTCGTCCGGGCCATACACCTCGGCGACCAAGGGCGACATCACTGGCGGTCCCGGCGGCACTTCCACCACCTTGACACGGGCGTGATGCTTCTTGGCAATCTGTTCCAAGGCCGGACGAAGCCGCTGCGCGATCGCATGACTCTGGTCGGAGCGGTGCTGCTTGTCCACCAGATTGACCTGCAGGTCACCCTGCTCGGCATCGGAGCGCAGGTAGTACTGGCGCACCAGACCATTGAAGGTAATCGGCGAGGCGGTTCCAGCGTAGGCCTGCAGATTGCGCACTTCAGGCTGCTGCGCTAGAAAGGCGCCCAGCTCGTGCAAGGCAGCCGCAGTGTCTTCCAGGGGGGTACCAGCCGGCATATCCACGACGACCTGAAACTCGCTCTTGTTGTCGAAGGGCAGCATCTTGAGCACCACCCACTGGACTGCAGTCAAACCGACGGACAACAGCAGCGCCGCAATGATGCCCGCCAACAGCAGCCAGCGTTTGCGGGCACTGTCGAGAAACGGCGTCAGCACGCGCGCGAACAGCAGCTGCAGACGTGGCCCCAGTCCGGTGGGCGCGCTCGCGTGGCCACCAGTAGGCGCATGGGACTTCATGAGCTTGAGCGCCAGCCACGGCGTCACCGTGAAAGCAATCGCCAATGACAGGGCCATGCCCAGGCTGGAGTTGATCGGGATCGGACTCATGTAGGGCCCCATCAAGCCCGATACAAACGCCATCGGCAACAGCGCGGCGATGACGGTCAACGTGGCCAAAATGGTGGGGCCTCCGACTTCATCCACCGCCCGCGGAATGATCTCCTTGAGGCTGAGATCGGGCGTCAATTGCTGGTGGCGGTGGATGTTCTCGACCACCACGATCGCATCGTCCACCAGGATACCGATGGAGAAGATCAGCGCGAACAAGGACACCCGGTTCAATGTGAATCCCCAGGCCCATGACGCGAACAGTGTCGCCGTTAGCGTCAGAATCACAGCGGCGCCGACGATCACCGCCTCGCGCCGGCCCAGGGCCAGACCCACCAGCAGAATCACGGAGCCAGTGGCAAAGGCCAGCTTCTGAATCAGCTTGTTGGCCTTCTCCGCGGCGGTCTCGCCGTAGTCACGCGTGATGCTGACTTGGGTGTCAGCCGCAATCACGGTGTTCTTGAGTTGGTCCAGCCGAGCCACCACGGCACGCGACACGTCAACCGCGTTCTCACCGGCCTTCTTGGTCACCGTGAGGGTCACGGCGGGGTAGTTCTGACCGGCCCGGATTTCGGATGAGTCCTTGGACGCAGCCGCAGCCGCGTTCGTGGCGGCACCGGGCGTGTACCAAACATAACGCTGGGCTTGCTGTGCGCCAGCCTCGATGCGCGCTACTTCGCGCAAATAGATCGGCTTGCCCCGGCTAACGCCCACCACCAACTCACCCAGGTCGGCGGTCGAGCGCAGGAACTCACCAACCTCCACGGTCAACATTTGACCAGTTCCCCCTGCCCTGGACTCGGTGTCGACCACACTGCCAGCTGGCATCGCCTGGCTGGCACTGGCCAGGGTCCGCTGCAAACTCTGCAAGTCCAGCCCGCGCTCACGCAAACGGGCTGGGTCAAGCCAGACATGCACCGCCCGACCAGGCCCCCCAATGGTTTGGACTTCGCGCACGCCGGCGACGGCCTTGAGTTCGACCTCCAGGGCGTGCGCGGTGCGCTCAAGTTCATGCGCCGAGCTCGCATCACGCGCCCACAGGGTGGCTGCAAGCACGGGCACATCGTCAATCCCCTTTGGTTTGACGATCGGTGCCAACACACCGAGCTCCCGAGGCAACCAGTTCTGGTTGGCATTGAGCACGTCATACAGGCGCACCAGCGCCTCGGTGCGCGGCACACCGACCTTGAACTGCACCGTCAGCAGGGCCAAGCCGGGACGTGACACCGAGTAGGTATGTTCAATGCCCAGGACTTGCCCCAGCACCTGCTCGGCTGGTCGCGCCACCATGTTCTGCACATCGGCGCTGCTGGCACCCGGAAACGGGATCAGCACATTGGCCATGGTGACGTTGATCTGCGGCTCTTCCTCGCGCGGCGTGACCCACACCGCGAATAATCCCAGCAGCAGCGCCACCAGCGCCAGCAGCGGGGTTAAGGCGTTGGCTTGAAAAGCCGCCGCGATGCGGCCGGAAATGCCCAGTGATTCGGATGACGCCATGACAAGCTCAGCGGATGGCAGCCGGCACGGCGCCCGAAAGACCGGCCTTGATCGGATCGAGGGCGATGTGTTCGCCCGCCTTCAAACCGGCCAGCACCTCGATGCCCCCTGCCCCATGATCCGCACCCAATCGCACGGCGCGCAACGCAAAGCCCTTGCCAGCCGCCACATAGACCGCATTGAGCTCGCCACGGCGCAGCACGGTGGCCACCGGAATCATCAGGCGCGCACCACCGGCCACAACGCCCTGGCTGCTGGCGAAACGTACCGTCGTCTGCTGACCCGGCACCAGGCCTTTCGCCGCCTGCGCCGACAAGTCGAGCCGCCACTCCACGGTCTGCGCCACCGGGTCGGCCGAGGGCAGCGTGGTGCGCGCAACCGGCTGGACCCAGTTGGCGCCACCGCCTGCGCTGGGCAGACGCAGTTCGATCTGGTCGGTTGGACCGACCAGCTGCGAACGCGAACCCGGCACCTGCACCACCACGCGCAACGGCAGCGGTGCGTACACGGTCAGCAAAGGCTTGCCCGGCACCGCCAGATCGCCCACCTGGGCCTCGGTGCCGAGTACACGGCCTTCGTAGGGCGCCAGCACCCGGCTGTAGCCCTGCGCCAGCGCCGCCTGCTGAACACCGGCCTTGGCCTGATCGTGGCCAGCCTGGGCGCCCTGCAGTTGCGACTCGGCCATATCCAACGCAGCCTGACTGACAAAGCCGTTGGACCGCAAGTCACGGGTGCGTTGCAGGTTGGCCTGGGCCACCCGCAGGTCTGCCTGCGCCTGCGCCAGCTGCGCCTGCGAGCGCTGCCGGCCAACCACGGCCTCGCGCTCATCGATGGTGGCCAACAACTGGCCCGCGCGCACCGAGTCTCCCGCCTTGACCAGCAGCGAGACGATTCTCCCTGCCGCCTGCGCCGAGACGGTGCTCTGCTTGACTGGTTCGATTGCGCCATCAAGTTCGAAGCCCGCACCAACCGAGCCCTGCGTGACCGTGTGCAGCGGCACGGACACCATCTGCAAGGCGTCGGCCGCCCATAGCGGCGCTACGCCCAGCATGGACATACCTCCGATAAGCAAGGACTTGCCTACGCCACGAAAAAAGGGAAATGGCATTTCAACCTCCATATACAGGTGGCAGTATATTACATACCCCATGGAGTACACAAGTGACCCCATAAAAGCCCGCTATTGCGACGGCTATGACGACGGGAATCAGATAGCATTGGGCAGTGCAAGTGGACCCCCGTCGGACTGGACGGCTTCGCGCCCGCCTAGGGCGCGCCCAGGTAACAAGTGAGAGCACAAGACCTATGCTGTACGCCAACCGAGGTGCTGATGGTGTCATCGTTTCGATCTCGCGCCAGCCACAGGCCGGCGCCCAGGTCGTGGGCGAGAGCGACCCGGAAGTCAAGGCGTTCATCGCCGGTAACGCCGATGCGCCATCCTTCGATAGCATCGATGCCGACTTCGTACGCGTGATCGAAGACGTGATCGACACGCTGATCAAGACCCAGGTCATCCGGCTCACCGACCTGCCCGAGGCGGCACAACGGAAACTCAACCAGCGCAAGGGCATGCGCAGCCGCCTGCACGGGGCGCTGGACCTGATTGGACGCGATGACGGCATCCTCTAACGATCTTTCGGCCGGGGCGGCCCCGATCCAGCGGCAAGCCGAGCCCGCCAATTGGCGTGCCGGCGAGCGCGCTGCGCACGTCGATCCGCTGCTCGACAGCGTTGTTGCGATTGCCCGCATCTTTGGCATTGCGACCACCCGCGAGTCTTTGTCGGCCGGCCTGCCGCTTGAAGAGAACTGCGCCACGCCTGCGCTGGTGCCCCGCGCGGCGGCCCGTGCCGGACTGACGGCGCGCCTGGCGCGGCGAAGCCTGGACGATCTGCGCCCCGGCTTGCTGCCCGCGATCCTGTTGCTCAAGGACAAGCAAGCCTGTTTGTTGTTGGAATGGCTTCCCAGTGGTGAGGCACGGGTGCGTTACCCCGAGACTGGAGAGTCGTCCGATCTGATCGACCGCGAAGTACTGGCGGCCATGTATGCCGGCCTGGTCTTCTTCGTGCGGCCGGTCTTCAATTTCGACCAACGCACGCCCGAAACCGGACAGGTGCGCACCCGGCACTGGTTCTGGGGGGTTGTGTTCCAGAACTGGCGCCTGTACCGAGACAGCTTGCTGGCAGCCCTGCTGATCAACCTGTTTGCACTGGGCATGCCGGTGTTCACCATGACGGTGTACGACCGCGTGATCCCGAATCGGGCCGAGGAAACGCTGTGGGTGCTGGCAGTCGGCGTGATGATGATGCTGGCCTTTGATGCGTTGCTGCGCATCCTGCGTGGCTACATCCTGGACACCGCCGGCAAGCGCATCGACGTCACCCTGTCGTCCAAGATCATGGAGCGCGTGCTGGGCATCGGCCTGGCGGACCGGCCGGCCTCGGTGGGGTCGTTCGCGGCCAATCTACGTGCGTTCGAATCCGTACGGGAGTTTGTCGCATCGGCCTCGATCACGGCGCTGGTGGATCTGCCCTTCGTGCTGGTGTTTCTGCTCGCATTGGTCTGGATTTCGCCCTGGTTCGTGCTGCCGCCGCTGGTTGGCATAGCGCTGCTGCTGTTTGCCTCGTTGGTGGCGCAACAGAAAATGCAGGAACTGGTGGACCTCACGCAGCGCGCCGCCGCACAACGCAACGCCACCCTGGTCGAAAGTTTGGTCGGTATCGAAACCATCAAGTTCATGGTGGCTGAGGGCAGCATCCAGCGCAAGTGGGAGCGCGCCACGATCTTTCTGGCGCAGACCAACGCCAAACTCAAGTTGTTGTCCTCTGCCACGCTCAATACGGCACAGACGCTGACGCAGTTGGTTTCCGTCTTTGTCGTCATCGCAGGGGTCTACCTGATGCTCAACAAGCAGGTCAGCATGGGCGGCATCATTGCCGCCACGATGCTGGCCGGGCGTGCCATGGCGCCGTTTGGCCAGGTCGCCGGGCTATTGATGCAGTTTCACCATGCCAAGAGCGGACTGGCTTCGGTCGAGACCCACATGAAGGCCGCGCCCGAGCGACCAGACGAGTCCAGCTTCCTGCACCGCAGCCGGTTCGAAGGCAGCATTGAATTCAGGGGCGTCACCTTTTCGTACCCGGGCCACCAGCAGGTTGCCCTCAACAAAGTGTCTCTCAAGATCAACGCAGGGGAAAAGGTCGCCATCATCGGGCGGGTTGGCTCCGGCAAATCCACGGTGCAGCGGCTGATGCTCGGTCTGTACCAGCCGACCCAGGGCGCCGTGCTGATAGACGGCATCGATTCGCGCCAGATCGACCCAGCCGAGCTGCGCCGCGCGATTGGTTTTGTGCCCCAGGACGTCAACCTGTTCTACGGTTCGCTCAAGGAAAACATCGCCATGGGCGCGCCCTTTGCGGACGACCAGGCGGTACTCACCGCCGCGGAGATTGCGGGCGTGAGCGAGTTTGCCAATCGGCACCCGCAAGGTTTTGACATGGCGATTGGCGAGCGCGGCGAGTCCCTCTCGGGCGGGCAGCGCCAAGCCGTGGGAATTGCCCGGGCGGTGCTAAACGACCCGCCGATGCTGTTGCTCGATGAGCCCAGCAGCGCCATGGACCACCAGAGCGAGGAAGCGATCAAGAACCGTTTGCGCAAATTCACCGTTGGCAAGACGGTGCTACTGGTGACCCACCGCAACTCCCTGCTTGACCTGGTGGACCGCCTGATCGTGATGGACAACGGCCAGATCATGGCCGACGGTCCCAAGGCTCAGGTGGTCGCGGCGCTGCAAAGCGGTCGCATTGGCAAGGCGGCGTGATGAAGCAGCCCACCATCGACCGCATCAGAGCCACCTGGGCCCGCGTGTACGCGCCATGCTCGCGCTGGCTGGACCGGGCCATGCTGGCACTGCTGGGCAAGGAGGCTGAACGCGACAATGACTTTGACGCCAACGCCGACTGGGCCATCGCCGAACAAACACCGCGCGGCGCACGGGTGATGGTCTGGCTCAGCGTAGCCACCGTGCTGTTGATGCTAATCTGGGCCGCCTTGGCATCCCTTGACGAGGTAACGCGTGGTGAGGGCAAAGTGATTCCCTCTCGCCAAGTACAGGTGCTGCAAAGCCTGGATGGCGGCATCGTTTCGGAAATCCTGGTGCGCGAAGGGCAGACCGTCAAAGTGGGCGACCTGCTGCTGAAGGTGGACCCGACCCGCATGGTGTCATCCCTGCGGGAGAACCGCTCGCAGTACCTGGCGCTGCTGGCCAAGGCAGCACGCCTCAAAGCGCTGGCCGATGGCGCGCGCTTCGTGCCGCCCGAAGGCATGGACAAGGAGGCACCGGAAATTGTGGAGCAGGAACGCCAGCTGTATGAATCGCGCCGCGCCGAGCTCGATGCCAGCGTCGGTGTGGCCAGACAGCAGGCCGCGCAGCGCAGCCAGGAACTGGTCTCGGTCAAGGCGCGCCGGGAACAGGCTGCACAAAGTTTCACCCTGACCGCGCGCGAGTTGGAAATGACCCGCCCTTTGGCCAAGTCGGGCGCGGTCTCCGACGTCGAACTGCTTCGCCTGGAGCGCGATGTGGCGCGCTACCGGGGTGAACGTGACAGCGCCAACTCCGACATTCCCCGCATTGAATCCGCCATCAATGAAGCCCTGCGCAAGATTCAGGAGGTGGATCTGACCTTCAAGAACATCGCCCGCTCCGAGTTGAGTGAAACCAACGCCAAACTCAGCGCGCTTTCGGAAGGCAGCACGGCCTTGGCGGATCGGGTCAAGCAGACGGACATCCGCTCGCCGGTGAACGGTACCGTCAAACAATTGCGGGTCAACACCGTCGGTGGTGTGGTCCAACCCGGCAAAGACCTGATTGAGCTCGTCCCGTCTGACGACGCACTGCTGTTAGAGGCGCGCGTGCTGCCCCGCGACATTGCTTTTTTACGCCCCGGGCAGAAAGCCCTGGTCAAGTTCACCGCCTACGATTTCGCCACCTATGGGGGCTTGGAGGCAACGCTGGAACACATCAGCGCCGACAGCGTGGTGGACGACAAGGGCAATGCCTTCTTTCTGGTCCGGGTGCGCACGCTGAGCACCAACTTGGGACCCCAGAAGCTGCCCATCATTCCCGGCATGGTGGCCGAGGTGGACATCCTGACCGGCAAGAAAACGGTGCTGGCCTACCTGCTCAAACCAATTCTGCGCGCCAAGGCCAACGCCTTGACGGAACGATGAGCGCAGCGCCGCCGAAGACCCTGCTGCTTAGCCAGGACGCGGGCTTGCTCAGCCATTGGCGCTTGGCCCTGGGTCGAACCGCGCCAGGTCTGACGCAGTTTGATGCGCTGCACAACGCTCTGCAGCCCGGCGTGACGGTGTGGATCGACCACTCTTTGCCCGGGCTACCTGCCTGGGGCGACCCGCCCTGGAAACGCCTGTTGCAGGCTGCACCCGAACCCAAAGTCGTGTACGCCAGCTCCAACCCCCACAATGCACAAGGCATGGCGGCGCTGGATGCCGGCTGCGCCGCCTACTGTCACGCGTTTGCCGACGTCAAGACGCTGCGGCAAGTGCGCGACGTGGTGGCCTCCGGTCAGGTCTGGATCGGGCGGGAGCTGATGCAGCAACTGCTGAGCCGCACCCAGACCGCCGTGGCACGTGCGCCGCAGGTGGCCGACACCGACTGGGCCAATGGACTGACCCAGCGCGAGCGCCAGGTCGCGGTGCTGGCCGCCAACGGCGCGTCCAACCAGGCCATCGCCGCCGACTGTGGCATCTCCGAGCGGACGGTCAAGGCCCATTTGACGGCCGTTTTCGAAAAACTCAACCTGACCGACCGCCTGCAACTGGCGCTACGTGTGCACGGCATTCACTAAGCGCTAAGCGCCGAGCACTGAGGCCAGCGGCCATGGACCCAGCCGGACCCTTCGGTCCAGTCGGCCTACCTGTACCTGAGGACAATACCCAGGCCGGTCCGGTGGCCCTAGAGTCCAGCAATCTACCGTTGTTGTCTTCTGGAGTGTCCTCATGGCTACCAATCAAGTTTCCGCCCAAGCCCGTGGTGTTGTCGTTGTGCTGCAGGGTAAAGCCTGGGTGGTGAACGCTGCCGGCCAGCGCATCGAGCTCAAGGTTGGGGACGAAGTGCAGGCAGGCCAGGTCGTTGTGACCGACGCCGGGACCCGGCTGGAACTGGCCCTGCCCAACGGTGACCCGCTGGTCGTGGCAGCGGGTCGCGAGCTGCTGATCGACGCCAACCTGCTCGGCACGGCGCCGCAGGATCGCACCGAGGCCGCCCTGAAAGACCTCAACAGCGGTGCAGCCCAAGTCGCACGTGTCATCGCGTCCGGCGGTGATCTGTCGACCGAGCTGGAGCCGACCGCCGCCGGCGCCACGGGTGGTGACAGTACGGAGTCACACAGCTTTGTGCGGGTGCTGCGAATCGATGAAGCCTTGACCTCGCTGGACCAGACCACCGCAACCAGCAGCAGCCAGACAACAACACCTATTACGGCAGAAGACACGCCCAATCAGGCGCCGATCGCCATCGACGACGCGCTGAGCGCCACGGAAGACACGCCGCTGACCATGACCCTGGCCGACCTAGTTGGCAACGACACCGACCCGGACGGCGATGTTTTAAGCATCCTCAGCGTGCAGGCCCCGATCAACGGCACCGTGGTGCTCAGCGGTGGCAACGTGATTTTCACGCCGGATGCCAATTACAACGGCCCGGCGAGCTTCAGTTACACCCTCAGCGACGGCCGCGGCGGCAGCGACACCGCCACCGTCAACCTGACGGTGGGCGCCGTCAATGACCCGCCTGTGGCCGTCAACGACTCGGTCGGCAGTACCAACGAAGACACGCCAATCACTCTTAGCCTGTCCAGCCTGCTGGGTAACGACACCGACGTCGATGGCGACACGCTCACATTGACCAGCGTACATGGCGCCGTCAATGGCACGGTGTCTCTGGTCAATGGCAGTGTCGTGTTCACGCCAACCGTCAATTACAGCGGGCCGGCCAGCTTCACGTACACCATCAGCGATGGGCATGGCGGAAGCAGCACGGCCACGGTCAATCTGACGGTCAATCCGGTCAACGATGCCCCAATGGGTGAACCCGACGCCTTGACGACCGACGAAGACACCCCCGTTTCCGTCAGCGTGTCCAACCTGTTGGGCAACGACACTGACCCCGAGGGCGATCCGCTGGCGCTCACCAGCGTCCAGGACGCCTTGCATGGCACCGTAGCCTTCGTCAACGGGGTGGTGCAGTTCACGCCGGATACCAACTACAACGGCCCGGCCAGCTTTAGCTACACCATCAGCGATGGCCAGGGTGGCGTCTCCACTGCCACCGTCAACGTAACAGTTATTCCCATCAACGATGGCCCTGACGCACTGGACGACGCACTGTCGACCAACGAAGACCAGCCGATCACGATTGCCGCCACGACTCTGCTCGGCAACGACATCGATGTGGACGGTGACGCCCTCAGCATCACCAGCGTCCAAAGCGCCGACCATGGCACGGTGGCCCTGGTCAACGGCAACGTGGTGTTCACACCCACGGCGAACTACACCGGCCCGGCCAGCTTCACCTACACCATCAGCGACGGCCACGGCGGCAGCGACACTGCCACCGTGAAGCTCAATGTGGTGCCGGTCAACGACGCCCCCGACGCAGTGGACGACACCTTGACCACCGACGAGGACACCCCCATCACGATCTTGCCGACGCTGCTGCTAGGCAACGATTCCGATCCGGATGGCGATACTCTGACGGTGGTCAGTGCGCAGTCCGCCGTCAACGGCAGCGTCGCCTTGGTCAACGGCCAGATTGTCTTTACTCCTAATGCCAACTACAACGGCCCGGCCAGCTTCACCTACACCATCAGTGACGGCCACGGTGGCACTGACACCGCCACCGTCAACCTGGTGGTTCGACCGGTTAACGATGGTCCGGATGCGGTGGACGATGTGCTCAATACCTTCAACAACAAGACGCTTGTACTGTCCCCTGCGTCTTTGCTTGGCAACGACAGTGACCCTGATGGCGACCCACTTATCGTTACCAGCGTCCAAGGCGCAACCCACGGCACGGTCGCATTGGTTGGTGGCAACGTGGTCTTCGCACCGGAACCAGGGTATGTCGGCTCCAGCAGTTTCACCTATACGATCAGCGACGGCCACGGCGGCAGTGACACCGCGACGGTGACTATCGATGTCGCGGCGCCACCAAACAGTGGCCCCGATGCGATTGACGACGGCGTATTCGGAACGCTGGTTAACACATCTGTTTCGATCCCCTTGTCGACCCTGATTAGCAACGACTCTGACACGGATGGCGATCCGATCTCTATCATCAGCGTTCAAAGCGCGACTCACGGGTCTGTTTCTTTGATTGGTGGCAGCGCCGTTTTCACTCCAGCAGGCGGTTACGTGGGCCCCGCCGCGTTCACCTACACAATTAGTGACGGTCGCGGCGGCAGTGACACTGCAACAGTGTTTGTCAATGTGAGCCCGCCGGCCAATGGTGCACCCATCGCTATTAACGACGGCGCTTTCTCAACGATCGTCGATACACCCTTGTTGATGTCGTCGACAGCGTTGCTTGGGAACGACTCTGATCCTGAAGACGATCCTTTGATCATCACGCGTGTGCAAGGAGCGACCCATGGCACCGTCGCGCTCGTGAACGGCGACGTTGTGTTCACACCGGCGCCGGGATACAGCGGCCCGGCCACTTTCACCTACACCATTTCTGACGGGCATGGCGGCAACGATACTGCGACTGTTTTCGTCAATGTCGGAACTGCTGTGGTCAACCGGAACCCCGATGCCGTCGATGACGGTGTGTTTAGTGTTGCAGCCGACACGCCTTTGTCCATTGCGCCTTCAACACTACTTCTTAACGACAGCGATCCTGATGGGAACCCATTGACGATCAGTGGTGTTCAGGCCGCCATCCATGGCACCGTGGATTTGGTGGGAGGCAATGTCGTCTTCACACCTGACACTGGTTACACGGGGCTTGCGTCATTCACCTACACCATCAGCGATGGCAATGGCGGCACCGACACCGCCACCGTCAGCGTCACCGTCGGCCCCAACGCCAACGACGCACCCGATGCCATCAACGACATCGCCAGCACCACCGAGGACACCCCCGTGACGGTGGTGGTGCGCAGCAACGACACCGACCCAGAGGGCGACACCCTGACGGTCACCGCCGTCACCAACGGCGCCAACGGCTCGGTCACGATTGACGCCACCAGCGGCAACCCGGTCTACACCCCGAACCTCAATTTCGTGGGCACCGACACTTTCACCTACACCATCAGCGATGGCAATGGCGGCACCGACACCGCCACCGTCAGCGTCACCGTCGGCCCCAACGCCAACGACGCACCCGATGCCATCAACGACATCGCCAGCACCACCGAGGACACCCCGTGACGGTGGTGGTGCGCAGCAACGACACCGACCCAGAGGGCGACACCCTGACGGTCACCGCCGTCACCAACGGCGCCAACGGCTCGGTCACGATTGACGCCACCAGCGGCAACCCGGTCTACACCCCCGAACCTCAATTTCGTGGGCACCGACACTTTCACCTACACCATCAGCGATGGCAATGGCGGCACCGACACCGCCACCGTCAGCGTCACCGTCGGCCCCAACGCCAACGACGCACCCGATGCCATCAACGACATCGCCAGCACCACCGAGGACACCCCCGCGTGACGGTGGTGGTGCGCAGCAACGACACCGACCCAGAGGGCGACACTCCCTGACGGTCACCGCCGTCACCAACGGCGCCAACGGCTCGGTCACGATTGACGCCACCAGCGGCAACCCGGTCTACACCCCGAACCTCAATTTCGTGGGCACCGACACTTTCACCTACACCATCAGCGATGGCAATGGCGGCACCGACACCGCCACCGTCAGCGTCACCGTCGGCCCCAACGCCAACGACGCACCCGATGCCATCAACGACATCGCCAGCACCACCGAGGACACCCCCGTGACGGTGGTGGCGCAGCAACGACACCGACCCAGAGGGCGACACCCTGACGGTCACCGCCGTCACCAACGGCGCCAACGGCTCGGTCACGATTGACGCCACCAGCGGCAACCCGGTCTACACCCCGAACCTCAATTTCGTGGGCACCGACACTTTCACCCACACCATCAGCGATGGCAATGGCGGCACCGACACCGCCACCGTCAGCGTCACCGTCGGCCCCAACGCCAACGACGCACCCGATGCCATCAACGACATCGCCAGCACCACCGAGGACACCCCCGTGACGGTGGTGGTGCGCAGCAACGACACCGACCCAGAGGGCGACACCCTGACGGTCACCGCCGTCACCAACGGCGCCAACGGCTCGGTCACGATTGACGCCACCAGCGGCAACCCGGTCTACACCCCGAACCTCAATTTCGTGGGCACCGACACTTTCACCTACACCATCAGCGATGGCAATGGCGGCACCGACACCGCCACCGTCAGCGTCACCGTCGGCCCCAACGCCAACGACGCACCCGATGCCATCAACGACATCGCCAGCACCACCGAGGACACCCCCGTGACCGGGAGGGTGCGCAGCAACGACACCGGCCCACAGGGCGACACCCTGACGGTCACCGCCGTCACCAACGGCGCCAACGGCTCGGTCACGATTGACGCCACCAGCGTTAACCCGGCCTCCACCCCCGAACCTCAATTTCGTGGGCACCGACACTTTCACCTACACCATCAGCGATGGCAATGGCGGCACCGACACCGCCACCGTCAGCGCCACCGTCGGCCCCAACGCCAACGACGCACCCGATGCCATCAACGACATCGCCAGCACCACCGAGGACACCCCCGTGACGGTGGTGGTGCGCAGCAACGACACCGACCCAGGGCGACACCCTGACGGTCACCGCCGTCACCAACGGCGCCAACGGCTCGGTCACGATTGACGCCACCAGCGGCAACCCGGTCTACACCCCGAACCTCAATTTCGTGGGCACCGACACTTTCACCTACACCATCAGCGATGGCAATGGCGGCACCGACACCGCCACCGTCAGCGTCACCGTCGGCCCCAACGCCAACGACGCACCCGATGCCATCAACGACATCGCCAGCACCACCGAGGACACCCCCGTGACGGTGGTGGTGCGCAGCAACGACACCGACCCCAGAGGGCGACACCCTGACGGTCACCGCCGTCACCAACGGCGCCAACGGCTCGGTCACGATTGACGCCACCAGCGGCAACCCGGTCTACACCCCGAACCTCAATTTCGTGGGCACCGACACTTTCACCTACACCATCAGCGATGGCAATGGCGGCACCGACACCGCCACCGTCACCGTCACCGTCGGCCCCAACGCCAACGACGCACCCGATGCCATCAACGACATCGCCAGCACCACCGAGGACACCCCCGTGACGGTGGTGGTGCGCAGCAACGACACCGACCCAGAGGGCGACACCCTGACGGTCACCGCCGTCACCAACGGCGCCAACGGCTCGGTCACGATTGACGCCACCAGCGGCAACCCGGTCTACACCCCGAACCTCAATTTCGTGGGCACCGACACTTTCACCTACACCATCAGCGATGGCAATGGCGGCACCGACACCGCCACCGTCAGCGTCACCGTCGGCCCCAACGCCAACGACGCACCCGATGCCATCAACGACATCGCCAGCACCACCGAGGACACCCCGTGACGGTGGTGGTGCGCAGCAACGACACCGACCCAGAGGGCGACACCCTGACGGTCACCGCCGTCACCAACGGCGCCAACGGCTCGGTCACGATTGACGCCACCAGCGGCAACCCGGTCTACACCCCGAACCTCAATTTCGTGGGCACCGACACTTTCACCTACACCATCAGCGATGGCAATCCCCCCCCGGGCGGCACCGACACCGCCACCGTCAGCGTCACCGTCGGCCCCAACGCCAACGACGCACCCGATGCCATCAACGACATCGCCAGCACCACCGAGGACACCCCCGTGACGGTGGTGGTGCGCAGCAACGACACCGACCCAGAGGGCGACACCCTGACGGTCACCGCCGTCACCAACGGCGCCAACGGCTCGGTCACGATTGACGCCACCAGCGGCAACCCGGTCTACACCCCGAACCTCAATTTCGTGGGCACCGACACTTTCACCCTACACCATCAGCGATGGCAATGGCGGCACCGACACCGCCACCGTCAGCGTCACCGTCGGCCCCAACGCCAACGACGCACCCGATGCCATCAACGACATCGCCAGCACCACCGAGGACACCCCCGTGACGGTGGTGGTGCGCAGCAACGACACCGACCCAGAGGGCGACACCCTGACGGTCACCGCCGTCACCAACGGCGCCAACGGCTCGGTCACGATTGACGCCACCAGCGGCAACCCGGTCTACACCCCGAACCTCAATTTCGTGGGCACCGACACTTTCACCTACACCATCAGCGATGGCAATGGCGGCACCGACACCGCCACCGTCAGCGTCACCGTCGGCCTCAACGCCAACGACGCACCCGATGCCATCAACGACATCGCCAGCACCACCGAGGACACCCCCGTGACGGTGGTGGTGCGCAGCAACGACACCGACCCAGAGGGCGACACCCTGACGGTCACCGCCGTCACCAACGGCGCCAACGGCTCGGTCACGATTGACGCCACCAGCGGCAACCCGGTCTACACCCCCGAACCTCAATGTCGTGGGCACCGACACTTTCACCTACACCATCAGCGATGGCAATGGCGGCACCGACACCGCCACCGTCAGCGTCACCGTCGGCCCCAACGCCAACGACGCACCCGATGCCATCAACGACATCGCCAGCACCACCGAGGACACCCCCGTGACGGTGGTGGTGCGCAGCAACGACACCGACCCAGAGGGCGACACCCTGACGGTCACCGCCGTCACCAACGGCGCCAACGGCTCGGTCACGATTGACGCCACCAGCGGCAACCCGGTCTACACCCCGAACCTCAATTTCGTGGGCACCGACACTTTCACCTACACCATCAGCGATGGCAATGGCGGCACCGACACCGCCACCGTCAGCGTCACCGTCGGCCCCAACGCCAACGACGCACCCGATGCCATCAACGACATCGCCAGCACCACCGAGGACACCCCCGTGACGGTGGTGGTGCGCAGCAACGACACCGACCCAGAGGGCGACACCTGACGGTCACCGCCGTCACCAACGGCGCCAACGGCTCGGTCACGATTGACGCCACCAGCGGCAACCCGGTCTACACCCCGAACCTCAATTTCGTGGGCACCGACACTTTCACCTACACCATCAGCGATGGCAATGGCGGCACCGACACCGCCACCGTCAGCGTCACCGTCGGCCCCAACGCCAACGACGCACCCGATGCCATCAACGACATCGCCAGCACCACCGAGGACACCCCCGTGACGGTGGTGGTGCGCAGCAACGACACCGACCCAGAGGGCGACACCCTGACGGTCACCGCCGTCACCAACGGCGCCAACGGCTCGGTCACGATTGACGCCACCAGCGGCAACCCGGTCTACACCCCGAACCTCAATTTCGTGGGCACCGACACTTTCACCTACACCATCAGCGATGGCAATGGCGGCACCGACACCGCCACCGTCAGCGTCACCGTCGGCCCCAACGCCAACGACGCACCCGATGCCATCAACGACATCGCCAGCACCACCGAGGACACCCCGTGACGGTGGTGGTGCGCAGCAACGACACCGACCCAGAGGGCGACACCCTGACGGTCACCGCCGTCACCAACGGCGCCAACGGCTCGGTCACGATTGACGCCACCAGCGGCAACCCGGTCTACACCCCGAACCTCAATTTCGTGGGCACCGACACTTTCACCTACACCATCAGCGATGGCAATGGCGGCACCGACACCGCCACCGTCAGCGTCACCGTCGGCCCCAACGCCAACGACGCACCCGATGCCATCAACGACATCGCCAGCACCACCGAGGACACCCCCGTGACGGTGGTGGTGCGCAGCAACGACACCGACCCAGAGGGCGACACCCTGACGGTCACCGCCGTCACCAACGGCGCCAACGGCTCGGTCACGATTGACGCCACCAGCGGCAACCCGGTCTACACCCCGAACCTCAATTTCGTGGGCACCGACACTTTCACCTCACCATCAGCGATGGCAATGGCGGCACCGACACCGCCACCGTCAGCGTCACCGTCGGCCCCAACGCCAACGACGCACCCGATGCCATCAACGACATCGCCAGCACCACCGAGGACACCCCCGTGACGGTGGTGGTGCGCAGCAACGACACCGACCCAGAGGGCGACACCCTGACGGTCACCGCCGTCACCAACGGCGCCAACGGCTCGGTCACGATTGACGCCACCAGCGGCAACCCGGTCTACACCCGAACCTCAATTTCGTGGGCACCGACACTTTCACCCACACCATCAGCGATGGCAATGGCGGCACCGACACCGCCACCGTCAGCGTCACCGTCGGCCCCAACGCCAACGACGCACCCGATGCCATCAACGACATCGCCAGCACCACCGAGGACACCCCGTGACGGTGGTGGTGCGCAGCAACGACACCGACCCAGAGGGCGACACCTGACGGTCACCGCCGTCACCAACGGCGCCAACGGCTCGGTCACGATTGACGCCACCAGCGGCAACCCGGTCTACACCCCGAACCTCAATTTCGTGGGCACCGACACTTTCACCTACACCATCAGCGATGGCAATGGCGGCACCGACACCGCCACCGTCAGCGTCACCGTCGGCCCCAACGCCAACGACGCACCCGATGCCATCAACGACATCGCCAGCACCACCGAGGACACCCCCGTGACGGTGGTGGTGCGCAGCAACGACACCGACCCAGAGGGCGACACCCTGACGGTCACCGCCGTCACCAACGGCGCCAACGGCTCGGTCACGATTGACGCCACCAGCGGCAACCCGGTCTACACCCCGAACCTCAATTTCGTGGGCACCGACACTTTCACCTACACCATCAGCGATGGCAATGGCGGCACCGACACCGCCACCGTCAGCGTCACCGTCGGCCCCAACGCCAACGACGCACCCGATGCCATCAACGACATCGCCAGCACCACCGAGGACACCCCCGTGACGGTGGTGGTGCGCGCAACGACACCGACCCAGAGGGCGACACCCTGACGGTCACCGCCGTCACCAACGGCGCCAACGGCTCGGTCACGATTGACGCCACCAGCGGCAACCCGGTCTACACCCCGAACCTCAATTTCGTGGGCACCGACACTTTCACCTACACCATCAGCGATGGCAATGGCGGCACCGACACCGCCACCGTCAGCGTCACCGTCGGCCCCAACGCCAACGACGCACCCGATGCCATCAACGACATCGCCAGCACCACCGAGGACACCCCCGTGACGGTGGTGGTGCGCAGCAACGACACCGACCCAGAGGGCGACACCTGACGGTCACCGCCGTCACCAACGGCGCCAACGGCTCGGTCACGATTGACGCCACCAGCGGCAACCCGGTCTACACCCCGAACCTCAATTTCGTGGGCACCGACACTTTCACCTACACCATCAGCGATGGCAATGGCGGCACCGACACCGCCACCGTCAGCGTCACCGTCGGCCCCAACGCCAACGACGCACCCGATGCCATCAACGACATCGCCAGCACCACCGAGGACACCCCCGTGACGGTGGTGGTGCGCAGCAACGACACCGACCCAGAGGGCGACACCCTGACGGTCACCGCCGTCACCAACGGCGCCAACGGCTCGGTCACGATTGACGCCACCAGCGGCAACCCGGTCTACACCCCGAACCTCAATTTCGTGGGCACCGACACTTTCACCTACACCATCAGCGATGGCAATGGCGGCACCGACACCGCCACCGTCAGCGTCACCGTCGGCCCCAACGCCAACGACGCACCCGATGCCATCAACGACATCGCCAGCACCACCGAGGACACCCCCGTGACGGTGGTGGTGCGCAGCAACGACACCGACCCAGAGGGCGACACCCTGACGGTCACCGCCGTCACCAACGGCGCCAACGGCTCGGTCACGATTGACGCCACCAGCGGCAACCCGGTCTACACCCCGAACCTCAATTTCGTGGGCACCGACACTTTCACCTACACCATCAGCGATGGCAATGGCGGCACCGACACCGCCACCGTCAGCGTCACCGTCGGCCCCAACGCCAACGACGCACCCGATGCCATCAACGACATCGCCAGCACCACCGAGGACACCCCGTGACGGTGGTGGTGCGCAGCAACGACACCGACCCAGAGGGCGACACCCCTGACGGTCACCGCCGTCACCAACGGCGCCAACGGCTCGGTCACGATTGACGCCACCAGCGGCAACCCGGTCTACACCCCGAACCTCAATTTCGTGGGCACCGACACTTTCACCTACACCATCAGCGATGGCAATGGCGGCACCGACACCGCCACCGTCAGCGTCACCGTCGGCCCCAACGCCAACGACGCACCCGATGCCATCAACGACATCGCCAGCACCACCGAGGACACCCCCGTGACGGTGGTGGTGCGCAGCAACGACACCGACCCAGAGGGCGACACCCTGACGGTCACCGCCGTCACCAACGGCGCCAACGGCTCGGTCACGATTGACGCCACCAGCGGCAACCCGGTCTACACCCCGAACCTCAATTTCGTGGGCACCGACACTTTCACCTACACCATCAGCGATGGCAATGGCGGCACCGACACCGCCACCGTCAGCGTCACCGTCGGCCCCAACGCCAACGACGCACCCGATGCCATCAACGACATCGCCAGCACCACCGAGGACACCCCCGTGACGGTGGTGGTGCGCAGCAACGACACCGACCCAGAGGGCGACACCTGACGGTCACCGCCGTCACCAACGGCGCCAACGGCTCGGTCACGATTGACGCCACCAGCGGCAACCCGGTCTACACCCCGAACCTCAATTTCGTGGGCACCGACACTTTCACCTACACCATCAGCGATGGCAATGGCGGCACCGACACCGCCACCGTCAGCGTCACCGTCGGCCCCAACGCCAACGACGCACCCGATGCCATCAACGACATCGCCAGCACCACCGAGGACACCCCCGTGACGGTGGTGGTGCGCAGCAACGACACCGACCCAGAGGGCGACACCCTGACGGTCACCGCCGTCACCAACGGCGCCAACGGCTCGGTCACGATTGACGCCACCAGCGGCAACCCGGTCTACACCCCGAACCTCAATTTCGTGGGCACCGACACTTTCACCTACACCATCAGCGATGGCAATGGCGGCACCGACACCGCCACCGTCAGCGTCACCGTCGGCCCCAACGCCAACGACGCACCCGATGCCATCAACGACATCGCCAGCACCACCGAGGACACCCCCGTGACGGTGGTGGTGCGCAGCAACGACACCGACCCAGAGGGCGACACCCTGACGGTCACCGCCGTCACCAACGGCGCCAACGGCTCGGTCACGATTGACGCCACCAGCGGCAACCCGGTCTACACCCCGAACCTCAATTTCGTGGGCACCGACACTTTCACCTACACCATCAGCGATGGCAATGGCGGCACCGACACCGCCACCGTCAGCGTCACCGTCGGCCCCAACGCCAACGACGCACCCGATGCCATCAACGACATCGCCAGCACCACCGAGGACACCCCTGACGGTGGTGGTGCGCAGCAACGACACCGACCCAGAGGGCGACACCCTGACGGTCACCGCCGTCACCAACGGCGCCAACGGCTCGGTCACGATTGACGCCACCAGCGGCAACCCGGTCTACACCCCGAACCTCATTTCGTGGGCACCGACACTTTCACCTACACCATCAGCGATGGCAATGGCGGCACCGACACCGCCACCGTCAGCGTCACCGTCGGCCCCAACGCCAACGACGCACCCGATGCCATCAACGACATCGCCAGCACCACCGAGGACACCCCGTGACGGTGGTGGTGCGCGCAACGACACCGACCCAGAGGGCGACACCCTGACGGTCACCGCCGTCACCAACGGCGCCAACGGCTCGGTCACGATTGACGCCACCAGCGGCAACCCGGTCTACACCCCGAACCTCAATTTCGTGGGCACCGACACTTTCACCTCACCATCAGCGATGGCAATGGCGGCACCGACACCGCCACCGTCAGCGTCACCGTCGGCCCCAACGCCAACGACGCACCCGATGCCATCAACGACATCGCCAGCACCACCGAGGACACCCCCGTGACGGTGGTGGTGCGCAGCAACGACACCGACCCAGAGGGCGACACCTGACGGTCACCGCCGTCACCAACGGCGCCAACGGCTCGGTCACGATTGACGCCACCAGCGGCAACCCGGTCTACACCCCGAACCTCAATTTCGTGGGCACCGACACTTTCACCTACACCATCAGCGATGGCAATGGCGGCACCGACACCGCCACCGTCACCGTCACCGTCGGCCCCAACGCCAACGACGCACCCGATGCCATCAACGACATCGCCAGCACCACCGAGGACACCCCCCGTGACGGTGGTGGTGCGCAGCAACGACACCGACCCAGAGGGCGACACCCTGACGGTCACCGCCGTCACCAACGGCGCCAACGGCTCGGTCACGATTGACGCCACCAGCGGCAACCCGGTCTACACCCCGAACCTCAATTTCGTGGGCACCGACACTTTCACCTACACCATCAGCGATGGCAATGGCGGCACCGACACCGCCACCGTCAGCGTCACCGTCGGCCCCGTCAACGATCCGCCAGCCAACACCATCCCCGGTGTGCAAAACACCAACGAAGACACAGCACAAGTGTTCAGCGTGGGCAATGGCAACGCCATCACGGTGGCCGATGTCGATGGCGGCACGCTCTCCACTACGGTGAGTGTGACCAATGGCGTGCTCACCGCCACCACCGACGGAGGCGCCACCATTGGTGCCAACGGCACCGCAGTAGTGACCATCAGTGGCACGGCCGCAGAGATCAACGCGGCCTTGGCGGGCCTCTCCTTTGCGCCCACCGCCGACTACAACGGAGATGCCGTACTAACAGTGCTCACTTCCGACGGCACGCTCTCCGACAACGACACCATCACCATCACGGTGGCACCCGTGGCCGACATCGTCGTCGACAACGTCACCACCGATGAGGACACCGCCATCACCTTCAACGCCATCACCGGTGTGGGCGGTGGCAGTGCCGACAACTTCGAGAACGCCTCACGTGCCGTCACGGCCGTGACCAACGGCGCCAACGGCACCGTCACCTTCACCGCCGCGGGCGCCCTGACCTACACGCCAAACGCCAACTTCAACGGCACGGACACCTTTACCTATACCGTCACCAGCCCGGCCGGTGTCATCGAGATCGCCACGGTCGCCGTAACGGTCACTGCGGTGAACGATCCGCCAACCGTCTCCAGCGCGACCACCGCCGTTTCAGAGGAAGGACTATCTGGCGGAATTGCAGATGCCGTCGGCAACCCGAGCGACACCACGAATCTCGCCAACGCCACTGGCAGCCTCAGTATTCTCGACCCCGACAACACGCCTACGGTGTCGCTCATAGCGCCTGCAACAGGATTGAGTTCAGGTGGCACCGCGATTGTCTGGTCGGGTGGCAGTGCCGGGACCCCGCTCATTGGCTCGGCTGGCGGCAATGAGGTGATTCGCGCAACCATCACCAACGTCGGAAACTACACCGTCACACTGTCTAAACCCATCGACCATGTCTCGGCAAACGGCGAAAACGTTACCGCGATAAACATTGGGGTACAAGCCACCGACGGGACCAACACAAGCACAGGGACCCTGACCGTCAACATTGAGGACGACTCACCAACGACTGGCAGCACAAGCCATCGGGTCTACGTTGCGGTAGACACGATCAGCGTCAACAACCTGGATGCCGGATTTGTTAACGACACTTACCTGAACAACACCTCCACTGTGACGCGAACCAATAACGACAGTGACCCTGCCTTCGATCAACTGCGATGGGGTTCGCCGGCGGGTTCCAGCGGCCAGTCTGGATACAACCTCGCAGACAATGGCACTTTCGCTTCTGCAACTGGCTCAGTGGTCCAAGCAGGCGTGGAGTTCAAGTTGGTGACTTCACACACGTCAATTTTCCAATCTATAGCAGCAGCTCCACCCTAATTGGCACCGACATGTCGGTTCAAATGAATGTGGTGATCAACGGCGTATCGACACCGGTCTCGTTCAACGTGCATATGACACACACCGAAACACCGAACGTTAGCGGCGATCCCGAAGTGTCGCGAGACATCATCACGCTCGCCGGGCAGACAGCCATCGTGACGGTCGGCGGGCAGGACTATCAGGTCAATCTACTTGGGTTCAAGGATGGCACCGGAACCATCGTCGACACCATCCGCACTTACGAAAACTCCGCCACAAACACGTTCGGTGTTTTCGCTAGCATCACAACCATCGACGCAGCGCTTCCACTGATAGCAGGGCATGTTGACGTGCTTCCCGGCGCCGATGGATCAGTGTCCAACGTGGTCTGGGGATCCACCGCTAGCAGCTACGGCACCTTCACTGGTCTCGCCGATGGCAGCTACACCTTCAAACTCAATCAAGTCACCAAAGACGCCATGGCAGTCGGCACAACATTGAATCCAACATTCAACTACTCGACGACTGATCGGGATGGAGACACCTCCGCTGGAAGCGTCACCCTTAATATCAGTGGTCTGAAACACGCTTCAGGCACCGGCGGCATCGATTCGCTCGCGGGCACCGCCAGTGACGACATCATCACCAGTTACGCTGGGGACGACACGCTCAACGGAGGCGATGGAAACGACGTGCTGATGGGGGGTGCAGGTGATGACACCTTGAACGGACAGGGAGGCGCAGACGTGCTTCGCTGGACGCTTGGCGAGACGGGATCGGACAACGTGCAAAACTTCGGCACCAGCGCCGGCTCCGACATTCTCGATCTACGCGATCTGCTTGGGGGCGAGTACCACATCGGCGGCAGCGCGGGCAATCTTGCCAACTATTTGCACTTTGCAAAGAGCGGCGCCGACACTATTTTGAGCGTAAATGCCAACGCATCTGGCGGCGTCGAACAGACGATCATTCTGCAGGGCGTAGACCTCGTCACCGGCTTCAGCAGTGACCAGGCGATCATCCAAGATCTGCTCACCAAGGGCAAACTGATCACCGACTAAGCACCTACGGCAAAGCGCGCAAGCGTCGGGTGGCTTCAGCCACCCGACTGACCGCTACCCTACTCGTGGCTCCCGCACTGCCGGCCCGGTAGCCCCATCAAACCCCAGCGCGACCAAAGCCGCCAGTTCGGCCTCGGTCGCCACACCCTCTGCCAACACCTGCAAACCAATGTTGTGGGCAATGCCGGTCAGCCCCTTGAGGAAGGCGGCATTGCCGGCATGGCTGTCGATGCCGCGCACGAAGCTGGCATCGACCTTGAGGTAGTCCAGCCCCAATTCGTGCAATTGCCCGATCTGGCTGAACTGGTGACCGAAGTGCTCCAGTCCGACCCGACACCCCAGACTCTTCAGATCACGGCACAGCGAGCGAAACTGGTCAAGATGTTTGAGTGCGCCGCTCTCAGTCACTTCCAGCCACAGGCGTGAAGTGACCGCGCGGTGGGTGCCGAGCAGGGTCATCAGACGCTGGCCAAAACCGGCTTCATCGAGTGAACTGGCCGAGAGATTGATCGCCAAACCCCTCAGTCCAGGCTGACTCTCAAGTTCGCGCAAACCGAGCGCCACGGCGGCCAGGTCAAGCGCTGGGGTCAGGCGCAGGCGCTCGGCAAACGGCCAAAAGCGTCCGGCAGCGAGCCACTGGCCCTGCTCATCGGCCATCAGTCGCAGTGGGCACTCGCGGTGGGAGAGTTGCCCTGACGACTCAATCACGGGAAACGAAACCAGGCGCAACCAGTTGTTTTCCATGGCACGCTTGATCATCGCGGACCACTGCTCAGCAGTGCGCGGCAACTCGTCGCGAGTGGTCATTACGGCCTCGCGAACTTGATCTTCGCCGACTGACTCAGCCTGCGCCAGTGCCGCGTCGACCCCCGCCAGCACGTCATTGAGGACCATGCCTGGCAAGAATTGGCCATAGCCAATGGAGACCGTCGGTCCGCTGTCCATGAAGGGTGCCGCGGCCGCAATCAGTTGCGCCAGCATCGACTTGGAGCAGCCCTCGGCATCAACTGGCGCGGGCAAGACCAAGGCGAAGTCCGCGCCGTTCAGGCGCGCGGCGCTGCCGCCGCCAAACTCAGTCGCGCTGTGCGCAATCGTCTCCGCCACACGCTTGAGCAATTGGTCAGTTGCCGCGCGGCCCTTGCGCCGGTTGATACCCTCCAAGTCAGTCAAGCGAACCAGCACCAGTGCGCCGCCGGTTGACTCCTCCGCCTCCAACGCGTGGCCGAGCCGAGCCATGAAATAGCTACGATTCGCCAGCCCGGTCAGGGGGTCGAAGTTTGCCTCGCGTCGCACCGCCTCCAGGCGCGCCGCTTCGTCTTCGAACATGGATTTGAGCCGCCCCACCATGGCATTCATGGCGGACGTCATCTGGCGCAACTCGGGCACCGATGGCTCGGGCATGGTGACGAAGCGACGTTCGGTGATGGCGGCAGACTGCTCAATGACCGACTGCAGTGGCCTGCGCAAGCGACGCAGCACGAGTGAGCCCAGATAGCCCCCAACCAGACCAGCGGCGGCGAGCGAAAAGGCCACCTCGTAGGCACTCTTCCACAGGGCGGCGTAAGCAAAGCGGGCGTGGCTTGCGAGCGTAACCGTTCCCAATTGCTGCCACCCGCTGCTGATCTTGGCATGACCGGGTTGCGCCCTGAGCGGCAACATACGCACAAACCATGCTGGCGCATCGAGTTTTGGCTCGGGCGCAACACGTTCCACCATGGTTTTACCCAAGGGATCCGTCACAACGATGTGCTCGTAATGACCGCTGTCGAACAACGAAGCCACAGCCAACTCCACCATGACCGGGTCGGCGTTGGTCTGGCTCAAAGACAGGGCCAGGGCCGCCGCATTGTCGGTGTTCTTGACTGACAACTGCGTCTCCAGGTAGCCTCGCGCGCTAAGCAGCGACGCCAGCAAGCTCCCAACCAGGGCAAGCGTGGTGCTGACAATGATGGCCAGCCAGAGCTGTCGGTACATGGACATGGTGGACTCCTGATATCGTGCGGGACAGACCTTCAGCGCTGTCTTTGAGTAACTGATGGATACGGCCGCAAGCGCGACACGGCGCTGCCCGGCCAATCCCTGAAATTGACTGCGTTCATTCGAACCCCTCGACCTGTGCGCGGCGCAGCAGGTCCTCCCAGCGCGACAAACGCGACAAGCCGCCTGGCGCCGCGGCGTCCTTGGCGGCGGCGCCGACAAACACGCCTTCGCTGTTGAAGCTGAACACCGGTGTCAGATCCGGCCGCCTGGAGGCGAGGCGAATATCGCCAATCAAGTTGTCCAGCACCAGGGGCTCCGCATCGGGCTGTGTGTAGTAGGCCAGAACCATGTGGGCCTGGGTCGACGCCGCATCACCAGCGCCGGTGCGTGCCCGCACATAGATCAATCGAAGTTTGTGCGAAGCCACGCCCAACATGCGCAAGCTGAAGTATTTGGCGATGGCAAAGTCTTCACAGTCGCCCGAACCGCGCCCCAGGGTCTCCAGCGGAGTAGCCCAATAGTCGGCCTGCCCCCAAATGGCGCTGTCATCGCCAAAATGGACATTCCGGTTGAAGAACTCGTTGACACGTTTGAGGCGATCCGCTTCGGTACCTGCGGCGTTGGAGAGCACCATTTCGCGCCAGGCATCAAAGCGCTGCGTGGGCGTACCCGCGCTCCAACGCTGGGAGAAAACAGATAACAAGCGATCGAAGTTGGGCGCTGCCAGCACCACGACAGTGGCCAGCGCCAATGCCAGCACCCAAACGGGCCGAATCACGGCGCAGATCCTGCGCCTACGCCACGAAAGGGGCATCAGTTCAGTCATGGCGCTCCGACACGTCTGGAGGCGGCAAGCCTGCGCCGCCCTTGCAAGCACTCAGGAATCAAAGAAAACCCCATAATCGTGATCTAGTGCTCACTTTCGGGAAGCGCACGGCGTTACCAATCCTTACAATTTCGGGTTGCTCAGTCCGCCCGCGCCCAGCTATTGTCACTGACACCGCCGCTGCCCCACCCTCGTTTTTTCTGGACCTCATGATCAAGCATAGCCCATGCCCCCCTGCTTCCTGCCCCGGTCCGCGCCATAGTGCTTTGTTGCCGACCTTGCGCGCTGGTTTGCTCCTGGCGGGTTTGTCATTGATTGGCGGCGCCAGTGTGGCCCAAGGCGTCAATAGCCTGAAGGACGCGGTGGAGCGCACGATCCTGAACCACCCCGAGGTGAAGTTCCGCCACCACAACGTGGCCGCTTCGTTGGCCGAGCAGCAAGCCGCCAAAGGTGGCTGGCGCCCCACCATCGACCTTGAGGTCGGCGCTGGTCGAGAGAGCACACTCACCCCCGCCATCACCGCCTCGCGCAACTACAACCACTCACAAGCGTCGATCCAGTTGCGACAGACCCTGTTTGACGGCTTCGCCACCCAACGAGAAGTACGCCGGCTCGGTTACAGCCGGCAAGCTGCTTACTATGAACTGCTTGCCACCAGCGAACAAATCGGGCTTGAAGCGGCCCGCGCCTACATTGATGTGCAGCGCTACCGGGAGCTGGTTGAGCTCGCCAAAGCCAATTACGCCAGTCACGCCGATGTTCACACCAAACTGGGTAGCCGCGTCGCCGCTGGCGTGGGTCGGCGCGTCGATCTCGAACAGGCCGCCGGTCGCATGGCGTTGGCCGAATCGAACTGGCTGACCGAAGTCAGCAACCTGCATGACGTGAGCGCACGCTACCAGCGTCTGACCGGTGAAATGCCCGCTGACACCCTCGCTGGCGTTCCCCAGTTGGATAAGTTCCTGCCTGCACGCAACGTATTCCTGCCCGATGCGATCCGCAACAACCCGGAATTCCTGGGCACGGTCGCCAACCTGCGGGCCAACCGCGCCGACGCGGACGTGCGCCGCGCCCAGCTCAGTCCAACGCTGGAGCTGCGCGCCAGCCAAAGCGCCGACCGCGACAAAGACGGCATACCAGGCAAGTACCGCGACAGTGCCATTCAGTTGGTGATGAACTTCAACCTCTACCGGGGCGGCAGCGACAGCGCGCGCGTCGACCAGTACGTGGCCAAGATGAACGCAGCCTACGAGTTGCGCGACAAGGCCTGCCGCGACATTCGCCAGACAGCGCAGATCGCCTACAACGATGTCAACCGGCTACAGCAGCAACTTGGATTCCTGGCGCAGCACGAGTTGTCGACAGCCAAAGCGCGCGAAGCCTATCGCCAGCAATTCGACATCGGCCAGCGCTCTTTGCTGGACTTGCTCGACACCGAAAACGAGCTGTACCAGGCACGCCGCGCGCTGGCTGCCGCCGAGTTCGACTTGCACCTGGCCAGGCTGCGCGTGCTGGCCGCTTCCGGGGCTCTGCTCAGCGCATTGGACCTGCGCCCCCTGCCAGCCGAATTGCCCGCCGACAGCTCGGACGCACAAAGCGAAGATGCCCTGATGCAATGCAGCACCGACTTACCCGCAGTGATGATGCTGGACAAGGACAAACTGCCCAAAGTCGACATCACACAGGCGGTGCCGGTGGTGCAACGCGCCCCGGCGGCGCCGGTGGCACCCAATGAGTGCTCCCTGACCGGCAGCGCCTTGCAGGCCTGGGCGGCGGCATGGAACCGCAAAGACCTGAGCGCCTACCTGGGCGCCTACAGCGAAAAGTTTGTGCCACCCCAGGGTCTGAGTCACGCGGCATGGGAGACCTTGCGCAAGAAGCGACTCAGCAAGCAAGGCAACCTTACCGCCACGCTTACCAACATCAAGACCGTTTCCTGTGCCGGTGGCGCCACGGAAATGACGTTTACGCAGAGCTACGGCTCTGATGATTACCGCGATGTGGTTGAGAAAACCCTGGCGATGGAGTTCAACAAGGGCGCGTGGAAAATCACCCGCGAGACCGTCACCAAGGGCCGCACCTACTGAGGTCGGGTAGTTCCGAGCGGCCATGAAGAAAGCGACCCTCGGGTCGCTTTCTTCCGTTTGAGGCACTTTGGGTCGCTGCGCCAGCGAGTCCCCCGCCCACACCGAGTGCGCTCGGTCTGATTGGAAAGTCAAAACGGAATATCGTCGTCCATGTCGTCAAAACCACTGGCGGGCTTGGTTGCGGCGGGCGCTTGGCGCACTGGCGGCGCTGCGGGGGCCGAGGGCCGTGACGCTGGTGCCGGACGGGAGTAGCCAGCATTGCCCCCGTCTTCACCGCCGGGGCCGCCCATGCCTTCGCGCTTGCCCAGCAGTTGCATCTCGGTCGCCACAATATCCACGGTATTGCGCTCGACACCAGCTTGATCGGTGTACTTGCCATACTTGAGTCGGCCTTCGACGTAAATCGGCTGGCCCTTCTTCACATACTCGCCAGCAATCTCGGCCAGACGGTCATAAAAGGTGACGCGGTGCCACTGCGTGTCTTCAATCGATTCGCCGGTGGTCTTGTCCTTGCGCCGAGTCGACGTAGCCACGCTCACGTTGGCCACCGCCTGCCCTGACGGCAGGTAACGGATTTCCGGGTCACGACCACAATTGCCGACCAGAATGACTTTGTTGACGGATGCCATGCTTGATTTCTCCAGAATTTGATCGATTATCCAGGGTTTGCCGCCCGAATTGACGCCTTCGGCGCGACCGCGCTCATAGGCCAAGCCACCACCAGCCACGCCAGCATACCCAACAAGGCGGCCACGAACAGGCCTGCGCCGCCGGTATTCTTGGCCAGCCAGCCACCGGCCACGCCACCCACAAAAAACCCAAGCGACTGCAAGGTGTTGTAGACCCCCATGGCCGTGCCGCGCGCGTGCTCGGGCGCAACCCGAGACACCATGCTGGGCTGCGTCGCCTCCAGCACGTTGAAGCCACAGAAGAACACAAACAATAGGACCGACAGAGGTGCCAGACCTGCATCACCTCGACTCGCCAGCATGAAGCCCAACTGAACCACCATGATCAGGCCAATCGAGGTCAGAAACACCGCCCGCAGATAGCCACGGCGCTCCAGCGGGAACAGCAGCCCCCCCATCACAACAATCGACGCCAGCAAGGCCGGCAGGTACACCTGCCAGTGGTTGGCATGTGGCAACCCGGCTTTGACCAGCATGGCCGGCACCACCACCCACATCGCCAACTGCACGGCATGCAGCACAAATACGCCAAAGTTCAGTCGCAACAGGGGCGCATGCCGCAGCACCTCGGACAAGCGCCCACGTGGAACGGCGGCGTGCTGCGCCGGTTCAGCCGGCACCCACCAGATCACCACCGCCACGCCAAACAAGGCCAAGCCCCCGGTCATGGCAAACAATCCACTTAGGCCGGTGTGCACCACCAGCAGTGGCGCTGCCACGAGGGAAATCGCGAACATCGCACCAATGCTGACACCGACCAAGGCCATCGCCTTGGTGCGCACCTCGTCGCGCGTCAGGTCCGCCAGCAGGGCCGTCACCGCCGCGGACACCGCGCCAGCGCCCTGCAGACCCCTGCCAATGGCCAGCCAGGTCAGGGTTGGGGCCAATGCCGCCACGAAACTGCCCGCCGCAAACACCAAGAGGCCGGCCACGATCACCCGCTTACGGCCCAGATGGTCCGACGCCATGCCGAACGGCAGTTGAAACACGGCCTGCGTCAGGCCGTAGATGCCCATGGCCCACCCGACCAGCGCCAAGTCGTCACCACCGGGGTACTTCCTGGCCTCGATCGCAAACACGGGCAGGATCAGAAACAGCCCCAGCATGCGCAGGGCAAAAATGGTCGCCAAGGACACGCTGGCGCGCCGCTCCAGGGGCAACATGGCCGTTGCTGACGCGGGGCTGGCGCCCTTCAACGGTCGATCGAGATCGAGGGAAACAGGAGATGAGGGCACACCACAGGCCGCGCAGGCGGCGTCATTTCAGAACCGGCAATTGTCTCCGATCCCGCCGGTCTGGCGACGCAGCCCCCCGCCATGCCCGTGATCATTGACTATCATGGTGGGTTTTCCTCAAGCTTGCCACCATTGAACTCCGATCTCGATCCCCGCCAGGGCACCTACCTGGCCGCCGCCCTGCAGCGCCAGACCATCAGCATCAGGGGCGCGCGCACGCACAACCTCAAAAACATCGACCTGGACATCCCGCGCAACCAATTGGTGGTCATCACCGGCTTGAGCGGCTCTGGCAAATCGAGCCTGGCCTTTGATACCTTATACGCGGAAGGGCAGCGCCGGTATGTGGAGAGCTTGTCCACCTATGCACGCCAGTTCCTGCAGTTGATGGATAAGCCCGACGTGGATGTGATCGAGGGCCTGAGTCCGGCCATCTCCATCGAGCAAAAGGCCACCTCGCACAACCCGCGCTCGACCGTGGGCACCGTCACCGAGATCCATGACTACCTGCGTTTGCTGTTTGCCCGCGCCGGCACACCCTACTGCCCGGACCACCACACACCCCTGCAGGCACAAAGCGTCAGTCAAATGGTGGACGCCGTGCTGGCCCTGCCGGAAGATACCCGCTTGATGATTCTGGCGCCCATCGCGCGCGAAAAAAAGGGCGAATTCACCGAGGTGTTTGCCGACTTGCAGGCGCAAGGTTACGTGCGCTTTCGGGTCGATGGCCAGACGCTTGAATTTGACGCGCTGCCCGCGCTCAAAAAAACCGAGAAACATGACATTGATGTGGTGATCGACCGCGTCAAAGTGCGCCACGAACTCAAACAACGCCTGGCCGAGAGCTTTGAAGCCGCCCTGCGGCTGGCCGACGGACGTGCCTTGGCCGTCGAAATGGACAGCCTGCCGAGCGACGAACATCCTGAACAGGTCCCGAGAGAACACCTGTTCAACGCCAAGTACGCCTGCCCGGTCTGCAATTACTCCATCAGCGAACTTGAACCCCGGCTGTTTTCCTTCAACTCACCCATGGGCGCCTGCGGCGCGTGTGATGGTCTGGGCGTACAGGACTTTTTCGACCCGGCGCGCGTGGTGGCCTTCCCCACGCTCAGCCTGGCCAGCGGCGCCATCAAGGGCTGGGACCGGCGCAACGGCTATTACTTTGCCATGCTAGAGAGTCTGGCCAGGCACTACAAATTCGACGTCGAGCAGCCGTTTGAGGCCCTGTCTTCAGCCGTGCAAACGGTGCTGCTGCATGGCTCGGGCGAGGACGAAATCAAGTTCAGCTACGTGATGGATTCGGGCGCCAGCCAAGGCAAGCGGGTCAGCAAGAAGCATGCATTCGAGGGCATCATTCCCAATATGCAACGGCGCTTTCGCGAGACCGACTCGGCGCTGGTGCGCGAAGACCTCAGCCGTTACCGCAGTACCCAACCCTGCCAAGAGTGCGCGGGCACGCGCCTCAAGCGCGAGGCACGCCACGTCAAGATCGGCGAGGGCTCCCAGGCGCGTGCGATTTTCGAGGTCAGCCACACGACCTTGCGTGAAAGCCTGGACTATTTCAGCACCGTGCAGATGCAAGGCGCCAAGGGCGAGATCGCCAGCAAGGTGATTCGCGAGATCGGCCTGCGCCTGAAGTTCCTCAATGATGTGGGCTTGAGCTACCTCAGCCTGGATCGCAGCGCGGAGACCCTCAGCGGCGGTGAATCACAGCGCATCCGCTTGGCATCACAGATCGGCTCGGGCCTGACCGGCGTCATGTACGTGCTGGACGAGCCCAGCATCGGCTTGCACCAGCGCGACAACGACCGCCTGATCGACACGCTCAAACATTTGCGCGACATTGGCAACTCGGTGCTGGTGGTGGAGCACGACGAAGACATGATGCGCGCGGCCGACCAGTTGATCGACCTCGGTCCCGGCGCGGGCGTGCACGGCGGGCGGGTGATGGCACAGGGCACTTTCGAGCAAGTCAAAGCCAACCCCAATTCGCTCACGGGGCGCTACCTGGCTGGTGCGCTGCGCATCGACACGCCCGAGCGACGCCATCCGCCCGGAGCTCAAGCAACGCCGCAATGGTTACAAGTGCTGCGAGCGCGCGGCAATAATTTGCGCGATGTGGATGTGGCGTTTCCGGTAGGTCTCTTCACCTGCGTCACCGGCGTATCGGGTTCGGGCAAGTCAACCCTGGTCAACGACACCTTGTACCGCGCGGTGGCACGCCAGCTCTACCGGTCGCATGACGAACCGGCGGAGTTTGAATCCATCGAAGGAATCGAACACTTCGACAAAGTCATCAACGTGGACCAAAGCCCCATCGGCCGCACGCCGCGCTCCAACCCGGCGACCTACACCGGGCTGTTTACCCCGATTCGCGAGCTTATGGCCGAGGTGCCGATGGCGCGTGAGCGCGGCTATGGCCCGGGGCGGTTTTCATTCAACGTCGCCGGTGGCCGCTGCGAAGCCTGCCAAGGCGACGGGATGGTCAAGGTGGAAATGCACTTTCTCCCCGATGTCTATGTACCTTGCGATGTTTGTGTGGGCAAGCGCTACAACCGTGAAACGCTGGAGGTGCTCTACAAGGGGCAGAACGTGGCGCAAATTCTGGACCTGACCGTGGAAGCCGCCTACGACTTCTTCAAGGCGGTGCCCAACATTGCGCGCAAGCTGCGCACCTTGCTGGACGTCGGGCTGTCCTACATCAAGCTCGGGCAAGCGGCCACCACCTTGTCAGGCGGGGAGGCACAGCGCATCAAACTCGCGCTGGAGTTATCCAAGCGCGACACTGGGCGCACGCTTTACATCCTTGATGAGCCAACCACTGGACTGCACTTTGCCGACATCGCCCTGCTGCTCAAGGTGTTGCACCAACTGCGCGATGCCGGCAACACGATCGTCGTGATAGAACACAACCTGGACGTGATCAAAACCGCGGACTGGCTGATTGACATGGGCCCCGAGGGTGGTGCCGGCGGCGGCCAGGTGGTCGGTGTTGGCACGCCGGAGGACATCGCTGCCAACTCCGCCAGCCACACCGGGCGCTATCTGCGACGTTTGCTGCCAGGCACGGTGCCCGACTCGGTTCAGCCCACAGCCTGATCTAGCGGCGGCGAGTGTCGTCGTCAGTGGTGCACCGCCGCACCAATCTCCGGCCAGCGGCGGCGTACGTAGAACCAAGCCAACAGGCCAACGCACATCATGGAAAGGGACGATGCCGCCAACAGCACGGTCGAGTGCATCACCAGCGGCGCAATCAGGCCGGCCACAAGGCCGTTGGCCGAAGCGCCAATGCAGGCCTGCAACGACGAGGCCATGCCACGCCGCTCGGGGTGCAGATCCAGCACCAGCAGCGTAACCACCGGAACCATCATGGCCCAACCAAACGCGAAAATCGCGATCGGCAACAACGCCCACGAGACATGCGGATTGAATAGCCAATTGGCGATCAGATTGACCACTGCAATCAGCAGCATGATGGCAAAACCGATCCGAATCTGCCGCTTGGGAGTCACCTTGCCCGCCATGCGCCCACTGACCCAGGCACCGCCCATGATTCCGCCAATGGTCAATACAAAAAACCAGAAAAACTGAGTCGGCGCCAGCGCCAAATGCTCACCCAGAAACGCCGGCGCCGACAACACGTACAAGAACATGCCGTTGAAAGGCACGCCACTGGCCAATGCCAGCAACAGGAACCGCGGATCGAGCCCTAGCTGCCAGTAGCCTTGCATCAGGTTGCTGACCTTGAGCGGCTGGCGGTGATCAAGGTGCAAGGTCTCGGGCAACAGTCGGTAGTTGGCCACCCACAGGACGATGCCAACTGCGGTCAGGAACCAAAAGATGCTGTGCCAGTCCATGTGCACAAACAACCAGCCACCAATGATGGGCGCAATCGCTGGGGCCACCCCAAAGTAAATAGTGATCTGACTCATCACCCGCTGCGCGTCCGACGGGGAAAACATGTCCCGTACAACCGCCCGCGCCACGACGATCCCGGCGCCAGTGGTCAGTCCCTGCATGGCGCGAAAAAATATGAGCTGACCAATGCTTTGTGACAAGGCACAACCGGCCGACGCCAAGGTAAACGCCGCCAAGCCCCACAACACCACCGGTCGGCGACCCACACTGTCCGAGATCGCGCCATGAAACAGGCTCATGAAGGCAAAACCAAACAGATAGGCCGAGAGCGTCTGCTGCATCTGCACCGGTGTCGCCCCCAGTGACTGGGCAATTCCGGAAAACGCAGGAATATAGGTGTCGATCGAGAATGGGCCCAACATCCCCAGCACGGCCAACAGCACGGCTAGTGCCCAGCGCGGCGCGCGCCACAGTTGCTTGGCGTCGGGGTTCATGCTCGGCGTGTTAGCCCACCACGCCCGCTTGGGTGATCGCTACCGTCACCACGCCAAGGATCAGGTTCAGCATCACCCAGCGACGAATGCTCGCCAGTGCGGTCGCACCCGCGGGCCAGTCCTGGGCAACCACTGCAGCCACCAGGCGCGGGTAGCAACGAACGCGGACGTAGCCAAAAATCAGCACCATCAGCGTGCCCAACGCTGCCATCACCAACCACTCCACAGGCATGGGGCTAGAGACACCGATCTGGGCGCCTTGTCCGGCCACACGGTGCATCATCCAAAACCCGCTCAGCACCGACAAGCCGGCTGCCACCATCACGGCGCGAAAGAATCGCGTCAACACGGCCTGCATCAAAGCGAGGCGCTTCGGCACTTCCAACACCGCCAGGGCCGGCCGCAAAAAGAAGAGAACAAACACCATGCCACCAACCCAGACAATGACGGAAAGGAGGTGCAGGGTCTTGAGCAAGGCGTAGAGCATGCGGGGATGAAGTTTCTTGCCCAGCGACGGAGCGTGATGGATGATGCCACATTGGCATCTACGTCGTATCTGCGTCGCATCCCTTGAAACTGCAGCAAAAGGCCTTATCATTAGCACTCGTAAGAGCTGAGTGCTAACAAGTTGTCCGACTGTTTGGCCGACTCTTCAAGTTAATCAGCGCCAACTTCTCATGGTTGCCGCTATTGATTTCAACCTCTGTTTCTATTTCAAGGAGATCCCATGAAACTTCGTCCTCTGGCAGACCGCGTGATCGTCAAACGCGTCGAAAACGAGACCAAGACCGCCTCAGGCATCGTCATTCCAGATAGCGCCGCCGAGAAACCCGATCAGGCGAAGTCCTGGCCGTGGGCCCAGGCAAGAAGAACGACAAAGGCGAACTCAGCGCCATGTCGGTCAAAGTCGGCGACCGCGTCTTGTTCGGCAAGTACAGCGGCCAGACCGTCAAAGTCGATGGCGACGAACTGCTCGTCATGAAAGAAGACGATCTGTTTGCAGTCGTGGTGAAGTAACTCACCGCAAGCCCAGATCCCACCAATTAACTGAATTCGGAGAAATCAACATGGCAGCAAAAGACGTCATTTTCGGCGGAGAAGCCCGCGCACGCATGGTCGAGGGTGTCAACATCCTGGCCAACGCGGTCAAAGTAACCCTCGGCCCCAAGGGTCGCAATGTGGTGCTGGAGCGCTCGTTCGGCGCCCCCACCGTGACCAAGGACGGTGTGTCCGTGGCCAAGGAGATTGAACTCAAGGACAAGCTGCAGAACATGGGCGCGCAGATGGTCAAGGAAGTCGCTTCCAAGACGTCCGACATCGCTGGCGACGGCACCACCACCGCAACCGTGCTGGCCCAAGCTATCGTGCACGAAGGCATGAAGTACGTGGCCGCCGGCATGAACCCGATGGACCTGAAGCGCGGCATCGACAAGGCCGTATCGGCCCTCGTTGAAGAGCTGAAAAAGGCATCCAAGCCCACCACCACTTCGAAGGAAATCGCCCAAGTCGGCTCGATTTCCGCCAACTCCGACGAAGCCATCGGGAAGATCATCGCCGATGCCATGGACAAAGTTGGCAAGGAAGGCGTGATCACCGTTGAGGACGGCAAGTCACTCGACTCCGAGCTCGACGTGGTCGAGGGGATGCAGTTTGATCGCGGCTATCTGTCGCCCTACTTCATCAACAACCCCGAAAAGCAAGCCGCCTTGCTCGACAACCCCTTCGTGCTGCTCTACGACAAGAAGATCAGCAACATCCGCGACCTGCTGCCGACGTTGGAGCAAGTGGCCAAATCGGGTCGGCCACTACTGATCATCGCAGAGGATGTCGAGGGCGAAGCCCTGGCCACGCTGGTGGTTAACACCATCCGCGGCATTCTGAAGGTCGTAGCAGTCAAGGCGCCTGGTTTTGGCGATCGCCGCAAGGCCATGCTGGAAGACATTGCGATCCTGACCGGCGGCAAGGTCATCGCTGAAGAAGTGGGCTTGACGCTGGAGAAGGTAACGCTGGCAGACCTGGGGTCAGCCAAGCGCGTTGAAGTGGGCAAGGAAAACACCATCATCATCGATGGTGCTGGCTCCAACGCCGACATCGAAGCACGGGTCAAGCAAGTGCGCGTTCAGATCGAGGAAGCCACCAGCGACTACGACCGCGAAAAGCTGCAAGAGCGCGTGGCCAAGCTGGCCGGCGGCGTGGCAGTGATCAAGGTCGGCGCTGCCACCGAAGTAGAAATGAAGGAGAAGAAGGCGCGTGTTGAAGACGCCCTGCACGCCACTCGCGCGGCCGTGGAAGAAGGCATCGTCGCTGGCGGCGGCGTGGCCCTGCTGCGTGCCAAGCAGTCCGCTGGCAAGATCAAGGGCGACAATTCCGACCAAGATCACGGCGTCAGCCTGGTTCTCAAGGCGATTGAGGCTCCTCTGCGCGAAATCGTCTACAACGCCGGTGGCGAAGCCTCGGTGGTTGTCAACGCAGTGTTGGCCGGCAAGGGCAACTACGGTTTCAACGCCGCCAACGACACCTACGGCGACATGATCGAAATGGGTATTCTGGACCCGACCAAGGTGACCCGCACTGCGCTGCAAAACGCAGCCTCCGTTGCGTCCCTGATGCTGACCACCGAGTGCATGGTTGCCGAGTCACCCAAGTCCGAGGGCGCTGGCGGCGGCATGGGTGGCATGGGCGGCGGTGACATGGGTGGCATGGGCGGCATGGGCGGCATGGGCATGTAAGTTGCTCCTTGCCTGACGACCTACCGCGTCGTTGTTTGGGCTCGCCGTACCGTTGGTACTGTTGGCGCCCAAACGCCTAGCGGTAGATCGTCATGCTGCGTCGATGGGCGTGACCGCTCGCGGCGAAAGAACAAAACCCCGCTGGGCGCGAGCTCTGCGGGGTTTTATCATGGTGCGTCGATCCTGGAAAAAAAGGGCCCGCCGATCGGACGTTCAAACAATCATAAGGACCGCCCCATCCGTTGGCCAGGATCCTCGTCCTGCATCACGGCTTGGGCCCATTCCCGCAGCCTTGCGGTGTCTGCACGCAGCACTTCCTGCTTGACCGCCAGTATCTGGGCCGGGTGCATGGAAAAACTGCGCAAACCCATACCCAGCAATAGCCGGGTCATTTCGATATCACCCGCCATTTCACCGCAAACGCTGACGCTCTTGCCTTGAACATTGCACTCGGCGATGGTATCGGCGACCAGACGCAGCACGGCCGGGTGCAAGGGGTCATACAGATGTGCCACGGACTCGTCGGCGCGGTCGATAGCAAGGGTGTACTGGATCAAGTCATTGGTGCCAATCGACAAGAAGTCAAAGTACTTCAGAAACGTCTTCAGCGTCAAGGCAGCTGCGGGTATCTCGATCATGGCGCCGAGTTTGACCGCGCCGTAGACCACGCCACGCGCGTCCAACTCCGCCCGTGCTTGCCCAATCAGCGCGATGGTCTGGCGAATCTCACTGGCATGAACCAGCATCGGAATAAGCAAACCAACCTGTCCGTGCGCGGCGGCACGCAGAATCGCGCGCAATTGCGTCAAGAACATCGCTGGATCAGCAAGGCTCCACCGGATGGCGCGCAGTCCCAGCGCCGGGTTGAGGTGCGCGTCATCGCGTGCCGATTTGTTCAGCGGCTTGTCGGCCCCAATATCAACCGTACGAATAGTCACTGGCAGACCATGCATGCCCTCAACTGCCCGCCGATAGGCCTGATACTGCTCTTCCTCATTGGGGAGGCTGCCATTTCGTCCCATGAACAGGAATTCGCTGCGAAACAGCCCCACGCCGACCGCCCCCGATTTGACCGCCACAGCCGCATCCTCGGGCATCTCGATGTTGGCCAGCAAATCGATCTTTTGACCATCCAGAGTCAGAGCAGGCGTGTGCAGCAAACGAGACAGGCGCCCACGTTCAAGCTCACGCTGGCGTTGTTTGAAACCGTACTCCGCGAGGATGATCGGCGATGGATCGACAATCACCACGCCGGCATCGCCGTCGATGATGACCCAGTCGTCTTGACGTATCAGCTGGCTGCACGTTCGCGCTCCCACCACGGCAGGAATGTCCATGCTGCGCGCAACGATCGCGGTGTGGGATGTCTTGCCACCAACATCGGTGACAAAGCCGCCAAACACACTTTGTTTGAACTGCAACATGTCCGCCGGCGACAAGTCGTGCGCGATCAGTACCAGCGGCACATCGACCGTGTCGTCCAACAGCACGTCCTGCTGAGGGCGCTTGCGCTCCGGTCGTGGCGGCACCACGACGACGGCTGAACTGTCGCCTTTCATGGCGCGCAGCACTTTTTCGGTGATCTGTTCAAGGTCGGCCTTGCGTTCACGCAAGTATTCGTCCTCCATTTCATCGAATTGGCGGGCGATCACTTCGAGTTGCGTGGTCAGTGCCCACTCGGCGTTGTACAGGCGATCGGTGATCCAGTGCTTCACGCCACCAATCAGCTCTTCATCCTGCAGCAACATCAGATGGACATCAAGCAAGGCGCCCAACTCATGGGCTGCTTCCTTCGTGCCCATGTGCGCCACGCTGGTCTGCAGCCGGTGAATTTCATCGACCACCGCGTTGCGACCAAACCTGACCCGATCTATCTCTGACTCGACTCGGGCGGGATCAATGAAGTAATGCGCCACATCAACACGACTGGACGCAACCAGCACCGCGCGGCCGATGGCAATGCCACGCGCAACGGCCAGACCATGAATGGCAAAGGTCACTCACCCTCTCCAAACTTGTCGGCAATCAATGCCAGCAACGCGTCCAGTGCCTCCTGCTCGCGCTCGCCGTGCGTATCAAGCTCGACCGTGCTGCCGATACCGGCGGCCAGCATCATCACGCCCATGATGCTCTTGGCGTTGATGCGTCGCTCTCCCTTGGACATCCAGACCTCACAAGGAAAACTACCCGCCAACTTGGTCAGTTTGGCAGAGGCGCGCGCATGCAGTCCGAGCTTATTGCTGATTGTCGTCGTGGCCTTGACCATGGTGCTTCCTCGTCTGATTTTGTGGAGCAGTGATGGCTACCTGCATGACCCCCTGCGTGCCGCCGACAATGGCCCTGGTCACAAGGGTATCGAGCGCCTCATGTCGGTAGGTTACCGCGCGCAGGAGCATGGGCAAATTGACCCCGGCCACTAAGCGTGAAGTCAATCCATCCACCAATTTTTGCGCCACATTGCACGGTGTGGCGCCAAAAACATCTGCCACCACCAACGTTTGCGGAGCCCCGATTCCCGCCATGGCGCGCCGCGCACCCGCCAGCGAAGCCTCCGGCGGGACGCCGGGTTCGACATCGAAAGCCGCAACATCGGCACGACAATCCGGGAACACATGCAGCACGGCCAGACGCAGTGCGCTGGCCAGCGGCGCGTGTGCAATGATGAGGATGCCGTTGTTCATGGGGTTACTGATTCGAGATTATCGCGTCTGGACATCAGGAAATAGGCATACGAGGCGACACAACAGCACCAGAACAAGCCCATTGAAGCCTGAAAGGCCTGGACTTGCGTCCATCCGGCCGACCGGAATGCGTCGATGGCCAAACCAATTCCCCATTGAACCGCGAACACCCCTGAGAACATGACCAGGTTGTAAGCAGTCAGCGCCCGACCGGCCAACGCTGGTGCAAAAGCCATGGCTACCGCTGGCTGCGATACCGCCACAAAGGTACAGCTCATGCAGTACAGCGCCAATGCAATTCCAACCAAAGAAGGCAATGAACCTCCAGCTATTATTATCATAGCAAGCAGCACAAAGCTCCACGGCAAACCAACCGTAATCAAACGATCGGCGTGCACCCCCTTGCGCGCCAGTCGGGGGTTGATGACTCCCCAGAACCAGAATGTGCACAACATGGCCACATTGATCCCAAACAGCGCCTGGGCTGCCTCCAGCGCACTGTAGCCCGCCACCTGGGTCATCCACGGCGTGGCCCATAAGGTCTGGACGGCGATCAATCCGCCGTAACAGAAAAAGCCCAGAGGCACCATCCTGCGGAAGTAGGGGTGCGCCCAAACCACACCATAGCCCGGCGCGCATGCCGCCTGCAGGTCACCCGCCTCACTACGCTCCCACCGAGGGACTGCCCAGGCAACCAGTCCGATGGCCAAAGCGACCAGCACGGCCAGACCCCAGAAGAGGGGTCGCCAGCCCAGCGCGGGCATCAGCCACTGCACCGGTAGCGTGGACGCCACCATCCCGAGAGATCCACTCATCAGCATCCAGGAGTTCGCGCGCAGTTGCATGCCTGAGGCAAACCAGCGCCGATAGCCCGTCAGCGGCGCCATCAGGCAGGCACTGACTCCAACACCACACAGGGCTCGCGCCACAATCAGTTCAGTGAAAGTCCTGGCAGCGGAGAACGCCACGCAGCCGCAAACAGCCACCGCCAGGAAACACAGAATCACGCGCTTTGGCCCAAACCGATCCAGCCAGGTTCCCAATGGCAACTGAGTCGTCGCAAAACCCAGGAAGTACGCGCCAGCCAACAGACCCAGATCGCCAGCATTGAGGGCAAACTCCGCGCTCAGCGCAGGCGACAAGGTCGCCGTGACGGCACGAATCAGTGCCGACAGAAAATAGGCAAACGCAAACGCGAAGAAGAGGCCGACAATGCGGCTCGGAGTCAATACACTCATCCTGATCGTGCCGCCGTCAGAGCCGCCCGACCGGTTTGGCGGTTTTCGCGGCGGCGGCACACCACAGATGCATGAATGAGGGCAAGCGAGCGCGGCATGACTCGATTATCCGTTTTGCCCGCGGAGATCGTTCGGGGCTGTTCTAAATCCGGCGATTCGGCTTTAATCTCATTGTGACCGCCACAAGGGGATTGATGTGACCACTGACAGCCGCTACGCAAACAACTCGACCTTCGTCTGGGAAGGCGACCCGCCGGACCCGAGAGCGCCATCAGCAACGGCACAACCGAGCTCGACCGACTACAGCCTGGTGGCAGCTGTTGGAACCGCGGTGGGCCCGCACGTCAACGTGATCAACCACTCGCTACACGCCTGGGTTGAGTCCGGGGTCATTGCACCCGATTTGGCCCAGCCGGTCCTGCACGCGGTGGCAGAGCTCCATCGCTTGGACCACAATTGCCAACTGCTGGCACGCGTTGCTCGAGGCGACTGGCCACAAACCCCGACGCAACTCAACCTCGACTCGGTCGTCAAGCGCGCTTTGGATGAGCGCGCGACCTGGATGCACCATCGCGGCGTTGAACTGCATCGCAGCATCAAACCGGTGTCGGTGGTGCTCGATCTTGACTTGGTGACCAGCCTGGTACTCGCTTCGGTTGAGAACGCCGCCAAGCCAGGCACCCGCCTGTTTGTTTTGCTGGAAACCCAGAACTGGCCGGCCCATGCGCTGCTGAGTTTCAAGACCACCCACGCAGTGATGGTGGCGGGTAAACCTGACCACTCCGAACAAGAGCCGGACTCACTGAACTGGCGCCTGGTTGCGGAACTTGCTCGCGCCATGGGCGTCGCGGTTCAAACCTCCGAGACGGACGAAGCGCGAACGCTCACACTGGAGTTTACGCAAACCGCCAAGCAAGTCGAAGGTTTGACCGCCCAGGAAGCGGACCACGGCGCCGGGTCATGGATGAGCACGCCATCGCACGCGATGACGGGTCAGCGGGTGCTGCTCATCACCGGCGAGTCGGGCTTGCGCGACGACGTCAAGTCGATCTGCCAGACCATGGACTTGCTGTTCGACAGCGTTCCAACTTGCGCGGCGGCCATCCGTTACTGCGAACTGGAGCCGCCGCACCTGATCGTTGTCGATGAACGCATCCGCAATGACCAATTCCAGCAGTTGCGCGGCGACCTGCTCAAGGCGCAGCCCAGTTTCCCATTCATTGAAATTGGGTACGATAGTGGGACGCTGTCCATCGCCGGTTGGACCGGCGGCAACGTGACCCGCGTGACGCGTGACGAGCTGTCGACCCAGTTGCCACAGGCGTTGACGCTTGAATTCGGCAAAATCCTCTAGAACGCTGTCGTAGCCGCCCGTCCCAATCCGAAACTCTGGCACTGCAACGATCTGTCAGTATTGGTGCACGCGTGCATCATTGCGGGCGCGCCGAGTACGCTCACACCCACATCGATATCCAACGGGCCTTGCAACAATTTCTCATGCAGCATTTGAAGACATCTACCCCAGCAATCAGTTTCCTCGTGCCGGACGACGCCAGCGAGCTTGATGCGACACGCCGAATATTTGAGGAGTATGCGCAGTCACTGACGGTTGATCTGTGCTTTCAGGACTTCCACAACGAATTGCGCAATCTACCGGGTGAGTACGCAGCGCCAGGCGGAACGCTGTTGCTGGCCAAGGTGGATGGCGCCGTGGCTGGCTGCTGCGCGCTTCGTCCGCTCGACGCTGCCGACTACGCCAATGCCTGCGAAATCAAGCGGCTGTACGTACGGCCGGCCTTTCGCGGTTTGGGATTGGGGCGAGACTTGGCCGAGCGAATCTTGGACACCGCCCGCCAGGCCGGGTACCGCAGCGTGTTACTCGATACGCTCGACGAGATGGAAACCGCGCGCGCGCTGTACCAGGACCTCGGATTCAAGGAGGTTCCACCCTACTATCACAATCCGATTGCAGGCGCGCACTACCTCAAGGCCGACCTCTGAGAGCCAAGCTCGCGCCACGACCCGCAACAGATACCAGTCGGGGATCAAAGTGACGCATCACGCCTTGGCTTGAGCGAGCATGGTCGCGGCGTCACTGACTTCGAACTTGCCCGGTCCCTCGATGTTCAGAGACGCGACTTTCCCATTCTTCACCAGCATCGAGTAGCGGTTGCTGCGCAGACCCATCCCCTTGCCGGTCAGGTCCAAAGTCAATCCCACCGCCTTCGTGAAATTGGCGTCACCGTCAGCCAGCATGCGGACCTTTCCCGCCGTCTTCTGGTCGCGCGCCCACGCGCCCATCACGAAGGCGTCATTGACGCTGACACACCAAATCTCGTCGACCCCGGCGGCCTTCAACTCGTCAAGCCTTTGCACATAACCTGGCACGTGTTTGGCGGAGCAGGTCGGAGTGAACGCGCCTGGCAAGGCAAACAAGGCAATCGTCTTGCCGGCAGCGGCCTTTGCAACATCAACCGGATTCGGCCCAATGCTGCAGCCACCTCCCTCGACGTCTGAGTATTCCATCAAGGTTGCCGACGGAAGGTTGTCACCGATATTGATCATGTCTCTTTACTCCTGAATAGATTCGAAAAGGTTTGTCGCAACGCTCCAATCACCCTCGACTGCGCCTTGCGGGTTCATTGCGCGGCACCGGTTGCGCCAATGCAAAACGGCCCACATTGTGAGCCGTCTTTCCTAAACCTGCAGGGGTACACCGCTAAAGGCTTACACCGCTGCGGCCTTCTCAACCAGGCGGGTCGCAACCCAGTTCTTCGTCTTGGAAATTGGGCGGCTTTCCGTGATCTCGATCACGTCGCCCAGCTTGTATTCGCCCTTTTCATCATGGGCGTGGTACTTGCTGGACTTCCCAACGATCTTGCCATAGAGCTCGTGCTTGACACGACGCTCAATCAGAACCGTCACAGTCTTGGCTCGCTTGTCGCTGACCACCTTGCCAATCAAGGTGCGCTTGAGGGATGTTTTAGCTTCCGTCATGGGTCACTCCTTACTTGGTGGTTGGTTGCGCTTTTTGCTTCTCGACAAGAATGGTCTTGGCGCGAGCAATGTCGCGGCGCGTCGAGCGCAGCGTAGCCGTGTTGTTGAGTTGCTGCGTAGCCTTTTGCATGCGAAGGCCAAAGTGGGCTTTTTGGAGCGCCTTGACCTCTGCTTGCACGCCGGCGACGTCTTTCTGGCGCAGTTCAGTAGTTTTCATAACATGTTCTCCTGATTACTGACCGAGCATGCGGGCCACAAAAGTGGTGCGCAAAGGCAGCTTGGCAGCGGCCAGACGAAACGCTTCACGCGCCAACTCTTCAGACACACCAACAATCTCGAACACAATCTTGCCGGGCTGAATCTCAGCCACGTAGTACTCGGGGTTGCCCTTGCCGTTACCCATGCGAACCTCGGCAGGCTTCTGGGAAATCGGCTTATCAGGGAACACGCGGATCCAAATACGACCACCACGCTTGACGTGACGTGAAATTGCACGACGTGCAGCTTCAATCTGACGCGCAGTCAGACGACCACGGTCAGTACACTTCAGACCGAAGTCACCGAATGCGACCGAGCTGCCTCGTGTCGCGATGCCGGTGTTACGGCCCTTTTGCTCTTTGCGGTATTTCCGGCGAGCGGGTTGCAACATAGTTATTCTCCTTTGCCGTCAGCTGCTGCAGCTGGCGCGGCTACCTTGCGGACGCGCTTAACGGCGGGTTTGTTGGCATCGGCGCCAATGGCCTCTGCGGGCTTGTCGCTACCGTCAGCGGGCGCGACATTGCCACCCGCTGGACGACGCACGGCGCCGCGCGGGGCGGGGCGATCAGAGCCAGGACGGGCACCGCCGCGGTCATCGCGACGCGGGCCACGGGGGCGGCGCTCTTCATCAGCACGCGGCTCAACGGCGGCCGGCAGGTCGTTACGACCCAGCGTGTCACCTTTGTAGACCCAGACCTTGACACCAATGATGCCGTAGGTCGTCTTGGCTTCGGAAGTACCGTAGTCAATGTCCGCGCGCAGGGTGTGAAGTGGCACGCGACCTTCACGGTACCACTCGCAGCGGGCAATTTCAATGCCGTTCAGACGTCCGGACGACATGATCTTGATGCCCAAGGCACCCAGACGCATGGCGTTTTGCATGGCGCGCTTCATGGCCCGGCGGAACATGATCCGCTTCTCCAATTGCTGCGTAATGCTGTCCGCGATCAACTTGGCATCGATTTCGGGCTTGCGCACTTCTTCGATGTTCACGGCCACTGGCACGCCGAGCTGCTTGCCCAAGTCGCGCTTGAGGTTTTCAATGTCTTCGCCCTTCTTGCCGATCACCACGCCCGGACGCGCCGAGTAAATGGTGATACGCGCGTTCTTGGCGGGGCGCTCAATCAGGATGCGCGAAACCGAGGCGTTCTTGAGCTTGGCCTTCAGGTACTCGCGTACCTTGATGTCTTCGGCCAGCATGCCCGCGAAATCGCGATCGCTGGCGTACCAACGTGAGGACCAGTTACGGCTGACGCTCAGGCGAAAGCCAGTGGGGTGGATTTTTTGTCCCATATCTTCCTGGCCTCTTTCAGTTTCCAACCGTCACGTACACATGGCACGTGGGTTTTCTGATTTGATTGCCGCGGCCTTTGGCGCGGGCCGTGAAGCGACGCAGCGAGGCGCCCTGCTCAACGTAGATGGTCTTGACCTTCAGTTCGTCGATGTCGGCACCATCATTGTGTTCGGCGTTGGCAATGGCCGACTCCAGAACCTTCTTGATGATCACGGCAGCTTTTTTCTGAGTGAATTGCAAGATGTTCAGGGCTTGGTCGACTTTCTTGCCGCGAATGAGGTCCGCCACCAGGCGGCCCTTGTCCACGGACAGACGAACGCCACGAAGGGTTGCACGTGTTTCCATGGTCAACTCCTTATTTCTTCTGGACTTTTTTGTCCGCTGGATGACCCTTGAAAGTCCGGGTCAGAGCGAACTCACCCAGCTTGTGGCCAACCATTTGATCGGTGATATAGACCGGCACGTGCTGCTTGCCGTTGTGCACGGCGATGGTCAAGCCGATGAACTCGGGCAGGATCATGGAGCGACGCGACCAGGTCTTGATCGGCTTCTTGTCTTTGGTCGTGACGGCCTTGTCAGCCTTGGCAACCAAGTGATGGTCAACAAATGGACCTTTTTTGAGAGAACGAGTCATTTAACCTTCCCCTTACTTCTTGCGACGCGACACGATCATGACCTGCGTGCGCTTGTTGTTGCGGGTACGGTAACCCTTGGTCAGATTGCCCCAAGGATCGACTGGATGACGGCCCTCGCCGGTCTTGCCTTCGCCGCCGCCATGTGGGTGGTCGACCGGGTTCATCACCACACCGCGAACGGTCGGTCGGATGCCCATCCAGCGCTTGACACCGGCTTTGCCGAGTCGACGCAGACTGTTCTCTTCATTGGCAACCTGCCCAATCGTGGCGCGGCAGTCAATGTGGATCTTGCGGACTTCACCGGAACGCATGCGGACCTGAGCATAGGTCCCTTCGCGGGCCAGCAGCGTTGCGGAAGTGCCGGCGGACCGAACCACCTGGGCGCCCTTGCCAACCTGCAACTCGATGCAGTGAATGATCGAGCCCACAGGAATGTTTCGAATCGGCAAGGTATTGCCAACCCGGATCGGGGCCTCGGCACCATTCAGAATGGTTGCGCCAACTTCCAGACCGCGCGGTGCGATGATGTAGCGGCGCTCACCATCGGCATAACACACCAGAGCGATGTGCGCGGAACGGTTGGGGTCGTACTCAATACGCTCGACTTTTGCGGGAATGGCATCCTTGTTGCGCACAAAGTCAACCACCCGGTAGTGGTGCTTGTGGCCGCCGCCTTTGTGGCGGGTTGTGATGTGGCCATTATTGTTGCGACCCGCGTGCTGAAACTGGGGTTCCAGCAAAGCTGCGAAGGGCTCACCCTTGTGCAAATGATCACGCGAGATCTTCACCACGCCACGACGGCCTGGTGAGGTTGGTTTCATCTTGATAACAGCCATGATTACGCAGCCTCCCCGCCAAGGTTCAGCTCTTGACCGGGCTTGAGCGTCACGTAGGCCTTGCGAACATTGTCGCGACGCCCCACGGACTTGCCAAAACGCTTGGTCTTGCCCTTTGTGTTCACCACAGAGACGCCCTTGACCTCAACCTTGAACATCAATTCCACTGCGGCCTTGATTTCATGTTTGGTAGCGTCTTGCAGCACCTTGAACGTCACAGCATTGCTCTTCTCGGCAACCATCGTGGCTTTTTCAGACACGATCGGCGCGACCAGCACCTGCATCAGACGACCTTCTTCGAATTTGGAAATTTGGGTACCGTGGCTCATGCAAACATCTCCTTGAGTTTGTCCATGGCAGCCTTGGTCACCAGCACCTTGCGGTAGTGCACCAACGACACTGGATCAGCGTAGCGTGGCTCGACGACGAGCACGTTAACGAGGTTGCGCGACGCGAGGTACAAATTCTCATCCACTTCGTCGGCAATCACCAACACGGACTCCAGATTCATGGCCTTGAACTTCGCCGCCAGGGGCTTGGTCTTGGGGGAGTCGACCTTGAGCGAATCCACCACCGCCAAACGGCCCTCGCGAGCGAGTTGCGACAAGATCGAAGCCATACCGGCGCGGTACATCTTCTTGTTGATCTTGTGGCTGAAGTTCTCGTCAGGCATGTTCGGGAAAATGCGACCGCCTCCGCGCCACAGGGGCGAGGACGTCATACCAGCGCGAGCGCGCCCAGTTCCCTTTTGCTTGAACGGCTTCTTGGTTGAGTGCTTGACCTGTTCGCGGTCCTTCTGGGCACGGGTGCCCTGACGCGCGTTGGCCTGGAAAGCCACCACAACCTGGTGCACCAGGTCCTCGTTGTAAGCGCGACCAAACACAGTCTCCGGCGCTTCAAACTTGGAAGTGGCCTGACCTTGATCATTCAGGAGTTCGAGCTGCATTAGTTCGCTCCTTTCGTCGCTTCATCTTTGGACTTGACCTTGATTGCAGGGCGAACCGTGACAAAACCGCCGGTTGAACCAGGAACCGCACCCTTGATCAACAACAGCTGACGCGCTTCATCGATGCGAATCACATCCAGGTTTTGTGTCGTGACAATGTCCACACCCAGGTGGCCCGTCATGCGCTTACCCGGAAACACGCGACCAGGGTCCTGCGCCATACCAATTGAGCCCGGCACGTTGTGCGAACGGCTGTTACCGTGGGACGCACGCTGTGAACTCATGTGGTGACGCTTGATCGTTCCCGCGTAGCCCTTGCCGATAGTCGTCCCCTGCACGTCGACCTTTTGGCCTACGGCAAAGATGGCACTGACCGGCAGCACCGCGCCCGGCTGGTACTGCCCAGCGGTGTCGGCGGTGACACGGAATTCCTGAATGACTTCACCGGCTTCAACGCCTGCTTTCGCAAGGTGGCCAGCGGCGGGCTTGCTAACACGAGACGACTTGCGCGAACCAAACGTCACCTGCAAGGCAACGTAGCCGTCATTCTCTTGGGTTTTGACCTGGGTCACTCGGTTGTTCGATACATCTACTACCGTGACGGGAACCGCATCCCCGTCCTCGGTAAATAGGCGCATCATGCCAACCTTGCGCCCCAGCAACCCTAAGCGATTGCTAAGACTCATTGTTTTCTCCGTAACCCTCAACCACGGCAACTTCAATTGGCTGCCATGTGTTTACATGAGGGACTGTTAATAAAACTCGACTGAAAGCGCCAAGGCGCAACCCGAAGAGCTCTCCATTATATGCCGATCCCTCCAACTTGGCAAGGCACTGGTCACATCCTTAGATGACCGACCGACCGCAGCCAGGTTGGATGTCGACCCAGGGCGGCCGCCATGCCGACCCCGGTCGATCGATTACTGCAGCTTGATCTCGACGTCGACGCCCGCGGGCAGGTCAAGCTTCATCAGCGCGTCAACGGTCTTGTCGGTGGGGTCAACAATGTCCATGAGGCGTTGGTGTGTGCGAATCTCCAACTGATCGCGGCTGGTCTTGTTGACGTGCGGCGAGCGCAGGATGTCGAAGCGCTTCATGCGCGTCGGCAAGGGCACGGGGCCTTTGACGATGGCGCCAGTGCGCTTGGCGGTGTCCACAATCTCAGCGGCCGATTGGTCGATGAGCTTGTAGTCGAACGCCTTCAAACGAATGCGAATCTTTTGCTTGGTAGCCATGGTTTTCCTTAATTAGTTGAGGACAGAGCTAGCGCGCCAAGGCGTCGCCGCGGTCTGTCCCGCAAACACATTGGTTACGCAATGATCTTCGCAACCACGCCCGCGCCCACCGTCTTGCCGCCTTCGCGGATGGCAAAACGCAGGCCTTCTTCCATGGCGATCGGGTTGATCAGCTTGACCGTGATGGACACGTTGTCGCCAGGCATCACCATTTCCTTGCCTTCGGGCAACTCGATGGCGCCGGTCACGTCCGTGGTACGGAAGTAGAACTGGGGACGGTAGTTGTTGAAGAAAGGCGTGTGGCGACCACCTTCGTCCTTGGACAAAACGTAGATCTCGCCGGTAAAGTGGGTGTGCGGCTTGATCGAGCCAGGCTTGCACAGCACTTGGCCACGCTCGACGTCTTCACGCTTGGTACCACGCAGCAAGATGCCGACGTTGTCACCAGCTTGACCTTGGTCAAGCAGCTTGCGGAACATTTCGACGCCGGTGCAGGTGGTCTTTTGGGTGTCCTTGATGCCGACGATTTCGATTTCTTCGCCAACTTTGATGATGCCGCGCTCAACGCGTCCGGTCACCACGGTGCCGCGACCGGAGATGGAGAAGACGTCTTCGACGGGCATGAGGAAGGCGCCGTCAACGGCACGCTCGGGCAGCGGGATGTAGGTGTCGAGTGCTTCGGCGAGTTTGATGATGGAGCCTTCGCCCAAGTCGCCCTTGTCGCCTTCCATGGCGAGCTTGGCGCTGCCGTGGATGATGGGGGTTTTGTCACCAGGGAAGTCGTACTTGTCGAGCAGCTCGCGTACTTCCATTTCGACGAGTTCGAGCAGTTCGGCGTCGTCGACCATGTCGCACTTGTTGAGGTAGACGATGATGTAGGGCACGCCGACCTGACGCGCCAGCAGGATGTGCTCGCGGGTCTGGGGCATGGGGCCGTCAGCAGCGGAGCAGACCAGAATGGCGCCGTCCATCTGAGCCGCGCCGGTGATCATGTTCTTGACGTAGTCGGCGTGGCCGGGGCAGTCGACGTGGGCGTAGTGGCGGTTGGCCGTTTCGTACTCGACGTGGGCGGTGTTGATGGTGATGCCGCGTGCTTTTCTTCCGGCGCCGCGTCGATCTGGTCGTAGGCCTTGGCTTGTCCGCCAAACTTGGCCGCCAGCACCGTGGTGATGGCCGCCGTCAGCGTGGTCTTGCCATGGTCAACGTGGCCAATCGTGCCAACGTTGACGTGGGGCTTGGTACGTGTGAATTTCTCTTTTCCCATTCTCAATTCTCCAAAGAGCAGTTCCCGTGTATTGGTTTAACGTTTGCACCTGATTGCTTGATCGCCCCGCACGGGAACAGGGCGGCACCAGATCGCAGACAAGAAAATCGAATCAAAAGGGTCAGAACATATCGCCTGCGCGAGTGATCCGAGCCGCAAATTCCAAACAGAGGTGCCGGAGCAAAACTCGCCACGCGAATCCTGATCTGGCCCCGACGTCGTTACTTCGCGCGCGCCGCCATGATCGCCTCAGACACGTTGCGCGGCGCTTCGGTGTAGTGCTTGAATTCCATCGTATAGGTCGCACGGCCTTGCGACATCGAGCGCAAGGTGGTCGAGTACCCGAACATCTCCGACAGCGGCACTTCGGCCTTGATGGCCTTGCCACCACCGACCATGTCTTCCATGCCCTGGACCATGCCGCGGCGTGAGGACAAATCGCCCATCACGTTGCCGGCGTAGTCTTCTGGCGTCTCCACCTCAACGGCCATCATGGGTTCCAGGATCACAGGTCCGGCCTTGCGGCAACCTTCCTTGAAGCCAAAAATGGCGGCCATCTTGAACGCCAACTCGTTCGAGTCAACGTCGTGGTACGAACCGAAGTGCAATGTCACTTTGACATCGACAACCGGGTAGCCGGCCAAGACGCCTTGCGTTACCGCCTCGTGAATGCCTTTTTCCACTGCCGGAATGTACTCACGTGGCACCACACCGCCCTTGATCGCATCGACGAACTCGATTCCTTTGCCGGCTTCGTTGGGTTCGATCTTCAGCACGACGTGACCGTACTGGCCCTTACCGCCCGACTGACGTACAAACTTGCCTTCGGCGTCTTCAATCGTCTTGCGGATGGTTTCGCGGTAGGCAACCTGGGGCTTGCCCACGTTGGCCTCAACGCCAAACTCACGCTTCATGCGATCAACAATGATTTCCAAGTGCAACTCGCCCATGCCGGCGATCAGGGTCTGACCGGACTCTTCATCGGTCTTGACGCGGAAAGACGGGTCTTCCTGCGCCAGGCGCTGCAAGGCAATGCCCATCTTTTCCTGGTCAGCCTTGGTCTTGGGCTCCACTGCCTGCGTGATCACAGGCTCTGGGAACACCATGCGCTCCAACAGAACGACTGCTGCAGGATCACACAGGGTTTCGCCGGTGGTGACATCCTTCAGACCGATACAGGCGGCGATGTCACCCGCGACAATTTCGCTGACTTCTTCGCGTTTGTTGGCGTGCATCTGGACGATTCGACCGATACGCTCCTTCTTGCCGCGGATCGGGTTGTAGACGCTGTCGCCTTTTTGCAGCACGCCCGAGTAGACGCGCACAAAAGTCAACTGACCCACGAACGGGTCGGTCATCAGCTTGAACGCCAGCGCCGAGAACTTCTCCGAGTCGCTGGCCTGCCGAACGACAGGTTGCTCGTCTTCGTCCATTCCGTTAACCGGTGGAATATCCACTGGCGATGGCATGAATTCGATCACGGCGTCCAACATACGCTGCACACCCTTGTTCTTGAAGGCGGACCCACAATACATAGGCTGAATTTCGCTGGCGATGGTGCGCGCACGAATACCGAACTTGATCTCTTCTTCGGACAGGTCCCCTTCTTCCAGGTACTTGTTCATCAACTCCTCGGTTGCTTCGGCAGCGGCCTCAACCATCTTTTCACGCCACTCCTTGGCAAGCGCGACCAGCTCAGCTGGAATCTCGCGGTAGTCAAACAGCATGCCTTGCGAAGCCTCATCCCAGATGATGGCCTTCATCTTGAGCAGGTCCACCACACCGGTGAAGTTCTCCTCGGCGCCGATTGGGATCACCATGGGAACAGGACTGGCCTTCAGGCGCAGCTTCATCTGATCCACAACCTTGAAGAAGTTGGCGCCGGTACGATCCATCTTGTTGACAAAAGCCAAGCGCGGAACCTTGTACTTGTTGGCTTGACGCCAAACGGTTTCAGACTGAGGCTGAACGCCACCCACCGCACAGTAAACCATGCAAGCAGCATCAAGAACACGCATCGAGCGCTCGACTTCAATGGTGAAGTCAACGTGACCCGGGGTGTCGATGATGTTGATGCGGTGCTCGGGCAGGGACTTGTCCATGCCCTTCCAGAAGCACGTCGTGGCGGCGGACGTGATCGTAATGCCGCGCTCCTGCTCCTGCTCCATCCAGTCCATGGTGGCAGCGCCATCATGCACTTCACCGATCTTGTGATTCACACCGGTGTAGAACAGGACCCGCTCGGTGGTGGTGGTCTTGCCAGCGTCAATGTGGGCCGAAATGCCAATGTTGCGGTAGCGCTCAATGGGGGTATGGCGAGCCATGATAAATCCTAGGTTGCTCAAACGAATTCAATTGCCGCGAACAGCGCGGCGTCGCGAACAGCGTCACAGCTGGTTACGTCGGCATTGACAGTGCGCAAGGCACAGCAAGCCGACGCAGCCTCGCACAAACGCTGCGCAGTAACCGCTGCTTAGAAGCGGAAGTGCGAGAAGGCCTTGTTGGCCTCAGCCATGCGGTGAACTTCGTCACGCTTCTTCATGGCGCCGCCACGACCTTCCGTGGCTTCAAGCAATTCATTAGCCAGGCGCAAAGCCATCGACTTCTCGCCACGCTTGCGCGCGGCCTCCTTGATCCAGCGCATCGACAACGCCAGGCGACGAACCGGCCGCACTTCAACGGGCACCTGGTAGTTGGCACCACCGACGCGGCGGGACTTCACCTCAACCATCGGCTTGACGTTGTTAATGGCGACTGTGAACGCCTCGACCGGATCTTTGCCGGGGTGCTTCTTCTCGATCTGCTCCAGCGCACCATAAATGATGCGCTCTGCGACCGCCTTCTTGCCGCCTTCCATGATCACGTTCATGAATTTGGACAACTCGACATTGCCGAATTTCGGATCCGGCAGGATTTCACGTTTAGGGACTTCGCGACGACGTGGCATTTTTTCACCTCTTTGCTTCAGTTGACACCCTTGCGGATGCCGCGAAAACCATCATGGCCTTCACTTACTCGACCCAACATCGGGTCACTTCGCTGTATCACCGCGCCACGCGGGAAACAGCACCTTCTAACTTGGACCGACCAGGGCCTGTTTAGCCTTGGACTCAGGTCAATTTACTTGGCCTTTGGCTTCTTGGCACCGTACTTGGAGCGCGACTGCTTGCGGTCTTTCACGCCTTGCAAGTCGAGCGAACCACGCACGATGTGGTAACGCACACCGGGCAAATCCTTGACACGACCGCCACGAACCAGCACCACGCTGTGTTCTTGCAGGTTGTGGCCTTCGCCGCCGATGTAGGAAATGACTTCGAACCCATTGGTCAAGCGCACTTTGGCAACTTTACGCAGGGCCGAGTTTGGCTTCTTGGGGGTCGTGGTGTACACACGGGTGCAGACACCGCGACGCTGCGGAGAGTTCTGCATCGCAGGACTCTTCGACTTGATGGTCTCGACCTCGCGGCCTTGACGCACTAGCTGGTTGATGGTTGGCATTGAAAAACGTCCCTAAACGTCTGAAAAAGCAGTAATGACTCGAAAACGTGAAACCCTTCGGAAATTCCGAAAAGCCTTCGATCATAACAGGTCACCCAGCAAGGGACAAGAAGTTCTATGGCAAAGACGGCTGCACGTTCACCTGGCCCGGTCAACGCTCGGACAATCACTCAGAAATGTCGATCCGGGTCGGCCTGTCCGACATTTGGGACCGGCGCCGACGCCGACACGGCACTTACCCGAGGGCCGAGGCAGCCCCTCACTTGATCCACAAACGCATGGCGTCCCATGCCCGCCCAAACACGCCGGCCTGCTCTACCGCCTCCAATGCCACCAGCGGCACATCAACCAAAGGCTGGTCATCCAGGGTGACTTTCAACAGACCCAATTGCTGCCCTTTATTGAACGGCGCCACCAGGGGGTCGCTGCGCGAGACCTGTGTCTTGATCTTTGTCGAACTGCCTGCCGGCACCGCAACAATCAAGTTCTGCGCCTGTCCCAGCTTGACCGTCGGCGCCTTGCCCTTCCAGACTGCGGGGGTAACGACCGCCTGATTCGCATCAAACAGTTTGATCGCCTCGTAGGCGGTGTAGCCCCAATTGAGCAGTTTTTGCGACTCGTTGGCGCGCGCGTTGTCGCTGGCGGAGCCCAGCACAATCGATAGCAGTCGACGCGAACCAGCCCCGCCGGGTCCAGCAAGGTTGGGAAAATCGCGCTTGGCGGTTGCAACCAAACAGTAACCCGCTGCATCGGTGTGTCCGGTCTTCAAGCCATCCACGGTCGGATCCCGGTACAGCAGCAGATTGCGGTTGCTGTCGTTGGCGGCGGGTGTACCTGCATAACGGTACTTCTTGATCGCGTAGTAGGGCACATACTGAGGGAAGTCCCGCATCAAGCGGGTCGCCAGGATGCTGAGGTCGCGGGCCGTAGTGGTGTGTCCGGCCTCGGTCAAGCCCTCGGGATTCTTGTAGCTCGTGGCTTTCATGCCCATCGCCCTGGCCTGCTCATTCATCATCTGAACAAATCGCTCGGCTGAGCCGCCCACGCCCTCGGCCAACGCCATCGTGGCGTCGTTGCCCGACTGCACGATCATTCCCTTGATCAGGTCCTCCACCGGCACTTGCATCTTGGGGTCGATGAACATGCGTGAGCCGGGCATTTTCCAGGCTCGCTCACTGACCGGCAGAGTCTGCTTGAGGTCGAGTTTCTTGACTCGCAGGGCGTCAAACACCAGGTAGGCGCTCATCAACTTGGTCAACGAAGCCGGTTCGACCGGCGCATCAATGTCCTTTTGCGCCAACAGCTGATTGGCCGTAACGTCCAGCAGCAAATAGGCTCGAGCCGCTATCTCCGGTGGCTGTGGCGTCTGCGCGGCAACCGTTACACAACAGACCGTCGACAAAAGAAGTAGTAGTTTTTTCATGGAAATACGTCAGAAACATCTGTACCGGGCCATCGAACTCGATAGCCAGGCCAGTCAGAAGGAAAGGAGGCGATCAGCGCGCCAGATTGGCCGGCGTCAGCAATCGATTAACGATCACGCCATGCTTCAGGTGCGAGTCGACGATTTCGTCGATATCGGATTCGTCAACGTAGGTGTACCAAACACCTTCCGGATAGACCACGACCACCGGACCCGCGGCACAGCGGTCCAGACAACCAGCCCGGTTGACCCGTACTTTGCCAGGCCCCGCCAGGCCCGCCGCTTTGACCTGCGCCTTGCACCGATCAAAAGCCGCCTGGGCCCCTTGCTGGCTGCAGCAGGCCTCACCCGGCTTACGCTCGTTAAGGCAGAAGAAGACATGTCGCTGGTAGAAACCGGGGCCGACGCTCGGGTCGGCAATACGCGGCGAGGCCGCGCCGTTTTGAATGTCACTCATGCGTCAATTCTAGTTTCTCGCCTCCCGACGCCACGCCTGGGGGAGGACATAGGCAAGGGTGGCATAGGGCCACAACCATCCCAACCATTGCGCAACGCCGTGAAATCGGATGAAGCGCCCCTGCTCCCAAGCCTGCAAGGTCTGCGCAAAGTACGGGTTGGCCGGCGCTTGATTGATAAGACTCAAATAGATCCCCAAAGCCAATAGCAGCACCGCCACGCTAACGCGATTGTGCGCAGGCAGCAGGGCCAAAGCACTCACCACGGCCAGCGTCAAACCCGCCTTGGCCGGTGAGCCGAACCAGGCCCAGGCATGGTCTGGCCCCCAGCTCAAAGCCGCCGACAAAGCCGAAGTGCCCAAACCGGCCAGCAATAGGACGAACACGAACCAGGCGCGATGCGCAACCGAACGAATGATGCAATAGCCCAACAGAACCGGTATCAACAGGCCCAACATCACACAGACCATTTCAGCAACAGGAACGAGCGGCTGTAATTCGATCTCTCGCAACGGCAGCCAATCAAGGAACGGCGTATCCGACAAGGCCTCTGCGAGTGCGGTCTCCAGTCGCTCAAACACCTGGCCCAGGCCAAACGGCACTGCCGCAGGGAATAGCAAGGCAACAGGCCACAACGCCAGCAGCACGAGCGCGCCACGTGCCTCAGGCACGAACCAGCGGCCCCGGAACCGACTCCACCGGTCAAGCAGTCCCCCCTGCTCCAAGGCCGACGCCGTCAAGGCGCCCAGCCAAGCGCCCGTGATGTTGAGGGCGAAGTCCAGGTTCGACGGCACGCGTGCCGGCAGGTAAGTCTGCAGTGTCTCCATCGTCACTGACAGCAGCGCCCCGGCAAGCGTGGCCGCGACGACGCCACGATGCACCCGTTGCGAGCGCATCGCGCTCAGCGCCAGAAAGAACCCAAGCGGCGCGTAGCCAAGAACATTGATCGCAACATCAAAGCCGGTCCAGTACTTTGGGAGCGGTGCGGTCAGGAACGCCCATGGCGCCATCCCTTGATCGCGCCATTCAGAAAACGGATACAGGCTGGCATACGCCACCAAACCGATGTAGATCCAGGACAGTGGCCAAGCCGAGGTCTTGTGCATCGGCGAACTGAATCAGAACGGTTTGACCACCACAAGGATGACCGCAGCCGTCAGCAGCAAAACCGGAAGCTCGTTAAACCAGCGGTACCAGACATGGCTGCGCCCTGCCGCTCCTCGCACGAACCCGCTCAACATGCGGCCGCACAGGACGTGGTAAATCAGCACCAGAACCACCACCCCGAGCTTGGCGTGCAGCCACCCATTGCCGGGGCCTTGTCCAACGCCATAGCCCAGCCACAGCCACAAACCCAGCCCGACGGCCGGCACCGCCAAGATGGTCGAAAACCGCAGCAACTTGGTCGCCATCAGCAGCAGCCGCTGCCGCTCCGCCACTGAATCGGGCGCCGCCATGGCCAGATTGACGAAGATTCTGGGTAAATAAAACAGACCGGCAAACCAGCTGGCCACGAACACGATATGAAACGATTTGACCCACAGCATGCGTGGCAGTTTAGTCGGATTGGCCATGGGCGCTCGGGCGCCAGATTGACGCGCGCAAAAAAAACCCCAGCACGTGGGCTGGGGTGGTAAGCCTTTTTTGCTGTCACACATCAAGGCCCCGCTCAGGGAGGAAAAGCGGGAGGTGGCGAACCACCTGCTTGCAATTTATCAAAATCTCGTGGCCTTTTCAAGTCATTGCGTGAAATTTTTCTTGGCCCCGCCCGTTCAGGCACAATTTTGGCTATGACCCCGTATGCCCCCTACCCCCTTGGACGCCCACGCAGACTGCGTCGCGACGCTTTTACCCGCAACTTGGTGCGCGAGACCGCGCTGTCGGTGCACGACTTGATCTACCCCGTGTTTGTTGTGGATGGCCAACAGCAGCGCCAGGCGGTCGCGTCCATGCCCGGCGTCGAGCGACTCAGCCTCGATCTGTTGCTGCCGGTGGCGCAGGACTGCATGGAGCTGGGCATTCCGGTGATGGCCTTGTTTCCCGTGATCGACCCCGCGCAGAAGACCCACGACGGCCGTGAAGCGCTCAATGCCGACGGATTGGTGCCGCGCGTTGTGCGTGAACTCAAAAAACGGTTCCCGGAACTGGGCATCATGACCGATGTCGCGTTAGACCCGTTCACCAGCCACGGACAGGATGGCCTGCCAGACCCACACCCTTGCGAGCATGGTTACATCATGAACGATGCAACCGTTGAGGTACTGGTGAAGCAGGCGCTCACTCAAGCTGAAGCGGGTGTGGACATCGTGGCGCCCAGTGACATGATGGACGGGCGCATTGGGGCAATCCGGCATGCACTGGAAGCCAACCACTTCGTCCACACGCGCATCATGGCCTATAGCGCCAAGTACGCGTCGGCGTTCTACGGGCCGTTTCGCGACGCGGTGGGCTCGGCGGCAAACCTGGGCAAGGGCAACAAGAAGGTCTACCAGATGGATCCTGGCAACAGCGATGAGGCGCTACGCGAGGTCGCGCTGGACATCGCCGAAGGCGCAGACATGGTGATGGTCAAGCCCGGCATGCCCTACCTGGACATTGTGCGCAGGGTCAAGGACGAGTTCCGCGTGCCAACGTTCGCCTATCAAGTCAGTGGCGAATACGCCATGCTCAAGGCCGCCGCACAAAACGGCTGGATCGATCACGATGCCGTGATGATGGAAAGCCTGCTGGCCTTCAAGCGCGCCGGCGCCAATGGCGTGCTGACTTACTTCGCACGTGACGCCGCGCGGCTGCTGCAGAAGTGAAGCGCGCCTCGCAGCACTGCAGGGACGGTCTTTGGCTCACTGCGTTTTGACACCACGCACCTGGTCATATGCGCGTCTTCACGATTGAAGCCGATCGCGTGCGCGAGTCGGCGCACATACCCACCGCAGCGGCAGAAGGTTCGGCGGCGCCCGGCTTCCTGTGGATCTCGTGCAACCGCACCGAGTTCGAGTCGACGCTGGAGTCCATCCAGGCCGCGCTGCAGCAACGCACCGGAGCGCAGTTGCTCGATCTGCATGTGTCGGACCTGCTCAACCAGCAGTTGCCCTCGCGTTACGATTTCACTTCGCAATACGATCTACTGGTCTTTCGCCGACTCGCTACCGGTTCAAGCGGCGCTGCAGCTACGCCGAAAGACGTGCACCCCACCCCACAGCCCACCGGCGGCCCGCCCATACTGCGGCGCATTGACACCAGTCCGGTCGGTTTCGCGATATTTGATCAGGTTCTGCTCACAGTCCATCCGCAGGACTGCGCGGTGCGTGACGCCTACGCCAGCAAGCTGACCAACCTCACCAGCACCGAGCAGCGCACCGCAAACAGCCGACTGGCCACCAATCCAGCCGATCTGATGCTTCGCATCGTCAACCTGATGGTCGATGGCTTTCTTGAATTGCGGCGCGAACTTACCCACCAGCTCGACCATTGGCAGACGGAACTGCTTGACCCCGGCACGCGCTTCAACAATTGGGGCTCCATCCTGCAGGCGCGACTGGTACTGCACCAGTTGGACGAGATATGCGAGGACCAGCGTGCCGCTATTCAGGACTGGATCGAAGCGATCAAGAGCTGGGCCGATCACGGCGACGCAGCGAGCCAGCGTGAACGCGATCTGGTCCAGGTGCGCAGTCGCGACGTACTTGAGCACATCGAGCGGGTCGTACACCATGTGCGCCGGCTGGAGCAAAGCGCGGAAGCTGCCATTCAGATGCACTTCAGTGCCCAGGGGCATCGCACCAATGACATCATGCGCACACTCACGGTGCTGACGGCCATATTCTTACCCCTGAACCTGATCGCCGGCATCTTTGGCATGAACTTTGACTTTGTCCCGCTGATCCACCGCAGCGGCGGTTTTTGGTGGGCCGTGGGCGGCATGGGGGTCACCGCTGTGACGCTGGCGCTGGTGTTCTGGCGCAAGCGCTATTTGGCCCGCTCTTCACGCTAAGCGACCGTGCACATCTGCCCTGCGTCCCGCGATCAATCTCATTCACCCACAGACGGCGTGGAACAATAGCCGCATGACGACAGCCGCGGACCCCAGCTCACAGGACCCACGTTCATTGGTACTGTTGGGTGCCGGGCATGCCCATGTCCAAGTGCTGGCCCAATTGGCCCGCAAACCATTGCCAGGCGTCCAAGTGACGCTGGTGTCGCCGCACCCGCACTTGTTTCATTTCCCGATGGTGGCCGGCTATGTGGCTGGGCGCTATGACCTGGACGCATGCAACATCGCGATCGAGCCGCTGGTACGGGCCAGCGCGGTCCGCTGGTTGCGCCGAAACGCTGTGGCGCTGGATGCCAACCGCCGTCTGCTGCGGCTCGACGACGGCACCGACATCAACTACCAGTGGCTATCGGTCAACATCGGCGGCGTTCAAGACCGAGACCGGGTTGAACTGAACTTGCCGGGTGCGCGCGAACACGGCTTGTTTGTGCGGCCCTTCAACGCGCTGGGAGCGCTGTGGCCCAAAGTGGTTGAAATGGCCACCTCTCGAACCTTGCGTGTTGCCATCGTCGGCGGCGGCGACACCGCGGTTGAGCTGGCCATGGCAATTCGACATCGACTGCCGCAGGCTGCGCTGACACTGGTGTCCGGTCTGACCGGTATCGCCATACAACAGCCGACGGCGATGCAGGGCATTCTCGCGCAGGCTCTGAAACAACGCCGAATCAACGTGGTACCGGACCGAGCCACACGCCTGAGCGAGGCGGAGTTGACGCTGGCCAGTGGCGCCCGACTGGCGTGTGACGTGGCCCTGATCGCGACTGGTGTGTCGGCGCCAGGCTGGTTGCAGGCAAGCGGGCTGGCCTGTGATGCGGACGGCTTCATGACCGTGGACGCCTGCCAGCGCTCATGCAGTCACGCGAATGTCTTTGGCGCAGGCGACGTCAGCACCCGCGCGGACAGTTTGCTGCCGCGCAACGGCAGAGCCGCTCTGAGCGTTGGCCCGACCTTGGCGGCCAACCTCGCCGCCATCACAGCGGGCCAATCGTCCACCGCGTGTTTGGCCCGCAGTGGTGCGCTCAAACTTCTGGGCTACGGAGACGGGCGTGGACTTGCCGCGTGGGGCGGCCACGCCCTGCAGGGGCGAATGGCCTGGTGGTACAAAGACTGGATTGATCGATCGTTTGTCCGGCGCCTGCGCGAAAGCGCTCCACCGGCGTCCTGAAGCGCGGCAGCGCAGTTACCGCAACTGTCCATCTCGTACACGGCTCAGAACACCCGCAACTTGCCGGTCCCGTCGCCTGGCGTGATCTGTCCGATCTCTGTGGCCGCATCAAAACCGTGCCGATGAAAAATGTCGATGACGGCTTGCACCGCCTGCGGCGCACAAGACACCAGCAAACCACCACTGGTCTGCGGGTCGCTCAGCAAGGCCTGATCGGTTGGCCCAAAACCATCAGGCAAGGACACGTCACTTCCGTAGCCAGCCCAGTTGCGCGCGGACGCGCCGGTCACCATGCCTTGAGCCGCCAAATCGCGAACGCCCTCCAGCAGTGGCACCGTGGCCCAGTCAATCTCAACGGTGCAGCCCGCGCCGCGAGCCAGTTCCAGGGCATGGCCAGCCAGGCCAAAGCCGGTGACATCAGTCAACGCATGCACTCCTTCGAGTGCCGCCAGCTCCGGACCAGGCGTGTTGAGCTTGGTGGTGACGCCAATCATGCGTGCATAACCCGCCGCGTCGAGCTGCTCCTTCTTGAGCGCCGCCGACAGAATGCCCACTCCCAACGGCTTACCCAGAATGAGACGATCGCCCAGCTTTGCGTCGGCGTTGCGCTTGACCCGGCTCGGATGCACCAGACCCATGGCAACCAGACCGTAAATGGGCTCCACGGAGTCGATGGTGTGACCGCCCGCGATCGGGATGCCGGCCGCTTTGCAAACCGAGGCGCCGCCTTCGAGAATCTTGGCGATGGTCTCCAGCGGCAACACATTGATCGGCATGCCCACCAGCGCCAGCGCCATGATCGGCGTGCCGCCCATGGCATACACATCGGAAATGGCGTTGGTGGCCGCAATGCGCCCAAAATCGAACGGGTCATCAACAATGGGCATGAAGAAGTCGGTGGTGGCAATGAGCGCCTGGCTCTCATTGAGCTTGTAGACCGCCGCATCGTCCGCCGTTTCGATACCGACCATCAACTCCTTCGGGATCGGCATGGCCGTGGTGCCCTTGAGAATTTCCGACAAAACACCCGGAGCTATCTTGCAACCACAGCCGCCGCCGTGCGACAGGCTGGTCAGACGGGGAACGGCGGGCTTGGTCGTGGCTTTCTCGATCGAATCATTCATGCTTCTTCCATTTCAAATAAGGTGGCCGGGGTCTCACTCACCCCGGCCTGCGCACAGGCTGTGGGCGAGTTGCAGCAACAGCCCGCGCTCACGCGCGGGCTCGAACAGCTGAGCCCGCGCCTGGCACTGCTGACGCAAATGCGGCAGAAAGTCGCCATCATCGTGGCAGCGTCGCAGCAGCGTCGCCAAGCCCGCATCATCGCCCAAAGCAAAATACCCTGCATAGTCCCGGCCCAGCATGCCAACGTTACCGTCAATGCGCGAGGCCAGCACGGGCGTACCACTTTGCACCGCCTCCAGAATCACGTGCGCACCGCCTTCCATCTTGCTGGCGTGCACCAAAACGTGGGCGCGCTGGATGCGCGCGCGCGTCACGGAATGAGCCAAGCCGCCCAGCCAGCGGTAGTGCCGCAATTGGGCACCGGCGGCGCTGCACGAGCGTCCCAGATCGGTGTCAAGCGCCTCACCAATATGGTCGAAGTAGAACTCCGGTCTGTCCGCCAGTCGCCGCGCCGCGCGAACATAGGTCAGCGGGTCCTTTTCGTCCCGCAAGTGACCCACCATCAAGGCGCGGAAGTGGCGCGTCGTCTTGGGCAAGGTCACTCGCCTGGGCGCCGACTGGAACACCACCGAGGTTTTGCCACGCATGGCCGCAGGCAGCGCCATTGGCCCGAGCTCCTGCAACACCACCAGGCGCCCCGCCACCTGCAACGAACGCTGCGCCAAAGCATCGGACTGGATGTCTCGATACAGGTCCGTACCGGTCAGCACCAACGCCAACCCGCGTGAGCCGTTGGCCTGCGCCCACTGTTCGACGGAAGCTGCCGAGCGACGTGCATGCAAGGCGATCAGCACATCGGCTTCTTCACCGTCCCATTTGCTGGCGATTTGTGTGTCGAAATCGGGACGCAGCATGCGTGACCAACGCCAGGCGGTCTGCCAGTTGCCATTGTTGGCCGCGGCCAGCGCCGGGCTGATGATCATCACCTTGCGCTTTTTCATTGGCAAATCGGTCGCAAAGCCTTATTGATAATAACAAGTTAGCTATCTGATCGATAGCTAAGTGGGTTCACCACCAGCCTCAGCGGTGAACACGGCAAACCAATTTCGGGCATCGGTCCAGCACCGCGTGCCGGTAAAGCCTGCCTCGCCCAACAAGGCCTCGAACCCGGCCACACTGTACTTGTAAGAGTTCTCGGTATGGATCGATTCACCCCGGCGAAACAGGCGCTGTGCGCCGGGCCACTGCACCAGCTGGTCCTGAGTGGCGTCCAGATACATCTCGATGCGCGAATGCGCGGCATCAAAGCGCGCCCGATGCCGCCAGTGCGCAATGTCAAAGTTGCTGCCCAGCAGATGGTTGAGATGCAGCAGCATGTTGCGGTTGAAGGCAGCGGTCACTCCCAGCGCATCGTCGTAGGCGGGCTCCAGCACCGACACCGGCTTGACCAGATCCACACCAATCAACAAAGCGCCGCCCTGGCTGACCTCGCGCGCCTGGCGTAAAAAGTCCAGCGCCTGGACCGGCGCGAAGTTGCCGATACTGGAGCCGGGATAGAACACCACTCGGGGGCCTGCGCCCACCTCCGGCGGCAGCGCCAACTGCGAGGAGAAGTCCAGCCCGATTCCCAGCAACTCCAGCGCCGGGTGCTCGCGCTGCAGGCACTGCAAGGCTTGCTGCAGGAAGTCCACCGAGATGTCCACCGCCACATAGCGTGCGGGCTTCAAAGCGCCAAACAGGCGAGCCGCTTTCTCGCAATTGCCTGCCCCCAGGTCCACCAGGGTGGCGCCCGTGGGCAATCCGCGCGCGATGTCGGTCGCGTAACGCGCCAGGATCTCGGCCTCGGTACGGGTCGGGTAGTACTCTGCCAGCTCCGTAATGGCCGCGAACAAACGCGAGCCCAGCGCATCGTACAAATACTTGGGCGCGATGTGCGCCGCGCCGCCAAGCAGTCCAGCGGTCAACTCCGCCCGCACGGCAAGAGCGTCTGCCCGGTGGAGCTGGATCAATGCGGGTGAGCGTTGGGGCGTGGTCAGCGTCGGCATGACGCAAGCATAGACGCTTGGGCCGGCAAAAAACGAGCGCCTGACACAAAGTCCTTGCTTGAGCTGAGTCCAACACGCCCCGACCGTGCAGACATCCACTGCTTGGGGTGTAATTGCTGCGCCCCTCAACCATCCCTCGAACGCACCCATGACTTCCTTTGCAACTTGGCGCAATCTGCGGCGTGGCCTGCTGACAACTTTGCTTCTTGTGGCGAGTGGCGCGTCATGGGCGCAGCAAACCCTGCGCGTCACCGCCATTCCGGATGAGTCGCCCACAGAGCTGGCGCGCAAGGCCGCACCACTGATCAAGTACCTGGAACAGAAGCTGGGCATGAAGGTCGAGTTCACCCCGGTGTCGGACTATGCCGCCGCCGTGGAGGCCCTTGCCAACAAACAGGTCGACATGGCCTGGTACGGCGGCTTTACCTTTGTTCAGGCGAACATCCGCTCCGGCGGCAAGGCGCTGCCACTGGTGCAGCGTGAGGAGGACGAGAAATTCCGCTCCGTGTTCATCAGCAGCGACCCCGCCGTCAGGACCCTGGCCGACCTGAAGGGCCAAAACGTCAGCTTTGGCTCGGCCTCCAGCACGTCGGGCCATCTGATGCCACGCAGCTTCCTGCTGCAAGCTGGCATCGACCCGGACCGCGACTTCAAGCGTGTCGCATTTTCGGGCGCCCACGACGCAACCATTGCCGCCGTGGCGGCTGGCAAGGTCCAGGCGGGCGCCCTCAACATTTCGGTATGGGACAAGTTCGTAGCGGAAAAGAAGGTCGACCCGGCCAAGGTGCGCGTGATCTACACCACGCCGCCCTATTTCGACTACAACTGGACCGTGCATGCCGACATGCCGGCGGCGTTGCGCGAAAAGATCGCCGCAGCCTTTCTGGGGCTGAGCAAGAGCGATCCGCTTGGCAATGAGGTACTGGAGCTGCAGCGCGCCACGCGTTTTGTTCCGACCACGGCCGACAATTACAAGGGCATCGAGCAGGCGGCGCGCAGCGCCGGTCTGCTCAAGTAGGTAGGCAACGCTGTCCGTTATGCGGCGCATTGCAGCGACATAACACGGGGCAAAGGCGCTTTCGTTCATGCGACTCGATCTGACCAACCTGTGCGCAAGCCACTTGACGGCCAGGCCCAACGCCAAAGCCGCATTGAGCGGAGTCACGCTGACTGTCGCCGCGGGTGAGCAGGTGGCTGTGATTGGTCCGTCGGGCGCAGGCAAGACCACGCTGCTCAACGCGCTGGCGTGCGCGCTCCGGCCCAGCTCGGGAACACTGGCTCTCGGCGGACAGACACCGTGGACGCTGCCAGCCAGCACACTGCGTACCTTGCGTGGCAGCCTGTTTTTGGCACCCCAAGTGCCACCCCTGCCGCCGCGCCAGCGCGTCGTCACTGCCGTGCTGGCCGCACGGTTGCCGCACCAAGGCCTGTGGGCCAGCGTGCGCAGTCTGTTCTACCCTGACGACATTGCCCTGGCCGAGCGCGCATTGGCGCACTTTGGTCTGGCCGACAAATTGTTCGAACGGGTTGATCGCCTCTCTGGCGGCGAGCGTCAGCGTGTGGCGCTGGCCCGTCTGGTCGCCTCCCAAGCACGTTTGTTTCTGGTTGACGAGCCGCTATCGGCCCTGGACCCGACGCGTGGCCAGCAGGCCATGCAAGCCCTGACCGCGCTGGCTCGCGAACGCCAGGCCACCTTGGTCACCAGCTTGCACCATGTGGACATCGCGTTGCAGCATTTCCCACGAATCGTCGGCCTGCGCGGTGGCCGGATTGCGTTTGACCTGCCGACTGAGCAGGTAACCGCGGAGGTCCTGCGCACGCTGTACGCGCAGCACCTGCATGAATTGACCGGTGCAGCGCCGAGCTCGCCATCGGATCTGTCCGACACGGCCGCTCCGGTGGTCATGCACTGTCGCTAACAGGCGCAGGCTCCTGGAACCCTGGGCATCGTATGGCATTGCAGCGCCTGCCTCAGCCCCCGGCGACCGACCTCAGCACCGCCGCGCTGCGCGACCCCGCCTGGCACCAGCGCCTCGGTTGGGCGGTGGTTGGTGTGATCCTGTTGTGGCCAATGCTGGTCATCACCGAGTTCAAACCCTGGGTGCTGGTCGAACCCGGCGCACTCGGTCCAACACTGCGCTTCCTGTCCGATTTCCTGCCACCCAAACTGGACCTGGCGTTCCTCGCCATGGTGGCCGTGGAGACTTGGCGAACGGTGGCCATAGCCACCGCCGGACTGGTGCTGGCAGCGGTGCTGGCAGTGCCACTGGCCCTGCTGTCGGTACGCAGCTTATCGGTGTCCGCGTTGAGCGGGCGCATGGCAGCCTGGTCTGCGGGCGTACGCCAGTTGGCGCGGTGGACCCTGGTCCTGCTGCGCAGCGTGCCGGAGTTGGTCTGGGCGCTGGTGTTTGTCCGAGTCGTGGGCCTTGGCCCGACCGCTGGTGTGCTGGCCATCGCACTCACGTATGGCGGCATGCTGGGCAAGGTCTATGCCGAAATACTGGACAGCGGCGAGACACACGCGGCCAGTAGCCTGTTGCGCAACGGCTCGGGCCGACTGCAGGCCTTCTTTTATGGACTGTTGCCGCAAAACGGCGCCGAGCTGACCAGCTACACGGTCTACCGCTGGGAGTGTGCGATCCGCTCCTCGGCGGTGCTGGGCTTCGTGGGCGCGGGCGGCCTGGGCCAACAAATGGACGCCTCCATGAAGATGTTCAACGGCTCCGAGGTCGCCACCATGCTGCTGGTCTTCATGGCGCTGGTGTGGCTGGCGGACCGCGTCAGTGCGTGGCTGCGAAAGGGCCTGGGATGAAGCCACAAGCTGCTGCCAACGAAGTCTTCAAACTGCCCCCGCCGCTGTTCGACGCGCGCTGCAAGGCTTGCTGGTTCACCGCAGGCGTGCTGCTGCTGGTGGTCGCCAGCTTCTGGTCGCTTGACCTGAAGTGGGCTCAGTTCCTGTCCTGGACCGCGCTGTCCAAAATGGGCCGCTTCATTGGGGAACTGCTGCAGCCCGACCTGAGCGCACCATTTCTGTACAAGCTACTGTGGGCGACGCTGGAGACCTTGGCCATGTCGGCGCTGGGCACATTGCTGGCGATGGTGCTGGGCCTGGCTCTGGCGCTGCCCGCTAGCAAGGCATTTGATGGTGATCCCGCACGCTGGCGCGGGGCAACGCGGCTGCTACTCAACGCCCTGCGCAGCGTGCCTGAACTGGTGTGGGCCGCCTTGTTGCTGATCGCAGCCGGCCTGGGACCCTTTGCCGGGACGCTGGCGCTGGCGCTGCACACCTCGGGCGTATTGGGCCGCCTGTTTGCCGAGGCGATCGAGAATGCGCCCAGTGGGCCGAGCTTCGCCTTGCGCACCAGCGGCGTGGATGAGTCACGCGTCTTCTTGTATGCCACGCTGCCGCAGATTCTGCCCCAGCTGGTCAGCTACAGCCTGTACCGGTGGGAGAACAATATCCGCGCGGCAGCCGTGCTGGGCGTGGTGGGTGCCGGGGGCCTGGGCCAGATGCTGGCTTACCATCTTGGCCTGTTCCAGATGGGCCAGACCAGTTCGGTACTGCTGGCCATGCTGATCCTGGTGGCGCTGGTCGATGGACTAAGCTTCGGCTGCCGGCGCGTGCTGGCACGCTAGGAATTGTCAAGATGGACTTCTCGGTTTGGCTCGCCTTTTTTGCGGCCTCGTGGGCGATCAGCATCTCGCCGGGGGCAGGCGCTGTTGCCGCCATGAGCGCGGGCTTGAACCATGGCTTTCGGCGCGGCTACTTCACCACGCTCGGTCTGATTCTGGGCATTTGGACGCAACTGCTCGTGGTCAGTCTTGGCTTGGGCGCATTGGTTGCCACCTCCAGCCTGGCCTTTGCGGTGGTGAAGTGGTTGGGCGTGGCCTACCTGATCTGGCTGGGCATCAAGCAATGGCGCGCGCCGCCCACGCCGTTGGTCACCGATTCTGGTCCCGTCAAGCGCGTGACCCGCAGGACCATGCTGCTGCGCGGGTGGATGATCAATGCCGTCAACCCCAAAGGCACGGTGTTTCTGCTGGCGGTCATGCCGCAGTTTCTGGACCTGTCACAGCCGCTGCTGCCCCAGTACTTGGTGATCGCCGCCACACTGACCTTCACCGACCTGGTGGTGATGGCGGGCTACACGGCGCTGGCGGCGCGTGTCTTGCGGGCGCTCAAAGCGCCCAGCCACGTTCGCGCCATGAACCGCGTCTTTGGTTCGCTATTTGTCGTAGCTGGCGCAGTGCTGGCGGGTTTCAAACGCTAAGCCCCGTCATTGCGCCGTGAACCACGCGGCGGACCGTGACCTCAGGAATTCGAGGACAGTGGTAGGTGGTAGGCGTCCGAGTCCAACGGAACCAGAATCCACATTGCCACGTACAGCAACAAGCCGCAGCCGGCCAACGTCAGCATCAGCACGAAGATCAGCCGCCACAACCAAGCGTCCATGCCGCTGAATGTCGCCAAACCACCACACACGCCGCCAAACCACCGGTCCGTGGCGGAGCGGCGCAACCCGTTGAGCGCGCTCACCCTGGATAGAGGGGCGACCGGCGGCTGCAGCAAGCGCGCCTTGGCCTGCGCAAACTCGGTTTCACTCAGGCCACCGCGTTCGCGCATTTGTTCGAGTTTGGCCAGTTCTTCCGCTAGGGTCATTTCAATCTCCGTCCATTGATAGTGGCAACACCCACAAGACACCAGGCTGCACCGGGCGAGCAAGACAGCAGTGGGTTGTTCGTCTTGATGGCGCAAGAATAGGCACTGGTGCTGGCTTTGACCAGCACCATGCGACCAATCGCAGCACGCAAGGGGTGAAGCGTCGCTCCCGTGGTATGGTTTGAACCCTGCCCGCCCCCGGAGGTCTTACATGCCTTTTGTCAGCCACCCCGTTTTTGCCAGAAGCGCTCTGGCCGTCGCCGTAGTGGTGTCGCTGGCCTGCACCGCAACGCAAGCCCAGCAGGCGCCACGGACGAGTCAGGCCGACATCATCAAACAATCCGCCGCCAGCGACTGGCGCCGCCTTGATCCAGAGAACACTTTGGTGATGGAGATCCACGGCAAGCCGGTGATCATGGAATTGGCCGCGCGCTTTGCTCCGCTGCATGTCGCCAACATTCGCGCGCTGACGCGCAGCGGCTACTACACCGGCTCTGGCGTGGTGCGTGTGCAAGACAACTATGTAACCCAATGGGCCGACCCCCACGACGAGGACAAGGCAAAGGCGAAGCCACTTGGCACGGCGTTGGCCAAGCTTCCAGCGGAGTTCTCGATCCCGCTCAAGGATCTGCCACTGACGCGCTTCCAGGACGCCGATGGTTGGGCGCCGGTCAGCGGCTTTGTGGATGGCCTGCCGGTAGCCGCCGACCCAGCCCAGAACCAGGCCTGGATTGCGCATTGCTACGGCGTGGTCGGCGCCGCGCGCGGCAACCAGCCCGACAGCAGCAACGGCACCAGCCTGTACGCGATCATCGGCCAGGCACCACGCGCGCTGGATCTCAACATCACCGTGGTCGGCCGAGTGGTGCAGGGCATGGATGTCTTGTCGTCACTACCGCGCGGCCCTGGGACCATGGGCTTTTACGAAAAACCGGAGCAGGCCATCCCCATCACGCGCGCACGCCTGCTGGCTGATATGCCGCCGCGCGAGCGGCCCGCGATTGAGGTGATGCGCACCGACACGCCGACCTGGGCCGCCTTGGTCGAGGCCAGCCGCCACGCCGTTGGGCCTTGGGCGGTGCGCAGCGCCTTGCATAGCAACATCTGCAATCGCAGCGTGCCCACGCGCGCCACCGCGGCGCCAGAAACCTGAATCCAATGGACACCCCTGAGCTGGCAGTGTTTGCACGCGAGTTGATTCACTCACGCCAAAACGTCTCGCCCAAGCGCCTGGTCGAGCCCGGACCGAGCCCTGCGGAACTGAACGGCTTTCTTGCCACCGCTGGCGCGGCGCCCGACCATGGCATGTTGATGCCGTGGCGCTTTGTGGTGGTGCCCGCGGCCAAACGGGCGGCGTTGGCCGAAGTGTTTGCCCGCTCGCTGCAAGAGCGCGATCCCCTAGCCACGACCGAACAAATTGATGCGGCACGGGAAAAAGCCTACCGAGCCCCGTTCCTGATGCTCGCCATCGTCCGGCTCCAGCCCAAACCCGGTGACACCCCGCGCAAGCCCACGCCGGACGATGATTACGAGTCCACCGTGTGTGACGCTGAGCGTCTGGTGTCGCTCGGTTGCGCCATCCAGAACATCATCCTCGCCGCCCACGCGGCCGGGTTCGGTTCGGGCCTGACCAGCGGTCAGGCACTCGGATCGTCGCCCTTGCGAGAGCTGTTCGCATTGACCAGCCAGGAACAGGCCGTGTGTTGCATCAACCTGGGCACGGTCTCCAAGCACCGCCCGATCCGGCTGCGCCCGGGCGTGGCGGACTACGTCTCGGAACTGCGCTAAGGCGAGCGGCGCACCGCGGTGCTGCGGCACGCCCCTGCGCAAACGCCGCTTGCCCCGGCTTCAATGCGCCAATTTGCGCCCAATACGAAACAGATTGGTCAACTCCCGATCAGCCAGCGCGGCATCACCGAGGTTAAGTTCGATCAGGCGCCGTAGTTTGGTCAGACTGTCGATGTCAATACTGCTGCACTCAATCCCTACATGCAGCCCCTCAAGGTGCACCACGCGCGCACCCATGACGATTTCGTCGCCGCTGTCTGCCAAGGGCAAGACCAGACGACAGTTCTCACCAACGATCACCTTGGCCCCGGCTGGAACCTCGACCAGCGCGCCTTTGATGGCAATGTCCAGCAGGTGCACTGTGTGCCGCGCGTCACCCAGATGCAGCGTGATGTCGGCATGAAAGGGCACGCGGGAATAGTGACGTAGACCTTTGATGGCAGTTGTGGTCATGGATAGTCCTGGTAATGCTTGGCTGGGCTTGGACTGGAACGCATAGGTCGGCCATGACCTGCGCCAAGGGCTAGGTTACTTGTCTTGCGCATCCGGCGCAAGCGCCCCCGCCTTGACGGATCTGACCACGCCCCAGCGGACGCCGGGCACGCGGCACAGCGTCTAAGATCGGGCCTTTCCCGCATTCTCATGGACTGAGCCCTCGTGGGCCCGACCACTTTGCGCAGCAAATGTGCTCTGACCCCAACCAATTAGGAGACCCCTATGCGTATTTCGTTCAAGTTAGTCACCGCGGCGCTGGCCATAAGCCTGCTCGCTGGGGCTCCCCAGTTGGCCTTGGCGCAAGCCCTGCCGGTAGGCATGAGCAAAGTGACCTCGGTCGAAGGCGTCGACGAGTACAGGCTGGCCAACGGCCTGCAAGTGCTGCTGATCCAGGATGACAGCAAGCCCACCACCACGGTCAACGTCACCTATCGGGTTGGCAGCAAGCACGAGAACTATGGCGAAACCGGCATGGCGCACCTGTTGGAGCACCTGTTGTTCAAGGGCTCGCCCGGCCACAGCACGGTGTGGGCCGAGTTCACCAAGCGCGGCCTGCGCGCCAATGGCACCACCTGGCTGGACCGCACCAACTACTTTGCCAGCTTCTCGGCCAACGAAGACAACCTGCAGTGGTACCTGGGCTGGCAGGCCGACGCCATGGTCAACAGCTTCATCGCCCGCAAGGACCTGGACACCGAAATGACGGTGGTGCGCAACGAGATGGAGATGGGTGAAAACAACGCCGGGCGCATTCTGTTCGAGCGCGTGATGAGCACCGCCTACCAGTGGCACAACTACGGCAAGACCACCATCGGCGCGCGCACCGACGTGGAGGGCGTCAACATCGAGCGACTGCAAAACTTCTACCGCACCTATTACCGTCCGGCCAACGCCACGGTGATTGTGACCGGCAAGTTTGACCCAGCCAAGGTGCGCCAGATGATCGCGACCTCATTCGGCCCGCTGCAAAACCCCAAGACTGAACTACCGCCGATCTACACCCTGGACCCGGCGCAGGATGGCGAAAAGAGCATCACCGTACGCCGCGTCGGCGGCTCACCCAGCCTGTACGCGCTGTACCACGTGCCACCCGGCGCGCACCCCGACTACGCGGCGATCTCGGCACTTAATCTGATTCTGGGTGACACCCCGTCGGGCCGTCTGCACCAGCGCATCGTGGAGAAGCAGCTGGCAGCAGCGGCTTTCAGTTTTTCGCAAGGCCTGCAAGACCCCGGCTTCACTTTACTGGGCTTGTCCCTGGCGCCGGGACAAGACCTCGACAAGGCACGTCAGGCCATGCTCGAAACCATTGAGTCACTCGGCATCGAACCGGTGACACAGCAAGAACTCGACCGCGCCAAACTCAAGTACCTGACCAACTGGGACCTGCGCTTTACCAACCCCGAGCAAGTGGGCGTGGCCCTGTCGGAATCCATCGCGCAAGGTGATTGGCGCCTGTTCTTTCTGAGCCGCGACAAGGTGCGCGAGCTCAAACTGGCCGATGTCAACCGCGTTGCCACCAGCTACTTGCTGCGAGACAACCGCACCCTGGGCACCTATATCCCAACCGAAAAACCTGCGCGCGCGCCCGCACCGGCTACGGTCGATGTGGCCGCGCTGGTGAAGAACTACAAGGGCGACCCCGCAGCCGCGCAGGCCGAGGCCTTTGACGCATCGCCGGCCAATATCGACCAGCGCACCGAGAACACCGTGTTGGCCAATGGCATGAAGGTCGGCTTGCTGGCCAAGGGCTCCCGCGGCAAGGCGGTCAGCGGTACCATCTCGCTGCACTTTGGCGACGAGAAGAGCCTGTTTGAGCAGGACGCCGTCGGCGAGGCCACCGCCGCCATGCTCAATAAAGGCACGCCGTCACTGAGCAGACAGCAGATTCAGGACAAGTTCGACCAACTCAAAGCCCAGGTCAGCTTTGGCGGCGGCGCGACCGGCGCAAGTGTGGGCATCAAGACCACGCGCGACAACTTGCCCGCGGTGATTGCCCTGGTGAGCGAGGTGCTGCGCAACGCCAGCTTCCCCGCGTCCGCGCTTGAGGAATACAAACGCCAGATGCTGGCCGCCATTGACGAGCAGCGCAAAGACCCACAGGCGGTGGTGCAAACCGAACTGGGGCGTCACGGCAACCCCTACCCCAAGGGCGATGTGCGATACGCCGCAAGCTTTGATGAAATGGTGGCGCGCACCAAGGACTTGACGGTCGAGAAACTGCAGGCCTTTCACCGCAAGTTTTATGGCGCACAAGTCGGTCAGGCGGCATTTGTCGGCGATCTCGATGCCAGCGCCACCAAGACAGCGCTTGCCGCTGGGCTGGGGAATTGGAGTGCCGCTACCGGGTACACGCGCGTACCCAATCCACTGGTCAGCGTCAAACCCGATCGCTTTGTGTTCAAAACGCCCGACAAGCAAAACGCCTATATGCAGGTGCTGCAACCGGTGGCGGTCAGCGACAACGACCCAGACTACCCGCTGCTGACACTGGCCAACTTCATGCTGGGCCAAGGTGGCAGCTCGCGCCTGTGGGTACGCATTCGGGAAAAAGGTGGCCTGAGCTACGACGTACGCAGCGGCGTGAACTGGAACAACTACGAAGCCAACAGCGGCTGGAGCGCCACCGCCATCTTCGCACCGCAGAACCGCCCGAAAGTGGAGGCCGCGTTCAAGGAGGAAGTCGCACGCGTGCTCAAGGACGGCTTCGAGCAGAAGGAGCTCAATGACGCCAAGCAGAGCCTGCTGAACTTTCGCCGCCTGTCTCGCGCACAAGACACCAACCTGGCCAGCGGCATTGCCAGCAACCTGAAACTGCAGCGCACCTTCGCCATCTCGCAAAAGGTGGACGACGCGATAGCTGCGGCGACGCTGGAGCAAGTCAACGCGGCGATTCGCAAGCACCTCACACCAAGCTCGTTCGTGACGGGGTTTGGGGGCGATTTCAAGGAATGATTGGGGCAGGCGCCACATCAAGGCGCCAACTCGGCCAACAACTCGGGGTGGCGACTGACCAGCTTGAGTAGAACCTGCGCGGCCCCACTGGGCACCTTGCGACCCTGCTCCCACTCATGCAGCGTGCGAATTGTTGTGCGTTTCGCTGCCGTCATATCCTTCCCAAATTGTCCGCCGCACGATCTCGGCAAGATCGAGTTCGGTTTTCCACATTGGCGTCATAGAATTTTCCAGGCTCAACCGAGCTTTGATCGCACGCTCAGCCAAGCTGCCGTCATAGCCATATCCGCAAAAAAATGAGAACCACAAGATTCCCATTCGATATGACCGTTGCGGCAAAGTCAGCTAAAACGGAACCTCATCACCAAACAGATCCGTCGGCTCCTGCGGTCCACTATTCTGCTACAGCGTCACCGCACAAACGCCTCCACCGTCAACTCCGCAACAGGCAAGAAGTGTTTCAGGTTGCCAGTCAGCAAAGGCATGCCGTGCTCGATGGCGGTGGCGGCGATAAGGGCATCGGCCAGGCGCATGCCTCGAGAGGGCCAAGGCATCGACCAAATCGGCGGCACGTTGCGAGATGGCCGGCGTAATTTGCAGTACGTGCACCCTGCGTGCGGCCAAGCCCGTCTTGAGCCGCTCCAGGTTCAGCTTGTCCGAGCAACCCTGGGCCAGTTCCATGTAGGTTACGACAGAAATCTGCCATTGTTGGATGGCATGCAGACGCTGTGCCGCGGCAACGTGGCCACGCGTGTGCAGCACCAAGACATCAGAGTCAATCAGCATCGGGTTCAGTTCTCAGGGTTTGTGGTGGCCGCGCCAGGCGTCGCTCTGTCCACCTCACCAAAGCGCGGCGCCCTGATTGCACGGATATAGGCATCCACATCGGCCATATCCTCACGGTCACGCCACATGCCAAACAGCGGGTCATTGGCGAACTGCGCATCAGGTGACTCTGTCGGGTCTTCCTCAATACGCACTGTCACTTTTGAAAACCCGGCGTTCAATAAATCGCCCAATTTGGCTTGCCAGGCTTGGGGCAAATCACGCACTTGCACGTGCTCGAATACGACAGTGTTCATGTTCTAACCTCCTGTGTAGGGTGCGCGCCGCGGACGCGTTGGTGTTGGACTGTGCCTTGACGGGTGTCTTTCGTTTGCTCACGGGTCTTCTGCCTCTTCAACTCTTCCATGCCGATGACAGGGCGCCTGTGACCAGTATAGGGTCACACTATGAAGATTGGCGGTTTTGATGTGGCTTTCGCGTTCCCAGCGCGACACCAAATTAGCTCAATCTGCTTGCTTTGGGCAATGGGTGGGGAAATTACAGGCTGACGAGTTAGGCTTCGCGTGACGTCAGTACGAACCTGACACCGTTCCCATGATTGACAACGCCGAAGCCCAATCAACTGGGCTTCGGCGCTAGACCAGAAATCTGCGCAATCTGAACCTGGCCCGTTTTCCCGTTCCTTTCAGGGAAGAACGGGGTCAGTTCACGCCAAAAACCGCGCTCACGTCAAACTGTTCCACCGTCGTGAACGGGCGCGTGGACGTGACCACGCTGTAGGCGCCGGTGGCAGGTGTGCCGCCCTCGAAGGACAGGTTGACGGTGTTGCCGCTGAGCAAGGACTTGCCGATGAAGCTGCTCGAAGCACCGAGCGACTGCACGGCGCCGGCCGACACGTCGTAAGTGACCTCAGAAACGGTGGCGCCAATGCGCACGTCAAACAGCACCATCAGTTGGGCGCCGTCCGACAACAGTGTGATGGTGGACAGAAAGCGCGCGCTGCCGTCGCTCTTCTGCCAAATGGCGTCGTTGGCGCTGCCGCCATAGGCCAGCAGCAAATGCCCGGAGGTGGCTTGAGTCGAACCCGCAGCGGTGTAGGTGCCGGTGTAACTGGAGCCACTCAAGGCGATGGTCCAGGTCGCCTGGGCATCCAGGGACTTCAGGGTAATGGCGTCGGCGCTGCGCGAGCCCAACAACACCGCCCCGGTCTGCAGCGTGGGCGACACCGAGAACGCCACCACCGCGCCAGATGAAGTCTGCTCCATCAGCACCAGGTAGGAACCGCCCGTGCTGGTCCAGATGCCGCTGGCGGAACCGGCGTTGGCTAGGGCGCTAAACAGCGCCATGAACAGGAAGGTGATGGCGCGGATCGTTTTCATGGTGACCTCGATCGAAGTTGAGGGTTGGACGAACTTGCCTTGTGCGGACCACTGGGCGGTATTGCATCCGCTGACCATGCGGATCAACGTAATTCTGGCGGAAATGCACAACGCCGAAGCCCGTTAGAGTGGGCTTCGGCGCTGAAGCAGAAACATGCTCCGTCCGCGAAATCTAGATTTGACCCACTTTCGGAAAGTCCCACCGCCGTAGGCCATCCGAACCTGTCAAATGAAAGATGCAACGAGCTCCAGAGCGCTCATAGACTCATGCAGACCGTCCAACGATTCGCTGTGGTTTCATTGTAGGCGGTCACAGCGGGTGCCGCCGCAACGGGATTCAGAGGATTGGCCGCACCCTGGGCGCCACGCAACGATCCAGTATTGTTCACTGCACCAGCACCATCAATCAAGCCGTCCACACCAGCAGCCTGTTTGGTCGTTAGGCCCGAGGCGCAAACCAACGGACCTGCTAAACCATAAGCGGGTCCAGCCGTCACGCCAAGCACCCCACCACCACCATGGGTTGGCAAGCCAGCCACGGTGGCCGGTGCATTGGGATCACCACCGATCAAGCCGGAACCTCTCAGCCCGCGCCAAACGGCAGCTTGATCACCTCCGTTGGTAAAAGTGGCTGCCACAACGATCGCCAAGACCCCGTTTCCAGCGACGCCGGCGCCAGCAGCGCCCGCCCAACCACGAGCTGTCATTGTTGCAGCCAATTCGTCGCCCGGAATTGCTTTGTAACGATCCAGGTACCCGTTGTACGCCGCTTGGACTGACTTCATATCGCTGACGATGCCCTTAATCCTCGCGTTCTCAATCAACTCCTGCCCCTTGAGCACACCGCCCAGGAGCAAGCCGATGATCACCAAGACGATGGCGATCTCGACCAGTGTGAAGCCCGATTGGCGGGCGAATTTGCGATGTTCCATACTGACGTCCTTTGTGTTGAAGCATGGGCCTGACACTGACACAACATCCACCAAGCACCCATGTCTGCAATGTACGCAAGACCGACCGCCGCAGGAAGTCAAGAATTTTTACGGTGCCCGTGCGGGCATGCGCAGCAGAAAGCTCAGCCCCGCCTCACTAGGCTCGGCACGCAGTTCACCCCCGGCTTCGTTCAGACTCTTGCGCGCTTGGTAGAGACCCAGGCCCAAGCCACCGGGGCGCCCGCTGGCAAAGGGTTCAAACAGCTTGTCGGCCGCGATGCGCACACCCGGTTCGGGCCAGGGGCTAAAGAAGTCAATCTCGGTCACAGCCGGTGTTCCGTCTGCCGATTCGACCGTGCGCAGTTGCAGCACGGGTCGGTCAGCCATCGCCTCGCGCCAGTTGGGGGCAAGGTTAGAGAACAGATTGTCAAACACCCGCGCCAACAGGCCACGGGCAATCCAGGCCTGCGCCTGCCCTGACATCGTGACCTCGATACCGGCCAAATGCGCCGCCTTGGTGATGGCCACGCGCAAGTCGATTTGACGCGGGTTGTCGCTGATCGGGTGTTTGCCCAAGGCTGCAATCAAACGATGCGCACGCTCCTGCGCCAGCGGCGCGTTGTCTTGCAGTCGGCGTGCCGCAGCCAACAAAGCGGACGACTCGGTGCAAGCAACGAAGTCAGAACAAACCCAGCCGACCCACTGCGCCAGGTTGCGCATGTCGTGCTGCAGGTAAAGCGACAAACGTGCGCGCTCGGCCAAGGCGGCCGACAGTGCCTCGGTGCGAGAGCGCAGGCCCGACTCCAACAACAGCACAAAGACCCGCGCCAATTGCTCGGCAAACATGCGCTCTTCGCCGCGATTGGCGCTGTGAACCAGCCGCAACGAAAGCAAAACGTCGCTGCCGCTGGCGATCTCGACCGACAGGCCACTAGGGCTGCCCCACGACGGTTGTCGGCTCTGCGGCTTGGCCAACTCAATGTTGACGGGGTGGCCAAACCAGCTTCCCGACAAGACCAGCCACTGCCAGCCCGCCTCCGCCAACACTGGCCAAGCGGCAGCGGGAATGTCGAGCGGCTCCAGACGTTGGCCACCAAGCTGCAGCAGCGTCTGCATGCCACGCCGATAGTGCCGGGCACGGCGCGACAGGGCCATGCTGGTGAGCAGCAGCGTCAGCCCGGCCGCCACAAACACCAGCGACAAGCTAGTCAGGACGGCGGAGACCATATTTGTTCAGGTAGTAGTAAACATGCTCGCGCGCCAAGCCCAGTTGGCGCGCGGTCTCCGCGACGTTGTAATTGGTGGCAGCCAGGGCGCGGCGCAACAGCAGTTCTTCGGCATTGGCGGCAGCCTCCTTGGGCCCCTCGCCCAACTTGGCGGTAAGGTGCAGGCGCGCCTCACCCGTCTCGGCCAAACGGCTGTCTTGCTGGGCAAACAGCTCTGCCCTTTTAAGGGCAGCAAAGATGGCGGCCAAGGCGGCAGGTTTGACCAAAAAGTCGAACGCCCCCCGACGCACCGCCTCCAGCGCGGCGGCGCGTTCGTCCTGGCCGGTGAGCACGATCACCTTGGCGTCGGGCGCCACACGCAGCCCTTGGTCCAGAACGGCCAGGCCCTCGGCCATGGTGCTGGGTTGAGGCGGCAGACCCAAGTCCAACAACACCAAAGCGGGCGCCGGGCGTGCGCTCAACAACTTGAGTGCCGATGCGCGCTCGTGCGCGGTTTGCACGGCGTAGCCGGCATCTGTGAGTGCGGAGGCCAAGTAGCCACACAGGGCCAAGTCGTCTTCAACGATCAGCACCCGGCGCGCAACCGCTGCCGCCGCTGCGCCCAGATCAGTCGTCGCCACCGGTCAGCCTGGACAGGAGGGGCAGCACGGCCACCGAAAACCCAATGAACAGCAGGGCAAACCCGGCGAAAACCCGGACCAGCACCCACTCGGACGCGGTGTCCGGGCTGACCGCCAACAAGGCATATCCGGCCATCAAGATCAGCAGGCCAATGGCAATGGTGACCCGCTTGCGGATGCTGCGTGCCCTGTAGCGCACGCGCAGTTGGTCGTAGTTGGTGTCGGTCATGGCAGGCGCCCGGCTTGCACCATGCGGTTGAACAGGATGCCGGGGGCAATCCAGATCACGATGTCGTCGAACTCGCCCGGGGCAACAGCTTGCTCACTGGGCGTTCGCTGCACATACGCTAGCGGGCCGGTATCGTTGCTAGTCTCATCTGCATTTGTGGCGGCGAGATTTGGGACCGCGACACCAGCCTCAGTTGTGCCGAAGTTACGCCGACCATGGGAAAAAACCACTGCCGACACACCGATTGCCACCGGCACCAGCGGGCCGCCATTGATTCGAGTGTCGATGTTTCTTGTACCCGGAGTCCCCAAAGCAAGGCCCGGATTTGCGAAGTTCCGCGTGACGCTGTAACGCAACGTCTTCCCCCAAGCGTCAGACCTGGTGGTACCCAGGGTGGCCCAGGGAATGAACCCAGAACACAACACTTCGGTCGGGCAATTGGCGGGATTCTCCACTCCATTCGTCGCGGACGTTGCGGGTCGCGGCAAGCGCCCATTGACAACAGCGAATCCAATAAGTGCCTCTCGCGCCTCATCAAGCAAACGCTCGGTGCCCTTGACACGCTGCATTTCCATTTGTACACCCAATACGCTGAGACCGCCCCCCAACAGCAGGCCAACGATCAGCAACACGATGGCCATTTCGATGATCGTGAATCCATGAATGCACTTGTTTTTCATCGTGGACCCCGATCAGTCATTCACTTCGCACATGGAGGTTGGTCAGAGTCACGCCCTGCTGACTGGCGCCGGACCGAAAACCACCCGTGAATCCAAAGTACACAGTGTTTAGGACCGGATTGATCACAACACACCGCTGAATAGTCGGCACCGTGGTGATCCGATTGATGTCAGTTGCTGTGTCCTTGCAATCCGTGCAATCAATCCAAGCCGTGACACGGGCATAGTTGTTGGGCGCAAGATGCGCCGACGGGTTGCAAAGCGTGCACGCCGCGTTGCAGCCGGTGTGAATTTCGATGCGCTGATTGTGAGCCTGCAGGGGCGATTCCTCAAACTCGTTAGCAGGGCTGTGGCGGCAGCCGGTAGCGGTGCCATTGCAAGCTGCGCTAATGGTAGCACTTGGCGACGCCGGTGCATGGTCTAGAAAGCCGTCCAACAAGATGGCGCTGTGGTTCTCAACCGGGTCGGCGCGCGCAACATCGCGGTGTACATCGGTCTCGAAAATAATGGAGTCCGCACCCCACGCATCCGCAGCTCCCAAGACCCCCATTTTGGCCTCAGTGCCGCAGGTGTTGGGTGGGGCAGCAACGGCCGGTGACCATTTGGAAAGAGAAGCCGTTGCCACGATCAGCGCCGACGCTTGTCAACGCAAACGGATCGGTAAAAGTGAATTGGTAATCGTAATAGGCTCGAACAACCCGACCAGCCAAGGGCGTCAAGGTCGGCGACCAGAAACAACCGCCGGTGGCGCCCGGTGCATCGGCGATGGTGAGTGCCTGGCTACCGGGCGTGACTGTAGTCGCAACGCCAACGCCAACTGTGATGAAGCCTGCGAAGTTGTTGGCAAACGAGGAGATGACGGGAGGCGTTGTGGTGATGCAGCGCACCAGGTCTCGCGATGACGCAGCAGCAGAGTAACTGCCCGTCCCGTCGGACATGTCGAACGGTCCCGATGGTGGCGAACCTACTGCGCCAAACCGTGTGGCATTCGGCCCCTCTAGATAATTGGCAGGGGAGGTTACGGCATCTGTCCTCGCAAAAGGTGTGTCCCGAGATTGCCCCGCAGCGCGCTCGCCACCGAACAGCAGCACCGCGTTACAAGCCTTCAGCCCTGTGTTTTTTGTGACAGAGCCTGGCCTTGCATACAAGAGGTTTTCCTGCCAGTTTGCGCGTACATTCCCTTTCAAGGCACCAACTGAGGCGCAAGCGATATCCGCATTTACCGCAGTCATGCCTTTGTCGGTGGCGCTGGCTGCGGGAAGCACACCGCCTTTGCTCCCTAGGCAAACCTCAAGATCATCGAGCATTGTATTGATGTCGTCACCGAAATCTTTGCGCCGTTTCACACGGTCAAACACCTCCCCTCCCGTCACCCACGACCCCTGGTCGTTATTGGTCCCGAGCCTGGCGCTGGCCAAAGTGCTCAGCGTAACGGTACTCGTGGCACCCGCCACGGTCGACACAACTGATTCAATGTAGTTGGCCGCCATCGCAGGGATCACCAGATCAGCGCCCCCACACAAGGCGGTGGCGCTTGGCGCGACTCTGGTCTGTGCCCCCACCACTGCACGGGGAGCGAACACCACCGCAAACGGCCGATTGTGCGCCGTCGCGCCGGCTAGGTTGACGCCATCGGCGTCAACAACGATGAATTGGCCAGTCGCATCCCAATTGAATTGAGTCCACATCGGGTTGTCCTTGGCGCGCCCTGAGACGGCGTACCACAGACACTCCCCGGCACTGTCACGCAACGGTGGAATACCCAGCGTTCGCCACGGTAGCCGCCCACCCTCGTTACTTCCAACACACCACAGGAATCAGAAACACCGTCATTGAGATCTATGTCAGGGCAAGGAAGATATCCGAAGACTTGGTTTGGATGCGTATCCCGATAGGTCACCGCAAACCCAATCAACGCATCCTTTGCCTGCGCCAGTGCCGCCGCCGTGACCCTATCCCGCTCCGCGTTTGCCCCATTCAGCGCCCGCACCGCAAAGAAGGCCGCCAATACGCCGGCGATCAACAGGATGACCATCAGCGCCGCGCCACGCTGCCGTTTCACTTTTTGCCCCTGGTGGTGACTGCACCCGGCGCCACGATGTCGCTGCGCTCGCGGGTGCTCAGGTCCAAGGATTCGCCAACCCGCACGGCCGTGCCATCAAGGGTGACGCCACGCGCCGTCACGCCCAGGCGCGTGGCAGGGGGCACTGGCTGCCCCTCAACTACTGCGCGACCGTTGACCCAGGCGGTGCTGGGGCCGCCGTGGCGCTTGACGACGCCGTTGACCGTGATCTGGCTCGAGCTGGCAGGGGCGTCGGGCTCGTCTTGGCGGGCGCGGACGATGGCCGCGCGTTCCGCAGCCGAATAGAACAGTGTGCCCAGGCGGTCATCCGCCGACAGCGAAACCTGCGCCGCCAGGGCCGAGCCCGCCCACAGGACACTGAGCGCACTACCCCACCCAAGCAGGCCGCCAAGCGCGCAGGCGCGCGCAGCAAGCCGCCCACCCATCACCCGCCGCATGGGCGACGAGGGCAATGGCGGTAGGCTGCTGCGGGGTTGTCGGGCGGCAAGCATGGGGGAAGTCTAGCGACGGCGGGGGCTTGGCAAGTAAGAAATGTTTACTACGGCGGCTGCCTTGCTGGCGCTGAATCACGGGGGGCTGGGTTTGGGGTTGGTGGTCGCGTCGGCAGCAGGGCTCGGGCTCACATCCGGCAGCGTAAAGAAACGCAGTGTGCAGCGCGCCGACAAGCCGGTCTCGGTCCGCGCTGACAGGGCACAGGCGTTGACCCGAAAACGCCCTTTGGCCTGCGCCTGGTAGTCCTGCAGCAGAGCCAGCAGCTCTTCCTCGTGAATGTTGCTCAGCTCGATGTCAAGGTCGTGAAACTGCGGGCCACTTGCTGCCGCCTCGCCGGGCGCGTCGGCCACCGGTGCTGGCTCGGCGCCGGTGGCTGACCCGGCCTGCGCCGCGATGGGCTTGGGCGCGTGCAGGGTATACGTCAGGGTGTCCGGCAAGCCGCTGCGTTGGCGGCTTGCAACCAATTGTTCGGCCCAGGTTTCGCGCTCGGCTTTGCCGACCAGTCCCTGCTGGCGCAACACGGCAAACCGACTGATCTCTGCCTGCAGGTTGGCCAGGTCGGTCTGCTTCTGGGCCAGACTAGCCTGGTTGGCGCTTTGCGCCTGCTGCGCCTGGGCCAGTTCGTCGCGCATGCGGTCCTTGAAGAAGCGTGAACCCAGAAACAGCGCCAGACCCAACGCCACTGCCAATGCCAGCACCACCAGGCTGCGCTGGGCCAACTGGAGGACGGTCTGCCGGTCGCTCATGTCGGGCTCGGCGATTTAGGCGCGCCTGGCAAGGTCAGGCACCAGGACAAGGCTTTGTCGGTACCGGCGCGCGTGCCGCCGCCGCTCAGCGCCGCCTTGTCCAGGCCTTTGGCAGGGTCACGGATCACACTGGCACCATCGAGCTTGGCCAGCAGAGCGGACATGCTGGAGACCATCTGCGCGCGCGCTTTTTCCCGCAGATCTTCGGGCAACGCGAGGTCAAAGCTGATTTCGACCACGCGTTGGGACGCCGGTGCCTCGGCGCCCGCCGCCACATCAGGGGCGCCAACCACGCCGCCGCCGCAAGCGGGTCGTCCGGGCGGCAAAATGGTCCACGCCAACTGCCCCAAACGCACCGCCTCGTGCTGACCAATCACGCCGCCGAGTTGTTGCATCTGCTGCGACAGCGAAGGGGCCGTGCTGACCTCGTCGCGGTCCAACGCCACGGCGGCTCGCACGGTCTCTGCCGCCACGCCAAACCCAACCATCTTTTGGTCCGTTTCACCCATCTTTACAGCGAGCGCTTGCGCGTTGGCCTGTATCTGGCTGTGGCTCACCTGCCCGGCCACAATGTAGCGCAGGTTGTCGCCAGCGGCCCACAGGGCGCCGCCCAGACTGATTGCCGCGCCGATGTAAGCCGCCTGACGCAACTGAGCGGCTACGTACTGGGTACGGCGCGACAAGGGCGCCAGTTGCCCAACGGGGGACTTCAGCGCCAGGTCAAACAGGGCAAAGAGCCAATGGCTGGGCGGCTTGTCGACCCACGGCGGTGGCGGTGACAGCAAATCCAGATGCTCTGCGGCCAGCGCCGTCGCCATGCCTTCGGTGGCGCCCAGCACCAGCACGCCGTGCCGGTGCACGCTGCGGTCCAGCACCCTGGTGTTCTCCAGGTGGCGCAGGGTGCGGACGACTTCCGCCACCTGGTCGCTGGGCCGGGTCACACCGGCGATCAAACGGGTCAACACCGGCAGCCGGTTCTTGATGACCACGATGCGTAGGGCATCCAGCCCTGGCAGCACCATAAAAAGCTCAGGCGGCAGCGGCTTGCGGCAGGCAATCGTGGTCAGCAGCATGGAGGTGCTCCAGACCCCGGCAAGTGGGCCAGGCAAGGAGTCAAGCGCCAAGTTGACCCGTGTCGCCGCATCCAGCCCCAGCAGCGTCTGGCGCGGTGGCGCGATGCGGTCCATCAAGCCCCCGCCGGGTTTGACCGGCAAAGTGGTACGGTAAGGTGTGTCCGGGAATCGGCTGGCCACCTGGCGTGAAACGTAGTTTTGCCGGTCACGACCAAAGATGCGGGGAATCTGAATCTCGGCAAAGCCCTCTTCGGCCAGGTCCGTCACCACCCAGACTGGCCCGCTAGGCGGGCCATCGTGGGGCTGCCAACCGTCGCGACCCTTGAGCCAATACTGCGAACCGCCCGGCGTGAGATGGAGCACGGTCTTCATGGCAGGTCAGATCTTCATCTTGCCGAACATGTCGTAAATCGGCATCAGCACGGCCATCATGATCCAACCCAGGATCAGACCCATCACCACCGTCAGAGCCGGCTCGATCATGGCCTGCACCTTGCCCACCGACTCTTCGATGTCACGTGTATAAAAATAGCTGATGTTGCTCAACGCGGCGTCCAGCGCGCCGGTGGACTCGCCCACTTTCAGCATGCGAATCACCAGGGAGGGAAACAGCATCTCGGCCGCAAAGCTCTCCGACAGCGCGGCGCCGTTGATGACCCGCTCGCGCGCGCGGCGAATGGCGTGGCGAATCACCAGGTTGCTGGAGATGTCCTCGCAATAGACCAAGCCTTCGATTAAGGGAATGCCAGTGCGGTACATCAGGGCAAAGGTGTCGGCAAAGCGCGCCAGGATCATCTTCTTGAGAATCGGCCCCACATAGGGAATGGCCAGCTCCAGCGCATGCAGACGGTAACGCACGCCGGGAAACGCCGCCGACAAGGCCAAGGTAATGGCCACGCCAATCGGCGGCGTGATCAGCAGCAGCCACCAGTAGTTGACAAAGAACTGCGACAGGCCAATCAGCAGCCGGGTCTGGATCGGGATTTCTTGCCCCATGTTCTTGATGAAGCCCACCAACTGCGGCACCAGGTAGATCATCAGGAAGAACACCACGCCGCCAATGACCACCATCACGAAGCTGGGGTACATCAGCAGCTTCTTGGTCTGCGAGGCCATCTCGTCTTGCCACTTGAGCGAGCGCACGATCTCTTTCATCACATCGGGCAACTGACCCGTGACCTCGCCGGCGCGGATCAGGCTGATGATGGTCGCCGAAAACACGCCGGGGTAGACCGCGATGGCTTCACCAAAGGTAGAGCCGGCCTCAATCTTCTCGTGCAAGCCGCTGGCCAGGTCACGGGCGTTGGGCGACTCCGACTCGTCGCGCAAATCTCCCAGCGAGGTGAGTATCGGCACACCCGCGCGCACCAGCATTTCCAGTTGAAAGAAGAAGTCGATCACCTCGCGCCGTGGCATGCGCTTGACGATGCGCCGACGCGAGGCCAGCGCCTTGGCTGATATCAGCAGCAGGCCTACACGTTTGAGTTGGGCCTCCAGGTCAAGCTCGTGCAGCGCCTCGATCTGGCCTTTGTTGATCTGCCCTTCGGCATTGGTGGCGCGAAACTGGAAGAGCGCCATCAGCCAATCAGCTCCGTCAGGTCGACCACGCGTCCGACCTCATCCACCGTGGTGAGCCCTTCGCGCACGCGGCGCATGCCGTCTTGCGCCATGGTGACAAAGCCACGTTGGCGCAAGTGGTCGCTCATGGTCTTGAGGCTGGCGCGCTGCGTCACCAATTCGTCCAGTTCGCCGTCGAACTTGAGCAATTCCAGAATGGACATGCGGCCCTTGTAACCCTGCTTCTCACATGCCGGACAACCCACCGGCCGATAGACCGTGCAGGCATCGCCGGAGGTCAGGCCCAGCAACTGCGCCTCTACCGGACTGGGATTAGCTGGCACCTTGCAGGCCTTGCAAAGGGTGCGTACCAGGCGCTGTGCGACGATGCCAATGACATTGCCAGCCAGCACGTCGGGCAGGATGCCCAAATCGACCAAGCGAGGGATGGACCGAATGGCCGAGTTGGTGTGCAGCGTCGAGAAGACTTGGTGACCGGTCATGGCGGCGCGAAAGGCCATCTCCGCCGTATCCTTGTCGCGCACCTCGCCCACCAAAATGATGTCGGGGTCCTGGCGCATCATGGAGCGGATGCCCTCGGCAAAATCCATCTTGACCGCATCGGACAGCGAGGTCTGCCGGATCACCGGCATCGGGTACTCCACCGGGTCTTCCAGCGTCATGATGTTGACGCCCTCGCTGTTGAGGTGGCCCAGGATGGAGTACAGCGTGGTGGTCTTGCCAGATCCGGTGGGGCCGGTCACCAGCAAGATGCCCTCTGGGCGCGACAACATCAGTTGCAATAGGGTCAGTTGCGAGTCGGACAGCCCCAGCCCAGTGATCGGCACAATGCCGCGCTTGCGGTCCAGGATGCGCAGCACGAAGTTCTCGCCATGAATGGTGGGCTGCACGGCGGAGCGAAAGTCCACCGGCCGCCCGGAGATGGAAAGCGAGATGCGGCCATCCTGCGGCGCGCGGGTCTCGGCAATGTTCATGCGCGCCATCACCTTCAGGCGCACCACCATGGCCGACCAGTAACGCATGTGCAGCGAGCGCACCTGGCGCAACACGCCGTCAATGCGGTAGCGAATGCGCAAAAACTGCGTTTCCGGCTCAAAGTGAATGTCGGATGCGCCACGAAGCGTGGCGTCGGCCAGCAGCGAGTCGATCAGGCGCACTACCGGATGGCTGTAGCCTTCGGCCTCTTGGATCAAGCTGGCCATGTCGATCGTGCCGGTTTCCAGCTCCTGCAGGATGCCGTCGATGGACAACTCGTGCCCATAGAACTGCTCAATCGCGCCCAGCACCTCGGCACTGCTGGCCAGGCGCCAGCGCGGTCGCGGCCCGCCCGCCAGCAAGGCGTTGACCTGATCAGCGGCGACGATGTCGTTGGGGTTGGCACTGGCAATGATCAGCTCGTTGTCGCGCACATCCAGGCTAACCGGGAACAAGGAGTGGCGCTTGGCCATGGCCTTGGGTATCAGGGCCAGCGCCTTGGGATCGGCCACGATGCCCTTGAGGCTGATGGCCTGCTCGCCCAGCTTGTCGGCCAAGGCCGCACGCATGGCGTCTTCGGTGACAAAGCCCAGCACCAACAGGGCCTCGCCCAGTTGTTTGCCGGTGCTCTTTTGCTCTTGCAGCGCGATCCGGAGTTGGTCCTGGGTGATCAGGCCAAGGTCGACCAGCTTGTCGCCCAGGCGCACCGGCGGTTTGGCTGCGGCAATGGGTGCTTCACTCACGCGCAGCCCCCGCCGGGTTGACCACCATCGCCGCGCGCAACTGGTCTAGCCGCGTCTGCACCGCCGCCTTAGGCACGCCACTGGGGCGCTCGCCGCCGGACTGTGCCGACAGGGCCAAGGCCCGCTCGTAGTACTGGCGCGCCGGACCAAAGTTGCGCAGCCGATCCAGCGCAACAGCCAGATTAAAGGCGTGCAGGGCCACGCCGGGCTCTAGTGAATGGGCGCGGAAAAACGCCTGTTGCGCCTCGGCCAGGCGGCCCTCGCGCACCATGGCATGCCCCAACGCCGAGTGCGCGGCCGCGGAATCCGGGTTTTGCTCTGCCACCTCACGCGAACGGCTGGCGACAAGCTGCGGGTCATCCACCGCGTTAGTGGTCAATAGGCCCGACCTGGCAATCGCATTGCCTGGGTCTTGCCGCAACACACGCTGATAGTAGCCCCGCGCCTCCTCGATGCGGCCTTGTTGGTGCGCGATGTAGGCCAGCCCGAGCAGGGCATCGCGTTCCTCAGGATTGGCAAGCAAGGCTTGCCCGTAGGCCTGCGCCGCCGCAGGCAGCCGACCCTCAACCAATGCCGCGTAACCGAGCTCCAGCGGGGATGGACCGACCGTGCGACTCTGGACCAGTGCCGTGGCCGCTTTCGGTGGTGTTGATGGCTTGGCCACCGCTTGAGTCGGGGCTGGCGATACGACGGAATCCGGGGGCTTGCGGGTTGCGCCGGTAGCCGACGCCAGCGTGGCGCCCTTGGGGACCTGCGGTCTGTTCGGCGCGTCGGACACCACCGGCACATCCGATACCACGGGTGACACACTCGCCGGCTCCACCCGACTGGCCACCATGGGCGCTGCGGGGCCAACCGTCGACGGGCTCGCCAAGCCAGCGGACTGAATCCAGTTGACGGGGTCGCCCCACCAACCCATCAGAACGCTGCCCAAACCCGCCGCCAGCAAAACCGCCAGGCTGCCCAAAACCACCAGCCGCAAGGGCGGCTTGGCGCGCGCCGCAGGGGCTTTGGCGCGTACGATCTCTTGCGCTACGCGCGGCGCCCCGCTTGCCGAGGCTTTGTTCGTGGACACTGTGTCAGGCTGGGGCGGGGGTTGAGGCGCGGGCGGCGCCGCGGGCGCGGGTGACGAATCAGTCGGCTGCGCTGGTTGAATTGGTTCAGTGAGCACGAAGGACGCCATCAAAGGCTGCGCCAGTTGATCTGGTGCGGCGACAGCGTGCTCGGATTGCCATGAGTCCGCCGCCGCTGGTGCACGCACGGCCGAAGCCAGCGACAACTCCAGAACCGGCAAGTCGGCAACGGCATCAGTCGGAGTCTTCGAATGAGCTTGAGACGACGCTGCCGCTGAAGCGGATGCACCCATTGCGGGTTCATCGATTTGCGGTGAAGCCGCGGCCTGCGCAGCGGCCGCTGCCGCCTTGTCCTTGCTGGCTCGGTTCAGGGCATCAAGCAGCAGGCTCATGTTCAGTTCCGCGCGGCGGGGGCGCCGCCCTGGCCGGAGTCCGGCGCGCGGCGCATCGCCTCGATGGAGCCAGGCAGCGTGGCCCGGAAGTCGCGCAGGTCTGCGTCCACGCTGGCGTCAACCAGCACGGTGGGCCGCAGGAAGATCACCAATTCGGACTTGCGGCTACTCTCGTTGCGGTACTTGAACAGATCACCCAGCATGGACAGCCGATTCAGGCCCGGCACCTCGTCAGAATTGTTGTCGCGCGTGTCCTGCATCAGGCCACCCAGAACAGCGATGTCGCCCGACTGCACGCGCAGCACCGATTCCATCTCGCGTGTCTGGACCTCTGGTATACGGTTGATCAGGTTGTTTTGCGCCAGTACCGGATTGGGGTCCGTGGCGTAACCGGTGATACGGCTGATCGTGGGGCGCAGGTTAAGCGTGACTTCGTTGCCTTGACTCACCTGGGGCACCACCGTCATCAGGAAGCCGATCGGCACGGTATTGATGGTAGTCGTGTAGGTGGCTGGGGTGGCTGCGGCTGTGGCTGTGGCCGCCGTGCCGGCCGTGACCGAGATGGTGAAATAGACCTTGTTGTCCACCACCTTCAGCACACTGCTCTGGTTGTTGAGTACCGAGACCTTGGGGCTCGACAGGACACGCAGGGTACCGAATGACTCCAGCAGACTCAGCATCGCGGACAAGTCGGTATCACCATTCCAGAGCCGAAATTGCTTGAAACCCAGAGATGCGATTGAGCTAACCAGACCACCCGTCTGCAGACCACTGCTGTCGCCGGCTGGCTTGAACGTGATACCAGAGCCGGCATTGGCGCCGCCGGTCTGCAGGATCGACCAATCGATGCCCTGCTGGTAGCGGTTGGACAGGTCTACCTCAACAATGGTGGCTTCAATCAAAACCTGGCGGCGAGCCGAAGTCAGCACGCGGTCCAGAAACTCGCGCACCTTGGCGTGCTGGCTTTGCGTGGCGCGCACGCTGATGTTGCCGGTCTCCGGGTGGGCAATCACCGAGGCCGCCTCGCGGAAGGTGCTGCGCCGCACGACGGTGGTACCCGCGGTGTTCATGGCGGCGGGATTGGGACTGGCGGCAAGCGCCGCCGTGGCCGCAATCTCGCTGGAGCGGGGCGCCCCCACGCGCGTGGTGGTCGTTTTTGCGCTGGAGCCTGTCCCGGTGGTACTTTGGGCCGTGGCCTGTTGGGTGACGGTCTCGCTGTTGCCTTCTGGCAAAACTTTGTCGGTCTCGCGCAGCAAATCGGTAAGGTTGGTGATCAGCGTGGCCCAGAACCGGTTGTTGGAGGTGTTCTCGATCAGCGAGGTCGAGGCATTGCTACCACTGCTGCTCCCGCCGCCCCCCCCACTGCTGCCCGGTGCAGCCCCCGTACTGGCGACATTGGTCGAGGTGCTGATGGAGGTCTTGGCATCACGCTGGATGTTCGGGTAGTCCACCCGGTAATGCTTCAGGTAAGGTGAGTCAGGCTGAATGGACAGGTTCTTGCCTTCCATCTCGTAACGCAAGTCCACCTGGCGCGCCACCCGGTCCAAGATCTCGGTCAGCGTCTGGTCATGCACGTTCATCGTGACGGTGCCGGTGATGCTCGGGTGAATGTCCACGTTCAGCTTGGCATCGCGCGCCAAGGCGAACAGCAAGTCTTGCACGTTGACGTTGCTCATCACCACGCTGTAGAGCTCCTGGCGCACGCTGGGGCGGGGCGGCCTGGGCAGCGGTGGTGCCACGGCAAAATCGGGCACTTTGCCCGCCACCCGCGGCGCGGGGTTGAGGTGTTGGGTGGAGAGCGGCGGCGCCGGCGGGCTGGCACAGGCCAACAATGTCAGCACGGCAGCCCCCATGCCAATACACTTGAAGTACACGCCGCCACGGTTTAGCTGGGTGGGCCGATGCGATGCCATCATGGTTGCGTGTCCTGTTTGATCTTGGTCCATGTTCTCACCAGCGGCCGGTTGGTCTTCAAGCCGGCTGGCAGGCCCTCGATGACCAACGCCGCCGAGCGGTGGGATTCAAAATTGCCCAGGAATACTGACACGTAGGCTTTCCCCTTGTAGACACTGTGCCGCGCATACACCTGCGACGCGTCCAACTGCGCTGCGGCCTGCGCCAGGAAGGCATCCACGCCAAAGGTACCGGGCAGGGCTGCCAGCTGGATAGTGTAGCCATCAAGGTCAGGCCGGTGCAACCAAATTTCAGACCGCGCCAGCGCCGCCGACAGGTCTGTGCCGAGTGCCGGCGAGGCCTGCGAAGCCTGCTGGCGCATAGACGGCGCCGACGCACTGCTCGACGCTGGAGCAGGGTCGGGCTTGGCGGTGACGACAGAGGCAGCAGTTGCCACCGCGGCAGGCTGTGCCACGGGCGCGGCGACCACGCGCACTGCCGCGGCAGCGACCGGCGTCACGGTCTTCGATGGTGCCGGTGCCGGTGTCGCTGGTGCCGGTGCCGCTGCCGGCCCCGTTGCCAGGGGTGCGGGCGCGGCCCCGCTTGTGGCGCCGCCCCGGTACCAGCCCAGCGCCGCAACAGCCACCGCTGTCATGACCAACGCCAGGACCACGCTGGTCGCGAGCAACTGCCAACGGTTACTTCGTGAGGTTGATGGTGTGGGGTGATCGATCGGCAGTTCCTGCACGGCGCTGCTGACGTGTGCGCCCTCGACGCTGCGCGACCCTTGCGCATACGCCGCCAACAGGGCTTTGTCAGCCAACAGGTTGATGCGCCGCGCCCGCCCCTCGGAGGCCTTGACCAAGCGCGCCAGCGCGGCGGCAGAGAACAGACGGGCGCCATGCCAGCCGGCGGCACGCAGGCGGTGGTCGATGTAGGCACTGGCCTCGTCGGCCTGCAGCGGCTGCAGCACGAAACGGTGAATGACGCGGTCGCGCACTTGCCGCAGACGCGGCTCGGCCAACAGGCCATCGAGCTCGGGCTGCCCGAACAACATGATGTTGACCAGTTTGTTCTGCCCGGTCTCGAGGTTGGACAGCAAGCGCACCTCCTCCAGCGACTCGGCCGGCATGGCATGCGCTTCGTCGATCACCAGCAAGACCCGTTGCCCGAGCGCGTGGCGGCGCAGCAACTCGTCGCGCAGCAGAGCCAGCTTGCCCTCGATCGAGTTGCCCATGTCGGTCAATCCCAGATCGCGACCGATGGCGGCGATGATTTCGTCGCGACTAAAACACGGGTTGGCCAGGTAAACCGCGCACACCTGGGAGCCCAGGCGGCTGATCATCAGCCGCGCCAGCAGGGTCTTGCCACTGCCGACTTCGGCCACCAAAGTGATGATGCCCTCGTCATGTGCCGCCACATGCAGCAGGGCAGAAAGAATGTCACCCCGGCGCCCACCCGAAAAAAAGAACTCCGGATCGGGCGTGATCTGGAACGGCGGTTTGCTTAACCCGAAATGCTCAAGGTACAACGACGACATGGAGCTAGTGTAGGGTCACAGGCCTGTGTCAAAGCCACAAAAAGCAAGGCGGATCGGGCAAACCCCAATCGAAAACAACACGCTTGTCGCATATTGGCGCCAATTCCCGGCGCAACACCCGGTTGCTCACAGATTCGGAGCAAGCAACCTTTGCACCGCCTGCTCGCTCAAGCCCCGGCGCGCCGCCAGGTCTTTGAGTTGGTCTTCGCCGATCTTGCCCACGCTGAAGTAGCGGCTGTCTGGATGCGCGAGGTAAAAGCCACTGACGCTGGCCGCCGGGGACATGGCCAGGCTCTCCGTGACACGCATGCCAATCTCCTCACACTGGAGCAGCTCGAACATGGCTTGTTTGACGCTGTGGTCCGGGCACGCGGGGTAGCCCGGCGCTGGGCGGATGCCGCGGTACTTCTCGGCGATCAGCTCGTCGGCGCCCAATGTCTCTTGCGCCACGTAGCCCCACAAATCGGTGCGCACACGCTGATGCAGACACTCTGCGAAGGCCTCAGCCAGGCGGTCCGCCAGCGACTTGAGCATGATGGCGCGGTAGTCGTCATGCTGATCCAAAAAGAGCTGCTCGCGCTTGTCCACACCAATGCCTGCCGTCACCGCGAATACGCCAACATAGTCCTTTATTCCGGTCAACACACCGCCTGCATCCCGCTTGGGTGCCACAAAATCAGCCAGGCAGCGACTGGGGCGCATGACGCCATCGATCACCTGTTTTTCAGCCTGTTGGCGCAGTCCATGCCAGATCATCGCCACCTCGGTACGCGTATCGTCGGTGTACAACTCGATGTCGTCGTCGTTGACGCTGTTGGCCGGGTACAGGCCCAGCACCGCATTGGCGCTCAACCAGCGACCGTCGACTGCCTGCTTCAGGAGCGCCTGCGCATCAGCAAAGACGCGTGTCGCCTCGGCACCCACGACCGGGTCGCGCAGAATGGCGGGGTACGGTCCAGCCAGATCCCAGGTCTGGAAAAACGGACCCCAATCGATGAAACGAACCAGTTCACTCAGGTCAAAGTTCCTGAACACGCGGCGCCCCAGAAACTTGGGTTCGGTGGGCTGGTAGCTGCCCCAGTCGATCGGCGTCTTGTTGGCACGCGCCTTGGCCAGCGGCCACAGCGGTGTTTGTCGCTTGTTGGCATGCAATGCGCGCACTCTTTCATAGTCCGCGCCCAGCTCGGTGTGGTACTTGGCCGCGTCGTCCCCCAGCAAGCTTTGCGCGACGCTGACGCTGCGCGAGGCGTCCGGCACGTAAGCCACCGGCCCCTCGTAATGCGGCGCGATCTTGACCGCCGTATGCACCCGCGAAGTGGTCGCGCCACCAATCAGCAAGGGTATCTTGCGCATGCGAAAGTAGTCATCCTTCTGCATCTCGCCCGCCACGTACTGCATTTCTTCTAGGCTGGGGGTGATCAGGCCTGACAGGCCGATGATGTCGGCACCTTCGACCTTGGCACGCGCCAGGATCTCATGGGCGGGCACCATCACGCCCATGTTGACCACCTCGAAGTTGTTGCACTGGAGCACCACCGTGACGATGTTCTTGCCGATGTCGTGCACATCGCCCTTGACGGTGGCAATCACGATCTTGCCCTTGGTGCGCACGTCGCGCCCGGCGGCTTCGTCACGCTTCTTCTCTTCCTCGATATACGGAATCAGGTGAGCCACCGCCTGCTTCATTACGCGCGCGCTCTTGACCACCTGCGGCAGGAACATCTTGCCCTGGCCAAACAAGTCGCCGACGATGTTCATGCCGGCCATCAGCGGGCCTTCGATCACGTGCAAGGGGCGCCCGCCCTTGGCCAGGATCTCTTGGTAGGCTTCTTCGGTGTCTTGCACGATGAAGTCGGTGATGCCATGCACCATGGCATGGCTCAGGCGCTGGCCCACGGAGACCGGGACTTCGGGGGTGCCGCGCCACTCCAGCCGTCGGCTCTCGTCCTTGGCGCCGCTTTTAGCGGTTTCGGCAATCTCGACCAGGCGCTCGCCAGCATCAGGGCGGCGATTGAGCACCACGTCTTCCACCCGCTCGCGCAAGCCCGGCTCAAGTTCGTCGTAGACCCCGACCATGCCGGCGTTGACGATGCCCATGTCCATGCCGGCCTGGATCGCGTGGTACAAAAAGACGGTGTGAATCGCTTCGCGCACCGGGTCGTTGCCGCGAAACGAAAAGCTCACGTTGCTCACCCCACCGGACACCTTGGCGCCCGGCAAGTTGGCCTTGATCCAGCGCGTGGCGTTGATGAAGTCGACCGCGTAGTTATTGTGCTCTTCGATACCGGTGGCAATGGCAAAGATGTTGGGGTCGAAGATGATGTCTTCCGGTGGGAAACCCACTTCATCGACCAGGATGCGATAGGCGCGCTCGCAGATTTCAATCTTGCGCTGGTAGGTGTCGGCTTGGCCTTGCTCGTCAAAGGCCATCACTACCGCCGCGGCGCCATAGCGACGCACCAGTTTGGCCTGATGCTTGAACTGTTCCACGCCCTCCTTCATGCTGATGGAGTTGACGATTGGCTTGCCCTGGATGCAGCGCAGGCCCGCCTCGATCACGCTCCACTTGGATGAGTCGATCATGATCGGCACGCGCGAGATGTCGGGCTCGCTGGCGATCAGGTTCAGGAACCTCACCATGGCGGCCTTGCTGTCCAGCATGGCCTCGTCCATGTTGATGTCGATGATCTGGGCGCCGTTTTCGACCTGCTGGCGCGCCACGGCCAGTGCCTGCTCGAACTCGCCGTTCAGGATCATCCGAGCGAAGGCTTTGGAACCGGTCACATTGGTGCGTTCACCAACGTTGACAAACGAAGCTCTTGGGGACGGACCTTCAGCTCTGTCCTCAACTGAATAGATAGCGCCAATGGTGACCGGCTCCAGGCCGGACAACAACATGGGGGCGACAACGGGTTGGGACATGCTACTCACCTAAGTGGACTGAAAATTTGCGAGATCGGCCACAGTCCGGTCCCCAACTGATCAAGATAGGTGAGCGCCGTTGGAACATCCAAGCCTGACGCGGGTCACCGACCTACGCTGCAACGCTCCTTGGAATGGCCGTATTTTACTGGCCAGGGCCGCCGTCGGCCGCGCTGCGGCGCCCCGGCGACCTTAAGCCGCTTCCTTGTAGAAAAACTGGCGCCGCAAACCACGCGTGGGCAGCGGCGACACGGCCTGGGCGATGGCCTCAATGTGGCCCGGCGTGGTGCCACAGCAGCCGCCCACGATATTGACCAGCCGCTCCTGCGCGAACTCGCGCACCAGGCGCGAGGTGACCTCAGGTGTCTCATCAAAGCCCGTGTCGCTCATCGGGTTGGGTAGGCCGGCGTTGGGGTAGCAACTGATGAAGGTGTCGGGCGCGACCCGGTTGAGCTCCTGGATATAGGGGCGCATCAGCGCCGCGCCCAGCGCGCAGTTCAGGCCAATGGCCAGCGGCTGCGCGTGGCGCACGCTGTACCAGAAGGCGGTGACGGTCTGGCCGCTGAGAATGCGGCCCGAGGCATCGGTGACGGTGCCGCTGATGATGAGTGGCAGGCGCTGACCCGAAGCCTCAAAGTACTCGTCAATCGCAAACAAGGCGGCCTTGGCGTTGAGGGTGTCAAAAATTGTCTCGACCAGAAGCACGTCGCTGCCGCCTTCCACCAGCGCCTGCACCTGCTCGTAATAGGCGGCGCGTAATTCTTCAAAGCTGACGTTGCGCGCGCCGGGGTCGTTCACGTCCGGGCTGATGCTGGCGGTCTTGGGCGTGGGGCCGACCGCCCCGGCGACAAAGCGCGGCTTGTCGGGCGTGGCGTATTTGTCACACGCCGCACGGGCCAATTTGGCCGAGGCAAGGTTCATCTCTCGCGCCAGGTGGGCCATGTCATAGTCGGCCTGGGCAATCGACGTCGCGCCAAAGGTGTTGGTCTCGATCAGGTCAGCGCCCGCCGCGAGGTAGCGCTCATGGATGTCGGCAATGACGTCCGGCCGGGTCAACGAGAGCAGCTCGTTGTTGCCCTTGACATCCTTGTTGAGGTTCTTGAATCGCTCGTATTGAGCACTTGGCTGCGACGCGCCAGCGCCACGGTACTGCTCTTCCCCCAGTTTAAAGCGCTGGATCATCGTGCCCATGGCGCCGTCCAGGATGACGATGCGCTGATTCAGAATCGCGGGCAGCGCTTGGCCACGGGTGTAGTTTGCTTGACTCATAGGCCCCCATTGTAGAAAGTATGCAGTGAGATCGTGTTGGGCGTGGCCGTCTTTGGGACGACAATGCAGTCATGCTGGAGCTCACCCATATCACCCAAGCCGCCGAACGCTTGCGCGGCCATCTTGTACACACGCCCTGCGTCGCGTCCAAGACGCTGTCCGATGTCACCGGATCGCAAGTCTTCCTCAAGTTTGAGAACCAGCAGTTCACCGCGTCATTCAAAGAGCGTGGTGCTTGCAACAAACTTAGCCAACTGGGCGAGGATGAACGCCGACGCGGCGTCATCGCCATGAGCGCGGGCAACCACGCCCAGGGCGTGGCCTACCATGCGCAGCGCCTGGGTCTGCGCGCGGTGATCGTGATGCCGCGCTTCACACCGGGCGTCAAGGTCGAACGCACGCGCGGGTTTGGTGCCGAAGTCGTGCTGTTTGGCGACACCCTGGACGAAGCGCGCGCGCATGCCGTGGCCCTGGCGACTGCACAGGGCCTGACTTTTGTCCACCCCTATGACGACGCGGAGGTCGCGGCGGGTCAAGGCACGTTGGCTCTGGAAATGCTGAGTGATGTGCCAGAACTGGACACGCTGATCATCGCCGTCGGCGGCGGCGGCCTGATCGCCGGCATGGCGACGGCGGCCAAGGCCGTCAAGCCTGGCATCGAGATCGTCGGCGTCCAGACCGCACGCTTTCCCGCCATGGTCAACGCGATCAAGGGCACCCAACACCCGCAGGGCAGCAGCAGCATTGCCGAAGGCATTGCGGTGGGCACGCCCGGAAAACTACCCCAAAGCATCATCGCGCGGCTGGTGGACGATCTGGTTCTGGTGGACGAGGGGGATATCGAACAGGCGATCGTGATGCTGCTTGAAATCGAGAAGACCCTGGTCGAAGGCGCTGGTGCGGCGGGTCTGGCTGCGCTGCTCAAGTATCCGGAGCGTTTTCGCGGCAGGCGCGTCGGCCTGGTGCTGTGTGGCGGCAACATCGACCCGCTGCTGCTGGCGGCCATTATCGAGCGTGGCATGGTGCGTGCCGGTCGGTTGGCACGCATCGGCGTCAGCGCCCGCGACGTGCCTGGTTCTTTGGCACGCATCACGGCCACCGTGGCCGAAGCGGGCGCCAACATCGATGAAGTGCACCACCAACGCGCATTTACCACCTTGTCGGCTCAAAACGTTGAGGTTGAGCTGGTGATTCAGACCCGCGGACACGACCATGTGGCCGACGTACTTGCCCACCTGCACGCGGCCGGCTTCGACGCACAACTGGGCTGAGACACTGGTACTGGTCGCATTGGCCAGAGCGCGGCGCATAAGCACGATTTGCACATCGCGGGTAAACTCTTGCGCAACTCCCTCGCCGTTCAACTGAAAGCACGCCATGTCATCGCCCGTCTCCTCTGCCGCCGCTACCGAAGCCGACGCCGTTGAAAAGATCGTGCCCATGATGCCGATCGTGTTACCGGTCATGGGCGGCGTGCTGATGTTCCTGCTCGCCTTCATCGCTGTCTTCATGGCCTGAGGACCGATTGCCGGCGCACCCCGCCGCGTCCGACATCCCCCTGTTTCTCTGCTCGTGACTCCGCCGGGCACACGGGCGCACGAGCTCGTGCGGATCGTGGTCGCGACGCGTCCATTGATCACCCCACATCGACTGTTCACCACGCATAACGCAATGCGGGTTTTGCATAACTTTCCGATGTAATCGTCAGGTAACCGACATCCGAGTTCATAAAATCGTCATCTGCCTTGGCTTGACGAACGTGAAACACCCATCACCGCCCTGCGGCTATCCACCCTCGCGGCCCAAAAAGCCACTTCACAGCGCGCCACCGGCTCAAGCATTTCCAGACTTCACAGAAACGTTTTTTCAAAGCTGATGCGCAGGGCGCGACCGACGGTCTACACGCTGGTTTTGAAAAGACGATTTTCAAACTAGGAGCTTTTCAATGAACTCACCCGTGATACAGGGCATCAACCTCAACGCCCCAAGCTACGTCAAGAACGCCAGATTGATCGCCTGGGTCGCCGACATGGTCGCCCTGACCAAACCCGACGCCATTTACTGGTGCGACGGCTCGGAACAAGAGTACCAACGGCTTTGCCAGCAACTGGTCGATGCCGGTACGTTCAAGCGGCTCAACCCCGCCAAGCGTCCCAACAGCTTTTTGGCCTGCTCCGACCCCAGCGATGTGGCACGCGTGGAAGACCGCACCTATATCTGCTCCGAGCTGAAGGAGAACGCCGGCCCAACCAACAACTGGATGGCGCCCGCCGACATGCGCGCCCTGCTGCAAACCGGCAAGGACGGCGAAAAGGCCCTGTTTGACGGCTGCATGAAGGGCCGCACCATGTACGTGGTGCCGTTCTCGATGGGGCCACTGGGTTCGCACATCGCGCACATCGGCATCGAACTGTCGGACAGCCCTTACGTGGCCGTCAATCAACGCATCATGACCCGCATGGGCAAGGCGGTGTACGACGTGCTGGGCGTCAACGGCGCCTTCGTTCCCTGCGTGCACACCGTCGGGGCACCGTTACATGCCGGCCAGGCCGACGTGAAGTGGCCTTGCAACAAGACCAAGTACATCGTGCACTACCCCGAGACCCGCGAGATCTGGTCCTATGGCTCCGGCTACGGCGGCAATGCGCTGCTGGGCAAGAAGTGCTTTGCGCTGCGCATCGCGTCCAACATGGGCCGCGACCAGGGCTGGCTGGCCGAGCACATGCTGATTCTGGGCGTGACCAACCCCCTGGGCAAGAAATACCACGTCGCCGCGGCCTTCCCCAGCGCCTGCGGCAAGACCAACTTCTCCATGCTGGTGCCGCCAGAGGCTGGTTTCGCGGGCTGGAAGGTCACCACCATCGGTGACGACATCGCCTGGGTCAAGCCCCATGCCGACGGAAAGATGTACGCCATCAACCCGGAAGCCGGTTACTTCGGCGTGGCCCCCGGCACCAACATGCACACCAACCCCAACTGCATGCGCTCACTGGACAAGAACGTGATCTTCACCAACGTGGCGCTGACCGATGACGGCGACGTCTGGTGGGAAGGCATGGAAAAGGACGGCGGCGGTCTGCCCAATCATCTGATCGACTGGCAAGGCAAGGACTGGACGCCCGCAATCGCCAAGGAAACCGGCGCCAAGGCGGCCCACCCCAACTCGCGCTTCACCGTGGCTGCCACCAACAACCCCGCACTGGACCCCGAGTGGGACAACCCCAATGGCGTGGCGATCGACGCCTTCATCTTTGGTGGCCGTCGCTCGACCACCGTGCCATTGGTGACCGAAGCCCGCACCTGGATGGAAGGCGTGTACATGGCCGCCACCATGGGCTCGGAGACGACTGCCGCCGCAGTGGGCCAGATGGGCGTTGTGCGCCGCGACCCGTTTGCCATGCTGCCTTTCTGCGGCTACAACATGAGCGACTACTTCCAGCACTGGCTGGACATGGAGCACAAGCTCGAAGAGACTGGCCACACTCTGCCCAAGATCTTCTGCGTCAATTGGTTCCGAAAAGGCGACGACGGTAAGTTCGTCTGGCCCGGCTACGGCGACAACATGCGTGTGTTGAAGTGGATCATTGACCGCGTCGAAGGGACCGCCGCCGGCACGCCAACAGGCTTCGGCATTGCCCCCGCGTATGCCGAGATCAACTGGACCGGCCTGGACTTCAGCCAGGCGCAATTTGACTCGGTCACCAGCCTGGACAAGGGCGCCTGGGCTCAAGAGTTCGCCTTGCACAGCGAGTTGTTCACCCAGTTGGCCTACCACTTGCCCAAGGAATTGGTTGCCATCAAGGCCCAGTTCGAAAAGAGCCTGACACGCTAAGCGCGTTTCCACGCACAAGTGTGCGCGCATGCTGGGCGCACCAGCAGAAAAGCCACCCGCGGGTGGCTTTTCTTTGTGCGAGTTGGCGTCAGATGTAGGGCAGGTAACCGTAGCGGGCCGCCCGGCTGCGCTGCCGATCTGCCACGCGTGCAGTGGGATCTTGGGCCAGCGGGTTCACGCTGGTTTGGCCAGTCATGGTTGCGGCTTCTTCCTGGTTGCGCTGAATCACCATCCGCAAGTCCGCCATCACCCGTGGATCGGACTGCGCGATGGCCCAAAAACGCTCGTCAGCGCGAGTTTGAGCGACACGACGGGACCAGGCGTTGAACGCATCGACCGCGGTGACAGCCAGTTGGCGGGCAGCGCCACCGAATATCGCCAACGCTGCGAATCCAACCGCCCATAACGCCACCCAGGCGACCATCAAGTGCCCATCGGCCCAGGTGTCGATCAGTTGATCGGCCACCACCACCAATGCGGAGGCCATGGCGGCCAGCAGCATTGCGCTAAGGCCTTTGGCGGCGTCATACCGCACGCGGGATTTGGACGCGAGGCTAGAGCGGAAACCTTGCGGTGCCGCGACCCCGTTGGTGGCGTAGGGCATGGAAGTCAACGTGTTGGCCATGGTGTGGTCCTTCTCTTTGGCAATGGCGGCGTGTGGCCGAATGAGGTGATATTAGGGTTTACTCTGGTATTTCTCAAGTTTATATTTATGATGATGTCTATTCATGTTGGTGATTAATTAAACGATGCAGAGCATCAACTTCCGCACCCTTGACCTGAATCTGCTGCGCGTGTTCGACGAAGTCATGGCCGAGCGCAGCCTGACCCGGGCGGCGCACAATCTATCTTTGACTCAACCGGCGGTCAGCAACGCCTTGCGACGCCTGCGCCAATCCTTGGGTGACGACCTGCTGCAACGCAGTGGACAGGGTGTGGCCCCCACACCGCGCGCGTTGGCACTGTGGCCGTCGGTACGGGACGCCTTGCGACAACTGCAGGGCGCGGTGGCGCCCGGCCGGTTCGAGCCGACACAGGCCAAGACCGCTTTTGTTCTGACCATGGCCGACGCAACCGCGGCTGTGCTGATGCCAGGCCTGATCGCCATCATGGACCGCGACGCGCCGGGTGTTTCCGTGCGGGTAGTGCCGCTGACCACGCGCGACCCGCGACGCCTGCTTGATGGCGAACACGCCAGCCTGGCCGTCGGTTACTTCCCGGCCGTGATGGCGGACATGACCGCCCGCGCCGAACAGGACGAAGTCGTGGCATTTGCCCACCAGCGCCTCTACAGTGGCCAGTATGTGTGCGCCATGCGGCGCGACCATCCGCTGGCCAGCGGCGTGCTGACCCTGGATCGGTACTGCGCCGCCCGGCATCTGCTGGTGAGCTTTTCCGGGCGCCCCTACGGTTTTGTCGATGAGGCTCTGTCTGCGCTTGGTCGCCATCGGCACGTGGTGATCACCGTTAACCAGTTTTTCACCGCCGGGCAGGTCGTGGCCAGCTCGAACCTCCTGACGGTCATGCCACGTCACTTTGCCGGCGTGACGGGTATCGCCGATCAATTGGTGCTGCGCGAGCTGCCGTTCGAGGTCGCATCCATGCACATCGACACGCTTTGGCACCGTCGTTCGCAGCACGACAGCGCCCACCAATGGCTTCGCGCGACGGTTTTTGAGGTGGCCACAGCCGCGTTTGCCAATTGACTGCAACGGTCATCACCCCACCGTGATGAAGGGCGATGCGCGCCGTTGAATCCGACCGCTTGAGTACACTGCAACTTTCAAAATGTGAGGCTTTATGAAGATTCTCATTGCCATCGACGGCAGCCCGTACACCAAGAAGATGCTCGCCTACCTGACCACCCACACCGATCTGTTCAGCGCCAACAATTCGTACACGGTACTGACGGTTCAACCCGCCTTGCCGCCGCGTGCGCGCGCCGCTGTCGGAAAGGACATCGTTGAAAACTATTACACCGAGGAGTCCGAAAAAATCATCGGACCAGTTACCAAGTTCCTGCTGCGCCATGGTATCGACGCCAAGAGCGAGTGGAAAGTTGGCCACGCTGGGCAGATGATTGCCAAGTTTGCCGAGTCAGGCAAGTTTGACTTGCTGGTGATGGGCTCACACGGCCATGGCGCGGTGATGAATCTGGTCATGGGCTCAGTTGCCACCCAAGTGCTGGCGCACTGCCGTGTGCCGGTGCTGATGGTGCGCTAGGGAGTACCTCCTTCAGCGGCTCGGCCGAACGGCATGCGCCCTGCGCTCAGGGTCAAGGCGTGACCAAGGACGATGCCGCCGCGCGAGTGAGGGCCCCGGTCAGGCTATCCAGCACGACCGAGTCCAGGTTCCAGCAATGCCAGTACAGCTCAATGGGCAAAGCGAAATCGGGCGCTATATTGACCAATTGACCGGCCTGCAAATAGGCCCTGACTTGCAACTCGGGTAGCACGCTGACGCCCCAGCCTGCGCGCACCGCGCGCACCTGGCCCTCAGAACTGGGAACAAACATCTGGCGCAGTGATATGCGCTTGAGCCCGAAAGCGCGGCAGACGAACTCCGATTGCAGATCGTCCTTGCGATTGAACGCGATAAACGGCACTTTCTGGAAGTTGTACGGAGTCAGCCCGTTGGGGCAATGCTCGGCGGCAAAGGTCGGCTCGGCCACCGTCACATACGACATGGCGCCCAATGACACAACCTTGCAGCCGCGCAAAGCCTGCTTCAAGGTCGTGACGCAGCCCAACACCTGGCCTTCGCGCAGCCAGCCGTGGGTAAAGTCCTGATCATCCGTGATGATTTCCATCGCCAGGCCCTGGTGCGCCAGCCCGTTCAGCGCGGGCAGGGCCCAGGTGGCGATACTGTCCGCGTTGATGGCAATCGAGATCTGCTCCTGATCCACCCCACTGGCACTGGCGCCTGGCGCTAGCTCTTTGAGGTCGCGCTCCAAATCGGCGCGCAGCAAGCGCATCTGCATCGCATGCTTGAGCAGCAAGCGTCCGGCCGATGTGGGTTTGAGTGGCCTGCTGCGCACGATCAGCACCGTGCCGACCTGCACCTCCAGCGACCGCAGGCGCTGCGACACGGCCGACTGGGTAATCGACAGGCGTACCGCAGCGCGTTCAAAACCGCCCTCCTCCACAATCGCAGCCAGGCATTCCAGCGCATCCGGGTCGAAGGTACTCATATTAGGTATTCTAATATTTTTGACCGTGCGTTAAATCCCTTTCTATTCTCGTAACTTGTCGGTCGCGCGGCAGCCAAGCAGACCAGCGGAGCCTGTGGTTGCGCGATGAAGGTTCAGAATCACTCGCGCACGATGCGACCGCTCTGAATACGCTCAATGCTTTGTGGCTGCTCCGCCAGCAACTCGCTCAAGGCATCGATGTCCATCCCCAGGCTGACGCGGTCGCGGCCCTGCTTGAAGATGCCGTGCCCGTCGCCGCCTTCGGCCATGAAGTTGTTCACCACCACGCGGTAGTTCCGTCCGAGCTCCAGCGCTTGCCCATCCACCAACACGGTGCCGAGTACCGGCTTGCCATCGCGCAGCTTCCAGCGGTAATGAAGTGAGTGCGACACCTGCAGCAGCCGCGGCGGCGCGTCGGTCTTGGGCAACTGGCGCTGCAGCAGGTCATGTACCTGCGCACCACTGAGTGACATCACCACCAAGTCATTGGAGAACGGTTGCACGGCAAACAGATCACCCAAGGTGACCGCGCGCCCAGGCTCCACCGCCAGGTCGGCCCGAATGCCACCAGGGTTCATGAAAGCCATATCCGCCGGGCCACGGCGCTTGGCGTAAGCCAATTGAGCGTCAGCGATCAGGTTGCCCATGGTGCTGTCAGCATACGGCGCCTGCACCGCCCGCTGGGCGCCCCGGCTGAGTTGAGCGATGGGTTTGTTGCGGATGCTGGCGGTCAACTCGGCCGCGCGCTGGACCAACGCGACGAACCCGGGATTGGGCTGGTATTGCGCCTGCAGTACCGCATGGTTGACCGCTTGTGCATCGAGCAGCTCACCTCGGCCACTGAGGGTGAGCCGGGTTTCAGTCAGCCAGCCACCGTTGCTGCCGGCCTGCACCACCAGTCGGCCATTGATCTTGCAGGTGTAGGCCTGATGGGTGTGGCCGGTGATCAGCATCGCATAGGCCCGGTCCAGCCCCTTGGCGATGTCGACACCCCGGCCCTGCAGGCCCGGACATGCGTAACTGGGATCGTTCGCGGCGCCCTGATGCGAGGCACCTTCATGCATCACCGCAATCAGCAACTGCGCGCCTTCGGCCCGGAGCTGCGGCACCAGCGCATTGAGAGTGTGCACCTCGTCGACAAAGCGCAGGCCACGAATTCCCGAGGGGATCACCACCATCGGCGTGTCGCGCGTGACGACGCCCACAAAGGCCACCTTGAGACCGGCCACATCGCGAACCACGTGGGTGGGCAACACGGGCAGGCCCGTCTGCACATCCAACATATTGGCCGCCAGGTAAGGAAAGCCCGGCCCCTTGAAGCCCGGCCAAGCGCAGCCATCGCTGGGGCATTCGCCGCGGGTCTTGCGCTGCAATTCCTTCAGGCCCGCGTCCAGCTCGTGGTTGCCCAAGGCACTGGCCGCCAGACCCAGCTCACCGAGGGCGGCCAAGGTAGGCTCGTCCTTCAACAGGGACGACAGCAAGGGCGTCGCGCCGATCAAATCACCCGCCGCCACAAACACGCTGTGCTGGCGCTGCGCCCGCAGGCCCTGAAGCACGGTCGCCAGGTGCGCCACGCCGCCGGCTGGCTGACCCTTGAGTTCGCCCGAGGCGTCCGGCACACGCGCCATCAGAGGCACCGGCCCCTTGGCCTGCAGGTGGCCATGAAAATCATTGATGGAAAAGATGCTGAGTTCGCGCGGCGGTGCGGGCGGTGCCTCGACCGTGGCGCAGCCGGCCAGTACCGCCGCAGTGATCAGCGCCAGGACTCGCAAACTGACGCGCAATTGCGACAAGAAGGGATCTTTCATGATCGGGGTCTCTCCATTAAAAAACCGATGTCGGGCAAGCTCGGCATCGGTCTGTTATCAACTGAATTGGCGCCAGGCGGCGCCACCCTTGGGTCAGGTCGTCAGAATTCGTACCGCAGGGTTACCTGGGCCGCCCACTGCGACTCGCCTTTAACCTGCCGCGTAACGTAGTCTTCGACGTTGGTCACAGCGTAAATGTACTTGCCGTTGGCATCCAAGCCCTTGTAGTTGACGAAGCTGCGCGCCAGGCCGCCAGCAGGCTGGAATGCGATCTCGTCGATATGCCCCCAGCGTTTGTTGAGCAGGTTGCCAACGTTCAAAATGTCAAACGTCAACACGCCTTTGTGGCGGCCACTGAAGCCCGGTATTTCCTGGCTGATGCGTATGTCGAAACTGTTGGTGAACTTGGCAAAGGCGTTGTTGCGGCTAACCACCCCACCCTTCGCGCCCGCCAACTCTGGGTTTGCGTCGACAACCGCCCAAAATTTGGCCTCGTTCGCTGCGGCCTCGGCTGCGTCCTTGCCATAGAAGACCACTTCGCCCGAACCGGCGCCGGATGGAATGTACATCAGATCATTGCCGGCCACGCCATCCCCGTTGAGGTCGTTGTTGAAGGTCCAGCTGTACGGTTTTCCCTTGCGGCCCTCGTAAAACAGACCAACTGTGGTCTTGTAGCTGCCGACAAAGGCCTTCGACCAGTTGAGTGCGGCATTGACACGGTCGCGCACCAGGTAATTCGAATTGGCGGTGACTTGCTCATTCGGATTGAAGATGGCGCGTGCATTGAAATTTGAATTGGACACGGACGAGGTCAAGGGGCTCACTTCCTTGGCGTCCGTGCGGGTGTAGGCCAGTTGCCAACCCAGGCCACCTCGTCCCGGGTCAGACAGGGACAAGGTCAGCGCGCTGCCGCCGCCTTCCTTGGTCTTGATCGCCTCGACGACGTTGGCAAAGCCCGGATTGCTCAGCGCGCGGGTCCGGTTGTCAGGGCACGCGGTACCACCGGTCACCAAAGACCCACCCGAGCTCCAGCAGTCGGTCTTGTAGCCCGATGCCGTGTAGAACAGGTCGCGGCCATCACTGCCCTTGCGGGTGGGCGCGCCCAAATTCAGGTGCCGGAAAGTGATGCCCGAGTGGTTCTTGGTTACCAGCGCCTCTGCACCCGCAACCAGGCCGCCCCATGGCAACTCGGATTCCATGGCCAGGTTGAGCTTCCAGACTGCCGGCTGAGCCAGGTCTTTACTCAGAAAATCAACATTTGCGGCCGGAGCTGAGCCCACAAAGCTGGTGGGCTGCTTGGCGGGGTCTGGACTGAAAATGCCAGGGTCCGACGTTGGACATGCTGCAAACGAACCACCACAGCCAACCAGACGCGTGGCCACCCCGGTGTTTGAATAGGGGTTGGACAACCATACGGTTGCCGCTGCTCCCTGGAACAAGCCGACGCCGCCACGCACCTGGGCCTTGCGCTCTAGGCTGCCGACGTTCCAGTTGAATCCAAAACGCGGCTGAAACAGATTCTGCCCGTCGGGCGTCTGGGTGTTGTCGAGACCAAATCCGCCGGATTGGCGCTTGTTCGTTGCCGGGTCACCCGCCACCATCGGCGCTGCGGCGGCGGCGTTGGCCTTGGGCTTGTCAGGCAAGTCCAGCGTGTCAAGCCGGCCGCCAAGCGTCACGTTCAGGTCCTTGTTAACGCGCCAGGTGTCTTGCAGGAAAAGGCCGATGTTGCGCATGCTCCAGGTCGCCACGCCATCGGCCAGCGTGCCTCCCGAAGCCGGCACCTGTACGGTGTAGCTGGTGGGACGCCCACGCTGGAAGTTCTCCAGCGAGGCCGCTTCAATCTGGGCTGCGGTGGCCTTGCCGCAGTCGGCAATGGACCCAAAGCTGTAGGCGCCCGCGATGCAGCCAAAGGTGTAATTTCCATTGACGTTTTGCAGGAACGCGTTATAGATCTTGTTGTCGCTGATGTCGGTACCAAATTTCAGCTCATGTTCCTTGAGCACTAGGTTGCCTCCCAGATAAATGTCACTCGTGTCAGTTGACAACTGGTTGAACTGGCGGCTTTGTTCCGTGCCAAAGCGAAGCGTTCGGGTACCGGTCGTGACCCCAGCCGGTGCGCCCGTTGGCAAGGCGCCTGGGAACGACAGCGCAATCTGTGGCGAGGTGGCATTGTTGGCAAAGAGGCTGTCGTACTTGCGGCTCGAAACCTTTACCTCAGTCGAGAAGTTGTCGGTCCAATCGGCGAACCATTGGCCCACAACGGTTTCGAGGTTCTTCTTCTGACTGGACCAATGCGAACTCAGGGACAGCTCGCGGTTGCTGAAGTTGTAGAAGAAAGGCTCTGCCTGTTCGGTCTTGGAGTAGCGAATGTTGGCGCGGTGGTTCTCGTTCAAATTCCAGTCGAGCTTAATCAACGCATCCTTGACCACCAATTCGGTGCCCGTCGGCACCTCCGACCCGCCAATGTCCATGCCATAGACCGTCTTGGCGATGTCTTGCGCTTTGGCAATCGCCGCGGGCGTGATGCCCACGTTGGTCATGACACTGCCTATCGGGCCAAAGTCCGGCGCGCCTCGGGTGCTGCGCAACTCTTCGAGCGCCCCAAAGAAGAAAAGCTTGTCCTTGATGATGGGGCCACCCAGCGTTACCCCTTTGGTGTTCTCCTTGAAAGCGGGCGCCTGGTAGTAACTCTCGTCGGTGCGGTTGAAGCGATCACCCACCAGTTCGTCATCGCGAAACACGTAGTAGACGCTGCCCTTGAAGTCATTGGTACCCGATTTGGTCACCGCGTTGATGTTGGCACCGGTGTAGCCCTGCTGGGTTACGTCAAAGTTTGAAATATTGACTTGCACCGATTGAATGGCGTCGATCGAAATCGGCTGCTTGGCGGTGGGCAGGTTGTTGCTTTCCAGACCGAATGTGTCATTGGTGCGAACACCGTCAATCGTGATGGAGTTGAAGCGCGTGTTCTGGCCCATGGCAGAGATCTCGCCACGCTCCTTGTCGGTTTGCGATAGACGCGGATCATTGCGCGCATAGTCCTGCAGGTTGCGAGCGATGGAGGCGTAGGCCTCAAGCTCCTTGCGTCCGAGATTGGTGCCCGCGCCCATGCTGCCACTGTTGAACTTACTCGCAGCCGAGCCGGTGACCTCCACCCTGCCCAGCACGGCACCGCCAATCTGCGCGTCCAGGCTTGTGGCTTCGGCCAGCAGCAGATAGACATCGTCACGAGTCTCCGTCACACCACCCTTGCTGAACGTCACGGTGTAGGGCCCACCCACGCGCAGGCCTCGCGCAGCATACCGCCCTTGCTCGTCCGAGACCACCTTGTTCACCGATCCGGATTCACGGTGCAAGATCGTCACGCTGGCGCCCGCCACCGGCTTGCCGTCCGCGCCGGTAATGCGCCCGGCCACGCCAGCCGTCGTGTTTTGTGCCAGCACAGGTGCGGCCGCCAGAATGGCCACAGCGGCGCTGAGCGCCGTGCGCGAAAAACCTGCCCAATGTCGATTGATCATCCGTCGTCTCCTGAAAAAAATAAGCCCCCAACTGAGCGATGGGGGCCCGCGCGCGAAATTGCAAGCGCTGTGTAAAGTCAGTCTAGCCGCGCTTTATGGCGAAAACATGACATTGCACTGCAGCAAAGGGAAAGTCCTAGGGTTGCCGCCTTTCACGGAGCCAGATCTCGATCAAGGGGCGAGGGTCAATCGGTCACGGCCCGAAATATGATTTCCACGCTGTCGACTGCGCTGATTGACGGCCCAAAACTGGTCAGACAGGGCAGCGTGGCATTGTGGTGCGCCCTGATCTGCACCGCCGTGGCATGGGCCTTGTCATGCGTGGTATGCGCATCGGCGGCCAGCACGACCTCATAGCCCAGACCGGCGGCACTTCGGGTGGTGGTGTCCACACAAAACTCTGTGGCATAGCCGCAAATGACCAAGCGCCCAACGTCACGATCGGCCAACCAGTCGCCAAGGGTGGTGTTAAGAAACGAGTCGGGCGTTCGCTTTCGAATCCGTTCATCGCCGGGTTGAACTTGCAGTTGCTGCGCCAGTTGCCAGCCATCGGATCCAAACGCCAGCGACCCTGACAGACGTTCGTGCTGAATGAAGGCCACCGGCACCCCCGCGGCTCGACAGCGCTGGGTCAGTGCATTGATCCGCTGAACCACTGCATCTGCGTCAGAAGGCTGCGGCACAGGATCAAACAGTCCGTGCTGGACGTCTATCACGAGCAGTGCTGTTCTCATGGGTAACCTGGCTGGTATCACGGGGGGCGACCGTCCAGGCATTATTGCGCGTCCAGCAATTGCACGCTACGCCCAAGCCAATAGGTCTTAGACTGGCGGGCCACACGCACCACTTGCCCCATGGACTTCAAACCCCTCGTCACCCTGCTGGCCATCGTCAACCCGCTGGCCATCGTGCCCTTTTTCATCCACTACACGCAGGACTTCACGCGCGAGCAGCGCCGGCGCACGATCTGGATTTCCTCGTTCAGCGCGTTTGTCGTGATCGCCATCAGCGCCTTGATGGGCTTGCACATTCTGGAGTTTTTCGGCATCTCACTGGCCAGTTTTCAAGTAGGGGGCGGCATGCTGCTGCTGACCTCGGCGCTGGCCATGCTCAACGCCCAACCGGCCGAGGCCAAGTCCAACGAAGAGGAAATGCACGACGCCGCAGCACGCGCCAGTATCGCGGTGGTGCCGCTGACCATCCCACTGCTGACCGGTCCGGCCACCATGTCCACGGTGGTGATCTATGCCGACAAGGCCAAGAACTTCTGGCAACTGGCTTCGCTGGTTGGCTATGGGGTGGTGATTGCGTTGGCCACGGCGCTGTGCTTCTCGCTGGCGCAACCGATCGCGCGCGTGCTGGGTAAAACCGGCATCAACGTGATGACCCGATTGATGGGCTTGATCCTGGCCGCGCTGGCAGTGGAGGTGATGTCGGACGGGCTGGTCAAGCTGTTTCCCATGCTGGGCAAATAGCGGCTCCTCTCCTGTGAGACAGTCCAAAACGGCTAAGCATCGAAGCCGCGCACTGCTACCACCGTGGCAACTGACCCACGGGGTCGATCACCTCTTTGTTTGACGCACCCGTGCGCCCGGCTTGGCGCCGGCTCCGGCGTCAGCACCGCTCAAGCCATTGAAGCAGGTCGACAGCAGCATGTCGATGATGTGCTCATCACTGTGTTGACCACCAGCCTTGAGCAGACTCAGCACCGGGTCGCAGGCGCGGGCAAACAAGGTGTACAGAACCACCTCCGGGGCCAGCTTGGGGTCGATCTGCCCCGCACTTTGCGCCTGCGTGATCCAAGCACCAAGTTTGTCGCTGACGGCCATCAAGCGGTCCATATAGACCTTGCTGTTGACCAGGGTAGCGCGCAGCGTGGAGTTCTGCGCCGGCAACGATGGCATTTCGCCTGCCAATTGCACTTGCATGGTCCAGCGTGCCACCGACTGCAGCTGTGCAATAGCCGGGGTCTGCGGGTCTTTATGCAGCGTATCAATCAGCGCCAGTGTGCGGTCCAGCACGCGAATCATGGCTGCGCCAGCCAGTTCTTCTTTTGACTTGAAGTGTTTGTACAGACTGGCTTTGGCGATGCCGACGTCGGCCGCGACCTCGTCAACCGTGATCGAGTCGAACCCTTTGAGGGCCAGCAGACGGTTGACCGACGTGATGATCGCGTCCTCGCGAGCCTGCAGTACCTGTTGCTTGAATGAGATTTTTGCCATGCGTGATTGTAGACACTCAGACGACAAAGTGCACTTCACAGTCACCAACAGACCAATGAGCAACAAGAAATAACCACAATGACCATAATGTGAACTGATTAGTACAATAATTGATCCGTCAAGTTGCTTTTCCATCAGCTGCCTGGCAATGCGCCCCCCATTCACCTTCTTCACGGAGACCTCACCATGATTCACTGGCTCAAAAAAGTCGCTGCGCTGTCCGTCGTCGCGCTGGTCGCGGCCTGCGGCGGCGGCGACGACCCGCACCCCATCAACATTGTCGAAACTGCCCAGTCGGATGCCCGTTTCAGCATCTTGGTTGAAGCAGTGGTTGCTGCCGACCTGGCGTCCACGTTGTCAGGACCCGGCCCGTACACCGTGCTGGCGCCGACCAACGACGCGTTTGCCGCTCTCTTGACCGAGCTCGGCTTGACCAAGCAACAATTGCTGGCCGACAAGGCGCTGCTCACCAGCGTGCTGACCTATCACGTCTTGGCCGGTAAGGTTAACAAGGCCGACGTGCCACTTGGCAAGTCCATCAAGACGCTGCAGGGCGGGATTTTCAAGATCGATGCCGTCAACACTTCGCTGAAGGTGACCGACGGACGCAACCGCAATGCCATGATCATCGTGACCGATCTGGCCGCCAGCAATGGTGTGATCCACGCCATTGACAAGGTGCTCTTGCCAGCCAACAAGAACGTGGTCGAAACCGCGGCAGGCTTGAGTGACTTCAGCATTCTGGTCGAAGCCGTCACGGCGGCCGATCTGGCGGGCACTCTCAGCGGAGCAGGTCCGTTTACCGTGTTCGCCCCGACCAACGCGGCCTTTGCCAACTTGTTGTCGGAGCTTGGCATCAGTAAGGAAGCCTTGCTCGCCGACAAGGCGCTGTTGACCAAGGTGCTGACCTACCACGTGCTCGGCGCCCAAGTGCTCAAGGCCGAAGTACCGATCGGTGCCCCCATCACAAGCTTGCAGGGTGACACCTTCAGCGTGAGCGCAGCGCTGGTCATCTCGGATCAGCGCGGCCGCAGCGCATCCATCGTCGGCACTGATGTTTTGACCTCCAATGGGGTCATTCACGTGATCGACACGGTGGTCTTGCCCCGCATGTGAGGTTGACACGCGCACGCCGACTCGCAGCCTTCAGCGTACGGCGTGCGGGCGCAGTCATACCCGGTCAGACCTGCTCACCACCACCCGGCACAAACCCGTCACAGGTTCAACCATGCTCATCCGCGTCATCTACGTCAGCTCTGCGGTGGGTCCTCAAACCAGCACCATGACCAAAGCCATCCTGGAGAAGTCGCAAGCCTGGAACCGGGCCAACGGTATCACCGGGGTGCTGTGCCAAGGTCAAGGTGTGTTCTTGCAGGCGCTCGAAGGCGAGCGGGCCACCGTCACCAAACTGTACTCGCGCATCTATGCTGATCTGCGGCACACCAAGGTGGAGATGATCCACTGCGAAAGCATCGTCAAAAGACGCTATGAAAACTGGTCGATGGCACTTGTCAGCCTGTCTGACATTGACCCGGAAACAAGAATCGACTGGCCCGAATTTGACCCCTACTCCGCCACGGGGCTGCTGCTGATGGCCCGCATTGATGATCTGCTGGCTTCGGGCAGTGTCATCGCCGCACCAGCTCCATGAGCATCTTCGAGCCGATGCATAGATCAGTCCTGAATCAGGCGGCGCCTACAAGAGGCCGCAAGCCTGCGTAGCCCAGCCGAGCAACCAACAGTGGCCCTGGTGAGATGCTGTTCATGCGCTGGGCGCCAAGTCAGCCGCGTGGGCTTGCAGTTGGGCCAGCGTCACCATGCTCAGCGCCATGACGTGTGTGCTTTTCAAGAACACGGGTGGTGCAACGTTGGCGGACAAGGCTTCGCGCCAGCGCATGACGCATAGGCACCAGCGGTCGCCCGGTTTGAGACCGGCAAAGCGATGCTCGGGCCTGGGCGTGATCAGGTCGTTGCCTTGTGCCAGCGAGAAGTCGAGAAATGCCGTCGTCATTTGCGCGCACACCACGTGGGTGCCGTGGTCTTCTTCGTCGGTGCTGCAGCAGCCGTCGCGGTAAAACCCGGTCAAGGGGTCGTAGGAGCAGGCCATCAGATCGGAGCCCAACACATTGCGTGCAGTCATGTCGTCGGTGTGGAGAGTGCAGTATGACGCTGGGATTGTTCGCGATTCAGGGTCAGACGGTGTGGGCATGTTTTCAAATGCCCCCGCGCTGCACGGTCTTTGGTCGCGTTACCTTGGTTCAATGAGCATCATAGCTAATGCCAATTAGAAGTACTTTACAACAAAGAGTCAAACTATGTCGCATCAAAGTCCAACGCAGGAGTTCGTCATGACCACCCCATCCAAGTGCCCTTTCCCCCACGCAGCCAACAAGAACGCCACCGCCGCTGCACCGTCCAACGCCAACTGGTGGCCCAATCAATTGAAGTTGGGCATTCTGCACCAGCATGCACCAGCGTCCAACCCCATGGGCGACAACTTCGACTACGCCGCGCAATTCCTGTCGCTGGACCTGGATGCTGTGGTCAAGGATCTGCATGCGCTGATGACCGATTCGCAGGACTGGTGGCCTGCCGACTGGGGCCACTATGGCGGCCTGATGGTGCGCATGGCCTGGCACGCTGCAGGCACCTACCGTGTGACCGATGGCCGTGGTGGCGCGGGCACAGGCAACCAGCGCTTTGCCCCGCTCAACAGTTGGCCCGACAATGGCAACCTGGACAAGGCACGCCGCCTGCTCTGGCCCATCAAACAAAAGTATGGCCGCAAGCTCTCGTGGGCCGACCTGTTCATTCTGGCGGGCAATGTCGCGCTGGAGTCGATGGGCTTCAAGACCTTTGGCTTTGCCGGTGGCCGCGAAGACATTTGGGAGCCCGAGCAAGACATTTACTGGGGCGCGGAAAAAGCCTGGCTGGCCGATGAGCGCTACAGCGGTGACCGCAAGCTGGAAGGCCCGCTGGCCGCCGTGCAGATGGGCTTGATCTACGTGAACCCCGAAGGCCCCAACGGCAGGCCCGACCCGGTGGCATCGGGCCGCGATGTGCGCGAAACCTTTGCCCGCATGGCCATGAACGACGAGGAAACCGTGGCCCTGGTGGCCGGCGGCCACACCTTTGGCAAGGCGCACGGCGCGGGCGATCCCGCTTTGGTGGGCCCGGAGCCGGAGGGCGCGCCGATTGAGGCGCAGGGCTTTGGCTGGATCAACCAGCTCGGCAGTGGCAAAGGCGTGCACACCACCACCAGCGGCATTGAAGGCGCCTGGAAGCCCAACCCGACGACCTGGGACAACGGCTACTTTGACATGCTGTTCGGCTACGAATGGGCGCTGACCAAGAGCCCCGCCGGTGCCCACCAGTGGGTGGCGCAAAACGTGAAGCCCGAGCACATGATCCCCGACGCGCACGACCCCACCAAGAAACACCCGCCGATGATGACCACCGCCGACATGTCGATGCGCATGGACCCGGCCTTTGAGAAGATATCCCGCCGTTTCCACCAGAACCCGGCCGAGTTCGCCGATGCGTTCGCCCGCGCCTGGTTCAAACTCACCCACCGCGACATGGGGCCGCGCGCCCGTTACCTGGGCAAGCTGGTGCCCAAGGAAGTGTTGTCTTGGCAAGACCCCATTCCCGCCGTTGACCATGCACTGGTGGACGCCGCTGATGTCGCTGCGCTCAAAGGCCGTGTGTTGGGCTCGGGCCTGTCCATTTCTCAGTTGGTGAGCACCGCCTGGGCCTCGGCATCCACCTTCCGCGGCAGCGACAAACGTGGCGGCGCCAACGGTGGCCGTATTCGCCTCAGCCCCCAGAAGGACTGGGCCGTGAACCAGCCCGCCCAGTTGGCACAGGTACTGCAAAAGCTCGAAGCGATTCAGGCCGAGTTCAACCGCGCGCAACAGGGGGGCAAGAAGATCTCTCTGGCCGATCTGATTGTGCTGGCCGGTGGTGCCGCCGTGGAAGCTGCCGCGCAAGCGGCGGGCCATGCGGTTCAGGTGCCCTTCACACCCGGGCGCATGGATGCCACGCAGGCGCAAACCGATGTTGATTCCTTCGCCGTGCTGGAGCCTGCCGCAGACGGCTTTCGCAACTATGTTCACCAGGGTCTCGAAGGTGTGGCCGCCGAGCTGCTGCTGGACCGGGCGCAACTGCTCACCCTGAGCGCCCCCGAGATGACGGTGCTGGTCGGCGGCCTGCGCGCACTGAACGCCAATGTGGGTCAAACCCAGCACGGCGTGTTCACCACCCGAGCACAAACACTGAGCAACGACTTCTTCGTCAACCTGCTGGATATGCGCACCCAATGGAGCAAATCCGCCACCAGCGGTATCCTGGAAGGCCGCGACCGCAGCAGCGGCGCTGTGAAATGGACCGGCACCGTGGTGGACCTCGTGTTTGGCTCCAACTCACAGTTGCGCGCCCTGGCCGAGGTGTACGCCACCAACGATGCACGGCCGAAGTTCGTGGACGACTTCGTGGCGGCCTGGACCAAAGTGATGAACCTGGACCGGTTTGATGTGAAGCGGGCATAGCGCTTGGAGAACAGCTTCCCCACCAGCGCCAATCAACGCAAGGGGTCACATGCCTCCGCACGTGCGGCCCCCCTGGATCTGTTGCACAAAATCACAGTTGAAGCGGCCCCTGTACGCACAGCCGCTGCGCGGCCAAAGGGCTAAATCTGGTTCGCAACTCATCTGAAAGGATTCAGCGATGTTTGCAGCGTACGGAGTCTCTGGCCAGGTATTTCGTGGCACCCTGGAGGAAATGCAACGGGTGAACGGGTTGGAGCGGGTTCGATCTGCGCGCCCCCACGATCGCGAAGACGACTCGTGGCCACTTCACAACCTGCAAGCAACGGCGCCGGGCGCACCCAACGAAAAAGCCGTGCGGGCCTACCGTGCCATGTTGCCCCGCGAGATTGAGCGCGGACCGCTCTATCACGCGGGGCAGATCATGCAACGCAAAGTAGTTTGCGTCCAAGTCAATGACGATGTGGAGAAAGCCTGGCGAACCCTTCGGTCTCATAACATCAAGCAGGCGCCTGTTATGGACGACGCATCCCGTCTTGTGGGCATGGTCGGTGAACATGACCTTTTGGTTGCTTTGCAACTTGGTACGGCAAGTGGCATAGAGTTGCTGGCGAAACGGATTGGTGATGTCATGCGCACGCCCGTGATCACTGCCGAAGCTGTTACGGACATTCGGCGCATCGCGACCGCAATGCTGACGAACAACCTGGACGGTGTCCCGGTAACCGCAGAGCTTGGGCGGCTTGTCGGTTACGTTTCCCGTACGGATATCTTGCGCGCCGTTGTAGCGGATCCACCACTGAGTTTGTGGCGCTAAGGTTGCGAGTGAAATCAACGTGAAAGCAAACTTTGGATTTCAATTATTTGTGGGTTCTTAGTGCCGTGCTGGTTCTGTTGGGCCTTGCCGGCACTGTGCTGCCGCTGCTGCCTGGCACGCTGCTGGTGTGGGCGGGCTTGCTCTTGGGAGCATGGATTGACGACTTCAACCGTGTGAGTGTGGCGACGACTCTGCTCCTCACCCTATTGGCAGCGTTGGCTTGGGTGCTTGATTTCGTGGCCGGTCTGATGGGGGCCAAGCGCGCAGGCGCAAGCACGCAGGCGCTGGTAGGCGCTGCGGTGGGCACCGTTGTGGGCATCTTTATGGGCTTGATCGGTGTGTGCGCATTTCAGCGATCGTGGACGCCTGTTTCGGCGTGATCGTGGACGGCGTTTCAGCGGCATCGTGGACGCGCGGTGATGCGCGCAAGCGAGGGTTGAAATGTATCTCAAGCACCAGGGGTGTCTCAGGACGGCGATCGCGAAGCGAGTGGTTTGATCTCTCTGGTGCAGACTTATCCACGGCGGCGGGCGGCGCTTGCGACGTACCGACCGGCGCGGTGGGTAAGTCGTCTTTTGCGCGGCGATGGTGGCGATCATTGGTCTTTGCCCGGATCGCGCAGCGTGGCACCCTTGAGTGCGATGCGATGACTGCTGTGCACGATGCGGTCCAGAATGGCATCGGCCAATGTCGGATCATCCAGATAGGCATGCCAGGCTTTGACCGGCAGTTGACTTGGTCACCAGAGTTGACTTGCTTCCGATCCGGTCATCAAGAACTTCGAGCAGATCATTGCGTTCAGATGCCCCCATCGGGGATATCGCAAAGTCATCAATCACAAGAACGTCGAGTTTGGCCAGTTGCGCCAGGCGCCGTGCAAAGCTGCCATCGCCATGAGCCACATGCAACTCATCAAAGAGCCGCCCGGCGCGCACGTACAGCACCGAGAACCCTGACCTTGCCGCCTGATGCGCCAGCGCACAGGCCAACCAGGTCTTACCGCAACCGGTGGCACCCGTAATCAACAGATTCTGGGCATTGCGGATCCAATCACCACCGGCCAAAGCGGCCACCAGTTCCCGATCCAGCGCACGACTGGCACGCCAGTTGATATCTTCGACGCAGGCGGTACTGACCTTGAGCTTGGCCGCTTTGAGGAAGCGCTGCACGCGTTTGTCATCACGCCAAGCAGCCTCAGCTTGTACCAACATGGCGAAGCGTTCGTCAAACGCCAGCGCCGTTGCGGCGGTGCTGGCGGCCTGCTCTTCGATGGCGCGCACCATGCCGGCCAGGCGCAGGTCACGTAATTGGGTAAGTGTGTGTTCGTTCATAAGTGCTTGTTTCCTTCATGGAGTTGGGGGGGGGGAAGTCCGTTGGAGAACTGGTGGCGACGGGTTCAGTGGAAGTAGTCCGGGCCACGGATGTTCTCGTGCGCCGGCAAGGCGCCCGGCTTGGTGGTCGGCAGACTTTTGCTGGCGGTCGAGTCCACTCTTGAGGATGTTGGTCACGCTCCTGAGGTTGGGCGAACGAATGGCCAGCGCCCGGGTGCAGGCGGCCTCCAGTCGCACCGGCGTGAACTGGCGCGCCAGACGTTGCATCCCCAAACATGCCCGGTAGCCCTGTTCAGGATGCGGGCGGTGCTCTAACCTGCCAGGTCACCACGGCAGCGGTACTGACGCCAATGCGCAATCCCCAGTCGATGAGCTTTTGCGGCGTCCATTCCAGTGGCCCGGTGGGAGGCCGGCATGTGATCCTGCGTGGTGGTGTGGTTGCCGCGTAGGTGGCTCAAGGCATGGCAGCCACACGCTGGTTGGAAGAGAAGCATTCGACCAACATGGCAGTGACCCGTAATTCGACGGTGGTGCGCACCAGCGCGTGCGGAACACTGTAGTAGTGACCCTCGAATTCGACGTGGTAGTCGATGTTGACCTTGGCCGACTTCCAGCGACAGATTTCAAAGCGTTTGGCCGGCAACGGCTGCAGGCTGGGGGGTCGAGTTGCTCAAAGGCGCTGCGCCGGTTGCTGGGCAACTTCTTGAAGGCACGCTGGTTCAGATCGACCAGTAGCAGGGCAATGGCCCGGTTGAGTTCACCAGACTGAAGAACTTGCGATTGCGAAGGCGCGCCAGAATCCAGCGCTCCACCACCAGCACGGCGTTCTCCACCTTCGGTTTGTCCCGAGGATGCGCAGGTCGTGCGGCCAGCAAGGCGCACCCGTAGTGATTGGCGAATTCGTCATACACCCGGTTGGGCTGGGGGTCGTAAGTGTCGGGGTTCTTGATCAGTGCGCGAGCCTGGTCGGGCACAATCAGACGTGGCACACCGCCGAAGAACTCCAGGGCCTGCACCTGGGCGCCGATCCAGTCGGCGGTGGTCTGACGCGCGGTGGCACAGGCATAGGTGTGTTGGAGGCGCCGAAGGTGGCCACGAAGATCTGGGCCTTGGTGATCTCACCGGTGCCGGCATCAATGATCGGTACGGTCTGACCGGCGTAATCGACAAACAGCTTCTCCCCAGCAATGGGTTTGGCGCATGGAGCGCCGGAGCCCACAAGCCCATTGGCGGTACTTGATGCAAAAGCTGGTGTACTTGTAGGCCAGGGTGTTGTCCTTGGCGTACTCCTCCCACAGAAGCTGCAGGGTCACACCGGCGCGTTTGAGTTCCTGATGAACAAGGGCGAAGTCGGGTGCCAACTGGTGGTTGCTGCGCGGCAGGGCCGGACGGCATAACCTGGCCTCCAGTTCTTCATCAGTGAGGGTTTGAGCCACTGCCCAATCGACAGTGGCGGCGCGGGCGAAGGAGGCGTACTTGGCCGCTGCACTCTTGGATATCTTGAGGGCGCGGGCCCACCTCACTGAAGCTCAGCTCTGCGCAGCAAGTGCAGGCGCAATGTCTCTCGGATTTGACGCATGGTGATTCGTTCGTTGGCATTGGCTCTGTGCTTCGCAAAAGCGCCGAGCCTATGCCGGGTTCAAGAAATCACTTACGCGCATCCCCCCACAAAATCGTCCACGATGGCGCTGAAACAGCGTCCACGATCAATTTGAAATGCCGTCCACGATCACGCTGGAAATCGCGTCCACGTTCAGCCTGAAACGCCGTCCACGATGGGCTGAAATATGCAGG
>JADKDJ010000035.1 GCA_016718405.1 Candidatus Rhodoferax odensensis
TAAACGGTACTGCCTTGCTGCGTATTTCAGCGATCGTGGACGCCTGTTTCAGGCTGATCGTGGACGGCGTTTCAGCGCCATCGTGGACGCGCAGGGGATGCGCGCGAGGGGGTAAAGTATCTCAAGCACCAGGGGTGTCTCAGGACGGCGATCGCGAAGCGAGTGGTTTGATCTCTCGGGTGCAGACTTATCCACGGCGGCGGGCGGCGCTTGCGACGTACCGACCGGCGCGGTGGGTAAGTCGTCTTTGCGCGGCGATGGTGGCGATCATTGGTCTTTGCCCGGATCGCGCAGCGCGGCACCTTGGAGTGCGATGCGATGACTGCTGTGCACGATGCGGTCCAGAATGGCATCGGCCAATGTCGGATCATCCAGATAGGCATGCCAGGCTGACCGGCAGTTGACTTGTCATCAGAGTTGACTTGCTTCCGATCCGGTCATCAAGAACTTCCGAGCAGATCATTGCGTTCAGATGCTCCCATCGGAGAAATGGCAAAGTCGTCAACCACCAAGACGTCCAGCTTGGCCAGTTGCGCCTGGCGCCGTGCAAAGCTGCCATCGCCATGAGCCACATGCAACTCATCAAAGAGCCGCCCGGCGCGCACGTACAGCACCGAGAACCCCACCCTTGCCGCCTGATGCGCCAGCGCACAGGCCAACCAGGTCTTACCGCAACCGGTGGCACCCGTAATCAACAGATTCTGGGCATTGCGGATCCAATCACCACCGCCACAGCGGCCACCAGTTCCCGATCCAGCGCACGACTGGCACGCCAATTGACATCTTCCACGCAGGCGCGCTGACTTTGAGTTTGGTTGGCCTTGAGCAAACGCTGCACGCGTTTGTCATCACGCCAAGCAGCGTCTCAGCTGTACCAACATGGCGAAGCGTTCGTCAGCCCAGCCGTGGTAGCCGCGGCACTGGTGGCTTGTTCTCAATGGCGCGCACCATGCCGTCCAGGCGCAGGTCATAATTGGGTAAGTGTGTGTTCGTTCATAAGTGGTGGTTTCCTTCTGAGTTGGTGGGGGAAGTCGTTGGAGAACTGGTGGCCACGGGTTCAGTGGAAGTAGTCCGGGCCACGGATGTTTCTCGTGCGCGGGCAATGCGCCCGGCTTGGTGGTCGGCAGACTTTGCTGGCGGTCGAGTCCACTCTTGAGGATGTTGGTCACGCTCCTGAGGGTTGGGCGAACGAATCGCCAGCGCCCTGGTGCAGGCCGCCTCCAGTCGCACCGGCGCGAACTGGCGCGCCGGACGTTGCATCCCAAACATGCCCGGTAGCCCTGTTCAGGATGCGGGCGGTGCTCCAACCGCCAGGTCACCACGGCAGCGGTACTGACGCCAATGCGCAATCCCCAGTCGATGAGCTTTTGCGGCGTCCATTCCAGTGCGCCCGGTGGGAGGCTGGCATGTGATCCGGCGTGGTGGTGTGCTTGCCGCGTAGGTGGCTCAAGGCATGGCAGGCCACACGCTGGTTGGAAGAGAAGCATTCGACCAACGTGGCAGTGACCCGTAATTGACGGTGGTGCGCACCAGCGCGTGCGGAACACTGTAGTAGTGACCCTCGAATTCGACGTGGTAGTCGATGTTGACCTGGCCGACTTCCAGCGACAGATCTCAAAGCGTTTGGCCGGCAGCGGCTGCAGGGGCCGGCAGGTCGAGTTGCTCAAAGGCGCTGCGCCGGTTGCCGGGCAACTTCTTGAAGGCACGCTGGTTCAGATCGACCAGCAGGGCAATGGCCTGGTTGAGTTCCACCAGACTGAAGAACTTGCGATTGCGCAGCCGGGCCAGAATCCAGCGCTCCACCACCAGCACGGCGTTCTCCACCGCGGTTTGTCCCGGGGATGCGCTGGTCGTGCGGCCAACAAGGCGCACCGGTAGTGGTGGCGAATTCGTCGTAGAGCCGGTTAAGGCTGGGGTCGTAAGTGTCGGGGTTCTTGATCAGTGCGCGGGCCTGGTCGGGCACAACCAGCGTGGCACGCCGCCAAAGAACTCCAGCGCCTGCACCTGGGCGCCGATCCAGTCGGCGGTGGTCTGACGCGCGGTTCACAGGCATAGGTGTAGTTGGAGGCGCCGAAGGTGGCCACGAAGATCTGTGCTTGGTGATCTCACCGGTGCCGGCATCAATGATCGGTACGGTCTGACCGGCGTAATCGACAAACAGCTTCTCCCCGCCAATATGGGTTTGGCGCATGGCGCTTGAGCCACAAGCCCATTGGCGGTACTTGATCTGCAAAAGCTGGTGTACTTGTAGGCCAGTTCGTTGTCCTTGGCGTATTCCTCCCACAGAAGCTGCAGGGTCACACCGGCGCGTTTGAGTTCTGATGAACAAGGGCGAAGTCGGGCGTCAACTGGTGGCTGCTGCGCGGGGCAGGGCCGGACGGTATAACCTGGCCTCCAGTTCTTCATTAGTGAGGGTTTGAGCCACCGCCCAATCGATATTGGCGGCGCGGGCCCAGGAGGCGTGCCCGGCCGCTGCACCTTGGATATCTTGAGGAGCGGCCCACCTCACCCAAGCTCAGTCCTGCGCACAAGTGCAGGCGCAATGTCTCTCGGATTTGACGCATGGTGATTCTGTTCGTTGGCATTGTTTCTGTAGCTTCGCAAAAAGCGCCGAGCCTATGCCGGTCTCAGAAATCACTTACGTGCATCCCCACAAAATCGTCCACGATGACGCTGAAACAGCGTCCACGATCAATTTGAAATGCCGTCCACGATCACGCTGAAATCGCGTCCACGTTCAGCCTCCGAAACGCCGTCCACGATGGGCTGAAATATGCACCTTGCCATTGGTTGAGTGATTACCCAACAGGCCTCTTAGCCCCCCGTAGAACGTGCGCAAGCAGCTATCAATAACATAGCAAGTCAAACGACGTTACACAAGGGGGATGCAGGCATCCGATGCGCGGATCAGCCGCTCAGAATCAGCGCAGCCCATGAAATCCACAGGATGGGTCTTCGAGGAAGGTTTGGAGAAACGGCAACCGAACGGCAACCAGAGCGATGTCAAAAGCCAGAAAGAAGAAAGGACTTAGTGTCTTTCGACGCTAAGTCCTTGATTCATATGGTGCGGCTGGCAGGAATTGAACCCACGACCCCTTGGTTCGTAGCCAAGTACTCTATCCAACTGAGCTACAGCCGCTAAGCTTTGAAGTATAGCATGAAGTTCCATCGCGCCAAACGCCGGAACGCTCTGCGCACAGGCTCTTCCGTGGCGTTTGCGCAATGACTGTGCGCAATCGCTTAGTGTCCTGCATGACAGGCCGGCATCAGCGCCATCGCCCGCTCGGCCATGGCAGCAATCGTCAGGCTGGGGTTGACGCCGACATTGGCGGGAATGGCCGAGGCGTCCACCACATACAGTCCGGGATAGCCGAATACCTGGTGGCGTTCGTCAATCACGCCATCTGCGGCCGAACCACCCATCACACATCCGCCCAGCACATGTGCCGTCATCGAGGCGTTTCCGATCGACTCCAGCAAGGCGTTGCCAGCCACGCCGCCACTGATTTTGGCAAACACCGACGCGATGTGATTGGCCTGCGGCAGGTAGGACGGCGCGCGTGTTTCGTACGCCGGCACGCGTGAGCGCAGGCCCCAGCGAAACCGCGCAGCGCGCTGCGACCGTAGTCAAAGGCCAGCTGGTTGTCGGCGGTCTGCATTACCGTCAACAGCGAGGTGCGCGCCGACCAGCGCCGCCCGGCACGCATGGAGATTGTCGCCTCCAGTGGATGCATGGCGAACTGCCACACCGTGCGCAACGCCCTGCGCCAGGGTACCGGATCGCTTACCAGCGGTCCGGTTTGCCAGCGCAAGATGCGGTGCGAAGGTGAAAAACGATTTTGCGTCACGTGCGAGGGGCCGATGTAGAAATGGCGGAAATGGTAGCGCCATCACTCACGTCGGTAGTCGATCGCGTGCGGTCACCGGCAGAATGCTCTCGCTGTTGGTGCGTACGTGCTGCCCGGAGCGCCGGCGACAGGTTCGGCAAGGTCCGGTAGCGGTCGCGGCAGGCCAGCAGCAGCTCCAGTGTGCCAACCACTCCAGCGGCGACGATCACCTTGCTGGCGGTGAGCGTCTGGGGCGGCACGCGCTGGCATCCCAGGGATGCGTCAATTCCAGGCGATAGCCCCAGCAGCGCCACCCAGCGGCGTGATGCGTTGAACCCGGCGTTCAGCCAGGATCGACGCGCCAAGGCCCTGCGCCAGATGCAGATAATTCTTGTCCAACGAGTTCTTGGCGCCCTGCGCGCAGCCGGTGGCACAACGCGCGCAAAGGTGCAGCCACGTCGGCTCGGGCCAGCGCCACCAAAAAACGGGTCGGCTTGCTCACGCTCGGCATCGCCAAAGAAGATCGCCTGCGTCACCGAGCCATAACTGTCCTCCACGCCCAGTTCTCTTGCCGTCTCACGCAGCCACTGGTCCTGCTGCGTTTGACGCGGATTGGAGGTCAATCCGAGCATTCGACTGGCCGTCGCGTAGTGCGGGGCCAGTTCGTGGCGCCAGTCGCGCCGGGGCAAGCGGCTCCAGGCCGGATCGTCGTAGAAGGCCTGCTTGGGCTCCAGCATGACCGCCGCCCACACCACACTGCCGCCCCCCACCGCGATGCCGCGCACCAGGCTGACGTGCCGATAGACCTCCTGCGCAAAAAAGCCCTGCCGCAGGCCTAAGGCAGGCATGCGCAACAGACGCTTCGGGTCCTCACCGGCGGCAGCCAGGTCGTCCTGGCTGACATGCCGTCCCTGCTCCACCACCAGCACACGGTAGCCCTTCTCGGCCATGCGCAAGGCGCTGACCGAGCCGCCAAAACCGCTGCCGACGATAACGACATCCCATTCCATGGCGGCCACCGGTCAATCCCGATACATCGCCTCGACCTGCTCTCGGTAACGGTCGATCACCACCTTGCGCTTGATCTTCATGGTAGCGGTCAACGCCCCGGCCTCAATCGACAAAGGCTCGTGGCCAGCACCGTGAATTTGCGTATCCACGCGACACGGGCCTGGTGCTGGTTCACGTGGTCGATACCCGCTTGCAGCTCCGCCAGCACCAGGGGATCCCGGCACGCCTGCTCCAACGGCATGGCGACCAGCGCGGCTCGCTCCAGGAACTGTTGCAGGACGTCCGGCTTGAGCGTCAGCAGCGCGCTCAGGAAGTGCCGCCCATCGCCGCACACCACAGCGTGCTCGACCAGGGGCAAGTCCATCAACGCGGCTTCGATGTTGGCCGGCGAGATGTTCTTGCCGCCCGAGGTGATGAGCAGGTCTTTCTTGCGGCCCGACACGTACAGGTAGCCGTCTTCATCGAAATGCCCCAGATCCCCTGAGTGCAGCCAGCCGTCCACCAGCGTCGCGGCGGTGTCTTCGGGCCGCCCCATGTAGCCCTGAAACACGTGCGGGCCGCGCACCAGGATTTCGCCATCGTCGGCCACGCGCACCTGCGTGCCCGCCAGCGGCTTGCCCACCGCGCCAATACGGGTCGAACCGGCCAGGCTGATGGAGGTGGGGCCGCAGTCCTCCGACTGGCCATAGACCTCGCGAATCAGTAAATCAAGTCCGGTGAAGAACTGCAGATTCTCCGGCGCGATCGGCGCGGCGGCGGAGATCATCAGTCGCGCCTGATCAAGTCCCAGCGCCTTCTGAACCTTTTGCTGTACCAGCCGGGAAGCCAGCGCCTTCTGCACCCGCAGCGCCACACCAGCCGGTTTGCCGGCGAGCAGGCCCGCGTGCCAGCGTTGACCCACATTCAACGCCCAGTGCGCCAGCCTGGCCTTGACGCCCGTGGCCGATGCCAGTTTGTTGGCAATACCAACGTGCATCTTCTCCCAGACACGTGGCACACCGAAGAAAATGGTCGGCCGAACTTCAGCCAAATGCTCGCCCAGCGACTCGATGCTGCGCGCAAAGTACAGGGCATAACCAGCGTTCACATGGTTGTGGATGGCACCCAATTGCTCTGCCACGTGCGCCAACGGCAGGTAGGAGATCAGTCGATCGGTCGGGTTGGCGCCAAAAGCTGCCGTCAAGGCCACTGAGGTCCACGACAGGTTGCCGTGCGACAGCATCACCGCCTTGGGCGCACCGGTGGTGCCCGAGGTGTAGATCAGCGTGCCCAAATCGTCGGGGCGCAGCGCCGCCAGGCGACGGTCCACCTCGGCCTGATGGCGCGCCTCGCCCAGCGCCATGAAGTCGTTCCACGCAAGCTGCAGGTCGTCGTCGGCTGTGGCGCCACGCATCATCACCACGCGGCGCAAGCGGGGCAGTTCGGCGCGGCATTGCGCCACTTTGGCCCACTGCGCGTCGTTCTCGGCCAGCAGCACCGAGCAGCCGCTGTGGTCGATGATGTACGAAACCTCGCTGGCAGCGCTGGTCCAGTAGATGCCGGCCGCCACCGCACCGACCATCATCGCGGCCTGGTCCATGATGATCCACTCGGGGCGGTTGAAGCCCAGCACGCAGACAGCGTCGCCAGGCTTGACGCCCAGCGCCACCAGCGCGCGTGCGGCGCACTGCACCTGCTGAGCATAGTCGGTCCAATTGGTGGCTTGCCAGCCCTGCTCGCCACGCACATGGTAGGCCGCGGCACCGCCCAGGCGCTGGGCGGTTTGCAGAAGGCGCTGCGGTGTGCAAACGAATTCGACGCCTGCAATGTTCACTGGGGGGGTCGAGGTGACTGACACTACGCTCTCCTTGCGTCTGCGCTGTGTTGCGCGCCGCGTTTCAACCAATATCACCGCCCACTTGGGCGGCCCGGAATCAAGCGGTGCGGCGTCAGGCGCGCAGGCCCAGCATGGTTCGCGCTTCAGCCGGGCTGGCAATAGCGCGGCTGGCACGCTGGGCGCATTGAGCCAGTGCCTCGATCAGCACCCCGTTGCCCCCCCGCCCGATCACCGCTGGGCAAATAAAAGGTGTCTTCCAGGCCGGTACGCAGCATGCCACCCAGCTCGGCGGTGGCCTGGTGCACCGGCCAGATCTCCGCGCGCCCAATCAGGGTGCTTTGCCACACACTGCCCGGCGCCATCCAGCGGGGCAGCAGCGCCAGCAGATCGGCGTCGCAGGGCATGCCGGAGGCGACGCCCATCACCAGGTTGTACTCCGCGCGACCCATCTCGGGCTTGGAGCATGCCGGCCTTGAGGTACATGCCAACCGCACGCACGATGCCGACGTCGAAGCATTCGAACTCCGGGTGCACATGGCACTCGGTCATCACATCCAGGAACTGCTGTACCTTGGAGACCGGGTTGTCGAACACCATCGGCGGCCAGGCCCACTGGCCGTCATCCTTGATCTTGAGGTAGTTCAAACTGCCTGCGTTGCAGGCGGCAATCTCCGGCTTGACACGGCGAATGCACGCCAGCGGGCCAGAAATGTCCTTGCCAACCACGCCGGTGGTGAGGTTGATGATGACGCCGGACAAGCCGCGCGGATGGCACCGACCACCGCCTCGGCCACATCGGGGTCCCACGAGGGCATGTGCCCCATGCCCTCGTCTTGCATGCGCACGTGCACGTGCATGATGGAGGCCCCAGCGTTGAACGCCTCTCGCGCCTGCGCCGCCATCTGGGCCGGGGTGACCGGCACCGGGTATTGCTTGGGGTTGGTCAGCACGCCGGTAAGGGCGCAGGTCAGAATTGCTTTGTCCATGATGTCTCCTTTGCTGTAGCGTTGCGGGACAGACCGCGGCTACACGAAGTGAGCCAGCCCTGTCCTGAAGTGATCAAGATAGGTCGAGTTCAATCAACAGTGCGCCCGATTCAACCTGCTCACCCAGGGCGGTGTGAACCGCGCTGACGGTGCCGCTGCCTGGGCGCTGAGCCACATTTCCATCTTCATGGCTTCCACGCAGACCAGCGCCTGGCCTTCCTGCACCGCGTCGCCCAGCGCCACCGCAATCTGCGTCACCTTGCCCGCCACCGGCGACAGCGCCCGCGTCGCATCCTGAACGGCGTTGCTGTCTGGGAACGCCGACACTTCGCTGAACACGAACGAGTCACCGTCCAGCGCCAGATGCAGTGCATGCTGATGGTGCACCGCCACCGCGCTGCGAATGACCCCATCCATCTCGAAGCGCAGTCGCGCGCCCTCATGGCTGAGAATGCACACCTTGTGCACGGCAGCGCCCAGCGTCACCTGCACCGAGCCATGCCGGTCGGGTTGCACCCGCAGCAGTTGTTGCACCTCGTCGCAGCGCACCGGCAGACCGAACGCCGCCACGCTGTCGGCACGCCAGCCGGCACCCTGCTTCATCGCCAGCGCGGCGGCCGCCAGGCACCAGTGCACATCGCCAGCCACTGGCCGTTGCAGCAACGCTTCGCCCTGCTCCTGCCACGCATCGATCAGCGTGGTGGTCATGGTGGCCGAGCGAAAGGCCGGGTGGTCCACCAGGTCGGCCAGGAAGCGGCCGTTGTTGCGCAAGCCCAGCAAGGGCGCGTTCTGCAATGCCGCGCGCAACCGGCGAATCGCATCATCGCGGTCGCGCCCGTGCACGATGATCTTGGCCACCATGGGGTCGTAGTAGGGAGAGATCAAGCCGCCTTCGACAATGCCGTCGTCGATGCGCACGCCCGCGTGCAAGGCCGCTGCGGGCTGCCAGTGCAACACCGTGCCGGTCTGCGGGGCAAAGCCGGCATACGGGTCCTCCACATACAGGCGCGCCTCGATGGCGTGACCCTTGAGTTCAATCTGGTCCTGGCGCGCCGGCAAAGGCTGCCCGGCCGCCACGCGCAACTGCCACTCGACCAGATCGAAGCCGGTCACCAGCTCGGTCACCGGGTGCTCGACTTGCAGGCGGGTGTTCATCTCCAGGAAGTAGTGCTTGAGCTCGGCATCGACGATGAATTCCACCGTGCCCGCACCCCGGTAGCCCACCGCCAGGGCGGCCGCCACGGCGTCACGCCCCATGGCCTCGCGCATGGCCGGACTGACCACTGCCGAGGGCGCCTCCTCGATGACTTTCTGCCGGCGCCGCTGCGCGGTGCAGTCGCGCTCGCCAAGATACACCGCGTTGCCATGCGCGTCGGCAAACACCTGGATCTCGATGTGGCGCCCGTTGTCGATCAAGCGCTCCAGCATCAGCGTGCCGTCACCAAAGGCGCTCTGCGCCTCGCGCCGTGCACCGCTGATGGCCTGCGCCAATTCGCTGGCCTGGCGCACCAGCCGCATGCCACGCCCGCCGCCGCCCGCCACCGCCTTGACCAGCAGCGGGAAGCCGAGCTTTCGCGCCTCCTCGTGCAGGCGCGTGTCGTCCTGCTCCTCACCGAGGTAGCCCGGTGCGCAGGGCACTCGTGCCGCCAGCATGCGCCGCTTGGCCAGCGCCTTGTCGCCCATGGCGGTGATGGCCGAAGCGGGCGGGCCGATGAAGACCAGACCGGCGTCCTGACAGGCTTGCGCAAAAGCGGCGTTCTCGCTCAGAAAGCCGTAGCCGGGATGAATCGCGTCCGCGCCGGTCTTGCGCGCGGCCCCCAGCAGCGCGTCAATACGCAGGTAGGAGTCCGCTGCCGGCGAGCCACCAATGTGCACCGCCTCGTCGGCCTGCTGTACGTGCGGCGCCAGGCGGTCGGCGTCGCTGAACACTGCCACGGTGCGGTAGCCCAGCGCGCGCGCCGTGCGAATGACGCGGCAAGCGATTTCACCCCGATTGGCGACCAGTATTTTGCTAAACATGCTGTACCTCCATCGGGGTGCAATCGCCTGCGTGCGCTGCGCGCACCATGCAATGTGGCTTCGCCGCTGCGCCGCTACGCGGCTGGTCACCCCGATTGGCGATGAGAATTTTGTTAAACATCGAACACCTCTGAATACGTCTGGGGCGCAGCGCGCTTTGCCCCGTGTCCCCCGACCGCTGCGCGGCCTCCTCCTTTACCTACGCAAAGCGCCCTGCCCCCCGGACTTCCTGCGTTCACTCGGGCTTTGGAAAAACTCATGTAGGCACCCAGTTTGGTTTGCGCTTTTGAAGAAAGGCCGTCGTGCCTTCCATGCCCTCGCTGCTTTGCACGGCATGCGAGAACACGGTGGCGGCGTGGGCCACCAGCTCCGCGGCCGGTCTCCAGCGCGCTTTGGCGATGAGGGCCTTGGTGGCCGCCAGTGCGCCCGGTGCACAAGCCAGGATGTCGGCCAACACCGCTGTCAGCGCTTCGTCCAATTGGTCGGGCTCGTGCACGGCATGAACCAGGCCGACGCGCAGCGCCTCGGCCGCCGCCAGCCGTCCCCCAGTCACGGCCAGCCGCTTGGCCTGTGAGTACCCCAAGCGCTCCACCAGAAAGGGTGCGATCTGCGCGGGCACCACGCCCAGGCTGGTCTCGGGCAGTCGGAACACCACCGAGGTGCAGGCCAGTGTCACATCGGCCACACAGGCCAGACCAAAGCCGCCACCCATCACGGTGCCTTCGGTCACCGCCACCACGGCCAACGGCGTGTTGGCGTAGGCCACACACAGCTCACCGAAGCGTGCATTGACCTCGGCCACCGGGTCGGCGCTTGGCGCGCCCTGCGCCGACGCCACGGGCTCCTGCATGGCGCGCATACGGGCCGCCGCCATGTCCTTCAAGTCGCCGCCAGCACAGAAATGGCCACCAGCACCGCGCAGCACCAGCACCCGCACCGCGCCGCCCTGCTCTGCTTGCTGCAGCACGGTTTGCAATTCCTGCACCATGCGCAGCGACATGGCATTGCGGCTCTCGGGGCGGTTCAATGTGACGTGCAGCACCGCGCCCTCTCGCCGGGTTGCCAGTGTCTCGTATGTCGCCATCGACTCGTTCGCGTGGGGGTTCGTGTCGGTCATCGTGTGATACCGCTCAAACCTTGCCCGGCAACGTGCCTTCGAGTTTGCAGATGATGCCCAGCATGATCTCGTCGGCGCCGCCGCCGATGGAGATCAGCCGCCCGTCGCGGTAGGCCTGCGAGATCGGGTTGTCGGCCGTGAAGCCCATGCCGCCCCAGTACTGCAAACAACTGTCGGCCACCTCGCGGCTCAGGCGCCCGGCCTTGAGCTTGGCCATCGAGGCCAGCTTGGTGACATCTTTGCCGGAGACATAGGACTCCACCGCGCGGTAGGTCAAGGCGCGCAGCGCCTCCACCTCGGTGCGCAGCTCGGCCAGGCGGAAGTGCACCACCTGGTTGTGCAGGATCGGTTTGCCAAAGGTCTGGCGTTGGCGCGTGTAATCGATGGTCTGGTCAATCAGACGGTCCAGCGAACGCAGGCAGCCAGCCGCGCCGTAGAGGCGCTCCTCCTGGAACTGCAGCATCTGGAACATGAAGCCCATGCCCTCCTGCCCGATCAGGTTGCGCTGCGGCACGCGCACGTTGTCAAAAAACAGTTGCGCCGTGTCGCTGGAGTGCATGCCGATCTTCTCGATCTTCTGCCGCGTCACACCGGGGCTGTCCAGGCGCACCATGATCAGCGACTTGTTCTTGTGCACCGCACCCTCGGAGGTGTTGGCCAGCAGGCAGCACCAGTCGGCCTGCATGCCGTTGGTGATCCACATCTTGGAGCCGTTGATCACATAGTCAGCACCATCCTTGCGCGCCGTGGTCTTGAGCGCGGCCACATCGGAGCCGCCACCGACCTCGCTCACGCCAATACAGCCGACCATGTCACCCGCGATGCTCGGCGCGAGGAATTCACGGCGCAACTCATCCGAGCCAAAGCGCGCCAGCGCCGGGGTACACATGTCGGTCTGCACACCAATGGCCATCGGCACACCACCCGCGTTGCATTCACCCAGCGCCTCGGCCATCACCATCGAGTAGCTGAAGTCCAGGCCCATGCCACCGTATTCGGTGGGGTACTTGATACCCAGCAGCCCCAGATCGCCCATCTTCTTGAACACCTGGTGCGCGGGGAACTGGCCCGCCGCCTCCCACGCCGGAAGATGCGGGTTGATCTCGTTGGCGACAAACTTGCGCACGGTGTCGGCAATCTGTTCGTGTTCAGAGGTGAACTTCATGGGCTTCTTTCGTGGAGGTAGGTCGATTCGTCATTGCGGCGCAGGGGAATCCATGGTGGTTGGCGGGTGATCGACGCTTCGGCCGGAGACGGCGAGGTCCGGCGACAAGGGGGCCGAGGTATTTCGGTGGTTTGCGCATGGCTCACATGCGCGCCACGCCAAAGGTGTTGGGGTGCAGCGCTCGCGCCTGCGCCTCAGCTGCCAGCGCCAGGCACAGGCCCAGCAGGCGGCGCGTGTCGCGCGGGTCGATGATGCCGTCGTCCCACAGGCGGGCGGTGCCAAACAGCACCGACGATTCCTTGTCCAGGCGCTGGCGCAGCCCGTCGGACATGGCTTTCAGCGCTTCTTCGTTGGCCGCCATACCACTGCGCTCGATCTTGGCGCGGTTGACGATGTCCATCACCTTGGCGGCCTGGGCGCCGCCCATCACGGACGTGCGCGCGGTGGGCCAGGAGAAGATGAAACGCGGATCAAAACCACGACCACACATGCCGTAGTTGCCCGCACCAAAGGAGCCGCCCAACACGATCGTGAACTTGGGCACCCGTGCGTTGGCCACCGCCTGGATCATCTTGGAGCCGTGTTTGATGGCACCGCTGCGCTCGGCCACCGAGCCGACCATGTAACCCGTGGTGTTCTGCAAAAAAACCAAAGGCGTGCCGCTCTGGTCGCACAACTGGATGAACTGCGCCGCCTTGGTCGAGCCATTGGGCTGGATCGGGCCGTTGTTGCCCAGAATGCCCACCAATTGACCGTGGATGCGGGCGTGACCGCACATCGTCTCCGCCGCATACTGGGCCTTGAATTCGAGAAAGTCCGAGCCATCGACCAAGCGCGCAATCACCTCGCGCACATCGTAGGGTTCGCGATCATCGGCCGGCACCAGGCCCATCAGTTCCTGCTCGTCATACAGCGGCTCGGCGAAGGATGCGGCGGCGGGCGTCACATCCCAATTGAGCTTGTCCATCACCTCGCGCGCCATCGCAATCGCGTGGGCATCGTCCTCGGTCAGGTACTCACCCAGGCCGGTGACCTGCGCATGGGTCTCGGCCCCGCCGATTTCGTCTTCCGTGCAGTCCTCGCCAATGGCGGCCTTGACCAAGGGCGGCCCGGCCAGAAAGATGTTGGAGCGACCACGCACAAGAATGACGTAGTCCGACAACCCCGGCAGGTAGGCGCCGCCCGCGGTGCTGGAGCCATGCACCACGGATATCTGCGGCACACCGGCCGCCGACATGCGCGCCTGGTTGGCAAAGGTGCGCCCGCCTTCGATGAAGATCTCGCTCTGGTACATCAGGTTGGCGCCGCCACTCTCCACCAGATAGAGGACGGGCAACTTATTCTCGCGGGCGATCTCCTGCGCGCGCAAGGCCTTCTTCAGGCCCATCGGCGCCACCGTGCCGCCCTTGACCGCGCTGTCGCTGGCCGACACCAGCACCGCTTGCCTGCCACCACCCCAATACCGACGATCGAGCCGCCGCCCAGCACCGACTTCTTGCCATCGTCGTCGTGCATGTTGAGACCAGCCAGGCGGCTGATTTCCAGAAACGGCGACCCCCGGTCCAGCAGACGCGCCACTCGCTCACGCGGCAGCAGTTGCCCGCGCTTCTCGAACTTGTCGCGCTTGGACTCGGACTCGGCGATCACCATTTGCTCCAGGCGCTGCACCTCAGCCAGCAGTTCGCCCATGCGCCGCGCATTAGCCGCGAACGCCTCGGAGCTGGTTTTGATCTTGGAAAGTAGTGCGGGCATGAGCGGTCGTCCTGTGAAAGCTTGCCGAATTAGACAACAAGGTAACGTTAACGTCAACCAGATATCGTTTAGGGGTTTATACTGTGCCATGCGTCAGGTGATGCTGATAGCATTCCGACGCAGTCAGTGCCTGCGGGCCGACTCTCCTCAACCCTGCAACTGTTTATCTGGAAGATCACCATGAACCTCGAAGCCTGCACCCAAGCCATCCGCACCAAAGTCGGCGCCGACAGCGGCCTCAACGCCACCCTCAAGTTCGACTGCGGCGATGACGGCGTGGTCTACATCGACGGCAAGTCCACCCCCAATTCGGTCAGCAACAGCAACGCTGACGCCGACTGCACCGTGGGCATCACGCTGGAGAACCTCAACGCCATGCTGACGGGCGACCTGGAGCCCGCCACCGGCTTCATGATGGGCAAACTCAAGGTCACCGGCGACATGAGTGTCGCCATGCGCCTGCAGCGCGTGATCTGAGCGCGGCACCTGATGTCCACGGCGGTGCCTAGCTCGACTGCGAAATCAAAGTCCTCGCGCTCTGGCGCGCGAAGTGTGGCCGTGCCGACAGCTCCAGCACCTGGGGCCATCGACGCGCAGGCTTTTGTCGATGCGCACCGGCTTGATGCCAGCACCGAGCTGTTTGGCATCACCGAGCTGTGCCAGGAGTTCGGCATCACCCTGCGCGCCCTGCGCTTCTACGAAGACAAGGGCCTGCTGTCGCCGCGGCGCATCAATGGCGCACGCGTCTACACCCGGCGCGACCGGGCCCGCCTGGCGCTGATCCTGCGGGCCAAGGCAATCGGCTCGCAGTTGTCGGAGATCAAGCGCTACCTCGACTTGTACGGCGACCACGGCGAAGGCCGCTCGCAACAGCTCACCTATGTGATCGACCGCACCGATACGGCGATCGCCGAGCTGGAAAGAAAACGCGCCCAGATCGACGAGACGCTGGCCGAGCTGCGCGTCATCAACGCCAGCTGCAAGCGTCATCTGGAAGCACGTCGGCGCACCGCCAACCCCTCCACCTGACTCCCGGTCAAGCGGCTTGCGCCGCGCGCCGCCGGGCACCCTGCTATGGCCATTGACAATTTCACCTCCACCTGGATGACCGAAGAGCATCGCATGTTGCAAGACTCGGTGCGGCGCTTTTTCAACGAGCGCTGGGTGCCCCGCGTACCCGAATGGAACAAGGCCGGCAAGATGGGCGCCGACACCTGGTTGGAGGCCGGCCAGCAAGGCATGTTGTGCGCCGCCGTGCCCGAAGCCTACGGTGGTGGCGGCGGCGACTTTGGTCACGAGGCGGTACTGATCATCGAGCAGGCACGTGCCAACCTCAGCGGCTTTGGCGGCGGCCTGCACTCGGCCATCGTTGCGCCCTACATCCTGCACTACGGCACCGAGGCCCAGAAGCAGCGCTGGTTGCCCAAGATGGCCACGGGCGAACTCATCACCGCCATTGCCATGACCGAACCGGGTACCGGCTCCGACCTGCAAGCCATCCGCACCACCGCGCGGCGCGATGGCGAGCACTATGTGCTCAGTGGCCAGAAGACCTTCATCACCAATGGCCAGAATGCCAACCTGATCATCGTCGCCTGCCGCACGGTGGCCGCCGACGGCGCCAATGCGGCCGAGACCAAAGGCGCCAAGGGCATGTCGCTACTGGCGTTGGAGACCGAGGGTGCGCAGGGCTTTCGCCGTGGCCGCATGCTCGACAAGATTGGCCTCAAATCCCAAGACACCTCCGAGCTGTTCTTCGATGATGTGCGGGTACCCGCCGCCAACTTGCTCGGTGGTGGCGAGGGCCAGGGCTTCTTCCAGTTGATGCAAGAGTTGCCCCAGGAACGCCTGATGGTCGCGCTGGGTGGCATTGGCGCGATGGAGCGTGCGCTGACCGACACCGTGGCCTACGCCAAGGAACGCCAGGCCTTTGGCAAACCGATCTGGAGCTTTCAGAACACCCGCTTCAAGCTGGCCGAGGTGCAGGCCACCGTGCTAGCGGCGCGCGCCATGGTGGATGCGGCGATGGTGGCGCACCTGCAGGGCAAGCTCGGGGTGGACCGCGCGGCGCTGCTCAAGTATTGGGTGACCGACCAGCAATGCAAGGTGATCGACGAGTGCCTGCAGCTCTTTGGCGGCTATGGCTACATGAGTGAGTACCCGATTGCCCAGCTCTACACCGACGCGCGGGTGCAACGCATCTACGGCGGCACCAACGAGATCATGAAAGAACTGGCCGCGCGCTTTATGTAGCCGCGGCACTCGCGCGCAAGCTCAGGGCCTGAGCGCCTGCAGACCACCCAGATAGGGCCGCAGTACCTCAGGCACCGTCACCGAGCCGTCGGCGTTCTGGTAGTTCTCCAGCACCGCCACCAGCGTGCGCCCCACCGCCAGGCCCGAGCCGTTGAGGGTGTGCACCAGTTCGTTCTTGCCCTGCGCGTTCTTGAAGCGGGCCTGCAGGCGCCGCGCCTGAAAAGCCTCGCAGTTGGACACCGAGCTGATCTCGCGGTAGGTGTTCTGCGCGGGCAACCAAACCTCCAGGTCATGCGTCTTGCTGGCGCCGAAACCCATGTCGCCGGTGCACAGGGCCATCACCCGGTAGGGCAAACCAAGCTTCTGCAAAACCGCCTCGGCATGACCGGTCATCTCCTCCAGTGCCGCGTAGCTTTGCTCGGGGTGCACGATCTGCACCATTTCGACCTTGTCGAACTGGTGCTGGCGGATCATGCCGCGGGTGTCGCGGCCGTAGCTGCCGGCTTCAGAACGAAAACACGGCGTGTGGGCCGTCAGTTTGACCGGCAATTGCGCCTCAGCCAGCACCACATCGCGCACGAAGTTGGTCAGCGGCACTTCGCTGGTGGGAATCAGGTACAGGGCGGCGTTGTCGGGCACTTCTTCGCCCTCCTGGCCACCCTTTTTGGCAGCGAACAAGTCGCCCTCGAACTTGGGTAACTGGCCAGTGCCGCGCAGGCTGTCGGCGTTGACAATGTAAGGTGTGTAGCACTCGGTGTAGCCGTGCTCCAGCGTCTGCACATCCAGCATGAACTGGGCCAGCGCGCGGTGCAGGCGCGCAATCTGGCCCTTCATCACAGTGAAGCGCGAACCGGTGAGCTTTACGCCCAGGTCAAAGTCCAGCCCCAACGGGGTGCCGACATCAACGTGATCCTTCACCGCGAAGTCCATGGCGCGCGGCGTACCCCAACTGCGCAGCACCACGTTGGCGTGCTCATCAGCACCGACGGGCACGCTTTCGTGAGGCAGGTTGGGCACCGCCAGCAGCAGTGACTGCAATTGCGCCTGGATTTGTTCCAGCCGCGCGGCCGACTGCTCCAGCTCCGTCTTGAAGGCGCTCACTTGTGCCATCGCGGCGTCAGCCTCGGCCTGGCCTGCCGGTCCTTTGGCCTTGAGTTGGCCAATCTGCTTGGACAAGGTGTTGCGCTGTGCCTGCAGTTCTTCGGTGCGGGCCTGAATCGTCTTGCGTTCGCTCTCCAGCGCACGAAAAGCGGCCACGTCCAGAAAGGCTTGGGGCTTCTTGCGGGTCTCCAGCCGGGCAACGGCCGAATCCAGGTCTTTTCGCAGCAGAGTAATGTCTAACATGGGGCAATCAGTCGTGGGTAGTCAAAAGAGAGGGAGCGGCTTCAGTCGTGTTCGCTGGCGCGCTTGAGACCTTTGGGCAGCGGAAACTTGATGGTCTCCTGAGTGCCGTGCAGGGTACGCACTGACACGGCGCCCAGGGCACGCAGACGGTCTATCACTTGCTGCACCAGCACTTCGGGTGCGGAGGCGCCAGCGGTCAGCCCGACGCGGCGACGACCCTCGAACCAGGCCGCCTGCAATTCATCGGCGCTGTCGACCATGTAGCTCTCGGTGCCGAGCTTGCGCGCCACCTCGCGCAGGCGGTTGCTGTTGGAGCTGGTGGGGCTGCCCACCACGATCACAATGTCCACCTGCGGGCTCATCACCTTGACCGCGTCCTGGCGGTTTTGCGTGGCATAGCAGATGTCTTGCTGTTTGGGTTCGCGCACCTTCGGGAAACGCGAGCGGATGGCAGCCGTGATTTCGGCGGCGTCATCCACGCTCAGCGTGGTCTGTGTCACCACCGCCAGCTTGTCGGTCTGCAGGGGCTGCACTTTGGCCACGTCAGCCACGCTCTCGACCAGGTGGATGCCGCTGTCGAGCTGGCCCATGGTGCCCTCCACTTCCGGGTGCCCCTTGTGACCGATCATGATGAATTCAAAGCCCTCTTTGTGCAGCTTGGCCACCTCCACGTGCACCTTGGTCACCAGCGGACAGGTGGCATCGAAAATCGTGAAGCCGCGCGCGCGCGCCTCGTCATGCACCGCGCGGCTGACACCGTGCGCCGAGAACACCAGCGTCGCACCGGGCGGCACATCGGACAGCTCTTCGATGAAGATTGCGCCCTTGGCCTTGAGGTCGCCCACGACATACGTGTTGTGCACGATTTCGTGACGCACATAGATCGGGCGCCCGAACTTGTGAAGGGCTCGCTCGACGATCTCAATCGCCCGGTCCACGCCGGCACAGAAGCCGCGCGGCTCCGCCAGCACAATGCCCACCCCCACGCTCGGCACTGGCGTGTCCTCGCTTCCCCCGAGGGGGCCTCGCGCCTTGGGGCGGCCCGGCGTCGCTCAAGGTCGCCTTTGGCGTAGCGGTGTTGAAAGTTGTGTTCACAGAATGCCAATCACCAGCACTTCAAACGTCACCGGCTGCCCTGCCAGCGGGTGGTTGAAGTCAAACAGCACGGCCGCAGCGCCAGCATCGTCACGCAAACCCTGCACCGTGCCAGCAAATTGGCCCTGACCGTCGGGGGTGGGAAAGTGCAGCACATCACCCACCGCATAATGCTCAGCCGGATCACCCAGATCCGCCAGTTCCTTGCGCGAAAGCCACTGCAGCATGTCGGCGCTGCGCTGCCCGAAGGCCAATCCGGCTGGCAGCTCAAAAGTGGCGCGCTGGCCTTCCGTCAGGCCCAGCAGATACTGCTCCAGCGCCGGGGACAACTCACCCGTACCCAGCGTCAGCGTGGCGGGCTTGGCGACAAAGGTGTTGACCACATCACCCATCGGCCCGGCCAGACGGTAATGCAAAGTCAAAAAAGAGCCCGCCTGAACGGCGGCGGCAGTGCTGGTCATGGAGTTGGGGAGCGCGCGCCGGCAGGCTGCGCTTTGGCGAATAAACTGGGGTCTATTGTAAGAAGCTTGTGGGACAGGGCATCTGCTCGCCCCGAACTGATTGGAAACACGCATGCCCCTAAGCGACCTGCCCCCCGATGCGCGCCCACGCGAGAAGTTGCTGGCCCGCGGCCCAGGGGCCCTGAGCGATGTGGAACTGTTGGCAATCCTGCTGCGCACTGGCCTGCCGGGCAAGAATGTGCTGCAAATGGCTGACGAACTGCTGCAAATCGGCTCCAGCAAGGGGGTCGACGGCGGCTTTGACGGCATCGCTGGCCTGCTGCAGGCCAGCGCCGACGATCTAAAACGCGTCAAGGGCCTGGGTCCAGCGAAACGCTCCGAGGTGGTCGCCGTGCTGGAACTGGCGCGCCGCGCCATGACCCAGCAACTGCGCGAGCGCACTGTGTTCGCCACACCGGACACCGTCAAGCAGTATGTGAAGCTGCACCTGGCGGCGCGCCCGCATGAGGTGTTTGCGGTGCTGTTCCTGGACTCACAAAACCGACTGCAGGCGATGGAAGAACTGTTTCGCGGCACGCTGACCCAGACCAGCGTCTATCCGCGCGAAGTGGTGTTGCGCGCCCTGCACCACCAAGCTGCCGCCGTGGTGCTGGCGCACAACCACCCCAGCGGCACGGTGCAACCCTCACGCGCCGACGAGGCGTTGACCCAAACCCTCAAGGCCGCGCTGGCCCTTATCGACGTGCGGGTGCTCGACCACGTCGTGGTGGCACCCGGTCTGGCGTTTTCCTTTGCCGAGTCGGGCCTGTTGTGAGTGGCAAGCCGGTTTCGATCAAAAGCCTGGCCGATCTCAAGCAAGTCAAGCGGGCGATCGAGGAACAGGTCAAAAAAGACGCGCAGCAGGCCCAGACCCGGATCAAGGCCGCCAAGCAGCAGACCAGCGAGCGTGACTTGTTCGTGCGCGCGGCCGGCCCGGTGCAACGCCTGCCCGACAAGGGGCATGCGGTCCAAGGCAAGAAACGCGCGCCACCCGCCGTGATGCAGCGCGAGCTGGACGAACAAGCCGCGCTGCAAGAGTCGCTCAGCGACGCGTTCGATGTTGGCACGCTGCTCGATGTGGACGAGCAACTGAGCTTTCTGCGTCCCGGCCTGGGTGTGGACATTCCGCGCAAGCTGCGCCGCGGCGACTGGACGATCCAGCGCCAGCTCGACCTGCATGGTCTGCGCGTCGAAGATGCCCGCGAGCGCCTGGGCGCTTTCATCCGCGAAGCCAACCAGCAAGGCCTGCGCTGCGTGCGCATCATCCACGGCAAGGGCCTTGGCTCGCCTGGAAAGGCACCTGTGCTCAAGCGCCGGGTCTACAACTGGCTGGTGCAAAAGGTCGAGGTGCTGGCTTTTGTACAGGCCAAGCCGGCCGACGGTGGCGCGGGTGCGCTGGTGGTGTTACTGGCGCCGGTGAGAGCCGCTGGCTAGTGCAGTGTTGCGCACTTGATGGAATAAATCTAACCGGTAGATTTTTCTCCAAGGCTAGGCGCAAAAGTAGGTTCGTGCAGCTCCCGTTGCCGGGTTGGCGCGTGTGCCTGCCGTGACGAGGCTGGCCGTGGCCTCATGGTGCGGGTACGCACAAATCGGTCCCCGGCCAGCCTCGTCACGGCGAGTCGAAAAGGCATGGCGCGCGCAGGGTCATGAGCGCTCAATGCTGGCGGCAGCAGTAGTGGCGACAATTCTGGTTTCAAACCTGGTTTTGAGGTAAGGCCGCACCAGATCCGCAAGCTCGCCGCGACGCCAGAGCCGGTAGCCCGATTTGTGCGTACCCGCACCATGAGGGCTGCCGGCTCTGGCGTCGCGCGGCGAGCGTCCCGCAGGCAAAGTGCGACCCTGAACGAACTATCGGGCAGACTGGATCGCACCTATTGCGTCAACTGGTAGCTTCGGAGATTTGTCTGTCATAGATCGTCGTGCGACTGCGCTTGACGGCTTGCCGGCAATCGACACGGTTATATGCTCCAGATAGCGCGCAACACTGCACTAGCCGTTTCCACCGTTGGCCATTGGCAAAAACAGGCTGTCGCCTATATCCAGCATTTACCTATCGCTATGAATTGCGTAGCATCACTACTCCGCCGAACGCCGTAGCGTATCCACCACGGGGCGGCGCAGCACCTCGCGCAGACCCCACCAGCCTGCCGCCAGGGCCAGCACGGCGCCGACCAGCGCACCCACCAGCACGGCCCAAGGCGAGACCGTCCACTCGAAGCCAAACACGTAGCGCGCCAGCGCCCAGCCAACTACTGCAGCCATCATCGAGGCCAGAAAACCAGCCAGTAAACCCACGCCCATCAGCTCGGCGCGCTGCACCTGGCGCAACAGGCTGCTGCGCGCGCCCACGGCGCGCATGATGGCGAATTCCCGCGCCCTCTCCTCACGCGTGGCGGTGACCGAGGCAAACAACACCACCAGACCGGCCGCCAGGGTGAAGGCAAACAAGAACTCCACTGCGGCGATCACCTGATCGAGCACGCGCTGCACCTGGGCAATGGTGTTGCTCATGTCGACGTTGGTGATGTTGGGAAACTGGCGCACCAGCGCGTTGTCGAAGCCCTTGGTGGTGGGCGCCCGGAAGGCCCCCATGTAAGTTGCCGGCACGCCAGGCAGCCTGGCCACCGGATACATCACAAAGAAGTTGGCACGCATCGAGCCCCAGTCAACCTTGCGCACCGAAGTCACTTTCGAATCCAGTTGCATGCCGCCAAAGTCGAAGCGCAGCACGTCGCCCAGCTTGACGTTGAGCGTCTTGGCAATGCCTTCCTCGATGCTGACGCTGTCGGTCTCGTCCTCGATCCATTGCCCTTGCACTATCTCGTTGTGGGGCGGCCTGGCCGCGCTGTGCGAGAGGTTGAACTCGCGGTCCAGCAGGCGCTTGGCGCGGTCGTCGGCAAAGTCGTCCGGGTTGGTAGGCTTGCCATTAACCGCCACCAGGCGCGCCCGGATCATGGGGTACCAGTCGTAGCCGCTCACCCCCGCTTCCTTCAGCGTCTTGACGAAGGCCTCGCCCTGCTCGGGCATCACATTGATGACAAAGCGGTTCGGTGCATCGGGCGGCGTGGCCTTGCGCCAACTGCTGATCAAATCGGTGCGCAGCAAGACCAGCAGCACCAGCGCCAGCAAGCCCACCGCCAGGGCACTGACCTGCACCACCGCATAGGCCGGGCGCGCCGAGATCTGGCGCGTGGCCAGCACCATCCAGCGCGGCGCGGTGCGCTCGTTGACCACGCGGCGCAGCAGCTTGACTGCCAGCCAACTGCTGATGGCAAAGACCGCCACCGCGGCCGCAAAACCACCCACGGCGATCAGACCCAGCGTCATGTCACGGCTGGCCACCATCAACAGCGCGGCAAACCCGAGCACCCCCACGGCCAGCACGCCCAGCGAGGCCGGGCGCAGGTTACCCACATCGCGCCGGATCACACGCAAGGGCGGCACCTGAGCGAGTTGCAGCACCGGCGGCAAGCCGAAGGCCAGCAACAAGGTCATGCCCATGCCAACGCCAAACAGCACTGGCCAGATGGTGGCCGCCGGCAACACCGCCGCCACCAACCCAGACAGCAGCAGTACAAACACATAGTGCACGGCAAAGCCGATGACCACGCCCAACGCACTGGCAAACAGCCCGACCAGCGCAAACTCGAAGGTGTAGGCCAAGCAATATGACGCTGGCCCAAACCCAGCACACGCAACATGGCGCAGTCGTCCAAGTGACCCGCAGCAAAGCCGCGCGCCGCCAGCGCCACGGCCACGGCACTCAGCAGCGCGGCCAGCAGGGCCACCAGGCTCAGAAACTTCTCGGCGCGCTCCAGCGTTTGAGCCATTTCCGGGCGCCCGCCTTCGAGCGACTCGACGCGCAAGCCGCGCACGTTGGGTTTCTTGGTTTCGGCGCTGGCCCAGGCCACGAAGCTCGCCACCGCATCATCCGCACCGGCCACCGCCAAGCGGTAGCTGATGCGGCTGGCGGGCTGAATCAGGCCACTGGCAACAAGGTCGGCCTGCGCGATCATCACGCGAGGCGAAAAACTCATGAAGCCCGCACCGCGGTCGGGCTCCGTCACAATCACCCGACTCACGCGCAGGCTGGTATTGCCCAACAGCAATTGGTCTCCCACTTGCACACCCAACGCATCGAGCAAGGGACCCTCCACCCAGGCTTCGCCGGCGGTCGGAACATCGCGGGTTGGCAGGCCCGGTAACCCGGCATCGGTACTCACCGTCAGACTGCCGCGCAATGGATAACCCAACTCGACCGCTTTGAGAGCCACCAGCTTGGTGGCGCCACCGCGCTCATCGGTGGCGCGCGCCATGGTCGGAAAACCCAAAGTATGGGACACCTGCAACCCCAACTCTCGCGCTCTGGCGGTGAACGCCTCGGGCGTGGGGTTATCGCTGGCCACCACGGCATCGCCGCCGAGCAAGGCGCGCGCGTCGCGCTGCAAACCGCCCTTGAGCCGGTCGGCGAAGAAACCCACGGCGGTGAGCGAGGCCACCGCCAGGGTCACCGCCACCATAAGAAGGCGCAGTTCGCCACCGCGCAGATCACGCCACAAGGTGCGCCAGCCCAAGCGCCAAAACGAGATGTTCATACCGCAAGCTTAGCCGCAACCCCGCCCTGCGATGCCCACAGGGCCATTGCCCTGAAGGAACCAGACTGGCGTACAAGGACAGACGCTCTGGCAGGTTCGCTCACCGAACAACTCGGCAAGCCCCAGGGCGGCGCTGGCGTGCGGCAGTAGCCTTAAGCCGAATGGCACTTACTCAAGGAAAACTCCATTCGCTCTGAGCGCGTCAGGCTTGTGCAGGCGCGGTGCTGGACTCGCAGGCGGGGGCACACCGCCGTCCCCCGCTCCGGGCCTCCTGACCTCTGCGTGTCCCCACCCTGCTGCTGCGAAGGACGGTTTGCTCAGGCCCACAAACCACGCAACTTGGGCAGCCCGGATGTTCTGCGCAGGTCAAGGGAGGCAGGCCGGGACGGAAGATCCAGGCAGCCTGCTCACCCCGCCCGCCGATTGGCGCATGCTCTCTTTTTCAGACGTTCCAGCCCCATGCAACGATCTACAAGCCAACTGGAGTTTCTTGGGTAAACACGTGAAGTACGGGCCATTCGCCTTAAGCCACCACGCGCAGCTTGGCGCCGGCCAGTTCGGGCTGGAGTTGCAGGCGCTGCGCGCCGCTGAAACACAGGAAGCGTTTGTTGGTGGCGCGGCCGATGGCGCACAGGTCCAGGCGCTGCGCGACTTCCAGGCCCATTTGCGTGATGCCGCTGCGCGAGACCACGATCGGGATGCCCATCTGCGCGGCCTTGATCACCATCTCGCTGGTCAGGCGCCCGGTGGTGTAGAACACCTTGTCGGCGCCGCTCATCCTCGCGGCATGATCGAGCGCCGACGGGCCGCCCCTAGGCGCGAGGGCCCCCTCGGGGGGCAGCGCAGCACGCGAAGCGACAAGCGTGGGGGCACCATCAAGCGCCGACGGGCCGCCCCTAGGCGCGAGGGCCCCCTCGGGGGGCAGCGAGGACACGCCAGTGCCGAGCGTGGGGGCCATTCCACATCCTGCATCCACATCCACCCGGCGATGGTGTCAATGGCGTTGTGACGGCCCACGTCTTCGACGAAGGTCAGCATCTCGTCGCCCCGAAACAGCGCGCAGCCGTGCACCGAGCCCGCCGTCTTGTAGGTGCTGTCCTGCACCCGAATGGCGTTGACGATGCCGTACAACTGTTCCTGCGTCAGCGTGGCGGCGGGCAGTACCAGCTTGTCCACATCCGCCATCAGGCTGCCAAACACACTGCCCTGGCCGCAGCCGGTGGTGACCACCTTGCTGGCGGTCTTTTCCTCGATGTTGGCGATGCCGCTGCGCGTCTTGACGGCGGCGGCGCCGACCTCCCAATCCACCGTGATCGATTCAACCTCGTGCACCGAGCTGATCAGCCGCTGGTTGCGCAAGTAACCCAGCACCAACAACTCGGGCTGCGCGCCCAGTGTCATCAGGGTAACAAGTTCGCGCTTGTCCACGTAAACGGTCAAGGCCCGCTCGACCGGAATCCAGACGTGCTGCAGCTCGCCGTATTCGTTGACAGCGCAGAGCTCGCGCGTCAGCGGCAGGCGCGCGTGGGTCAGGCGAGGCAGGGGCGAAGCGGTCATGGCTGCAGGTTACATCAAAGTGTGCGTGCGGCGCGCTAGCTATCGGCCTGCCACTACGCGCAAAACCCGAATCAGGGCTTCTTGGCTGGCGCCGCAGCGGCGGTGGTGGCGGGCGCTGGCGCGGCAGGCGCAGCAGCAACGGACGCGCTGGCCGTAGCCGCCACAGCCGGCGCGGCTGGCGTGTAGACAAAAGGCCCGGGGTCGGCACACGGTGGCAGGGCTGGCGCGGGCTTGACTTCCTTGCCAGCAGCCTTGGCGGTCTTGGCGTGATGCGCCGCCACCATGTCTTGCGACTTGCACAACAGGTATGCGTCGCGCTTTCCGCCCCAGGCGGTCTTGGCGGCGGCCTCAGCGGCCTTGGCCTTGGCCTCGTCGCTGGGTGCCGGCAGCTTCGCTTGCGCCGCTTGTGCGCCCGCCAGCGTCAGGCCGCTGATCAGCAGCAGGGTATGCAGTAGTTTCATGGCGTCTCTCTCAGGCTTGAACGGTTTGAGTGGGGGGCACATCGGCGGAACGCTGTGCGGGGATCTTGCCGGCCTTGATGTCGTCGTACCAGAGTTCGTGGTGCTCCTTGGCCCAGGTCTCGTCCACATAGCCGGTCTTCATGCCCTGGTAGGCGCCGTCCATCCCAATGGTGCCCATGTATATATGGCCCAGCATCATGGCCAGCATAAAGACCGCGGACACGGCATGAATGACGTGCGCCAATTGCATGGTGCCGCGCTCGTACAGCAAGCCCGGCACCAGCTTGTCCATCACCAGGCCAGAGCCGACCACGATCAAACCAAGGCCCAGCATGCCGGTCCAGAACAGCACCTTCTCGCCCGCGTTGAAGCGATGCGAGGCGACCTCATGCTCGCTCAACAATCCACCGCCGCGGATCAGCCAGGTGAAGTCTTCCGAACGTGGCAGGTTGTCCTTGATGAAGGTGGCGATCACCACCAACAGCGACACTGCAAACACCGGACCGGCAAAATTGTGCGCGGTCTTGAGCGCGTATGTCAGCCAACCAAACAAGGCCGTGCCGATCACCGGCAGAATGAAAAACTTGCCAAACGCCATCACGATGCCCGACACCGCCAGCACGACGAAGGCCATGGCATTGGCAGCGTGGGCAGCACGCTCGAACGGCGTGAAGCGCTCAATCTGCCGCCCGGTCGGTGCACCATGCAGAGCCAAACTACCAGTGCGCCAGTAAAACACGCCAATGGCACCCAGGATGATCAGCAACAAGGCACCACCATAGGGAATGATCCACTGGTTGCGTACCTGGCGCCAGACCTCGCCCGCATTGTTGGCGCGCAGCCCAGGCACCTTGACGGTGGGCTGCACCAGGTTGCCTGCTTCGGGCGTGGGCAGGCTGCTGTAGCCGGTGACGCCGGCGCCAACCTGGCGCCACAAGGGCGCGTTGTTGCCAGGCTGCACCTGTGCGCGCTCGGCATTGCTCTGTTTGGCATAGCCCGGCTCGCTGCTGGCGTCGGGCTTGACGTCATGAATGGACGGGCTTTGAATCGCCGGCGGCGTTGCCGACGCAGCCGCCGGTGCGGGGGCCGCCCCCTGCGCCAAGGCACTGCCCCAACCCAGCAAGGCGGTAAGCAGAACTGCAAGCGTTTTGTTCATTGCTCTTCCTAATCAGTTGGGGTCAGAGCACGTTTGCTGCGCAAAGTGATCTGACCCACAAGGTCTCAATTCATACGGTTGTAATCGTTCTGCCCCTGCTGCGCGCGGGCCTTGAGATGCGACTCCCAACTGGCGCGGTCGCGCTGCTTCCACTGCGCGTCCGAAAACGCGCTGCCCACACCACTGAAGGGCGCTGCGTCCTGCTTGACGCCACCCATCGTCTGAGGTTTTTCGCCACAGGCGGACAACAGGGACAGGGCCGCCAAGGCCACAAGGGCGGTAAGACGCTTCATGACTTCGCTCCTTCAGGCGCCGTCGCGCCCGGTTGACCGGCTTGCTTGGAGCCATAGGCGGTGCCCCAGCCCCACACCTCAGCACCCTTGTTGCGTTTAACGACCCGATTGCGGAAGATGTCGGCCACCACGTCGCCATCACCGGCGATCAGCGCCTTGGTGGAACACATTTCCGCGCACACCGGTAGCTTGCCTTCGGCCAGGCGGTTGCGGCCGTACTTCTCGAACTCGGCCTGGCTGCCATTGGCCTCGGGGCCACCCGCGCAGAAGGTGCACTTGTCCATCTTGCCGCGCACGCCAAAGGTGCCTTGCGACGGAAACTGCGGCGCACCAAACGGGCAGGCATAGGAGCAGTAGCCGCAGCCAATGCAGACATCCTTGTCGTGCAGCACCACGCCTTCATCGGTACGGTAGAAGCAATTGACCGGGCATACCGCCATGCAGGGCGCATCGCTGCAATGCATGCAGGCCACCGAGATCGACTTCTCGCCCGGCACACCATCATTGAGCGTGACGACGCGGCGACGGTTCACACCCCACGGCACCTCGTGCTCGTTCTTGCAGGCAGTGACGCAGCCATTGCACTCGATGCAGCGCTCGGCGTCACAGATAAATTTCATTCTTGCCATACCGTCTCCAATCAGCGAAGGATGTTTTGCCGCAGGGCCGCCCCAAGGCAAAATGCGGCCCCGGGGGGCAGCGTATTACACGCAGTGAAAAGCGTGGGGGCCATACTCAGGCTCTCACCACGTTACAGATCGTTGTCTTGGTTTCTTGCATCATGGTCACGCTGTCGTAGCCATATGTGGTGGCGGTGTTGACCGCCTCGCCGCGCACCACGGGTGCAGCGCCGTTGGGGTAGTGCGCCAACATGTCGGCGCCCTGCCAACGGCCCGAGAAGTGAAACGGCATCCAGCAGGTATCGGCGCCCACACGCTCGGTCACCAGCGCCTGCACATTCAGGCGTGCCCCGGTGGGTGATGACAGCCAGACGCGGTCGCCATTGCGAATGCCACGGTCTGCCGCCGCCTTGGGGTTGATCTCGACAAACGCCTCCTGCTGCAGCTCGGCCAGCCAGGGGTTGGAGCGGGTTTCTTCGCCGCCGCCCTCGTACTCCACCAGGCGGCCTGACGAGAGGATGAGTGGAAACTTCTCGTGCAGCTTGTCGGACACCGCCTTGGTCTGTAGGCTCTTGTACAGCGTGGGCAAGCGCCAAAAAGCCTTCTTGTCGTCGTGCGTCGGGTACTTGGCCACCAGGTCGGGGCGGGTGCCAAACAGCGGCTCGCGGTGCTGCGGAATCGCATCGGGGAAGTTCCATACCACGGCGCGCGCCTTGGCATTGCCAAAGGGGTGGCAGCCGTGGTTTTTCATCACCACGCGGATGATGCCGCCACTGGCGTCGGTTTTCCAGTTCTTGCCCTCGGCAGCGGTCTTCTCGACATCGCTCAACTCATCCCACCAGCCCAGTTTCTTGACCAGCACATGGTCAAACTCAGGATAGCCGGTGGTGATGTCAGCACCCAGCGAGTGCGAGCCATCTTCGGCCAGCAGGTTCTTTCCCTCGCGCTCCACGCCAAAGTTGGCGCGGAAGTTACCCCCGCCATCCATCACGTGTTTGGAGGTGTCGTACAGGTTGCTGGAGCCGGGGTGCTTCATCTCGGGCGTGCCGTAGCACGGCCACGGTAGCCCAAAGTAGTCGCCCGTGAAGTCGTAGCCGGTCTCCTTGTCCTTGCCGCCCTTGGCTTTGAGCGTTTTCACGTCGAACAAGTGCATGTTGCGCATATGCGCTTTCAGCCGCTCCGGGCTCTGGCCGGTGTAGCCAATGGTCCAGACCGACTTGTTGATTTCGCGCAGGATGTCTTCGGGCACGGGCTCGTCCATGCCGCCCACCTTTTGCATCTTGTAGTTCTTGCTGAGCTCCTTGCCAAAGCCCAGCTTGTCGGCAAACTGCTGCATGATCATGTGGTCGCTGCGGCTCTCCCACAGCGGCTCGATCACTTTCTCGCGCCATTGAATGGAGCGGTTGGAAGCCGTGACCGAGCCACTGGTTTCGAACTGGGTGGCCGCCGGCAGCAGGTACACCGCGCGGTTGGGGTTGACGTCCTCGGCCTTGCCCGGCATGGCAGCCATGGCCGCGGTGGCCGACGGGTACGGGTCCACCACCACCAGCAAATCAAGCTTGTCCATCGCGCGCTTCATCTCCAGACCACGGGTCTGCGAGTTGGGTGCATGGCCCCAATAGAACACGCCGCGCAGGTTGGAGTCCTGGTCGATCAGCTCGTTCTTCTCCAGCACGCCATCGATCCAGCGCGACACCGTGATGCCGGGCTTGCTCATCATGGCCGGTGAGGCAAACTGCTTCTTGATCCATTCGAAGTCCACACCCCAGGCCTTGGCGAAGTGCTTCCACGAACCCTCCACGATGCCGTAGTAGCCGGGCAATGAATCGGGGTTGGGACCCACGTCGGTGGCGCCTTGCACGTTGTCGTGACCGCGGAAAATGTTGGTCCCTCCGCCCGACTTGCCCACGTTGCCCAAAGCCAATTGCAGGATGCAGGAGGCACGCACCATGGCGTTGCCGATGGTGTGCTGGGTCTGGCCCATGCACCAGACGATGGTGCCGGGGCGGTTCTCGTTGAGCCAGGTGGCAACCTTGAGCATCTGGGCTTCCTTGACGCCGCAGGCTTCTTCCACCTTGTCCGGCGTCCACTTGGCCAGCACGTCGGCCTTGACCGCCTCCATGCCGTAAACCCGGTCGTTGATGTACTTCTTGTCTTCCCAGCCGTTCTTGAAGATGTGGTACAGCAAGCCAAACAGGAAGGGGATGTCGGTGCCTGAGCGGATGCGGACGTACTCGTCGGCCTTGGCGGCTGTGCGGGTGAACCGCGGGTCCACCACGATCATCTTGGTGCCGTTTTCCTTGGCATGCAGCATGTGCAACAGGCTCACCGGGTGCGCCTCGGCCGCATTGGAGCCAATGTACAAAGCGACCTTGCTGTTTTGCATGTCGTTGTACGAGTTGGTCATGGCGCCATAACCCCAGGTGTTGGCCACGCCAGCCACGGTGGTGGAGTGGCAGATGCGCGCCTGGTGGTCGCAGTTGTTGGAGCCCCAGAAGCTGACAAATTTGCGCAGTAGATAAGCCTGCTCGTTGTTGTGTTTGCTCGATCCGATGAAGTACACGCTGTCGGGGCCGCTGGCCTTCTTCAACTCCAGCATGCGAGCGGAGATTTCATTCAGGGCGGTGTCCCAACTGATACGCTGGTATTTGCCGTCCACCAGCTTCATCGGGTAGCGCAGGCGGAATTCACCGTGGCCGTGCTCGCGCAGCGCGGCGCCCTTGGCGCAGTGCGCGCCCAGATTGATGGGTGAATCGAACACCGGCTCCTGGCGCACCCAAACGCCGTTTTCCACCACCGCGTCCACCGCGCAGCCCACCGAGCAATGGGTGCACACGGTGCGTTTGACTTCCACCTTGCCTTGGCCGATTGCCACCGCCCCTGGGGCCGCGTGCGCTTTCTTCACCAAGGTCAATTGCGAGGCCGCCAGACCCACCCCGACGCCCAGGCCGGAGCGTCGCAAAAAGGCTCGCCGGTCCATGGTGGGCAGCGCGCTGGAGAGACCCCGTCGCAAGCTGTGGGAAAAGGATAAACGCGCAACGGTTCCCGCGCTCGCAGAAGGGGTAACTTTAGTTAACAACATAGTGAAGCTCCAAGGGCCAGGGTCACACCAGGGTGGTTTTGTAATACCGTTTGACGTGTTCCGAGAAGGTGTAGCCACCCCCCCGCTCAGGCATGACCTTTGCAACCAACGGTGGCGCCTCGATCGGGCGAACGCCGGGCACCAGACTGGCGGTGGCGGCAATCGCGCCGACGGAGCCGACACCTGCAAACAGGGTGCGGCGGGACAGTTTGTTGCGGGGCTGGTTCATCTGTAGGTCTCCTCAATGGGTCGCTTAGGCAAAACATTGCATAAGCCCACTGCGGCAGACTATATCGACAGCACACAGCTGTCACAAGGGGTGAAAACCACGACTGTCGCAGCGCCTGGGCAGTGACGCCGGACGCCGCGCGACAGATGGTCCGAACCCGCATCCTCGGCACGAACCGTGCCATGTCGACATGACCAAAGAATCCAGAGCCAACGGTCGCTACCAGGCCAATCGATGTGGACCGGTCTGCAGGCACTCTGTCACAACAGTCGCGACAATTTGTCGCGACACCTGACACGAACATGACGCGACGATGCCGCAAAAAAAGTGTGGACAGGGATGTACACCACGCATGAAGGCGTCGGTACCTGACTGTTTCGCTTGGGTTTGGTCCTAGAATTCGGGCAGCCAACGACACTGCCCGTCCACCCCAATGCTCCGCCAGTGAACCACCCTGCCCTGTCCCCAGTCAGCAAGAGCGCCGAAGGCTGGCCGATCTGGTCGATTCTGATCGTCGATGATGAAGCAGGCATGCGCAACTTCCTGGTCAAGACCCTGGTGCCGCGCTGCCACTCGGTGATGAGCGCAGGCAGCGCTGAAGAAGGTGCGGAGTTGCTGCGCGAGAACCATGTCGATCTGATCATTCTGGATATCTCCTTGCCGGGTCGCAGCGGCGTGGCGTGGTTGAAGGACTTGCGCGAGCAAGGTTTCTCGGGCGAAGTGATCCTGATCACCGCCTTTGCCGATCTGGATACCGCCATCGAGGCACTGCGCGCTGGCGCGTCGGACTTCATCCTCAAGCCGTTTCGGGTGCCGCAGATTCTCAACGCAGTCAAGCATTGTTATGACCGCTCCAGCTTGGCGCGCGAAAACTTTGTGTTGCGCCGCTCGCTGTCCACGCGCCTACCGGCCGGGGACGGTCTGGTCGGCCACTCCCACGTGATGAGCCAGTTGCGCCAATCGTTACGGCGCGTAGCGGGCGTTAACAGCACGGTTCTGTTGCAAGGTGAATCGGGCACCGGCAAGGAGCTGGCGGCGCGTGCCCTGCATGACATGAGCCCCCGCGCCAGCGGCCCCTTTGTTCCCCTGAACTGCGCCGCAGTGTCGCCCGAGCTGATCGAACGCGAACTGTTCGGCCACGCCACCGGCGTGATTCAGGGCACGCCCAAGGCACAGGATGGCCTCTTCTATTACGCCCAGGGCGGCACGCTGTTTTTGGACGAGGTCGCCGAGCTACCCCTGCCGCTGCAGGCCACGCTGCTGCGCACTCTGGAGGACCACAAGATACGCCCGGTTGGCAGCCAACAACTGCTGCATGTCGATGTACGCATCATCGCCGCGAGTAACAAATCTCTGGCCGGCGAAGTCAGCGCCGGGCGCTTTCGCAAGGACCTGTACTACCGGCTGCAGGTGGTGGAGCTGACCCTGCCGCCCCTGCGTGAGCACAAGGAAGACCTGCCCGAACTGGTGCACCATTTTGTCGGCCAATTGGCGCCGCTGCTGGGCGTGGCGCCGCTGTCGATCAATGCCAACGAGATGGACTACCTGCGCCAGTACGATTGGCCAGGCAACGTGCGCGAGTTGCGCAACCTGCTGGAGCGATCGCTGATTCTGGGCGCGCTCAACGTCTCGGCCCTGTATGCACAGGCCAGCCCGCGCGAGCGCGTGGCCAGCGTGGCCTTGCGAGCTGGGACTACAGACCTTTTGACATTGGAGAGACAGCACATTTTGTCGGTGCTGGACTCGGTGCACGGCGACAAGACTCGCGCCGCACAACTGCTTGGGGTGTCGCGCCGCACGTTGGAGCGGCGCTGCGCAGAATGGGCCGTGGGCTGATGCCATGAGTAAACGGCCAACACCCCATTGGCTGCAGCGTTCCATCCGCAACAAGCTGTTGACCATGGCCTTGTTGCCACTGGTCGGCGTGTTGCCGCTGCTGGTGGCGGCTTTGGCGGTGTGGGGCAACGCCGCCTACGACCGGCTGCTGATCACCAAGGTGCGCAGCGACCTGGCTGTGGCGCGCGGTTACTTTGACCAGGTGCTGGGCGAAGTGGGCTCCGGCACCCACGCGGTGGCCGCCTCGCACGCATTGAACCTGGCGGTAGCCGCGCAGGACCGCCGCGCCCTGCGAGGCCACCTGCAAGCGGCGCGCGCGCGTCTGGGCTTTGACTTTATCAACCTGTATGGTCCCGACGGCAGGTGGATCACCGCCGACTGGGCGGACAGCACCGAAACGGCGGGCCCGCGCGACACCGCCATGGCGACATCCAGCGCCAACGCCAGCGCCAGCCTGTCGGTGCTACAGCACTCCGCGCTGATGGCACTGGCGCCGCATCTGGCGCCACGGCTGCGCATCCCGATCGTTCCGACCACCAACGCCGCACCGACCCAGCGCACGGTGGAGGACCGTGCCATGGTGATGCTGGCGAGCGCCCCGGTGTTGTCCGCAGACGGGCAGATCCTGGCGGTGTTGCGCGCAGGCGTGCTGCTGAACCAGAACCTGCCACTGATCGACCACATCAACCGCATCGTCTACCCCGAAGGTTCGCTGCCGCTGGACAGCCTGGGCACCGCCACGCTGTTCATGGACGACGTGCGCATCACCACCAATGTGCGGCTGTTCCAGGAACAGCGCGCCATTGGCACCCGTGTCTCGCAGGCGGTGCGCGACGCGGTGCTAGGACGCGGCGCCACCTGGCTCGACAGTGCCTTCGTGGTCAACGACTGGTATGTCTCGGCCTATGAGCCAGTGGTCAATGCCGCCGGTGAACGCATCGGCATGCTCTACGTGGGCTACCTCGAGAAGCCCTTTCGGCAAGCCAAGTACACCGTGGTAGGCGTCATCGGGGTCATCTTTCTGGTGGTGATGGCCCTCTCAGCCTGGTTCTCGGTACGACTGGCGCGCAGCATCTTTCAACCCGTGGAGCGCATGAACGCCACCATGCAGCGTTTCGAGGACGGCCAAAGCAGTGCCCGCGTTGGCAGCGTGACCGCTCGTGACGAGATTGGCGCACTGGCTGGCCATCTGGACCACTTGCTCCAGACGGTGGACGACAAGACCCAGGCGCTGCAGCGCTGGGGAGAGGAACTCGACGCCAAGGTGGCGGAGCGCACGCGCGAACTGGAGCAAACCAACCACACGCTCCAGCAAGCGCAACAGCAGTTGGTGAAGTCGGAAAAGCTCGCCGCCATCGGCCAACTCACCGCCAGCATCGCGCACGAGATCAACAACCCGATCGCCGTGATCCAGGGCAATCTGGATTTGATGCGCGAAACCCTTGGAACACGGGCCACGGACGTCAACGGCGAAATGAAGCTGCTCGACGAGCAGGTCGAACGCATGCGCCTGATCGTGACGCAGCTGCTGCAGTATGCCCGCCCCACCGAATACGCGGGCTACGTGGACGCCTTGGACCTCAACCGGGTGCTGGCCGACAGTCTGGTGCTGGTGGCGCACCTGCTTGCCAACCGGCGCATCGAGGTGGTGCAGCAAATCCTTGCCACCACCCGTGTCGGGCTCAACCGCCAGGAACTGCAGCAGGTCGTGATCAACCTGTTGGTCAACGCCATTCAAGCGATGCCCGAGGGCGGCACGCTGACCCTGCGCACGCGCGATTGGATCGACGGCCAGGCCAGCCACGGCACACACCCCAAAGGCGCCTGCATCGAGGTGCAAGACAGCGGCGCGGGTTTGAGCCAGGCCGCGCTGGACAAATTGTTCAAGCCCTTCTTCACCACCAAAAACGATGGTAACGGCCTGGGCCTGTGGATCAGCCTGGGCTTAGTGGAGCGCTACGGCGGGCGCATCACGGCCGAAAACCTGAGCGACAGCGGCGGCGCCTGCTTCACGGTCTGGCTGCTGACCGAGCCGCAGGTGCCCGACGCCGCATCCGCCGCCACGAACAATGGTCGCCCCATTCAGGGTGCGGCCGAATCACCTATATTTCACTCATGACTGAACCAAGGAGCATCACAGTGTCTGAACCCGTTTCCTACCAACTTGACGATGGCATTGCCACGTTGACGCTTTGCAACGGCAAAGTCAACGCCATATCGCACGAGGTGATCGCAGGACTCAATGCCGCGTTGGACCGCGCGACGGCGGACAAAGCGGTGGTCATCATCACGGGTCAGCCGGGCATCCTGTCAGGTGGCTATGACCTCAAGGTAATGACATCGTCCATCGAGAACGCCATCGCACTGGTCACCGCGGGGAGCATACTGGCGCGGCGCATGCTGTCGCACCCCTACCCCATCATCGTGGCTTGTCCGGGTCACGCGGTGGCCAAAGGGGCCTTCATCCTGCTCTCGGCGGACCACCGGATCGGGGCCGAGGGTGCTTTCACCATCGGACTCAACGAGGTACAGATTGGCCTGACGATGCACCACGTGGGAATCGAACTGGCGCGCGATCGGCTGAGCAAGGCGGCGTTTCAGCGATCGGTGATCAATGCGGAAATGTTCACCCCGACGACCGCCAAAGACGCCGGCTTTCTGGACAGCGTCGTCGCGCCCGAGTCGCTCATGCCCAGTGCTCAGGCGATGGCGCAGCAGTTCAAGAAGCTCAACCTCAAGGCCCATGCCGGCACCAAGCTCAAGGCCCGCAAGGCACTGCTGGCGACACTGGACGCCGCCATTGAACTGGATAAAACCACCGGGTTTACCTGAATGCGCCCCCGGCGTTGCACCTACACGCGGGGCTCGCCCCGCTCGTTGACGGTGATGGTGCGACCGGGTGGACTGGTCATCTGAACCCGGTGCTCGACACCGCGGAAGTAGTAAGTGACATCCCAGTACTGCGTGCGCGCCTGACCTGACCACTGTTCACAGCGCCGGACCTCATGGAAGCTGGCATGGTCGTCCCCGCTGTCGCGACCGGCGTTGGCACCAATGGCAGCACCCGCCACGGCACCACCAACCGTGGCAACATCCTTGCCAGTACCGCCACCAATCTGGTGCCCGAGAATGCCACCAATGATGGCGCCAACAATCGCGCCAGACACGTTGGGGTTGCTGCTGTCCTGCACGACTTGCTCGCGCTCGATCCAGCAACGCTGCTCGGGTGAACCCACAACAGCGCGAACCGAGCTGACGTTGACTTCGTACAGCCTCTCGTCATGGCGACGCCGGTAGTCAGGACCAACATGGGTTGGCGCCGGCGCATAACGATCATCGTCAAAGCGTGTCTCGCGGTTGACGGGCCGCGCCGATGAGAGCCGATCATTCATGCCCATCGAACGCAAGGATCCGTAATTGCCGGGACGAAGAACCAGGCAGCGCCCACCAAACTGCGGCTCGTCGCATACTTCCCAGCGCTCACCGACAACCACCACCGATGAAGCGCGGTTGTTGAAGCCGTAGCGCCCGAAGCTGCCAATGCGTCTGTCGGCTGTGAAGGACTGACCCTCGAAGCCGTCGTGCTCGAAAAACGTCACGTACGACACCACTGGCGCCGACGGGTAGCGAGGATCCTCGCCAGCATGCACATCCCGCCCCGCGACACGCACTGACGAAATGCGGTCGTTCAGACCCATCGAACCCAGCGATGGATGTCGACCCACTTGCAGCACCACACACTTCGCGCCAAAGCGTACGTCCTCGCATAGTTGCCAGGGTTCACCCACCACCTCGACGGACGAAGGCACGATCGTTGAAGCCGACCCGATCCAGGTCAGCGATGGGTCGGTCGATGGTGACTGACTGGCCACGGTACCCGTCATGCTCGTACAAGGTGACCCGTGTCCCGACATGCGTGACGTGAGGCAAGGGATGCGGGGTCGGAACCACGACCGGCGGACGACGCGGATCCGCCACGCGCGGATCGGCGTGCAGCGCGCGGGCCGACAAGATACCGCGTCGCAGTCCGATCGCCCCGATCGAGCCATAGCTGCCCGGGCGCAGCACCACACACCGGCCGCTGAACTGCGCGCCTTCGCACAGCTCCCATGCGCCACCGGCAACCACCACCGATACGTCAGCATCAGAAAAACTGAATCCGCCCAGGTCGGCCATGGGTTTGTCAACCGTGACCGCGTTCCCTTCAAAGTTGTGTTGCTCAAAGAAAGTGACCTGGGCGCTGGCGCATACCGCGACGCTTGCCGCGGCCCACGCAAGAATGGTCTTGATTGCTGTCTTCATGGCTTGATCCTGAAAAAAATTGAAATCGGGCCAGCGCCAACTCTAAGCCGTGGGACATACCCCAGGATTGCGACCGGGTTTGGTCGCTTGGCGCTTTCGTGAAGATTACCCGTTTTCCCGGCCAGATCAAGCGCCGCTCGGCAACCGTTGTGCCGGGCGGGCCGAGATTTGCGCCGCCAACAACTCGTTCGCACAGTCGCGCAGGGCCTGAGACGGCGAAGCCATGGCCACCTGCAGCAATTCGTTAGCGTAGGCCGGGTCGCGCTCGAAGCGGGCGACGTCAATCCACCATCCATGCCCGGCCATCAGCCACTTGAATTCGACTTCGGCGAGCAACTTGGCGCGTGCATCGGGCCGGATGACCGTGTCAGGGAACATGGATGTACTTCCAGTGTGGTGTGGGTTGGAATCCATGTCTGTGTTGGGGGCGGCGCGAGAAACTGCTGAAAAAAAAGCGGCACCCAGGGGTGCCGCTCGTTCGAGCATGCCGCGCGGCACCTTCCTCAACGCTTCTTTGTCGCCTTCGGGGCGACATCGACCACTTCGGCGGCCTCGGTCACATTGAATTCGGCGACTTCCATGGCCTTCTTGGCAGACGCCTGGGCAGTTTCGATGATGCTTTGGCCCGCGGCGACTGCGCTCTTGAAAGCGGCGACAGCGGTCTCGGTGCCGGCCGGGGCGTTCTTGACCAGGTCATCCACGGCTTTGCTGAAGGCCGTTTGGGCCTCGCCAGCCTTGGCTTCGAAGGCTTTGACAAACTCGCCGCCAGCGCCAGCGGCCAGGGTGTACACCTGCTTGCCGTAAGCGACGGAATTCTCGGTCAGTGGCTTGATCAGACCGGTGTGCAGGGCCAGCACTTCCTGGGGGTCCTTGGCATCCAGAACCGCCTGGAGGTGACCGAAAGATCCATCCATGACCGATTTGGAAGCCGCCAGGTTCAACTCGACCAGCTTTTCGAAACCAGAATACGCTTGTGCAGCCAGACCTTCAAAGGCCTCGACCGTGGCTTTGTTGGACGAGGCAAATTGTTCAGCGGTGTAAGTCATTTCATGCTCCTGAAGTTGAAGTCGAGGACTGCCCCGCTCACACCTTTTCTGAGGTTATGTTGCAGCGCAGCATGGAGCGAATTATAGGAAGCGCCGATTGAATGGCAAGTCACTTTGCTGCAACGCAGCATTGATTAGAGGCGCGGCTCTAGGCTCGATGCCCGTCGATCCATTCAAAGTGGGCGACCCACCGCCATGCGCCACAACAAGCCAGACGGAGTAGTCGTCGGCCCGCAGGGCGTTCAACGCAAGTTCACAGCCTGTCCTGGGTCGGCGCCGCACCTGGCACCAGCGCCGCCATGGCATCGGCCGCAGGCGTGCCCAGTGCTGCGAGACCGGCGACCACACCCAGTCGGTCAGACTGCGATCGGTTTTGGCTGACTTTCCATTTGCCGACCCAGCGCTGCACCGGGATCTCGATGCCAACGATGGCTCTGAGCATGCTGTGCAGATAGTCGGCCGGTGCGTCCCCCACCTGCCAGGGTTGAGCCTGCGAGGCCTCGTGGGCCTGAGTCAGGCGTGTCACCACTTCCAGCACGCGCGCCGGGTCGTCAAAGGCCTGCGGTACGCCGTGAGCATGGACAACCGCGTAGCTCCAAGTCGGTACCGCCTTGCCGTGCTCGCGTTTGCTGGGATACCAATTGGGCGACACATAGGCTTGTGGCCCGCTGAACACCACCACCGAGGACAGTGAGCCCACCAGTGCCTGCCACACCGGGTTGGCGCGCGCCACATGACCGATCAAGGTGCCGTGTTCGCCCCGGTCAGCGTCCAGCAAGAACGGAATGTGGTTGACCAACAATTCCCCGTCACGCTGCACCACCCAGGTGCCCAACGGGTGCGCGCGCACCAGCGCATGCAGCCTGTCGGGGTTGGTCTCTTCAAAGTGGGCGGGCAAATAGGTCATGACAGTGCCTGTTGCGAAGCGTCGACCGGAGTTTGCAGTACGGGCTCGCACAGCACCTCGGTCTTGACCGAGTTGGCGAGAAAGCAAGACGCATGGGCCTGGTGGTGCAAGGCCAGGTGGGTGTCAAACGAGGGGACGCGTTCGCCGGCAAAGCACACAACGGGCCGCAGCGTCACACGGGTCATGGCCAATTGGCCCTGCGCATTGCGCGCCAGTACGCCGGTGGCCTCATCGCGGTAGTGGTCCACGACCCAGCCCGCGCGCGCAGCGATGTCCAGAAACCACAGCATGTGGCAACTCGACAGAGATGCCACGAACGCTTCTTCCGGGTCCACCCCGGCCGCATCGGACATGGGCAGGGGAACGATCTGTGGCGAGGCCGATGCCGGCACCACCGCACCGCCGTCGAATTGCCAACTGTGGCGACGGCTGTAGCGGTGGTCGACGAAGGCTTGCGCGTCGCGCTGCCAGGCGATGGTGGCGGTGTAGGAGGACATGGTGGGTGGTGCCTTGGGTGACTGAGGGAAAATTGGGGCCGAAGCGCTCCGGCGCCACCCCTGCTTTGTCGTTGAGAAAGGCTAGGCCTTGGGCGCAAACGCCATTTGCAAGGCGTTGGAGTCAAACCCGTTCGAGGCCGAGCCGCCCTGCGTGGCATAGCGGTACAGCGCCGCGGCGTAGATGCCGCCCAGCGCCGCCTGCACCAGGGCCGCAAGAATCACCCCCGCCACCACGGCGAATACCGCCAGACCAATCAGGGCGCCGCTACCGGTGGTCGCGGCGGCCACCACCAACATGATGCCGAACACGACGATTAAGCAGTGAATCAAGGCAAACGCCACGCCCATGCCGGCCTGGCCCACCACATTCTCGCCCCAGGTTTTCTTGAGCGTGGTGGCGCTTTCCTTGACGGCCTCAATCGGCCCGATGTCGCGCGACACCAGGATCGGCACCACCAGGTAAGTGGCCACCGTCCAGCCCACGCCCAACAGGCCCACAATCATCCGGCCAATGAAGCCCACCCGCTCCTGAATCGCGCGCAGCACGACGCCGACCGTGGCGGCAATGATGGCGTAGCCCAGAATGCTGCCAAGCTTCGAACTCGCCACGCGCAGCCCGTCGCGCACCGTCGGCACGCCCCCGTCAAAACGAATCATCGCAGCACCAACCAGGGCGGCGTTGAAAAAGAAGATCACGAAGTACAGGCTGACATAGAACAGGAAACCCACGAAGTAGGTGGCCATCGACACGGCCGAACCCCCTCGGTCCGACAAGCCGTCGATCGCACCCAGCCCCAACAGCGGCAACGCGAAGGACGCCACCACAAGCAGGGCCGCGATGGCAGAGATCAGAGGAAACACCAGCAGTTGCTGGTCTTGCTTGAGTACGGCCCAACTGGCCTTGACCAGATGCCAACTGCGAGATAGACGATCGAACATGGCTTTCCCCAAGAATGTGGTGAATGGAAACGAAACCGCCGACGCCTTGGTACGGTCACCGACGCGAATGATACGGCCAGAAGGTCCGCGCGCCGACGTGACGCAGGGCCACACGCACGTTCGACGCGGCTCGCCGGCGAGAAACGCTCCAGCAAGGCCGGTACACTTGCCTCAAGCCTCGTGGCAGGCCCCGCCAAGGCAAACCGAACTCAGCAGCTCGCAGCCATGAACCTCGAAGTCGACGACCTCTCCCGCCCCGCCATCCACGCCTTGCTCAATGAACACCTGCAAAGCATGTACGAGCTGTCGCCGCCCGAGAGCGTGCACGCCCTGGACCTTGAGAAACTCCGCAAACCCGAGATCACGTTCTGGAGCGCCTGGGAAGGCCCGCTGTTGCTTGGCTGCGGCGCGCTCAAGGAACTGGACCCAACCCATGGCGAGGTGAAGTCCATGCGAACGCCCAACGCCCACCGTCGCCGGGGAGCCGGCCGCGCCATCCTTTCCCATGTGATCGGAGTCGCGAAGTCGCGCGCTTATGAACGGCTGAGCCTGGAAACCGGCACCCAGGCAGCCTTCAAACCGGCTCACCGGCTCTACGAGAGTTTTGGTTTCAGCTACTGCGGACCGTTCGGCGACTATATTGAGGACCCAAACAGCGCGTTCATGACCCTGCGGCTGTAGGCCAACGCGGCAGGGCACCTTGCCCGATATCAACCGCGCAGGCTTGAGTCCACCTCTTGAATCCGGCCCGACCCGACCCAAGATGCAGGCCAGTCGAGTGCCTCAAAGGCGCAGGAACAGACGCTTCGTCCGGCCAAGTGTCCGGCCAAGTGGACCTGGCCGACACGAGGGGATACATTACGGCTAAACGGGTTGCCGCAAACCACACGTATAACGGGAGACAACAAGTGGAACTCTGGACACTCTGGACACACACGCTTGATGCGGCGCTGTCGCTGCTGGCCACCCATTTTGGCTTTTCCCAGGCGCTGACGATCATCGCGCTGACCGTGATTGTTCGCGCCGCCTTGCTGCCCCTGTCGCTCACGTCGGCCTACCGCGTGCAGCGAAACAAAGAGGCTATGGAGCGCATCAAGCCCAAGGTGGCGGAACTTCGCGAGGCACTCCAAAACAATCCGCGTGAACTGGCGACGCGAACGATGGCCCTCTATCAAGAAAACGGCATTGTTTTGATCGACAGGCTTTCGATCCTGAACTTGTTCTCGCAAGGTGTGTTTGGCATTGGCTTGTTCCAGTCGCTCCACAAGACGGTGTTCCACTCAAAGTTTCTATGGATTGCTGACCTTGGCAAACCAGACCTGTGGCTGACGGTGCTGGTCACCTCTCTCATGTTGGTAGGAATGGCCTTGATGCCGGGCGCCACGCACGACACCTCCATGCTCTTGATGCTGGCCATACCGGCGCTTGTGTCAGTCATTGCCGTGGCCGCGCTTCCGTCAGCGCTGGGCATTTACTGGGCCACGTCCAACGCAGTCACCGTGGTGCAGACGCTGGCCTTGCGTGCACTTCTCGCCAGACGCCGCAGCGTCGCGGCGTAACCATTGGCCGCCCGCGTAGCACCGCACTTGTGCTGAGAGACCGCTGCCATGACGCCGCCTCAACCCACTGGCTCCTCCACCAACCCGGAAGTGCTGCAGGCCATCGTCAAGGCTGGCGAGACCTATTCGATCATCGCCTCGCAAGACATCGTCGACGTGCGCGGCCTCAAGCTGTGGGCCAAGGGTCAACCGGTATCGGCGGCCTTGCAGCAGCGCCTGCTTGACCGCAAGTTGCAGCGTCCACTGGAGGCCTGCCTGGCGGTTGAGGACGGGGTGACTCTGTTTGGCCTGCACGATGATCTGCAGGCATTTCTGGGCAGCGACGCGCCGCTGGGCCTGGCGTTGCGACCCTGGGCGCCCGTGCTGTTTGCACAGGTCAAACAGTTGCCACTGCACTCGGTGGCACAACTGCTATTGACCACGGCGCTGGCGACGCGGCCCGATACATTGCCTCACGCCGTGACGGCCATGGCGCTGGCCGGCGCCATGGCCAGCTCGCGAAACACCCTGGTCGACACCCGCCTGGCCATGCTGGGCGGATTGCTGCACGACATTGGCGAGGTCTACACCCAGCCGCAATACCTTGATTTTGTGGGTCCACTCGACCTGGTCGGGCACAAGCACCTGGTGGTGCACCCCCGACTGGCGCAAATGATGCTGAGCAGCATCACCGACTACCCCGAGGCACTGTGCCGCGCCATCGGCGAACACCACGAGCGCCACGACGGCTCGGGCTACCCAGCACGGTTGACACAGCCCAGCTGCTCCAATTTAGGGTCCCTGCTGGCCGTTGTGGAGGCAACTGCCGGCATTTCGCGCAAAGCGCATGCACCACTGACCCGTGCCGGCTTTGCGCTACGGGTGGTGCCGGGCGAGTTCGACCCAACATGGGCCAGCTTTGTGTGCAACCTCGCGCGTGGCGTGGAGGACCTGCCCGACAGTGACGCACAAGGGCAGGTTGGCCCGAGTTCGCCATTGGCCCAGATTGGCCAACGTATCGAGCAAACCCACCAGCTGAAGGCAACGCTGCAGGGACAGGGCCGCGCTGGGCCGATACTGGAAATCGTGGAGACTGCGCTCGCGCGCCTGAACCGTTTGCAAGTCGCGTGGAATGCCCTGGGGTTCTGGGGCGTCGCGCCAGAGGAGCTCAGCGCGTCAGAGCGCTTCGAACTGGCCCTGGCAAACCGCGAACTGCAGCAGCGCCTAAGCCAGCTTCAACGCGAATGCCTGCTGCTGTCCGAGCGTCTAGGTCAACTCGAGAAGACTTGGATTGAGCCCCTGTGGCGCGGCGTGTTGCTTGAGCGTTGAGGACTGGCCAAGCCGTGCCGCAGCATGGCACGCAACGTGGCACGCCCGGGGACCAACGCTTGCTCAGTAGTGCGGCGGCAACTCGTCGCGCAAATTGCGCCCAACGCCGTCGCCGCCCGCCTGGGGCGCACGCGATTCGGCGACCTGGCCAATCAGCATGTCGATTTGTCGCTGCTGGCGCACGATGATCTGCTCAAGCTGGTCAACCAGATCCTCGGCAAAGCTGGCCTTGACTTCAAGATCGGTCAAGCGCTTGTTGATACTGTCGTGATCGGACATCGATTATTCATCCGTGGTTGGCTGCGGCAAGTGCGTGACGACGGTGACGCCGAAAGTGGACCACCGCCAAACAAAGCGAAGCAAGCTGCAGCAGCGAGCAGAAGTAGAACGGCGCGCCAATGCGCCAGTCCCCTTTAGGATAGTGCGACACCAGCGCCAGCAGGGGCGCCGCCAGCATCGGTGCCAACACCGCCATCAAACTGTTGAGCGAGCTCACGGCCCCCATGGTCTGGCCCTGGCTGCGGCTGTCCGCAGCGGATGAGATCAGGCTTTGCACCGAGGCAGTAACCGTGACGCCAAAGACGTTGCAGGCGATGATGGCAAACATCATCCAACCCTGCGTGGCCGCTCCCCACAGCGCATAGGACAGTGCCGACGAAACCAAGCCCATGATGGCCAGGCGCTGCGGCGAAAAGAACTTGAGCAAACGCCCGAGCAGAAAGCCCTGCACGGTGACCGAGACGATGCCGACCACGGCCAACGACCAGCCGTTCTCCATCGGCCCCCAGCCAAACTTGAAGGTGGTGTAGAGCACCCAACTGGTGTACAGGATGAATTGCGCCAAGCCGCTGAAGGCCACCACGCCCACCAGTGGCCCGACCCCTTTGAGTTGCGCCAGCGCGCGCAAGGCGGTGACCGGATGCGCCGCGCGCCAGGCAAAGGGCTTGCGCTGCGCCAGCGCCAGCGATTCCGGCAGCACAAAGTAGCCATAAAGCAGGTTCGCGATGGCCAGCGCGCCCGCCACGAAAAACGGCAGGTGCAGGTCGATGGCGCCGAGCAGCCCGCCCATCACCGGCCCGATGATGAAGCCCAGTCCCATCATCGCACCCAGCAAACCAAATCGCTTGGCGCGCTGCTCGGGGGCGGTGATATCGGCCACATAGGCATTGGCAATCGCGGCGTTGGCCTGCATCGCGCCCGCCACCACCCGCACCGCCACAAGCACCCACAGGGCCGTGGCCATGGCAGTGCCAAAGAAGCTCACGCCAAGACCCAGAAAACCCAGCAGCAGCACGGGTCGGCGGCCGTGGTGGTCGGCCAGGGCACCCAGCAGCGGCGAGGCCAGGAAGTTGGCTATGCCAAAAGAAAACGCCACCACGCCGTACCAATAGGCCTGCTCCGACTGGGAACTGGAAAAGCTGCCGACCAGCGCTGGCAGCACCGGAATGATCAGCCCGATGGCGACCATGTCGATCAACACGGTCAGCATGATGAAGGGCATCGCGGCTTCGCGCGAACGCAGAGTCTTGAGCATCGGTGGTGTGCGCGAGTTGGTCAGCTCAGGTCGAACCGGTCGGCGCTACTGAACTGGCACCGCGTAGCCGCTCGAGTCCGTGAAAACGACCTGCCCGTCCGAATCTACCCGAAAGACTCCCGCTCGGTAGTCGCGACGCAGTGCGGCCACCAGTCGACCGAACGCTATGTCGACCGTGCCGGACACCGCCACGCCGACTTGTACGCTCGCGCTGCGACCCAGGGCGATTTGCTGGTCGAGTTCATCCAGCTCAGCCAGCGATCGTCCGTGAACCGCGGCGGTCTGCTCGCGCGACGCTTTGGCGCGCTCCAACACCCCCTTTGGATCGCCGGCCGCCGTCAGGTGTGCCACCAGTTTTTTCAGGCTGGCGTGCGCCGCGTCTTCCTTCTCAATGCGCTCCTGCAATGCCTTGCGCTTGGACTGCAGTACTGGGTTGGCGCCCATCACCACCCGGGTTACGCCGCTCGTGGCCGAACCCAGCAGCGGCACCTTCAGCAGCATCATGGCCGTCGCCACACCACCGATCAGGCGCCCACGCTGCGGTGATGCATCACCCACGATGATCTGGTTAAGCGACTGCAGCTCGCAGTCCAGCGCCATGTCACGAATCACGATGGTCGTGCCAGCGTGGATCTGCACCGCCTCGGCGAACCGTGCCGTCACCGATCCGGCGGCGCACAGTCTGGCGCGCCCTACCACCCCGCCCGTCACGGTGATGTTGCCGCCAGCCTCCAGCACACCACCGTCAACCATGCCACCTACTTGGATGTCGCCCGTGGCCTGCACCATCATGCCGTGACCGACCTCACCGTCGACCTGCACGGTGCCGTCATAGTGGATGTTGCCGCTGGCCATGTTGACTTCCGGCACGCGCAAAACCGGCTCCACCATCACGCCGCACGGCACCCGCACCGGTTGTCCGGTCAGGCTTGCCTGCAACAAGTTGGGGTCATTGGCGGCGACTTCGGCACCGGCGAGCTGCGCCGTAAACGGCAAGTCCATACCCGCACGCGCCGGCAAAACCTTGCCGCGCACGCAGTAGCCGTCAACGCCAGCGGTGGCAGGCTTACGGCGCATCAAGGGTGCACCAGTCTTCACCACCACGATGGTGCCGCGCTCGCGGTAATCAATCAGCCCGTGTTCGTCAACCCTGGGGGTGCGGTCCTGCTGGACCGAAGTCAACTCCTCAAACTCCGCATCCTGCCCGTGCTCTGGCGGCAAACCGCGCGCCACCACAACGCCATTGCACGCGCCTTGCTCGCACACCGAAGCGACAGCCGCGTAGTCGACACCCTGCGTCACACCGGCTGCGGCCAAAGCCCGCAGCACCGCCGCTGGCGTGGCAGCCTCGCCGCCACGAGCGGCGGCGATACTCAACGCGGCGCTCATGTCATCGGGCGCAATTTGTACCTGAAACGCTGCATCACAGCGCTGCGCGACCAGCAGCACAAACGGTTTTTGACTTGTGTGGGCGTCACGCGCCGCCTGGTCGATCGCCTCGGTATGCATCAGGCAGTTGCCGTACCCTTGCTCAAGCAGCCAAGCCAGCAGGGTCACGCTTTCCAGCGGCGCACGGTCCTGCACAACCTGGACGGTCAGAAAGACCTGGCCGTCGGCTTCATTCAAGGCAATCCCGGACAAGTCCATGCGCACCGTCTCCGTCCAAACGCGTTTGCTACGATGTTTATAGCTTATAGCAGCGATTGCACCAAGCGCCCAGGCTGGATGTGGGAATGACGCAGACGCCAACTCAGACAGATTGGCAATCTACCAGGCAGCACCTCACCTGAAAACCCAAAAAGCCGCAGCCGCTACCAGCGTGGGCGGCAGAGCTGCCACCAGCAATCCCAGCGGGTGAACGACGCCCTCATGGAAATGCGGACGCAGAATGGCAATGCCCGCTGGATTGGGCGCATTGGCGATGATGGTCAGGCCACCACCGGTCACTGCTCCGGCCACCAGCGCATATTTGAAACTTTCACTCAAGCCCTCCACCAGCGAACCCAGGTAGGTCAATGCCGCGTTGTCGGTGAAAGCGGTCAGAACAATCGCGCCCACAAACACCACATCGCTGCTCATGCGCATCAACAGCGGCTGCAGCCACCACTGCTGCTGACCGCCCAGCACCACCAGCCCGGCCAGGAAGAACGCCACCAGCAAGCCCTCTTTCAAAATCAGCCGGTCCTGGTGGTGTTCATAGGCGTGGGTGATGCCCAAGAAGAACAAGAACAGCCCCATGAAGATGGGCGGATGGTGCGCAAACACGACCACCCCTACCAAGAACGCCAGGTGCACGGCCACCAGCGAGAAGGGAACCAGCGGCGTGGCAGTTTCAGCACCACCATGCAGGGGTAATGCCGCCAGCTCCTTGCGAAACACCACCGACACGCCCACCGCATTCACCACCACGGCAATGGCTGCCTTCCAGCCAAAGGTGACGGCCATGAAGGCGGTGTCCCAGCCCCACTGCGCGGCCACCATCAGCACCGGCGGCGCGGCAAACGAGGTGAGCGTGCCGCCAATCGAGATATTCACAAACAGCGCGCCCAGGGTGGCGTACTTGAGTCGGGTGGAGAGGTTTCTGGCAAAGAAGCGGCCACCCAGAATCAGTGCAGCCAGTGTCATGGCGGCGGGCTCGGTGATAAACGATCCCATCAGCGGGACCAGCACCATCACCACCAGGTAATAGCCCAGGCTACCCTGCAGAGGCACGGCGCGCGCCAGCCATTGCACCAAGGCCAATGCCGCCTGCAAAATGGGCCGCGTGGCAGCAATCACCATCACCGCAAACACAAACATGGGCTCGGTGTAGTTGCGATTGTCGATGTAGTCCACTGCCGCCTGAGTACCCAGCATGGCCACCATGGCAATGGCCAGCACCAACGCCCAGAAGCCAAACACCACCTCCACCTCGCCCAGCCAGTGCCACAGGCCGGCGTGGCGAGGCTGCAGGTGTGCCAGGTGCTCGAAGTATTTGGTCGAGAACGTGTGGACTATGGCCAGCGCAAACAAAAAGGCGCAAACCAGTTGAAACGAGGTCATGGACACCGCACTTTATTTACAGGCTCATTCGTGGACTTGTCAGCGGGCGCGCGGAACCACTTGTCGGGTGGCACCAGCTTGGCTTGTTTGGGATCTTCAACATACTGTGGCGACATGATCTGCACCCCGTAGGTGTTGAAGACATCCTGGATGCTGGCGTGCAGCGCACTGAGCAGCAAGGCGCGGGGCCGTGGTTCCGTGGGAGTGGCGTGGCACACCAGGCGGTATACCGGGTACCAGTCGTTCAACGCAGCCTGAAATACCTGCGGGGCGGTGTCCTTCGAGATGCCTTCGGTTCTGGTGGCCGCCTCGACCAGCATGGCGTGCACCTGGCGCCAGGGGGTGTCGTAGCCAATAGTGACCGTGGTGTCGAGCACAAAGCCTGCGCCCGGCACCGTGCGGGAATAGTTCGTGGTAGTGGCGCCCAGAATGCTGGCATTGGAGATGGTGATCTCTTCCCCCAGTCCGGTGCGGATGCGCGTAGTGAAGATGCCCATCTCGGTGACCGTGCCTTCATGCTCCGACAGGCGCACGTATTCGCCTTTGCGAAAAACCCGTCCATAGGTCAGGATCAGCCCGCTGGCCGCCTGACCCACCAGGCTGGAGGCCCCCATGGAAAGCATCAGGCCCACCAAAACCGACAGACCCTTGAAGGCTTCGGTGTCGGATCCCGGTAAATAGGGGTAAGCCATGGCCAATGCAAACAGCCACACTACCACCTTGGCAATGCGCCGCGTCGGAACGATCACATCTGCATCGAGCCAAGGCAACTGCAACATACCGCTGTGCGCCCTGGCGAAGAATTGCCCCAAAGCCTGAGTGATCAAGAAGGCCAGGTAAAAGATCAACATCGCAGTCAGCAGTTCGGGCACAGCCGCTGTAGCCGCCGTGAGGACTGGCAGGGCCAGGCTCAATAGGTAGCTGTTGAGCGACTCCCCCCAGGCGCGCGTGTACGGAAATCCACGCAGCACAAAGCTCACCCACTCCAGGGTCAACAGCAATAGCATCACGCGGTACACCAATGTCAGCGCCAGTTGAACGAGCCGGGCCATTCGATCCCGGCGCATCAGGGCCACGCCACCCACACGAAGTTTGGGCGTGTGCCGGTGCGACAGATCCACCAACCGACTTGCCAGCGCTTGGCGGGCGTGAGCGGCCAGCCAGATCAGCACACCATACAAAGCGGTTCCCGCCAATGCCAGCGCCAGTGCACGGGTCAGTGCCTCCAGACTGCGGCTCTCCGCGCTTTCAACAATCACCAAGTTCAGGGCCGAGACAGCACGCCGTGCCGCCTGCTCCAGACTCTCTTCGCTGGCAGGATTCAGGTCCGCCGACGTGACCACGAAGCTGGTGGCGCCATTGATCTGAATCTCAATACCGAGGGGGCCGGTCTTCAGACTAACGAGGTGTGGGCCTGGCAACGCCAACTGGTCGTGGATGCGAGCGTGGGCGCGCGTAGCTCGGTCACGCGCCGACACCCCCAGCAGCGAACCACGAAAGCCAAAAACCGGCCGGCTGAAAAAGTTCAGCTTCTCAGCAGCCTGCGGCTGCACCAACACCGCCTTCGGGGCACCCGCAGCCGGTTCACCCGCGGTTTGCGCCCATGCCGCGGCACCTAGCTGAGCGAGAACGAAAGCAATGGCGACGAAGTGGTGACGCATGCCAACATTGTTACCCAATCGACACAAGCGCATTTGGGCTGTGGGCAAGCCGCAACGGTCAACAGTCTGCCCAGCATTCGCAATCAACCGCGGCCGCAGTGTGTCTGCGCATCAGGCTCGCCCCGCCAAACGGCGCAGTCGGCTGGCGAGATCGCGCAGGGCCAGGCGCAGCGGCGCGGGCTCGACAACGGCGAAGTCAAATGGCAGGCGCGCCAGTTGCCGGGCGTACCAATCCAGATCATCAACCTGACTGTGCAGCAGCACATCGTCACCCACCGGTTGAAACAGGCCAATCTCGTCAAACAAGGCGGCGCGTGCGTTGGCCAGATCGGTCTTGAGGCGCACGGTGACGGCATGCGCCCTGGGTAGACTGGCCAGCCCCAAAGCCAGTTGGCGCGCCGCGTCGAAGTTCTGGGGCGGCGTGAAAGTGGCCGACAGGGCCACCGCCGACTTAACCCGGTCGAGCCTGAATGAACGCAGGCCGGCGCGCAGGTGACAGTACCCCAATGCGTACCACTTGCCGTTGCGCCAGGCCAGGCCGTAACAATCAAACTCCCGATCACTGTGCTCCTCCTTGGCAGAGCCATAACGCATCCTGACGCGCTGACGCGCGTGCGCGGCGCCGCTCAGGGTCAGCAGCGCTTCATGGGGCACCGAGGCTCCGGCACTCTGTACGTCCAACTGCACCGTGCTGGAAAGTGCCCGCAACTTGGCGCGAAGAGTCGCGGGCAGCACACGTTCGAGTTTCACCTGCGCGCTCTGGGCGCCAGCGCCGCTGGCGGCCACCGGAAACCGCCTGGCAAACAGCAGACCCAGGGACAAGGCCACCGCCTCGTCATCCGTGAACATCATCGGCGGCAGCTTGGAACCTGGCGTCAGCCGGTACGCACCATAACGACCCCGGTCCGATGCGATGGGGATGCCCAACGCCTGCAGCTTGCTGATGTAACGGCGCAGGGTGCGTCCATCCACCTCCAGCCGTAGCGCCAAGGCGGTGCCGCTCAGCTCGTCGCGGCTCTGCAGCAGCTCCAGCACGGTGAAGAGGCGGGTGGCGGGGGAAGACATGCCTCGAGTTTAAGTCGATCCGATTTCAATTAGGGCAAATATTGTCCGCATTCGCTCTTACAGTTCGACGCAACCCTCCCATCGGGGAGACGAAAGGACCGCATGTTGAACCAGTTGTTGTTAAGCCAGACCAGTCACCTTTGGCTGTTTGCCCTGATGGTGCTTGGCATCATCGCCCTGCCCGGCATGGACATGGCCTATGTTGTGGCGAGCGCCATCACGGGTGGGCGCCGCCAGGGTTGGGCGGCGGTGGCCGGCATTGTGGCCGGTGGCCTGGTGCACGTGGCGATGGCCATGCTCGGACTCGGGCTGCTGCTCAAGCTCTACCCGGCCGCATTCAACACCTTGCTGGTAGCGGGCTCGCTCTACATCGCCTGGATCGGATGGTCCCTATGGCGCACTGCAGCGGCGTTGGGAGAGGTGGGTACCGTGCCACGGGTGACCGGCGCGCAGGCCTTCTGGCGCGGCGTGATGTCCTGCCTGATGAACCCAAAAGCCTATGTGTTCATGGTGGCGATCTTTCCGCAGTTTGTCAGACCGGAATACGGCCCACTGCCCACTCAGGCGGTGGCGATGGGTCTGATCATTGCAGCGACCCAGGTCACCGTCTATGGCGCTTTCGCCTGGGGCGCATGCAACGTGCGGCATTGGCTGCAACACAACCCAAAACGCCAGGTCGCGATTGGGCGGGCAGTGGGCCTCTTGCTGGTGCCGGCCGCACTGTGGACGCTATGGCACGGGTGGCGATGAACACTCTGATAGCCACCCGCCCGGCACCACGACCCCTAGCTACAACCGCTTTTCTTTAGGAGACTCCCAACATGCCCTTGTTCGACGTTCCCGCCAGCCTTAGTACCACCTGGCCCGCCGGTGCCCGCGACTTTGACTTTCTGCAGGGCGAATGGCTCATTTCGCACCGCCGGCTGCGCGAGCGCCTGGTTGGATCAACGCATTGGCTTGAATTCGAGACACCCTTCGTCATGCAAGCCATATTGGGCGGTCTGGGCAATATTGACCAATGCCGCACCACTGAGGGCGCCTTCTACGAGGGAGTTTCCTTGCGCTTGTTCGACCTAGCCACGGGCACGTGGCATATCTACTGGATCGACAGCAACGGGGCACGACTCTGCCCACCGGTGGTGGGTGGGTTCAAAGGCTCATTGGGCAGTTTTCATGGCGAAGACACCCACCAGGGCCAGCCGGTGTTGGTCACTTTCCAGTGGAACCGCGAGGACGCCACCCGGCCAGTCTGGCAACAGGCCTTTTCGGCAGATGGCGGCAACTCCTGGGAAACCAATTGGGTCATGCACTTTCGCCGACCCAGCGACGTGCCGTGACCGGCGGACACACGGAGACTCGAAGCGGGCGATCGCCCACCGCGGTCGCTTAGGGCCGTGCTTTGGCCGTCGCGCGCGGCGCGTTGGACTGGCCGGTGATTTCCCGAAAGAACGCGTCAGGCGAAGGCTTGCGTTGAAGAAATGCCTCCACCAGCTCGGCGGGGTGGCGCTGCCCGCCACTCTCCAGAATCAGCTTGCGGTAACGCGCGCCGACCTTGGTGTCCATCGCATTGGTGCCAAATGCCGAGCGCATGTCCAGCGCCATCACCTCGGACCACATGTAGCCGTAGTAGCCCGCCTGGTAACCGCCCATCACATGACCAAAGCCCGCTGGCACCAGCGTGCCCGCCTCGTGACCCAGCGGTGTCTTGCCTTCGAGCTCGATCCACTTCTGCATCGGGTCCACCGTGCCTGGCGTATGCAGTGCCATGTCCCATGCCGAGTAGAGGCGCTGGCGCGCGTACTGGATGCCCTTACCAAAGGCGCGCGAGGCATTCATGCGCTCGATCAGCTTGGGGTCGATTGGCTTGCAGCTCGCGCAGACCTTGGCGAACAAAGCCAGCGTCTCGGGGCGGCGCGACCATTCTTCAAACATCTGCGACGGCGCTTCCACGAAGTCACGCTTGACGCCGGTGCCGGCGTTGAGCACATAACGCGTGCGCGACAACACGCCGTGCAGAATGTGGCCAAACTCGTGGAACAGCGTTTCCAGCTCGTTCTGGTCGAAGCCGTCGCGGTTGAAGTTGGTTACCAACACCGAGATCGGCGTGCGCTGGGCCGCCAGTGACACGCCACGCACGCCAAACGCGGCAGCGTGTTTGTACTTACCGTCGCGCGGGAACAGGTCCAGGTAGAAGCTGGACAGGTATTTGCCGCTGCGCGTATCAAACACGTCATAACCGCGCACGTCCTGCTGCCACACCGGCAGATTCTTGTTGGGACGGAACTGCACACCATAAAGCGTGCTGGTGACCTTCATCATCCAGTCGATGGTGGGGTCGGTCGGAAACTGCGCCCGCACCTCGCTCTGGTCGACGCTGTAGCGCGCCTTTTTGAGGCGTTGCTGGAAGAACGCCACATCCCAGCGTTTGAGGACCGCGTCCTTCTCGCCCGTCAAGGTAGCCTTCTCGGCGCGCAACTCATCGAGTTCCTTGCGCTCCAACGCCTCGACCCGGCCCTGCACGTCGTCCAGAAAACGTGTCACAGCGCTCGACTTGCCGGCCATCTTGCGTTTGAGCGACCAATCGGCGTAGCTGGCGTCACCCATCAATTGCGCCAATTCAAGACGCAACTGAACGGCTTCCTTGAGCAGGTCCAAGTTGGCCTGCCCACCACGCTGCTGAAACGCCGTCCAGAACGCCTTGCGGGTGCTCTCAACCTGCACGTTGTTCATGATGGCGTCGTACTCGGGGTAGTCCAGCCCGAACAAATAGTTGCCCTGAGCATCCTTGGCGCGGTTGGTCAGTGCGGCGGGAAGCACACCCGTCAACACCGCCTCCGAAAAGGCGAGCTTGGTGCTCACGTCGCGCACGTTGCGTGAAAAGTCCTGCGACAGCTTGTCCAGCCGCTCAAAAATCACTTTAGCGCGGGTGCGCTTGTCGACGCTGAGGCTGACGCCGCGCTCCTCGAAGTCGTCCAGAATGCTCTGGCGAGCCATGGCGTCAATGGGATCGGTGGTGCGCAGCGCCTTGACGCGCTGAAACAAGGCGTCGCTCTGCAGGTACTCATTGGGCAGCGCCGACAACAGCAAATCACACGCTTCAGCGGCCTTGCGCACGTCGGCGTCGGGGCTGGTTTCCGATAGCAGGCCGACGGGGCCACCAATGTCCTGCAAACCGATATCGAGTTCGTTCCAGGCGCCCAGCACACTCTTGGCGTTAACTTTGTCCAGCGGCAAGGCTTTAAGCTTGTCGATGCGGGCACGCGCCTGGGCGATGCTCTGATCACACAGCTTGGGGATTTCGGCAGCGCTGGGTTGCGCTATGGCGCCGCGTTGCGCCGTAAGCGCGTTGGCACTGGCAAGGGGAAGGACAAGCGCTGCGCAGGCAGCCAACACCGTGGTTTGAAGCTTCATGGCAATCCTGAAATCGGGGGTAGGGATGGGATTGTTCGGACTGGGTCCGTCGTGCCCACGTGGGCCTTCTGGGCGCGTGAGGTGGACGCGATTATAGGCAGGGCGCACAAAAAACTTCTGCGCGTGGCGGTCAATCCCGTTCGATCCCGCCCACCACGACGCCGCGCAAGAAGGCGACCACCGTCGAATCCACCCCGATAGCGTCCATCAGCTCGATCGCGCGCACCAGATCGCGCCTGGCGCCCAACTGGTTTTGCAGCGTCACGGCCTGCTGCTGCCAGGCAGCCGCCCAGGGCTTGTGCCACAACCCGCCCAAGGCCTCGATACCGTAGCGCAAGTGCTTCGCGAGAATGCGCACGCGGTGCTGCCCCAGGGTGTCTTCCTCGCCCCGGCTCTCGCGCATGGCCCCTCGCAGGCGTTGATGCAGCCGCCGCAGTCGGCGCCGCCCCCAACCGCGCAGGCGAGGGTCCGGTGGCAGCGTCGCCACTTGCGGCTGAGCCAAGCCTTCCAGCCACTGAGTGGTCGCCAACAGGCAGGCACCCACGCTGGGCAGCGTGATGGCATGCCGCACCGACTGACGCTGTTGCCGGGCAGCGTGGGACACCAACCTCAGCATGGCCTGCCAGATCCGTTGGCGCGACGTGCTGCCGCGCACAAAGGCATCGGCCAGCGGCGGCAGCGTATCGGTCCGAGCCACGTCCAGGTCACGCAGTACGCCCAGGGCCTGACACAGCGGTCGCAACGCCATCCACGTAGGCGCATTGCTGGCGCCCAGAACCGGCTTGAACAAGCGTTGCAGGCTCCTGAAGCGGCGCCAACCGACACGGGCCTGGTGCACGACCTCCGGGTCGTCCGAGTGCGCCAGCAGGTGCAGGTTGCTTACGAACTGATCAAACGCCTCACCCAGGACACGCTGTGCCGCCTGCACCACGGCAAGATCCGGCGTCAAGCTCGGCGGCCGGGCGCGCCGTGGCGGCAGAGCGCCGTGCTGTGCCATGGCGTAGGCTCGCTCGGACTTGCTGACGCTGAGGGGCAACACCGCGACGTGCTGGGCAATCTGCCCCGCCAGCGCAAACAGCGCCTGTGGCGTGCCGGCAAGCAGCTCCAGTTCCAGTTCGCACAAGCGCAGGCGGTGCTTGCCGGCTGCAATGTGACCGCGGTCCAGTGCAACTTCGACCGCACTGCCATCGCGCTGGCGCACCACCCAGCAGCTTCGCTCAAAGCTGGACTCGAAACAAGGCACGAGCTGGGCCAACAAGCGTCCGTCTGGGTCGATCTCGCGCCAGGGCGTAGCCTGCAACGCCAACAAGGACAAAACAGGGCCAGTCACCGGCGTCTCCCACTCGCCACGCTGGCTCAGGGCTGAGTCACCCGCACCCCCTACTTTGAGTGTCTGCAACCACTGCGGTGCATCTGCGCCACCCACGCGGCGCAGACGCAAGGCCACGCGTAGCTGGCGCAAGGTTTGCGCGGGCGTGTCGTAATAAACATTGTGCAGGTGCAAGGTGGTCACCTTGCGCCGCGCCAGAGCAGGCACACGCGACAACTGCTGGCGCAGCGCCGCTGAATCGGCGCCGGGCAATGCAAGCTTAAGCTCGACCTCTTGCGTGGGAAGGATGGACTGGGCGTTCATGGTGCTGCCTGCAGGCGCCGCTGAGGAAACGCAGCTTTGCGCAACCCCGACCGGCGCGCACCATCATAGCGGTCACGGGTTGCAATTGTCCCAGCGCATTTATCCCGACGCAGTTCGCCGCTTTCATCACGGCCATCAGCAACACCTTCACGCCAACCCAGCTCCGGAGGCGGCGCTGGCCGCAGTCAAGCAGGTCAAGACTCACTCGTAATGCGTCCACATGCGCAGCACGCGAACGGTCTTCTCCTTCTTGAACACCGCTTACACCAGTTGACGCTGGATGTTGATTCGCCGCGAATCGGCGCCATCCAAGTCCCCAACCAATTTCTAATAGGGTGGGGGAACCTGAAACGGATCATGGGCGATCAACTCCAGAAGCTCTTGGGCCTTGGGTTTCAAACCGGCGGCCCTGGCGCGAGCCGGTCTGCATTGCCGGAGCAACTTGAGGCCGCCGCACTGCCACTACGGAAGGCACGCGATGACCGCGATACGGTAAAATGCCGTATCAAAAAAATGGAGCGTCCCATGACCGCCACCGCCCGATTTGATCTCAAGCTTGACGCCAGCGACAAGGACATCTTCCTGCGCGCCGCAACGCTGGTGGGCACGTCCATGGCCGGATTTGTTCGCGCGGCAGCCAAGGAGAAGGCCTTGGCACTGCTGGACGAGCAGTCAAGGGTCACCCTTTCTCAACGTGACTTCGCTGCGTTCAGCGCGGCCATCAATAACGCATTTGCACCGAATCCCGCGCTCAAGGGCGCCCTGGCAGCGGCCAAGCGGGTCAAACGTGTTTGAAGAACATGCGCTGAACGCCTCGCTGCATGACCGCGCAGGCTTCTGCTGCGGTGTGCCAGAGCTTGACGACTACCTACACCGCTACGCGCTGCAACACACGCGCAAAGGCGTCACGACGGTGCATGTTCTGGTGAACTCGAAAGCCCCGCACGTGATCCTGGGCTACTACAGCCTGAGCGCGGCGCAGGTCGATGTGACGCAATTGAACGAGCGCGACCAGAAGAAGTTGCCGCGCTACCCGGTGCCCTGCTTTCGCATGGGCCGCCTGGCCTGCCACGCCGATCAGCGCGGACGCGGCTTAGGCAAGATACTGATCGGCTGCGCCGTGGAGCGCTGTCTGCAGGCACGCAAACAAGTCGCCGCCTTCGCACTGATTGTGGATGCCAAGGGCATTGAGGCCAAGCGCTTCTATCTACACTACGGCTTCACCGCCTGCGCCGATTCGCCGATGACACTGTACCTGCCGTTGGGGTGAATCCACGGCAACGCGGGCACTGAGGATCTGCCCCTTTCTCGCGCAGACTGGGCTACACACGAAGCAGATATATGGCGACAGCAAGTGCCCCGACACAGAGTGGAGTTGCGGCGATGGGAAAACCGACTGCCAGGAGTCGCCGCTGCACCAGCAAGGACCAGACACCGCCGCTAAAGCAGGCCGCATGGATCGCGTCGAACACGATCCCGACTGTGCAATCCGTCGGGTCGCCAAGCAACCCCCACGATGGAATCCATGCGACCCGAAGGTGTGTGCATCGCAGTCTGTTTGCGCCAACTGCTACGCCTATCAGTGTCTGCCACCGACCACCTCCCTCGCAATCGCCACCGCGCAATACTTCAACTCCGGTATCTTCCCAAACGGGTCCAGCGCCGCGTTGGTCAGCAGGTTGGCTGCTGCTTCCCGGTAGGCAAAGGGCATGAAGACGGTGCCTTTGGGGGTGCCGTCGTCGCGGCGCAGTTGCACGCTGATTTCGCCGCGGCGTGAGCTCAGGCGCACGGTGTCGCCGGGCTGCAGGCCCAGGCGGGCCAGCTCCGTTCCGTGGATGGAAGCCGTGGCCACGGGCTCGAGCGCGTCCAGCACCACCGAGCGGCGCGTCATGCTGCCGGTGTGCCAGTGTTCGAGCTGGCGCCCGGTGATCAGCACCAGCGGGTAGTCGGCGTCGGGCAGTTCGTTGGCCGTGATCAGCGTGGTGGGCACCAGGTGCGCGCGGCCGTCGCTGGTGTGGAAGTGATCGGTAAACACGGTGGGATGGCCGGGGTCGCTTGTGTTCAGACAGGGGTAGGTCACACTGCCTTCGCGCTGCAGGCGCTCCCAGGTGATGCCACCAATAGCCGCGTGCATGGCCTGGCGCATTTCCTCAAACACCTGGGCCACGCCCTGGTGTTCGCCCTCGTAGCCGCACGCGAGCGGGCGTATCCCGGCCTGCGTCGACTGAGCGGCGTCGGGATGGGCGCAGCCGACGCGCTGCGCGATCTGCTGAATGATCCACAAGTCCGGCCGCGCGTCACCCGGCGGCTCGATCGCCTGGCGGCCAAGCTGCACCATGCGGTCGGTGTTGCTGACGCTGCCGGTCTTCTCGGGCCAGGCGCTCGCCGGGAGCACCACGTCGGCAGCCCAAGCGGTTTCGGTCATGAAAATGTCCTGTACGACCAGGTGCGACAGCGACGACAAGGCCGCCCGTGCGTGGTTCAGGTTGGGGTCGCTCATGGCCGGGTTTTCGCCCATGATGACCATGCCGCGCACCTTGTGCCGGTCGCTCTCGGGGGCCAGCGCCTTGTGCATGATCTCGACCACGGTGTAGCCGGGTTTGGCGTCCAGCGGCGTGCCCCAGAACTGTTCGAACCACTGGTGTGCGGCCGCGTTGTCCACGCGCTGGTAGTTGGGGAACATCATGGGGATCAGGCCCGCGTCGCTGGCACCTTGCACGTTGTTCTGGCCACGCAAGGGGTGCAGACCGGAGCCGGGCTTGCCGATCTGCCCGCACACCATGCACAGGGCAATCAAGGCGCGTACGTTGTCGGTACCGTGCACGTGCTGGCTGATGCCCATGCCCCAGAAGATCATGGCCGACTTGGCCTTGGCATAGGCGCGCGCCACTTCGCGAATGGTCTCGGCCGCGATGCCACACACCGGCGCCATGGCCTCGGGGCAGAAGGCTTGCACGCCAGCTTGGATGGCCTCGAAGTTGGAGACGCGCCGCTTGATGAAGTCCTGATCGGCCAGGCCTTCTTCCAGCACGGTGTAGATCATGGCGTTGACCAGCGCTACATCGGTGTCGGCGCGGAACTGCAGCTTGCGCCAGGCGTGGCGCGACAGGTCGGTGCCGCGCGGATCGGCCACCACCAGTTTCAGGCCACGCTTGACCGCGTTCTTGATCCAGGTGGCCGCCACGGGATGGTTGCCCGCCGTGTTGGAGCCAATCACCAGCGCCAGCTCGGCGTGCTCGACATCGGTGACCTGGTTGCTGACGGCGCCGCTGCCCAGCCCTTCGAGCAAGGCTGCCACGCTGGAGGCGTGGCACAGGCGGGTGCAGTGGTCCACGTTGTTGCTGCCAAAGCCGGTGCGCACCAGCTTCTGGAACAGATAGGCTTCCTCGTTGCTGCCTTTGGCGGAACCAAAGCCCGCCAGCGCTTTGGGGCCGTGTGCGTCGCGCAACTGCACCAAACCGCGGGCCGCGAAGTCCAGCGCCTCGTCCCAGGTGGCCGGGCGGAACACGCTGGCCCAGTCCTCGGGTGAACGGGTCACGTTCACGTCCTTGGGCACATCGGCTCGCCGAATCAGCGGCTGGGTCAGCCGGTGCGCATGGTGCACGTAGTCAAAGCCAAAGCGCCCTTTGACGCACAAGCGGCCCTGGTTGGCCGGGCCATCACGGCCCAGCACACCGACGATTCTGTCGTCCTTGACCTGGTAAGTCAGCAGGCAGCCGACACCGCAGAAGGGGCAGACCGAGTCGACGGCACGTAAAGACATGGATTGCCGCGCTTCGCTCGCAATGACGGCGGTGGCAGGAACCTTGGCGCTCAGTGCGCCCGTGGGGCAGGCCTGCACACATTCACCGCAGGCCACGCAACTGCTGGTGCCCATGGCGTCGTCCAGGTCAAACACAATCTGGCTGTGCGCGCCACGCCGGGCGTAGCCAATCACATCGTTGACCTGCAGCTCGCGGCAGGCACGCACGCAACGGGTGCACTGGATACAGGCGTCCAGGTTGACGGCCATCGCCGGGTGCGACAGGTCGGCCTTGGGTTGGGCCCGCGTCATTGCGCGCAGGGCAGGACGAACGCGCACCTGCGAACGGGCGAGCCAGTCGCTGAGCTCGCCATACGGACGCTCTGTGGTGGATTCCGAATCAGGTTCGGGATGACAAGCGTCTGGCAAGTCCGACAGCAGCAGCTCCAGCACCATGTTCTGGCTCTTGAGTGCACGCTCGCTGTGGGTCTGCACCTCCATGCCGGGTGTGACAGCGCGGCAGCAACTGGGGGCCAGGGTGCGTTCGCCCGCCACCTCCACCACACAGGCGCGGCAGTTGCCCTCAGCGCTCAGGCCATCCCTGTAGCAAAGGTGAGGGATTGCCACGCCATGGCGCTGCGCCGCCTTGAGGATGCTCTCACCCGGTTCGGCCTGAACGTCGGTGCCGTTCAGCTTGAAATCGACGGCGCCCATGTCAGCCCCCGATCTCATGAGCAAAGTACTGCTGCACGCAGCGCAGGGGATTCGGCGCGGCCTGGCCCAGACCACAGATCGACGCGTCCACCATCACCGCACTCAGGTCGTTAAGGGTCGGTAGGTCCCACACCGGGGCTTCCATCAGCGCAGCCGCCTTGACCGTACCAACGCGACACGGCGTGCACTGGCCGCAGCTCTCGTCGGCAAAGAAGCGCGTGGCGTTCAACGCGGCATCCCGCGCGCGGTCGTGTTGGCTGAGCACCACCACCGCCGCCGAACCGATAAAGCAGCCGTGCGGCTGCAAGGTGTCAAAGTCCAGCGGAACATTGGCCAGGCTCGCGGGCAGAATGCCACCCGAGGCGCCACCGGGCAGGTAGGCATAAAGACTGTGGCCATCCGCCATGCCGCCGCAGTATTCGTCGATCAGCTCTCGCAGCGTGATTCCGGCCGGCGCCAGCTTGACACCGGGCTGGCGGACACGCCCGCTGACGCTGAAACTGCGCAGCCCCGTGCGGCCATGACGGCCAAATCCGGTGAACCAAGTTGGGCCTTTTTCCAGGATGTCGCGCACCCAATGCAGGGTCTCCAGGTTGTGTTCCAGCGTCGGGCGGCCAAACAGGCCGGCCTGCGCGATGTAGGGCGGGCGCAGGCGTGGCTGGCCGCGTTTGCCTTCGATGCTCTCGATCATGGCCGACTCTTCACCACACACATAGGCGCCCGCGCCACGGCGCAGCTCGATCTGCGGCAGGGGGCAAGGCGGGTCGGCCTGCAGGGCAGCGAGCTCGCGCTGCAGCATGCGCCGCAGTGCATGGTATTCATCGCGCAGGTAGATGTAGCAGCGCTCGGTGCCCGCCAATTGCGCGGCGATCAGCATGCCTTCCAGAAAACGGTGCGGATCGCGCTCCAGGTAGTAGCGGTCCTTGAAAGTGCCGGGCTCGCCCTCGTCGATGTTGACGGCCATGTAACGCGGGCCGGGCTGCTCGCGCACAATGCGCCACTTGCGCGCCGCCGGGAAACCGGCACCGCCCAGGCCGCGCAGGCCCGAGTCTTCCAGCGCGCGAAAGATGTCCTCGGGGTCCTCCTCGCTGTTGACAATGGCCGCCGCCGTGCCATAACCACCGGCCTCGCGGTAGGCGCGATATGCTACAAAATCAGGAGCTAACTCATCAATATCCGCTTTGCCTGTAGCACTATTTAACGCTTCAAGCACGCTGGTTTCGGTAGTCTGGACCAAGGCTCGATGCCCCAGCAGTGCGGCGGGCGCCTGCTCGCAGCGGCCGATGCACGGCGCGTCGACCACGCGCACATTGGGGCCCAGCACCGCCAGCAGGCGCGCTTTCAGGGCTTGCGCGCCAGCCATGGCACAGCTTTGGCTCTGGCAAACACGCAGGGTGACGGTGGGTGGCGTTTGGTCATCCTTCAGCACCTCAAAGTGGTGGTAGAAGCTGGCCACCTCAAACACCTCCGCCATAGGTAAGCCGGTCATGCTGGCCAGTGCCACCAAGTGGCGCTCAAACAGACCACCAAAATGGTCGTTGAGAAGATGAAGCTGCTCAATCAGCAGGTCGCGCCGATAGCCCTCGGGCGGCCTGACACCCACCAGGGTGGACACCTCCAGCAGCGCATCGCCCTCAGGCTGCCTGCCTTTGAGGTGCGCCACGGCGCGCTGCGCGGGCGTCTCGGGGCGGATTGGCACGATGGGGATGGACTTCAGTGTTGGATTCATGGCATGCACGGCGCGTTGGGTGAACCACTCAAGCTTACTACCGCGCGATGCGGTTTTCCGCACTCGGGGGTCACTTCGCAGCGAACAACCGCGTCGCTGCACGGCAGGACCGCGTGAGCAGCGCCGCCCCCACGCGGGCAAGTGCAAGAGTGGCACTCTCCACACCGTTCACAATGCCAACAACTACCTGCATTTGCACGCCAGGCCATGTGACGTCAGGTCCCACGCAACGGACTTTGGCGCGCGGATGGCGCACCGGTGAACCACTTACTTCAGGAGACAGCCCCATGAGCAAGCAAGTTGAGTTCTACTTCGATGTCGGCAGCCCCTACACATATCTGGCCTACCACCAGTTGCCGAAGATCGCCGCCAAGCGAGCCGCCACCATCGTCTGGCGCCCGATGCTGCTCGGCGGCGTGTTCCAGGCCACGGGCAACCACAGTCCCATGGAGATACCAGCCAAGGGACGCTACTCGCTGATCGATCTGCAGCGCTGGGCCCAGCACTTCGGGGTGCCGATGACGATGAACCCACACTTTCCGATCAACACCCTGACGCTGATGCGGGGCGCGGTGGCCATGCAAGGGCGCAGCGAGGCGGAGTTTCAGCGCTACCTGGCCGCGATCTTTGCGGCGATGTTCGAGCGACCCCGCAACCTGGGTCAAGCCGAGGAAGTGACCGCGGTGTTGCACGAAAACGGCTTCGATCCCGTGCAGTTCCAGCGCCTGGTCAGCGACCCGGCCGTGAAGGAGCAGTTGAAGCGCAACACCGAGGAAGCCGTGGCACGCGGTGTGTTTGGCGCCCCCACCTTCTTCGTGGGTGAGCAGATGTTCTGGGGCCAGGACCGGCTGGCTTTTGTTGAGCAGGCGTTAACCTAAATGGCACTTCCATAACGTGTTTACCCAAGAGATTCCAGTTTGGTGGCAGATCGATAGGGCTGGATCGGAAGCAACAGAGAGCAGGCGCCAATTGGTGGGCGCGGGGAGCAGGCTGCCTGGGTGTTCTGCTCCGTGTCCCCCGCCCGCCACGCGGGCTCCTCCTTGACCTGCGCAGAACACCCAGGCAGCCTGCTCCGGAAATTGCGTGGTTTGGCTCTAAACAGTTGGGGTCAGAGCACATTTGCTGCGCAAAGTGGTCTGACCCGCAAGGTTTCACCAAAGCAGCCCTTCGCAACAGCAGGGTGGGGGCACACGCCATAGTGAGGTCAAGGAGGAGCCCGCAGGGCGGGGGACACGAACGGCGGCGTGTGCTCCCACCCTGCTGCGGGTCCAGCACAATGGCTCCGCACAAAGGCCTCTACAAGCTCAAAGGAAACAAAGTTATCCTTAAGCAAGTGTCAATTGCGTCAACCTGAGACATTGCGGGACAGACCAAAGTGACATGCGTTCTCGGCTCCCGCCGATTCCGGGGCAGTGCACTTTGCTCTGTCCTCAACTGATCATCTCAACGCCAGCGCGCGATCAGGTGTCCTTGGAAATCTTGATCGACGGAAACTTGGACGAGAAGTCCTTGTTCTTGGCCGCGATCGACACCGCCACCTGGCGCGCCACCGCCTTGTAGATGCCGGCAATCTCGCCGTCGGGATCGGCCACCACGGTGGGCTTGCCGCTATCGGCCTGCAGGCGGATCTCAATGTTCAGCGGCAACGCGCCGAGGTAGTCCATGCCGTACTCCGCGGCCATCTTCTTGCCGCCGTCGGCGCCAAAAATGTGCTCAACGTGGCCGCAGTTGCTGCACACGTGCACCGCCATGTTTTCCACCACGCCCAAAATCGGCACGCCCACCTTTTCGAACATCTTGATGCCCTTGCGTGCGTCCAGCAGGGCAATGTCTTGCGGCGTCGTCACGATCACGGCACCCGTCATCGGCACGCGTTGGGACAGCGTCAACTGAATGTCACCCGTGCCTGGTGGCATGTCCACAATCAGATAGTCCAGTTCCCGCCAATTGGTCTGGCGCAGCAACTGCTCCAGCGCCTGGGTGGCCATCGGGCCGCGCCAGATCATCGCTTCGTCCTGCGCCACCAGGAAACCGATGGACATCAGTTGCACGCCGTAGTTTTCCAGCGCTTCCATGGTTTTGCCGTCTTCGCTCTCGGGTTTGCCATCCACCCCCATCATCATCGGGATGCTGGGGCCGTAGATGTCGGCATCCAGCAAGCCAACACTGGCGCCCTCGGCCGCCAGCGCCAGGGCCAGATTAACGGCGGTGGTGCTCTTGCCGACGCCGCCCTTGCCAGACGCCACCGCCACGATGTTCTTCACGCCCGGCAGCAATTGCACGCCACGCTGCACGGCGTGCGGCACGATCTTCACGTTCAGGTTGACGGAGACGTTTTCCACCCCCGCCACGCCCTTGGTTGCGGTCACCAGCGCCTTGCGAAAGCCCGCAATCTGGCTCTTGGCCGGGTAGCCCAGTTCCACATCAAAGGCCACATCGGCGTCAGTAATCGAGAGATTCTTGACGGACTTGGAGGACACGAAATCGCGCCCGGTGTTGGGATCGACGACGCTCTTGAGCGCGTCCAGAACTGCTTGTTCGGTGATGGCCATTGGTTGCTCCTTAGCCCAGTAGTCTAGCGAACGGCGTTTTGCCCACAGATTCATTGGGTGTATCCCAGGCACCGCGCCACAGGTGTTGCACCGCGCCCATACCCAGACCGGTTTGGCGCCGGTTCAGCGCAGTTTTTCGTCGTGCCAGCCCGGTTCCGGGCCGATAATCATTCCATGTCTGAACCCAGTCCCAAAACGAACAAGGCCGGACTGCTGCTCACTGGTGGCGGCGCCCGCGCCGCTTACCAAGTGGGGGTGCTCGAAGCGATTGCCAACATCCGCAAGGAGTGCGGCGCCATCGACGAGCCCAACCCCTTCCCCATCATCACCGGCACCTCGGCGGGCGCCATCAACGCCGCCGCCGTGGCGTGTGGGGCTGACAACTTCGACGCCACGGTGCGTACGGTGGTGGGGGTGTGGCGCAATTTCCACGCGCACCAGGTGTATCGGGCCGATTCCATCGGCATGCTGCGCTCGGGCGCCAGTTGGATGACGCTGCTCTCAATTGGCTGGCTGCTGGCCAAATGGCGGCGCATCAAGCCGCGCTCGCTGCTGGACAACGCACCTCTGCTGGACTTGCTGCAGGATTTGGTGCCGCTGGCGCGCATCCCTGACTTGATTGAGTGTGGCCACATTCACGCGCTGGCCATTACTGCTTCGAGCTACAGCTCGGGCGACCACGTCACTTTTTTCGACGGCGCGCCAAGCGTCATGCCCTGGGTGCGCACGCAGCGCTTGGCCATACGCGACCGCATCACGCACCAGCATCTGCTGGCGTCCTCGGCAATTCCGTTCGTGTTCCCGGCCAAAGCCTTGCCCATCGATGGCCACGACCAGTATTTTGGTGACGGCTCGATGCGCCAGTCCGCCCCGGTTGCGGCCGCAATTCACCTGGGCGCGGAGCGCATTTTGGTGGTGGGCGCCGGGCGCATGCACGAACCCAAGAATGAAGCGCACCTGAACACCACCAACACGTACCCGTCACTGGCGCAGATCGCCGGCCATGCCCTGTCCAACATCTTTTTGGACGCGCTGGCGGTCGATATTGAGCGCGTCAAGCGCATCAACCAGACTATTTCGCTGGTGCCGGCCGAGATGCGCGCGGCCAGCGCCCTCAAGCCGGTGGAACTGCTGGTGATCTCACCCACCCAGCGCTTGGACGGCATTGCCGCCAAACACGTGGGCGACCTGCCTGGCCCAGTGCGCACCATGCTCGGCGGCGTGGGGGTATCCTCCAAGAAGGCCGACGTCAAAGGCGCCGCGCTGGCCAGCTACCTGTTGTTCGAGGAAGGCTACACGCGCGAATTGATGGCGCTGGGCTACGGCGACGCGATGAACAAGAAGGGCGAGATCTGCGCCTTTTTTGGTTGGACCGACCCAGGCGTGGCGGCATCGGGGCCGGACGATCCGGCCTACTGCAAGTTGTTCGTGGATCGCCGCCGCGACCCACTGCGGCTGAGGTAAGCACGTGTCCGACCCGGACTTCAAATCCGACCCCCGCTGGTTCAAGCAGTTGTTCGAGTCGTCGCCCGACCCGACCTGGATCATCGACAACAACCAGTTCATCGAATGCAACCAGGCGGCCATTTCAGCCCTGGGCTATGCCAGCCGCGACGCGCTGCTCAACGTCCACCCCTCGGCGCTCTCGCCCTTGCGTCAACCCGACGGCGAGGACTCATACACCAAGGCCGAGCGCATGATGACCCTGGCCAAGCAACAGGGTTTGCACCGCTTTGAATGGTTGCACCGCAAGGCCGACGGCACCGATTTCCTGGCCGAAGTAACCCTGTCGGTCATCGGACTGAGCGACCGTACACTCATCCATTGTGTCTGGCGCGACATCACCGAACGCAAGCGCGTAGAAGAACAGGTGCAGCGGCAAAACGAGCTGCTACGCGCCGTGATCGAGAATTTTCCCGGCGCCATCTCGGTGGTGGACGCGGACCTGCGACTATTGACATGCAATCGGCAGTTTGGCCGCCTGCTCGACTTGCCGGATTGGCTGCTTCAGAAGCCCGGCGTCGGCTTTGGTGACGTCGTCCTCTACAACGCGCAGCGGGGCGACTACGGCCTCGGAGACCCCGAGCAGCAAGCGGCCGCACTGGTGGAGCGCGCCCGCAGCTTTCAAGCACACAAGTTTGAGCGTGTTCGCCCCAACGGCACGGTGCTGGAGATTCGCGGCGAACCCATGCCCGGTGGCGGCTTCGTCACCACCTACCTGGACATCACCGCGCGCAAGCAAGCCGAGCAAGAAATCCACCAGTTGGCCTTTCACGACGCACTCACCAAGCTGCCAAATCGCCGTCTGCTCAACGACCGGCTGAGCCAGGCGATGGCCACCAGCAGACGAAGCGGGGGCTTTTGCGCGCTGATGTTTCTCGATCTGGACAATTTCAAGCCGCTCAATGACACCCATGGTCACGAGGTTGGCGATTTGCTGCTGGTTGAGGCTGCCAATCGCTTGAAGCGTTGCGTTCGCGAAGTGGACACCGTCTCGCGCTTCGGCGGCGACGAGTTCGTGGTGCTGTTGAGCGATTTGCCGGCCGACCGTACGGCATCGACCAAGCAGGCCCGGGTGATTGCTGAAAAGATCCGCGTCGCCATGGCCTTGCCCTACCAGCTGACCCGCGAGCACGAAGGGCAAGCCGACACCATCATTGAGCACCATTGCACGGTCAGCATCGGCGTGACTGTCTTCGTCAACCAGGAGGCCAGCCATGACGACCTCCTCAAGTGGGCCGACATGGCCATGTACGAAGCCAAGCAAGCCGGGCGCGATACCGTGTGTTTTCACGGCTCAAGTGCCGGATAATCCCGCCGTGGGGCGGGTGGAGGCAACGGGCGCCATGTTTTGCTGAACTGCCCGCCGCGGGTTGAGGAGACTAAAATTGAACGCTCCTCCTGATAAGCCTGCCCTCATGTCCCGCCAACTCTTCGTCACCACCGCCCTGCCCTACGCCAACGGCAACTTCCACATCGGCCACATCATGGAGTACATCCAGGCCGATACCTGGGTGCGGCACCAGCGCATGCAGGGCAGCACGGTGCATTTTGTCTGCGCCGACGACGCCCACGGCGCACCGATCATGATCGCGGCCGAAAAGGCCGGCAAGACACCGCAGCAGTTCGTGGCCGATATCGCCGCCGGGCGCAAACCCTACCTGGACGGCTTTCACATCAGCTTTGACAACTGGCATTCGACCGATGGCCCCGAAAATCACGAACTGGCGCAGGACATCTACCGCGCCCTCAGGGCCAATGGGCTGATCAGCACGCGCACCATCGAGCAGTTTTACGACCCGCAGAAGGCCATGTTCCTGCCGGACCGTTTCATCAAGGGCGAATGCCCCAAGTGCGGTACGCAGGACCAGTACGGTGACAACTGCGAATCGTGCGGTGCGGTCTACAGCCCGACCGACCTGAAGAACCCCTACTCGGCCCTGTCGGGTGCCACCCCGGAGCTACGCAAATCGGAGCACTACTTCTTCAAGCTGTCCGACCCGCGCTGCGTGGCCTTTCTGGAGGGCTGGACCGCCGACGGCAACCACCTGCAAACCGAGGTCTACAACAAGATCAAGGAATGGCTGGTCCCGAAGGAAGACGGCCAGCGCGACCTGGGCGACTGGGACATCAGCCGCGACGCGCCCTACTTCGGTATCGAAATCCCCGACGCCCCCGGCAAGTATTTCTACGTCTGGCTGGACGCGCCGATTGGCTACCTGGCTTCGCTGAAAAACCTGTTCACCAAGAACCACGGGGCCACTGAAGGCGCCAAAGCGTTCGACAGCTTCCTGGCCGACCCGGCGACCGAACAGGTGCACTTCATTGGCAAGGACATCATCACCTTTCACACGCTGTTCTGGCCGGCCATGCTGCATTTCAGCGGCCGCAAGACGCCCAACGTGGTGCATGTGCACGGCTTTTTGACCATCAACAGCGGCGAGAAGATGAGCAAGAGCCGCGGCACCGGGCTGGACCCCCTGAAGTACCTCGCCCTGGGTATGAACCCCGAGTGGCTGCGTTACTACCTGGCGACCAAGCTCAATGCCCGCAATGAAGATGTGGAGTTCAGCCCGGAAGACTTCATGGCCCGGGTCAACTCGGACCTGGTGGGCAAGTTCATCAACATTGCCTCACGCGCGGCGGGCTTCATTGCCAAACGCTTCGACGGCAAGTTGGGCGGCACCTCCGCGCACGGCGCTGGGGTGTTGGACATCCTGCGTCAGCAGCGAGACTCGATCCGCGACGCGTTCGAGGCGCGCGAGTTCGCCCGCGCCCTGCGCGAGACCATGTTGCTGGCCGACCGCGTCAACGAGTACGTGGACCAGAACAAACCATGGGAACTGGCCAAGCAGGCCGGCATGGACGCACACCTGCAGGATGTCTGCACGGTGTGCATCGAGGCGTTTCGGCTGCTCACGATCTATCTCAAGCCGGTGTTGCCGGCGCTGGCGCAGCAGGTGGAAAGCTTCCTGAAAATCGAGCCGCTACGCTGGAGCGACGCCGACCAGAGCCTGGGCGCGGGCCACGTCATCGGCAACTACCAGCACCTGATGCAGCGCGTCGACGCCAAGCAGCTCGAAGCCTTGTTTGAGCCACCTGCGGACGCCACGCCAGCCCCTGCAGGCAACGCAGCTGCGGCGCCGCCGGCCGAGGTGCCACCTGGGGCCGCACCGGGTGGCGAGGCCATCGCCGCCACCATTGGCATTGACGACTTCGCCAAAATCGACCTGCGCATTGCGCGCATCGTGCACTGCGAAGCCGTGCCAGGCTCCACCAAGCTGCTGCGCCTGACGCTCGACGTCGGCGAGGACCACGCCAACGGCAGCCCCAAGACCCGCAATGTGTTCAGCGGCATTGCGTCGAGCTACCAGCCGCAAGACCTGATCGGTAAGTACACCGTGCTGGTGGCCAACCTGGCGCCGCGAAAAATGAAGTTCGGTGTATCCGAAGGCATGGTGCTGGCTGCCAGCCACGGCGACGAGAAGGCCAATCCGGGCATTTATGTACTGGAGCCGAGCCCCGGCGCGCAACCCGGCATGCGTGTGAAGTAGATGTCGCGCGGGATGCCCCGACACGAAACCCAAGAACTGTAAGGGTTTGTATCCGTCAGGCGTAAACTACGCACCTGCATGCCTGCATCGCAACCCGTCCTCTCCCTGTTGACCAAGAAGCGTTTGTTCATCACACGCATGCGCCACTGTGGGCCTCCCCAGACGATTTGAACCCTGCTCGTTCATTTCGTTGGTGGAGCCCTCATGAATCAATCTTGCCCAGCTAGTCATCTCCCTCTTGTTGTACCCGGACCTGCCGCCATAGAGCGGGCTTAGCGCCATGGTCCTGCTGATACTGGCGTCGAGCATCCTGCTGATCGGCGCCGGGCTTTGCCTGTTGCCGACACGCAATGCGGCGCGCGCCCGCGTCGCCATCGCTTCCCAAGTGCTGGCCACGGCGCTGGTGCTGGCGGTTGCGCTTCCGGTTCTTTTTGGTGCGCCCGAATTGAGCGCCAAACTGCCATGGGCGTACCCGGTGGGCATATTTCGCATGCGTCTGGACGCGCTGGGCGCGTTCTTCCTGGTCTGGTCGCTGCCGATGACTTTGCTGGGCAGCCTCTACGCCGTGGGCTACATGCGCCCCCACTTCAAAGGGCCACGCCACCTGGGCGTGCACTTTGCCCTGCTCAACCTGACTTCCATCTCTTTTGTATTGGTCTACACCGGCGAGCACGCATTGATTTTTCTGCTCGGGTGGGAGGTGGCGGCGCTGGCCGCCTGGCTGTTGGTGATCTGGGACTACACCAACCAGAAGGTGCGCTTTGCGGGCTTCAACTACCTGGTCTCCACGCACATCGGTCTGATCTTTCTGGTGGCGGCGGTGATGATTCTCTACACCCATGCGGGCACTTGGTACCTTGGCGACTTTGGCGTCTGGCTGCACGCCAACCCAGGTCCCTTGCGCAATGCGATTTTTCTGCTGCTGGTGACCAGTTTCGGCCTCAAGTCCGCCTTCTTCCCCTTTCATTCGTGGTTGCCGCGCGCCCACGCAGCGGCACCGGCACACGTCTCCGCTCTCATGTCGGGCGTGATCCACAAGGCGGGCTTGTATGCGCTGGTGCGTTTCGTATTGCTGATCGGTCGGCCCGATGAATGGATGGGCTGGTTCCTGATTGGCTTCTCGGTCTGTTCCGCCCTGATCGGCGGCCTCTACACGGTGGGCCAGCGCGATCTGAAGCGGCTGCTGGGCTACTCGTCCACCGAAAACGTAGGCATTGCCGGCATCGGCCTGGGCGTGGGTTGCCTGGGGCTGACCTGGGGTCTGCCAACTTTGGCCGCACTCGGCTTTGCCGGCGGCCTGCTGCACATCCTGAACCATGCGTTTTTCAAGTGCCAGCTCTTCTATGCCGCGGGTGCGGTCTACCAGACCACGCACACGGTGGACATGGAGCGCCTGGGCGGGCTGTCGCGCCTGATGCCCTGGACGGGCGTGTTTTTTCTCATCGGCGGTGTGGCGATCTCCGCCTTGCCGCCGCTCAACGGCTTCGCCAGCGAGTTCGTGATCTATTCCAGCCTGTTTGACAAGGGCTCATTCGACATCTGGGCCAAGCTCAGTCTGTGCGCCGTGGCCGCTGCGCTGGCTTTTGTGGGGGCGGTCTCGGCGCTGAGCATCACGCGTGCCTTTGGCGTCGTCTTCATGGGCGCGCCGCGCGACCCGACGCTACCCGACGCCCACGAAGTCAATCGCTGGATGCTGCTGCCGATGGGCCTGCATGCCGTGGGCAGCGTGGTGCTGGGCGTGGTCCCGGCAGCGGGCTTTGCGCTGGTGTCCGGACCGGTTGCGCTGCTGCTGGGCGTGGCACCCAGCACGCCCAATGCCACCCTTGAACGTATCAGCGCGAGCTTGTCACGCATCGGGGCCATCTCGGCCGTGCTGCTGGCTGGTGTACTGCTGGTGCTCTGGTGGCGCTCGCGGGTCCCGCTACGGCCTGCCCAAAGCGGTCCCACCTGGGGCTGCGGTTACGGCAACATCAACACCCGCATGCAGTACACCGGCGCCAGTTTCTCCAACGACTTTTCGCGTCGCTTTCGCTCGGTGATGGTGTTGTTGCAGCGCAAGAAGGCGCCGCTTGGCTATTTCCCCGAGGACAGCTACGTCATTACCGATTGCGTGGACGCCGTCGAACGACGGCTCTATGCGGTCATTGGCCATGGTGACGAGTCGGCGACCCGCATCTCGAACAATCTGCACGAGGACGACCCGCGTTTTGCCTTCGCCGCCGCGCTGGTCGCCTTGCTGGTCATTGCCACGCTGGTGCGATTGGCAGGGGGCCCCCTGTGATGCCAACGCTGTTGACGCTGGTCCACGTTGCGCTGGTGCTGTGCATGCCGATTGCGCTGGTTGGCATCGTCAACCGCACCAAATCGTGGTGGGCCGGCCGCAAGGGTCCACGCTTGCTGCAATCGGCCCATGACCTGCGCCGGCTGCTGGGCAAGCGGCCTGTCTACAGCCACACTGCTGGGCGCTTGTTTGGCGCGGGCGCCTACATCACCCTGCTGGCCGGCTTGCTGGCGGCGAGCATGGTGCCGATACTAGGCGGCTTTGCGCCGCTGCAGTTCGAGCATGACTTCATCGTCGTGGCCTACGCCCTGGGGCTTGGCCGCATCGTGCTGATGCTGTCGGCGATGGACGTTGGCAGCGCGTTCGAGGGCATGGGCGCGGCGCGCGAGGCGTCTTTCACCGCATTTGTCGAGCCCGCCCTGTTTCTGCTGATCGGTACCGCCAGCGTGGCTACCGGCCACACCAGCTTCGCCAGTCTGCTGGGCGGTCTGCACGCGGCCCCCGGCTTCGGCTGGTTGGTGGCACCCGCCGTCGTCGCACTGCTCATCTTGCTGCAGGCCGAAGCCGCCCGCGTGCCGGTGGATGACCCTATGACCCACCTTGAACTCACCATGATCCACGAGGTCATGATTCTCGACCACAGCGGGCCGGAGCTGGCAGCGATGCAGTACGCGGCAGCGCTGAAGATGAGCCTGTACGCGGGCCTGATTAGCACCCTGCTCAACCCGCTGGACCCGTTCGCGGCACCGCTCGCCAGCCTGGCCATGACGCTGCTGCTAACGAGCGGCGTGGCCGTCGCCGTCGGCTGCGTGGAGTCCCTGACGGCGCGCCTGCCGATGCGCTGGGTGCCACCTTACCTGCTGGTGGCGTCGGTGGCGGCCCTGATGTGTTGGTTACTGGTCGGCACGCTGACGCCATGACTCTCGCCATGACACCCCCGCTGAGTCTGTTTCTGGCGGCTTGCGTGCTGCCGGTTTTCTTCGCCAGGATTCGCGCCGTGCCGCTGTGGCTGGCGGTGCAGGCGCTGGCGCTGGCCTGGATCACGCTGGCGCAGCATGGCGAACTGTCCCTGCACTCACTGACCGCTGCTGTGGAAATCGTGGCCGTGCGTGGCTGGCTGGCGCCTGCTCTGCTATGGCGAACGCTGGCAGCGCACCCATTGGCGCGCACTGACCTTATGCCGTCCAATCTGTTTGCCTGGGGCGCGGCCGTCACGGTCATCATTCTGGCCCTTGAATTCGGCATCGGCGCAAGCGTCGATGCGGGCGCATTGACGCTGGGCGCGGTCAGCGTCAGTGTCAGCGTGGCCTTGCTCATCCTGGCCACCAACGCTGCCGCGCCCGCGCAGTTGCTGGCCCTGCTGTTTATGGAAAACGCACTGGCCCTGTTCGAATCCACCATGCCAACGCCATGGCCATGGCCCGTGCACGGCGCCTTGAGCGCGGTCTATCTGCTCACGGTTGCCGTTGGCAACTGGCTGGCGGCCAGCGATAAGTCGCTGGGGACCGTGGTCGCCGAAGAAGCGAGGGACAACGCATGAGCGCCGCGCCGGGCCGCCCCAAGCAAGCTCGCACCGCGGCCCGTAAGGGCGAAGCTACCCCCGCGACCACGGTAAGACTGGCGGACGCCAGGCTGGCTGCGCCGACAGCGACCAGCGATTCAGCGCACCCGCGCAAATGGGTGGCGCCGGCCCTGGTGGTGGTGGCCCTGCTGGTCTGGCTGGCGGCGCTGGCGCTTTTCATCACGACGCCGCTCAGCGAATTGCCGCGCTACTTCCTGCAACGCTATTTCGTGCTGGATGCCACCTCGCTGCTGTTTGTGTTGCTGATCAACACGGTGTTTCTGGGCATTGCGGTCTATCTGTATTCCCGTGAACGATCGTCGCGCCTGCTGGCGCAGGACATATTGCCGCGTGCCCTGTTGTCGCTGATGTTCATGCTGATCATGAATCTGGGCGTGTTGTCCAACAACCTGGTGGTGCTGTGGGCCCTGATCGAGGCCAGCACGCTGTGCGCCGCGCCGCTGGTGGCGCGCGGGGATGCCGCCAACCCGCGACAAGTGGCCTGGCGCTACATGCTGTACTCGGCGATGTCGCTGGCCATCACCTTCCTGGGTTTTCTGTGTCTGACCGAATCGGCTCACCTGCGTGGCGTCGCGATCAGTTTCCAGGTCGATCAATTGGGCTCGGCTCTGTCGGCCTCGCCCGATCGCTGGCAGCGGCTGGGCTTGGCGCTGATGCTGTTCGGGCTGGGCAGCAAGCTGGGACTGGCGCCGCTTTACGGCTGGCTGCCAGAAACCTACGAGACTGCGCCCACCAGCACCAGCGCCTTGTTGGCGGCGGTGCAGTTCAACATCAGCGTGGTCGCGGTGTTTCGGGTGCTGCAAGTGTTCCGGGGCCAGGACGGCGGCTTTGTGTCGCAAGAGCTGCTGGTGATGGGCTGCCTGTCCCTGATCGTGGCCGCCATTCAGGTCATGGCGGCGCGCAATTACAAACGGCTGATCGCCTACGCCTGCGTCAGTTCATCCGGGGTGATCGCGATTGGCCTGTCGGTTGGCAAGGCCGCCACCTACGGGGTGGTGCTGTATGTGGTCAGCAACGCGTTTGTCAAGGCACTGCTGTTTCTGTCGGCGGGCCGCCTGCGCTCGGTCTACGGCACCAACCAGACCGCCGCGCTGACCGGTGTGATCAAGGTGCTGCCCTTCTCTGGATTGCTGTTCGCGGTGGGTATCTTCGCCCTGCTGGGCTTTCCGCCATTTGCCAGCTTTCTGGCCGAAATGCTGATCCTCTCGGGCATTGTGCAGGCTGGCAACCTGATGGCCTTTGCCCTGTTGTGCAGCATGCTGACCATCATCTTCGTGGCCACCGGTCGCACCGTGTTCCCGATGCTGTGGGGCGCCAGCGAGCAACCCCGCGCGCCGCATCAGGAGTCGATCCTGACCATCCTGCCCAAGCTTGGATTTGTTGGCGTATTGGTGATGCTGGGCGCCTACACGCCAGAGCGAGTGAGTCGCCTGCTGGTCGTGGTGGCCGAGTCGATCGGGGGGCGATGATGGAGATACGCGAGCCCGTCCTGGTGCTGCCCCTGCGCGAACTTGCCGTGCTGGATATGCCAGCGCTGGCGCAACGCTGCGCCGAACAATTGCAAGCGGGTGCACGGCTGGTGACCCTTTTTGGTCGGCCCGACGCCGAGGCGAGTTGGGTCGCCACTGCCATCCTGCAAGGCCCGGACGGTGAATTGACTGCCCTGCGGGCCGAGTTCCAGAGCGGTACAAGCTACCCCGGGCTGACACCACGCTTTGCGCAGGCCCAGATCCTTGAACGCGAGTTGTGGGAGCAAACCGGTATCACGCCACTTGGTCACCCCTGGCTCAAGCCGGTGCGGTTTGAGGGCACACGCCAGCAGCAGATGGCGGACTACCCCTTCTTCAAGGTGCGTGGGCAGGAGGTGCATGAGGTGGGCGTGGGCCCGATTCACGCCAGCGTGATCGAGCCGGGGCACTTTCGCTTCATGTGCCTGGGCGAGCGGGTCTACCACCTTGAAATCCAGCTGGGCTACCAGCATCGCGGCATCGAGCCGATGCTGCTACGACGCGCACCCCTGACCTTGGCCAGCACGGTGGAGTCCATCTGCGGTGACGCCTGCATCGCCTACGCGTGGGCGTATTGCTCAGCCATGGAAGCACTCGGCGATACCCCGATCCCGGCCGAGATCGAGCTGATACGCGGTGTGGCATTGGAACTCGAACGTATTGCCATGCACTTGGCCGCCCTGGGCGGCTTGGCCACCGACATTGCCTTCCTGCAAGGCGGTGCCAGCTATGGCCGCCTGCGCACCGCCATCATCAACGCCAGCATGCGGGTGTGTGGCAGCCGCTTCGGGCGTGGCTGGTTGTGCCCGGGCGGAGTCCGATTTGGCTTGACCGATGCACTGCGCCAGGATCTGGCTCAGACGCTGGGCGCGTTTGCCAGGGACATTGCCGAGGTCAACGCGTTGATGTTAGGTGCGCGCAGCGTGCAGGCGCGCTTTCAGGGTATCGGCAAGGTCAGCACGCAGGCTGCGCGGGACCTGGGCCTGGTAGGTCTGGTGGCGCGCGCCAGCGGCGTGGCACTCGATACGCGCAGCAGCCTGCCGGGCTTGCTGCACCAGCACTGGCCAATCTCCAGCCTGACCGAAAGCACGGGCGATTGCTGGGCGCGCATGCAACTGCGCATGCGCGAGATCGACACGTCCCTGACCTGGCTTGTGAACGTGCTTGGCGACCACGCGTTGGACCTGCGCGCCCAGCCGGTGCGGGTCAACCCGGCGCTGCGCCCAGACGCCTTGTGCGTGTCCCTGCGAGAGGGCACGCGCGGACCTGTGTTGCACGTGGCGGAAACCACTGGGCAAGGCACGCTGCGGCACTACAAGGTGCAAGACCCGTCCCTGCAGAACTGGTTTGGCCTGGCGCTCGCGGTACGCGACAACGGCATTTCGGACTTTCCCATCTGCAACAAGAGCTTTGACCTCTCCTATTGCGGCAACGACCTGTAGGCCCTCCCATGTTGAAATCCATCGCTGTACGGGTGTCACAAGGCACGCAATACATCCCGGACCCGCGCAAGGCAAATCCGGTCGGGTTTCGCGGCAAACCCGTCATCGCAGATGCCGCGTGCGAGCCCTCTTGCGAGGCCTGCGTGACGACCTGTCCGACCGGTGCCATCACACTCGATCCGGTTCAGATCGATCTGGGTCGCTGCACACTTTGCATGGATTGCGAGAGCGTCTGCCCCAGCGCCAAGTTCTCGTTCTCCAATGACTTCAGGCTGGCCAGCGCCGAGCGGGCCGGTCTGGTGCTGACGGCGACGCGACGCAACGTGGACCCGGTCGAAGTGTCGCAGGCGCTGCGCCAGCGCTTTGGCCGCTCGCTCAAATTACGCTCGGTGTCGGCCGGTGGCTGCAATGGCTGCGAGCTGGAGGTGAATGCCCTGGCCAACGTCAACTTCGACATCGGCCGCTACGGCATCGACATCGTTGCCTCGCCACGGCACGCCGACGGTCTCGTGCTAACCGGCCCGATCACCCGCAACATGACCGAAGCCTTGCAGATTTGCTGGGATGCGATGCCCGCGCCCAAGCTGGTGATTGCGGTGGGCGCCTGCGCCATATCGGGCGGCCTGTTTGCGCACCAGGATGCCGTGGATCGAGGCTTCCTGGAGCGCGTCAAACCAAGCTTGTATGTGCCCGGCTGCCCGCCCCATCCGCTGACCTTTGTCTGCGGGGTGCTTGATCTGCTGGGTATTCCGAGCTGACGGGCACGACTGTGGACCGACGCACGGGATGAGACCGCAGCCACGGGTCAAGGCGCCAAGGGGTTGGAGAAACGACGCCAACTTATGCAGCGCACCCCTTCACGGGTATAGCTCTCATTGCCACCGTGAATGAGCCAGGGCTCGGGCGTTGGCTCAGTGACAAAGCGGGCGGCGCGTTGCCCGGCGCGCACCAGGTCCGGCGTGATGGTCTGGCCGGACTTGATCTCGACACACTGCAAGCCCTGCGCGCTCTCGAACACCAGGTCAGCCTCCAGCCCGTTGTTGTCGCGCCAGAAGTAGAGGTCCGCCGGCAAGCCGCGATTGTCTCGGAACTTGCGAAACTCGCCGACAACCCAGGTTTCAAACAAGGCGCCGCGCATCGGGTGCAGCGCCAGCAGTGGCTCCTCGCGGATGCCCAACAGCCACGCGGCCAAACCGGTGTCGGTGAAATACAGTTTGGGTGTCTTGACCAGGCGCTTGCCAAAATTGCGGTGATACGGCTGCAGCAGGAACACCAGTTCGCTCGACTGCAGCACCGACAGCCAATGGCGCGCCGTGGTGTGACTCACGCCGGCGTCCGTGGCAAGCGACACCAGATTGAGCAGCGTGCCGGTTCGGGCGGCGCACAGGCGCACGAACCGCGCAAAGGTGGACAAATCCTGGACGCGCAGCAGTTGGCGCACGTCGCGTTCGACATAGGTCGCCACATAGCTGGAGAACCAGTCCATTGCCTCGATCGGTGAACGCTCCACCTGCCACAGGCTGGGGTACGAACCCAGCCACAAATGGGTATACAAGTCTCGCTGCACTGCCGGGCCTAACTCGGACATCGCCAATGGCAGCAGCCTGGTGAGCCCAACGCGACCAGCCAGGGATTGCGTGACACCGGCCATCAGGCCAAACTGTTGCGACCCGCTCAGGACGAAGCGCCCTGGCCTGCGGTCGGCATCGACCATGCCTTGCAGTAGAGAAAACAGCTCGGGCCAGCGCTGCGCCTCGTCGAAGATGGCGCCCTGGTCGAAGCGCTGCAGAAACCCCCTCGGATCGGTCTGCGCAAAACCAAGTTCCACCGGGTCTTCCAGCGACACATAGGTCTTGTCGGCAAAGACTTCGCGCACCAGCGTGGTCTTGCCGGACTGTCGCGGCCCCGTCACCGCCAAGACGGGGAACTGGCGCGCCAGGCGCAGCAAGGTAGCAGATAAGTCTCTGGGGAAGATATTCATACAATTTGCATATATAAAATTCATATTGTATAGAAATCAGTCTTGAAGTCCATCCCGAGTGGCGGCTTCAAGTCGGGGCGGTCGCGCCCGCTGGTTCAGGCTCGCCGGCGCACCGCGCTCAGGATGCCGCGCAGAATCTCCAGCGGTGGCGGCGGGCAGCCCGACACCAGCACATCCACCGGGATCACATTGGCCACCGCGCCACAACTGGCGTAACTCTCGCCAAAAATGCCGCCATCACAACCACAGTCGCCCACCGCCACCACCAGCTTGGGAGAAGGCGTGGCGTCATAGGTACGCTTGAGCGCTTCTTCCATGTGGCGCGACACCGGCCCGGTCACCAGCAGCAGATCGGCATGGCGCGGACTGGCGACAAACTTGAGGCCCAGCCCCTCAATGTTGTAGTAGGGATTGGTCAACGCGTGAATCTCCAGTTCACAGCCATTGCAGGAGCCGGCATCCACCATGCGAATCGCCAGCGCCTGGCCCAGAATCTCCAACAATTCGCGCCCGATCGCCTGCGCCTGCGCGCGCTGGTTCTCGTCGAATGCGGGCGGCGCCTCCGTGCGAATTCCGTTGACCGCGATCTGGCGAATGATCTTCCACATCAGAGGTCGTGCCCCGAGTAACTGAGGTTGAAGGACTTGTTGATCAACGGAAAGTCCGGCACGATGTTGCCAATCACCGCGTGCTCCAGCACCGGCCAGTTTTGCCACGAGGGGTCATGGCAGTGGCAGCGGCGGATTCGTTGTGGCTGCCCTGCATCGGCCAGCTCCAGCGCCACCAACACTTCGCCGCGCCAGCCCTCGACCCAACCGGCACCAAACGCGGCTGGCGGTGGCAGCGGCACAGCAGTGTGAACCGGCCCGGGCGTCAAACTCTCCAGAAGCGTCTGCATCAGGCGCAAGGACTCGGCCAACTCCTCGAACCGGACGATCACGCGGGCCGCCACATCACCGCCACGGTGCGTCACCATACGCGCCTGCAAGCGGTCATAAGGCGGCACGGCATGGTCGCAGCGCACGTCCCAAGCTTGCCCGCTGGCGCGCCCGGCCAGGCCGGTCAGACCAAGTTGCGCCGCCAGGCCCGGCATGACCCGCCCGGTTGTCAAAAAGCGGTCCTGCAGACCCGCGTGCTCGTCGTAGATGACCCTCAGCGCCTGCACCTCGCGAGCGATGGCTTCGCCATGCTGGCGCAGTTGATCGACCTGCGCCGTATCAATATCGCTAGCCACGCCACCTGGGACGATGCGGTCCATCATCAGACGGTGCCCAAACACCTGGCCCGACCGGCGCAGCCAGTCTTCGCGCAGGCGCGAGAACTGCGCCAGACCAAAAGCGAATGCGGCGTCGTTGCCGAGGGCACCGAGGTCAGCCAGGTGGGCTGCCACGCGTTCGCGCTCCAACATCAGCGCGCGCAGCTCCGCCGCGCGGGCCGGCACCTCGACACCGCAGGCGGACTCCAGCGCCATGCAATAGGCCCAGGCATAGGCCACGGTGGAGTCGCCCGACACACGGCCCGCCAAACGGTGAGCCTGCAAGGGGTCGAGCTGCGTGAAGCGCCGCTCAATCCCCTTGTGGGTGTAGCCCAGGTGTTGCTCCAGCCGCAGCACCTTCTCGCCCACCACCGAGAAGCGGAAATGCCCCGGCTCGATGATGCCCGCGTGCACCGGACCCACCGCGATTTCATGCACGCCGTCGCCTTGCACCCGCACAAAGGGATAGCCACCGGGCGGCGTCCCCGCCGCCCAATTGCATGCCTCGTCAAGCAAGGGCGGCCGCGCGCCAAGCCACAAACCATGGTCGAGCCAAGGCCGACTGTCCAGGCTGGACGCGGCCTGCAGCCCATTTAGGTCCGCCAAGGCCCGCTGCATGCGGCTAGCGGCCGGAAATATGCCAGCCAGGTCGGGATAGACCCGTTCGGGGGGGCTAAGCACCAGCTCCAGCCAGAGCAAGCCTTCCAGCACGGCATAGGCCACCGATACCGCCACCCGATCCGCCGCGGTCACCCCCCACACCGCTACCAGTCGCCCGCCACCCTGGCGCACCGCCATGGCTGTGCTCAGCCATTGGTCGGCGCTGACAAGGCCACGCCAGATTGGCGCCGCGCCGGGCAGACGTTGCAGGTCCAGGTCCATCATCGCCCGACGCCCCCCAACATGCCAGCGGCCTGAACGTACCATTGGTTCAAGTAAGGCGGAATGAACAGGCCCAGCACCAACCCCAGACCAAGATGAACGAACACCGGTAGCAAGGCCGGTGGATGCGCCAGCGGTTTGAGCGAGGTTTCGCCAAACACCATCGGCAACACGCGCACCAGCACCGAGGCAAAGGCCAGACCCAGCGCGAAGAACAGGAATGGCGCGGCCCAGGGCTGCTCGCGCATGGCGGTGGTCAAAATCAAAAACTCGCTGGCAAACACGCCAAAAGGCGGCATGCCCAGGATTGCCATGACGCCCAGCATCATTCCCCAGCCCACTCTCGGGTTGACCTTGATTAGACCGCGAATTTCACTCATCACCTGGGTCCCGGCCTTCTGCGCCGCATGCCCGACGGTGAAGAAGATGGCCGACTTGATCAACGAGTGCACCGTCATGTGCAACAGCCCCGCAAAGTTGGCCACCGGCCCGCCCATTCCAAAAGCAAACATGATCAGACCCATGTGTTCGATCGACGAGTACGAAAACATGCGCTTGACGTCCTTCTGGCGCGACAGGAAAAAGGCCGCCACCACCAGCGACAGTAGGCCAAAACCCATCATCAATTGCCCAGCCAGTGGCCGCTGCAAGGCGCCATCGGTCAACACCTTGCAGCGCAGCAGCGCGTACATCGCCACATTGAGCAGCAGACCCGACAGCACGGCGGACACCGGCGTAGGCCCTTCGGCATGCGCGTCGGGCAGCCAGCTGTGCAGCGGCACCATGCCGACCTTGGTGCCGTAGCCGATAAACAGGAAAGCAAACGCCAGCGTGATGATGTGCGGATCGAGCTGGGATTTGACCGCATCCAGATTCGTCCACAGCAGCGCGCCGCCTTCGGGGCCCACCACCTTTTCCGCCGCCATGTAAAGCAAAATGGTGCCGAACAGGGCCAGGGCGATGCCAACACCGCACAGAATGAAGTACTTCCAGGCCGCCTCCAGGCTGGCCGGTGTGCGGTAGACACTAACCAGCAGCACGGTGGTGAGCGTCGCTGCCTCCATCGCGACCCACAGAATACCCAGGTTGTTCGTGGTCAGGCCCAGCAGCATGGTGCAACTGAACAACTGGTACATGCCGTGGTACAGGCGCATGCGCGGCGGAGTCATCTTGCCGTGGTCTTGCTCAACACGCATGTAGGGCCGCGAGAAAATGGCCGTGGTGAGGCCGACAAACGCTGTCAAGGTGACCATGAAGACGTTCAGCGGGTCAATAAAGAGGCTGTCGAACTGCTCGCGAATCTGGAACATGAAGACGCCCCGAATCAGCACACCGACCAGCACGTCGAGCGCAACACCAAACTCCACAATCATTGGCATGCCATTGGTGACGGTGGTGGCCGCAAAAATCAAGCCGTTTTCCATCGACAAAAAGCCGATCACCTGCGGCACCGCCTTGGACCGGGTGATCATCATCAGGAAGGACAGCAGCACGCAGGCCAACGCGATGCCCAGCGAGCCACCGGCCATCGAACTGGACAAGCGAGAGATGGGCAGCGCCAGGCTGAACGAGAAGATCACCAGCCCAATCCCGACCAGCATGGTGGTTGGGATGTTGATCAGGGTCTCCACATCCCAGCGCACGTTCAATCGACGAACGACCACGTGCAGCAGCCACGGAATCAACATGACTTTGAGCACCAGCGTCAAGGCCGCCGACACGTAGAGTTCATTCTGGTGCGTGACGTAGCCAAGCAGCACGGAGGCAATCACCAGCGCCAGGCCCTGCAGCATGAACAGGTTGATCAGCGACACAATGCGTCGCTGCGAGATCATGGCGAAGGACAGCAACAGGATCACGGTGGCGCACAGGTTGATCAATTGCGGGATGTACTTCATCACCCCACCCCCAGCAAGATGTTCACCAGCAAGCCAATCACCGCCAGCAGGAACGCGGTAGCCAAAAACTCGGGCACGCGGAAGATCCGCATCTTGGCGCTGAAGGTTTCAACCAGCGCCAGCAACATGCCCCCAATGGCGAGCTTTCCTACCAGCGCCGGCAAGGCCATGATCAGCGCCAAGGGCGCATCCGCCTCGGCCACGCCCCACGGGAAAAACAGCGCCAGGCCGATGCACGAGTAGGCAAATAGCTTGAGGCTGGCGGCCCACTCCAGCAACGCCAGATGGCGCCCGGAGTATTCCAGAATCAGCGCCTCGTGAATCATCGTGAGTTCCAGGTGCGTTTCCGGGTTGTCCACCGGGACACGAGCGTTTTCCGCCAACGACACCATGGTGAAGGCCACGCCCGCCACCAGCAGGCTGGGGTAAATTGCCAGCTCCCTGTGCGCAAGCGTCTCGACAATGGTGGTCAACGAGGTGGACTTTGAAATCATGGATGCGCAAAACAGCACCATCAGCAACGCGGGCTCCGCCAGAAACCCCACCAGCATGTCGCGGCGCGCGCCCAGGCCGCCAAAGGCGGTGCCGATGTCCATCGCCGCCAGGGAAGCAAAGACACGGGCCAGTGCAAACAGACCGACCAGGGCAATCGCGTCCGCCGCGGGGGACAGCGGCAGGTCGGTCGATAGCGTGGGCACAATGGCGCACGCCAGCACCATGCAGCCAAAGCTGATGTAGGGAACCATCCGAAACAGGGACGAAGCCTGCTCGGCCACCACCGATTCCTTGTGAAACAGCTTGCGCAATACCCGATAGGGCTGCAACAGGCCCGGCGCCGACTTGTTCTGCAAGCGGGCGCGCCACTGGTTGACCCAGCCCGTCAGCAGCGGTGCCAGCAGCAGCGCCGCCACAATCGCCATCAGTTGCGAGAACAGGCCCAGAAGACTCATTGCTGGACCACCAGCAAGACCACGATCAGGGTCACGAAGCTGTACAACAAATAGACCGCGATGCGGCCCCGCTGCAAGCGGCCAACCAGGCGCGACAGACGCTCGACAAAAGCCGCCACCGGCAGGTACAGCGCCCGCCACATCGGGTCCTCGACGGTGACGCGGTAAGCCGGGTCGGTATCGAAAGGGCTCGGCAACTCACGCGTCATGCGAAACATCGGCTCGAAGATCTGGCGTATCGGTTGGCCAAAGCCCTCCGCGCTATCCTGCATGCGGGGGGTCTGCAGCGCAAAGCCGCAATCCCAGGGCGGCGCGCGCCGCGTGCGCCCGTGGTAGAACCGGCGCACCAGAAAATAGGCCAGTGCGAAGCTGGCCAGCACACCCAACAGGAAAATGACGGGCGCGTAGCTGGCGCGCTCGGCATTCACCGGCACCAGCAACCAGTCGGCGGTCGTCAAGGATTGCGGCAGCGCGTCGGAAACCAGCAGGCGCGTGACCGGTCGAATCAAGGCAATGACCTGGTTAGGCAACAGCCCCAACACCACGCAACCGGCCGCCAGCCAGAGCATACCCACGCGTTCCCAGAACCCGGCGTCATGGGCTCGGGTCAGCTTCTCCTCGCGCGGCTGCCCCAGGAAGATGACCCCAAAGTACTTGACCATGGTGTAGCCCGACAGCGCCGCAATCAACGCGATCAGGGCCGCCACCACCGGTACCAGCATGTTCAAAAAAGAACTTGGCAAACCCGTGGTGAACAGAAAGCTCTGCAGCAGCAACCACTCCGCCACAAAACCGCCGAGCGGTGGCAAGCCGGCACAGGCCAAAGCGCCAATCAGCGTTGGCCAGGCGACCCAGGGCATGTAGCGGATCAGGCCTCCGAGCTTGCCCAGGCTGCGCTCGCCGGTGGCATGCAAAACCGAGCCGGTGCTGCAAAAAAGCAGGCTCTTGAACACACCGTGGCTGAGCGCATGGTAGAGCGACGCCGTCAGCGCCAAGGCCGCCGGACCGGTCATGCCGTAGGCCGAGAACAACAGGGCCAGCCCGAAGCCGGCACACATCAGCCCGATGTTCTCGATCGACGAATAGGCCAGCAAACGTTTCATCTCGACCTGCACCGTGGAGAACACCACGCCGAACAGCGCAGTGGCCAGACCCAAGGTCATCAACAGCACGCCCCACCACCAAATGCGCGTCTGCAACAGGTCGAACGAGATGCGCAGCAAGCCATACAGGGCAATCTTCAGCATCACGCCACTCATCAGCGCAGAGAAAGGCGATGGCGCCGCCGGATGCGCCTCGGGCAGCCAAGCGTGCAAGGGCACAATGCCGGCCTTGGCACCGAAGCCGAACACCGCCAGCACAAAGGCGACCGAACCCCAGAACGGCGACAGGTGCTGCGCACGCATGTTGGCAAAGGTGTAGTCGCCCGTGTTGGCCTGAAGCACCCCGAAGCACAGCAGGATGCCCAGCGCGCCAATGTGGGCCACCAGCATGTACAGGTAGGCCGCGTTGCGGATTTCGGGAATGCGGTGGTTCGCCATCACCAAGAAAAAAGAAGACAGCGCCATGGTCTCCCAGACGACCATGAACACATACGCGTCATCGGCCATCACCACCATGGCGATGCTGGCCAGGAATACGTGGTACTCCAGGCAGATCAGGCCGGGTGGCGTGCCCTCGCCCTTGCGAAAGTAGCCCGCCGCAAACGCCGACACGCCCGTCGATACCCCGCCGATGAGCAGCAGGAAGAAGGCCGACAGGCCATCCAGACGCAGATGGAAAGGCAACTGCGGCAGGCCGATGGGCAGCACCGCAACCTCGGGCGTCCCCAGCGCCGCGTTGAAGGCCACCACGAGCAGGACCAGCGAGCACAACGCGCTCAGGGGGAACAGCACGGTGGCGATCAGCCGCAGCCGCCACAAAGCCACCACGCCGTCGCAGCCTATCAGCAACCAGGCCACAACCACCACCAACACCCAGTCGAGATGCACCCAGCCGGACGGCATCACCAAGGCGCTCATTCGCCTACACCCACAACAACGACCAGCACAGTCAACGACATGGCAACATCATGTTACAGGCCCCGCCTGGCGTCAATTGTCTCCACCATGCAGGTTGTGGCTACCGCGCACAACCGTTGGCGTCACCGTACCAGTTCGGGGGCAAACAGGCTCAGCCCGTCGCGCACTTGCTCCAGCGACAGACCGGCCAGCGCGACCCTGCGGGTCAGGCGCATCGGTCGAGCCGTCTGCAAGCGCGGCATCACCAACAAGACGCACAGCTCGGCCTCATCACCGCGCATCAGACGTTTGTGCGCAAGCACGCCTTGCCAAACCGAATCGTGTGGATCAACCTGCGGCAACAGGGTGACGCAGATGGTCCGCCTGTCGCAAAGAAAGACCGCGGCACTGAATGGCTCTGAAGTGGGGTCCACACTCAACTCGCCCCCGTCGAACAAGGGGTCCGCCTTTAGGATACGGTGCAGCATTTCCGCCAGGCTATAACGCATGGTCTCGGCGGGCAACAACCGCAGGGGTTCTGGGTGCCGCGTAAGCCCCCCCAAGCCAAGCAAGGCGTCGCAGCCGTCGTAACGCTCACAGGAGAGCCCCCAGTCCGGCTCCGTCTCACACGCTGCCATCACCTGTTTGGTGTCTTCGGCTACATAGCAAACAGCGTCGAGCCACTCCATGGCTCGCTCAAAAACCCGGCTCATGTCGAATGCCTCGGGAAACTGCCGAATGAAGGGTAGCGGGTCGATCGCGCCGGCCGTGCTGTGCATCAGCGGTGATGCCAGATGCACCCGCTGCCCGTCGCGCCAAATCACGGCGCAAACATGCCCGTTTGTTGAGCCGGGCGGGCGGAATCTGACGAGCTTGAGCGCGCGCCGACCGGAAGGCGAGTCAGGCGTCTGGGTCGTTGCTCGCGGGCGCAGCGCCATCGGTTCCCCAGTGTCGCGTCAACGTGTCTTGTAGTTCAAATCAGCACGGCGATTCTTGGACCAGGACTCTTCGTCGTGACCAAGCCCCACGGGCTTCTCCTTGCCAAAACTGATGGCTTCCATGCGCTTGTCGGACACTCCCAGCAACTTGAGTGACTGCAATGCCGCCTCGGCACGCTTTTGTCCCAACGCCAGGTTGTACTCGCGGCCGCCACGCTCATCGGCGTGGCCCTCCAGCCGCAGATTGGCGGTCTGGTGACTGAGCATGTATTTGCCGTGATTGTCCAGAATGGCGGCATCCGACGCATGGACAACATAGCTGTCGAAGTCGAAGTGCACACTTCTTGCGGCCAATGGCGACTTCGGATCATCCAGGGGGTGAACCACCACTGCGGCCACGGTGGATTTGGCCGCTGGCTGCGTACCACCGGTCGCAGCACCAGCGCCGGAACCTGCTGCCGCCCCAGATGCGGAAGATGCGGTTGAGGACAACGGAGTCGGGCTGCTGCAACCCGCTGCTACCAATGCCAATGCGATGACGGCGCCAGCGAGGAATTTCGAATTCATGATGGGTTCCTTTGAGATGTTACGGGAGTGCCCGCCCCTCTGATTTCCTTGGTGGGCGATCGCGATGCGAAGCTTCATTTTTATTTACCTTGTGTTTAATTGCAATTGCAATTCAATTAACATGCTCGGTGTTTTGTGATGTGACTTCGGGGGGCGCGCCGACCCCCGTGGCAGGCCATTTCTAGAGCGAACTGTTGGCGCGGCGCTCCAGAACACGCAAGATGCGTTGGAACTCGGGTCTGAGTTGAACTTGTGCCTCGGCAGCGTGGCGCTTCAAGCTCCAACTCAGACTCATCCCACGCGCCGATATCGGCACTCCCTTGCCTGCGAAAACAACACAATTGTCTCGTTCGTTGACATCGACCGGAACGGCATTTCCGTGAAACGACTGCTCGATCCGCGCAACGAAGGTGGCGTGCGCCGGGTGTCCGGCGTCCAGATTCACTGCCAACACGCTGCGTTCACGCATCGCCCGCCAGCAGTCCTTGTAAAAACTCTGCGAGCAAAGCTGCGCGGCCAATCCATGCTGCGCATAGCCGTCAACCAGGATGACATCAAACTGAGGCCCGACGTCGGGAACAAAGTCGATTGCATCGGCGCAGACCACTCGCAAGCGCTCATCGTCATCGGGAATCGAAAATTGGCGCCTGACCGCAATCACATGGGGATTGATCTCGACCACCGTCATGCGGGTCGCGGGCAGGTGCCGATGGCAAAATCTTGACAATAGAGCCGCCTCCCAAACCGACCATCAGGATGTGTACCGGGTTTGGGATGGTCAGAAGAAATCCCATCATCGTTTTGGTGTAGGCCACTTCCAGGTCGAATGGCCGCGCGGGACACATCATGCTTTGCACCTCATCAATGCTGAAATGCAAAGTCCGATGCTCGCCATCGTCGCTGATAAAGGGAAGGCAGTGCAGCATGGGTTTGGAGTGATCACTCGTTGGGCACTATCGCGCAGGCGCAAGGCGCCACCCATGTGACAGCCAGCACGACGGAGCCCGCCACACAGGGGCCGGGGCAAGGGCCGGCAAATATCACCCCAAGACACTTCGCAACCCAGCGTTGACTTGACCGAATGGTCATGTCCATTAAGCCTCGCTGAACGAAGCCGTCTGCAACAGATTGCTGTCGCCAAAGGTGGCACGGAACAATTCAATACTGTCGCGCAAATCAGCTGCCGAAAGTGCATGACCCTTCCCGGCAAAAACAATCACGTTGCCTTCCCGATTGGCCAAGACTTCTGCGAGGTTACCGTTGAATGATCGATCTATTCGCTCGATGAATGTCTCGTAGAAGTGATGGGTCTCATGAAGGTTGACAGCCATAACGCCGTGGTCGCTCAAAACCCTGCTACAGCCGTCGTAAAAATCCTGGGAACACAATTGCGGTGGCTGCCCGCGGTGATCAAAACCGTCAACCAACAACACATCCACATCACATTCTGCGTGACGTACAAAGTCGGCGCCGTCCGCCTCGATCACTTTGAAACGCTCGTCATCGTCGGGCACCAGGAACTCTCTTCGCAATGCGATGACATGAGGGTTGATTTCCACTGCTGTTATCCGTGCTTCTGGCAGATTCCGATAGCAATACTTCGCCAGACTCCCGCCCCCCAAGCCGATCATCACAATGTGGCGCGGCCGAGGGTTCAGAACCAGGAAGCCCATCATTGTCTTGGTGTAATCAACATCCAATTGGTCCGGTTGAGCAACCCGCATCCTGCTCTGCAGTTGATCAATGGAAAAGTGCAACGACTTGCAACCCCCTTCGTAAAAGGCAAACGGAATTGGGTGTTTCGGAATTTTTGTATCGACGTGTTCTGACATCGGCAAGAGGATCGCTTTATTGAAAGGTGCCACCCTGCGCTTGTTCCGGTTCAAGGCTCTCGCGGGAGGTCTCGTAAACAATAACAATGCCTTCGAAGAGTTGTGACACGGCGAATTCGCTCACGCACGACAGGAAGCGCATTTTTAGTGGCTTAGACACATTTTATTAACTTTTTAGTCAATTGCAATTACAATTTGATTAACATACTGGAGCCCTCCATGGAACTGAAGACCGCGCGCCTGACCGTCTTGATAGACCCTGCCAAGAAGCATGCCTTCGAGCAACTGTGCGGCCGCCAGGACATGACCCCCTCGCAGATCGTGCGCAAACTCATCCGGGACTACCTCGTGCTTCACGGGGAAGAGTTCATCCCCAGCGGTTTGGCCAAGAAGACCGGCCGCACACCGCGCAAGTAGGCTCCAACTCAGGCTCGTACGGCGCGCGGACATCACAGCCAAGGCCAGAATGGTCACGCCCCTTGGTACAAGCGGGGAGCGGAGACGCGGATCAGAGAAGTTGGGTAGCCGCTAAAATGCTCGCCAAAGGCCCATTCATGAACATCTTTTACCGCCCCAAATACCAATCCGACGCCACCCAGTTTCTGGAGCAGCTCAAAGCCAGCAATCCCGAACTGGAAGCCAGCCAGCGCCAGGGGCGCGAGTTGCTGTGGGACAAAAAAGTGGATCGCCAGATCTGGAGCGAATACCGTGAGGCGCAGGTTGCGCAGCGGCCCTACGTCTACCAGACCGAGCCAAGCTGAGCGGCAAGGGCGGCGCAGGCCATGCTCAATGCACGCAGGCCGCTATTATTTCAATAGCATATGATGACCAGCCTGGCTGACCGCACAAGCCTGGGCGACGCGCCTATGGCGCATCGGGCCGACATGCCCGAGGTGATCGATCACGTCGCCGTGGCACGACTCTATGGCGAGCCGCTGTTCGCCATGCCCCAGGACCTGTACATCCCGCCCGATGCACTGGAAGTCTTTCTGGAGGCCTTCGAAGGTCCGCTGGACCTGCTGCTGTACCTGATCCGCAAGCAGAATTTCAACATCCTCGACATCCCGATGGCGGCGGTAACCCGCCAGTACCTGATCTACGTGGACGAGATTCGTGGCCGCAACCTGGAGCTGGCCGCCGAGTACCTGCTGATGGCAGCGATGCTGATCGAGATCAAGTCGCGCATGCTGCTGCCACCCAAAAAGGTAGCCCAAGGCCAGGAGCCGGAAGATCCGCGCGCCGAGCTGGTGCGCCGCCTGCTGGAGTACGAGCAAATCAAGCTGGCGGCGGCACGTCTGAACATGGTGCCTCAGCTCGGGCGCGACTTTCTCAAGGCGGAAGTCTTCATCGAACAGGCGCTGCAACCTCGTTTTGCCGACGTCAATATCGTTGACCTGCAAGACGCCTGGCGCGACATCCTCAGGCGCGCCAAGCTGGTCCAGCACCACCACATCACCCGCGAAGAGCTGTCGGTGCGCGAGCACATGAGCCTGGTGCTGAAGAAGCTGCAAGGCCGGCGCTTTGTCGAGTTCGAAGACCTGTTCGACCCAGCCAGCGGTGCACCCGTGCTGGTGGTCACCTTCATCGCCTTGCTGGAGCTGGCCAAAGAGACCCTGATCGAAATCACCCAGGCCGAGGTCTATGCCCCGATCTATGTCCGGCTGGCCTATTCCCCTTCCTGATACCTTGCGGGACAGACCGGAGCGAAGCGTAGCTCTGTCCTCAACTGATCAAGGGTGTTCTTGCGGGACAGCCCGAAGCGAAGCTCTGTCCTCAACTGACTAGAAAGAACCGGCGATGCCCCATCAATTTGACGTGCTGATTGTTGGCAGCGGCTTGGCAGGCCTCAGCGCCGCCCTGCTGCTCGGCGCCACGCAGCGTGTGGCGGTCATCACCAAGCGCGCGGTGCACGAAGGCTCCAGCGGCTGGGCGCAGGGCGGCATTGCCGCGGTCTGGAACAAGGACGACAGCTTTCAGGCCCACGTGGACGACACCCTGGTGGCCGGCGCAGGTCTGTGCGATCTGGCCGCCACCCGCTTCGTGGTGGAACAGGCGCCGCAGGCGATTGCCTGGCTGCAGCAAATGGGCGTGCCGTTCTCCGAGGAAGACGGCCACCTGCACCTGACGCGCGAAGGCGGCCACAGCGCGCGGCGCATCGTGCACGTGACCGACGCCACCGGTGCCGCCGTGCAGCGCACCCTGATCGAGCGCGTGCGCCAGACGCCCAGCATCACCCTGTTCGAGAACCACACCCTGGTGGACCTGATCACCAGCGACAAGCTGGCCGCGCACAGCGCGCCCGGCAGCGCCACCGTGGGCGCCAACCGCTGCCTGGGCCTGTATGCGCTGGACGAGGCAACTGACGAGGTGCTCACCTTCCAGGCGCCCAACACCATCCTGGCCACCGGCGGCGCGGGCAAGGTCTACCTGTACACCACCAACCCCGACACCGCCACCGGCGACGGCATTGCCGCCGCCTGGCGCGCCGGCTGCCGGGTCGAGAACATGGAGTTCATCCAGTTCCACCCGACCTGCCTGTACCACCCGCACGCCAAGTCCTTTTTGATCAGCGAAGCGGTGCGCGGCGAGGGTGGCCGTTTGCTGCTGCCCGATGGCACGCGTTTCATGCCGCAGCACGATGCACGCGCCGAGCTGGCACCGCGCGATGTCGTGGCGCGTGCGATCGACTTCGAGATGAAGAAGGGCGGCCTCGATTGCGTCTACCTGGACATTTCGCACCAGCCGCTGGCCTTTCTGCAGGAGCACTTTCCCAACATTTATGCGCGCTGCCTGGAGCTGGGCATCGACATCAGCAAACAACCCATTCCCGTGGTGCCCGCGGCACACTACACCTGCGGCGGCGTGCTGGTCGATCTGGCCGGGCGCACCGACGTGGCCGGCCTGTACGCGATTGGCGAGACCGCCTGCAGCGGCCTGCACGGCGCCAACCGGCTGGCCAGCAACTCGCTGGTGGAATGCATGGTGTTTGCGCGCGCCGCCAGCCAGGCCATCACCGAGTCGGCGCGCCCACCGGCGGTGCCGCTGCCAAATTGGGACGACAGCCGCGTCACCGACTCGGATGAATGCGTGGTGATCTCACACAACTGGGACGAGCTGCGCCGCTTCATGTGGGACTATGTGGGCATTGTGCGCACCAACAAACGCCTGGAGCGCGCGGCGCACCGCATTGCGCTGCTGCAAGGCGAGATTCAGGAGTTCTATGCGCACTTTCACGTCACGCGCGACTTGCTGGAACTGCGCAACCTGGTGCAGGTGGCCGACCTGATCGTGCGCAGCGCACAGGCACGCCACGAGAGCCGTGGCCTGCACTTCAGCCGCGACTACCCGCAGCTGGAAGACTCGGTGCACCCGACCATTCTCACACCCTGATTCAGCGGGCCGGGCTGCCACTGCGCGCCCAGCCAGCCGCGCAGGCTGTTGAAGAAGGCGATCGCCTGGGCTTGGTGCAGGTCCGTGAGCGTCAGCACCGCCTCGGCAATCTCGCCGCGCGCCAGCAGTTCCGCCCGGTAGGTGCCGGCCAACAAACCACAATGAAGCGCCGGCGTGAGCCAGCGGCCGCCCAGCTTGAGCGCGACGTTGCCGCGGGTGAACTCGGTCAATTCGCCCCGCTCGTTGACCAACAGCGTATCGAACACGCCCGACGCCGCCACCAAACGCGTGTCGTAGTGCTGGCGCCGAGTGGTTTTGTGCACCACGAACTCTTGCGCCAGCCCGGAGCTCTCCAAAGGGCAATCGCTGAGATTGAAGAGCACCGGTTCCGGCGTCGGCATCAAGTCGGCCACCCGCGCCGCTGACTGCCCCGCCGCCGAACAGGTCAAGCGCACCCGGTAGACACCCCGCGCGCGGCCCGGCACCACGGCCTGCAAGGCGGCAAAGACTTCGTGCGGCTGCCAGTCAAAACCGAAGTAGGCGGCGCTGCCAGCCATCCGCGCCAGGTGCCGATCCAGCAGCCAGTAAACCCCGTCCTCCAGGCGCAACGTTTCCAGCAGATCAAAGTCGGACCCAGCGCGCTGCAGGACGCGGGTCTTGGCCGCCAACTCGCGCCACTCGGCGGCTGGCTCGGCATAAAAGGTAATGGCACTGCCCACGCCATAGCGCGCGCGCCAGCGCGGCGCGGCCAAGCGTTTGATGGCGACCCTGTCTCGCTCCAGGGCAACGGTGCGAATCGGCACATTGAAAGTGGCCGCACCGCCGGGTCGCACCAACCCCACGGCGCCACAGTAGACACCGCGCGGCTCGGGTTCCAGTTCACGAATCCAGTGCATGGCGCGGGCTTTGGGCGCCCCGGTGACCGAGCCACACGGAAACAGCGCCGCAAACAACTCGGGCAAACCCACGCCGGGCCGGGTGCGCGCTGTGACGGTGGAGGTCATCTGCCACACGGTGGGCAGCGCCTGCACCTCGAACAAGCCCGACACCTGCACACTGCCGGGCAGCGCAATGCGGCCCATGTCGTTGCGCAACAGGTCCACGATCATCACATTCTCGGCCTGTTCCTTGGCGCTGCCGCGCAGGTCGGCACAGGCCTGGGCGTCCAGCGAGGCATCCGCATGGCGTGGCGCGGTGCCCTTCATGGGCTGGCAGGTCAGCCGCCCCTCACTGCCATCCGGGCGCCAGTCGAAGAACAACTCCGGCGAGAGGCTCAGCACCTGCTGATCGCCCCAATCCAGCCAGGCCTGGTAGCCACCCGGCTGGGCCGCGCGCAGGCGCTCGAACCAGGCGGCGATGTCGCGCACCTCGGCCAGCGGCCAGTCTGCCTGCAGCGCCTCGGTCAGGTTGACCTGGTAACACTCGCCCTCCAGCATGGCCTGGCGCGCGCGCTCCACGCTGTCGGCATAGTCTGCGTAAGACCGGCCAAGCTGCCACTCTCCAATGGCTGGTCGCGGCGCAGCTGGGCTGGCGACAGCGCACGCGGGTGGCGGCGGTTGAGACGGTTGTTGCGGCCACGGCCCAGCATCCATGCGCTCAAACACGGCAAAACGAGCCAGCGGCCAAGCGGGGCGCGGTCTTTGGGTAACGAGTGCCGGATCAAATGCGCCCGCCGCCTCGTACGCCAACTCACCCACGCACCAGCGTCCGGCCTGCGCATGCGCCTGCACCTGGCGCAGCAAAGCACGCACCTCGTCGTGCTGCCAGGCCGTCAGGACCTGCAGCGGGTTCTGAAATCGAGCTTGCCAGCGTGGGGCGCCTGGGCTGGCGGGATCGGGGGGGGCGCAGGCGGGGAAATCGATGAAGGCGCGCAAAACGGCGCTCCGGGCGGAATGAAACGAGCCCGCATTATCCCTGGCCGGTTTGCCCGGACTGCGGCCGACCCAGCATGAGGACGGTGGTATAGCGAACCACAATGCGCTCGTCCGTTGCCAAGGCGTCGAAGATCACGCGCACACCTGCCGCCACCCGTTGCCCAGGCGGCGACTCGCGTGTGGGCATGTACGAGCGCGAGAACACCAGGCCAAGCAAGCCGTCTTGGCTCAGCACATGTTCGTGCGGCCATTCAAACGTCTGGAGTCGACCTGCCCCGAAGAACTGAGGAACGTTGCCACGGTCCTCGTGCGCCAGCAAGGCCGCCCGCTTCTCGCCACCGTACTCGGCGAAAACATCGTCCAGCGCCACGTGCAAGGGATCACCCAACAAGCGGTCATTCCAGATCAGCGCCACCTGCCCGGCCGCGCGCAGGACACGCAGGCACTCCGCGCGGGCGCGCTCAACGTCGAACCAATGGAAGGCCTGGGCCGCGGTGATCAAGTCCACCGAGCCGTCCTGCAGCGGCATGGCCTCGGCGCTTCCCTCCACGCTGCGGTAACTCGGCTGGGATTGCAGGTCGTGGTCGCAAGCACCGCGCATGGCCGCATTGGGCTCCACCGCGATCACGCTGGCGCCGGTCTGCAACAGGCTGCGCGTCAGCAAGCCGGTACCGGCACCGACATCGGCCACGGTAGTCTCGGCACTCAGACCACATTCAGTCCTTAGCAGTTCAATCATGGCCCTCGGATAGTCCGGTCGCGAGGCCATGTAGTCCGCCACCTTGGGGCCAAAGATCTGGCCCACGCCACCAGTCGGTTCGTAAAGGTCGCGCAACGTTTTTGCTGACGGTAAGTTCATGAATGGTCTGCCGGGTTGGTGGTGCGCTGGCGCGGTCTGGTCACGGCACTGCGGCGCGCTTGTGATCAGGACTCGCTTGCTTTCCTGGGCAACGCGTCGCCAAGGTCAACCCACGGCACGTGGGTGTCAAAGTACACATGCGCCTGGGGCTCTCGATCCAGCGCGTCCAAAAACAAGGCCCGCGCAATGTGGAGCTCGCCCGCCCAGCGCTCGGCCTTGAAGAACATCGGGCTGCCGCAGACACCACAGAAACCGCGCGAGCCGCCCTCCTTGGCAACAAACCAACGCAGCGCCGACTGCGCATCCTGCACCGCCACCGCCGACTCGGTGAACCCTGCCCAGGTGACAAACGGCGCCCCATGCGCCCGCTGGCAGCGTGTGCAGTGGCAATGGGCCACCCACTTCGAGGGCAGTTGGGCGGTGAATTGAACGGCGCCGCAGAGGCAACTGCCTTGGGAGGAGTGGTGGTTCAAGTTAGTCTCCTGTCTTGGCCATCAATGACTCAGCGCATGGGCCAAACCAAGCCGGGTGGCTGCGGCCTGGAGGCGTTTGTCCATGGTCCACACCTGTGTGCCGGCGGTAAGCCGTGCCGCCGCGAGCAGATGCGCATCGACATAACCGACACCCACACCATACAGCGCTTGAGTGCTGATAAAGCTCAATACCTCGGCGTCAGTGGCCATGGTCACGACGGGCAGGTTTTGCAGGGCCTCCAACACAACGGCGCGCTGCTTGAGGCTGCCCAGCGCAAGCTCACCCACCACGAAAGGGTGCGACAACACCTGCCCATGATTGAGCCAGCGCACCAAGTCTTTGTTCCCTCGCTGCAGGTGATCGACCCAAACCGAGGTGTCGACCAAAATCATGTTTGAGCTCTGCGCCGAGGCGTGACTTCAAGGTCAGGCTCGGTGCCACCCAGCAAAGCCAGGCGTCGAGCGCTTTCACGCTCGATCAGCGCTAGCTTCGCGCACCAGGGCGGACTTCTTTCAGGCCGGTGATGAGTTGGGCTTTGGGCCAACAGTTGATCATCAAGGGCAAGCGTCGTTCGCATCAGGAGCCTCCAGTCTTCGCGGTCAAGTAGGCATCGATACTAGCATCACTCAATGCCGTCTTTGATGCCAGCGAACAATACCCGAGCGGGTCGAATACGCGCTCCGCAGCCGCGTTGGACGATCACAGCAGGACGAGGCGGAATAAATCCATGCGTGTCGGGGCTGACGACAATCGAGATGTTGTGAAAAAGGAAACAAGTGTAATATGCCACTGTCATATCAATCGGGAGCCAGTCATGTCCGTCACCGCAAAACTATTCATGAGTGGGCGCAGCCAAGCCATTCGCTTGCCAGCCAAGCTGCGCATTGATGCCAAGGAAGTCCGCATCGAGCAAGTCGGCAACGCGCTATGGATTCAACCCGACACGTCGCCGCAACACGACCTCGCCGGCTGGCTCAAGACCTTCTACGCCACCAGCGATCCACTTCCCGACACCTACCTGGCTGATCGCCACGACGCGCCGCCCCAAATTCGTGACTGGACCTGAGCATCAGCATGCGCCGCACCCTCGATACCAACATCTGCAGCTACATCTTGCGGCGCCACCCGCCCGCAATGATCGAGCGCTTCACCGAGTTGAACCCCAGCCAGGTCTGGTTGTCCGCCATCGTGGCCGCCGAGTTGCGTTTCGGCGCCGCCAAGCTGGCATCGCCGCGGTTTTCCGCTGCGGTGGAAGCCTGGTTGGCTGGCTTTGAAGTGCGCCCCTGGCCGCTGGATGCGACGCAACACCACGCCAAAGTTCGGGCCAAGCTGGAGCGTGCCGGCAAGACCATCGGCGGCATGGACTTGCTCATTGCCGCACACGCCATGGCGGAAGACTCGACAGTGGTCACCAACAATGCCCGCGAGTTTCTGCGCGTGCCCGGCTTGGCAGTGGAAGAGTGGGCACTGTGACGGCACCTGCGATGAAGCCAACGACGCGCCCAAGCGAGCCCATGGGTCTTTTCGCGGCATCCCCAGCAACTTGACCAACAGCGAAATTGCGCGTGAGCCTGATCGGCTGTAGCGGCGCATCCGACTTAACCAGCGACGGCGCGTCGATGGATGCTCTCGCGACGCGGCGCACGATTTGCATTGCGAACAGCACGATCAACAGGGAGCTGCGGCCTTGAAAACCCGAGCGGTATGGCACGACGATACTCTTCGCCGCAGGGCACGGAACTCCCCCACCTCAGGTCTGCTAAGGGCCGACACTTTATGACAACAGCGACCACTCTGCTTGCACATAAAGCCCAACATGCTTCTTCGAAACAACTCGTTCAAACGGACGATGCAAATCGTTCTGATCACATCGGCGCTGACGACCTCAACCCTTTTGATAGCGACCAACACCCAGGCGTAGCCCATGCAAACCGATCGCTGGGCACTCAAGCTGCGCAAGTGGTATCTGGACGGCGTCACGCCGGCGGGTGATGTGTGTATTGGTTACCAGGCGCAACTTCAAGCGGGTCCGCTGGCCACCGGTTACCGGGGCCTGTTGCTGCGCAGTGCACAGGGCGTGGTCGAAGACCACTCTGGCGGGCAGCGCCGGCCAGGCGTCGCGGCCCGGCACTGGTCGGAATGGTGATGACGCATGGCAACCACTGGCCTGGCATGGCATCCCTGTGGGACGGCCCGGGGCGCATTCACTGGAACTGCGTGGCCCCCCCCGGCACGGCAGTCGGTTTGCGCTGGCGCTGCGGTGGATTGGGCCATGGTGGGTTATCTGGAGTGCATGGAACTGAGCCTGTCCACGCTACGGCTGCCTTTTCGTAGCCTGCGTTGGGGCCGCGCTATCCTGGCCGGCCATTCGCTGGTGTGGATCGATTGGGATGGGGGCCAAACCCTGAGCCGCGTTTGGCTCGACGGTGTTTTGGTGGACGCGCGTTTGGAAGGCCCAGGGCCGCAACGCATTGTGGCTGCCAACTGGACCCTCGAACTGCAAGAGCATGCCGTGTTGCGTGACCGCGAGTTGGGCATGGCACTGCCGGACACGATCCGGCGCCAAGCCGGGGCCTTGGCCAATTCACATGAAGTGAAGTGGCTGGGGCACGCCAGCCTGCACGGCTTGGCTGCAGATCAGCCCACAGGATGGGCCATTTTGAACGGGTGGAGTGGAAATGAAGAAGAAGACGATGCAGGCGCTGGCCTATGGCGTGTTGTGGGCGCTAGTGGCGCCGCTGCTGCTGTGGTGGTGGTGCCACCAGATCCCTATGGCCTTGCCAGCCTTGCACCTGCCGCTGGTGGGTGGCTTGTTGTTGGCGGCGGGCTTGACCATCTGGTTGGCCGGCGTTTCGCGCTTACGTTCTGAAGGCGGTGGTTTGCCGATGAACGCGTTTCCGCCACCGCGTCTTGCGGTTGGTGGCATCTACGGTCTGGTGCCGCATCCCATCTACACCGGGTTTACCTTAGGCTGGAGCGGCTTCGCGTTGTGGGTGGGTGCTGCGCCTGCCCTGTGGCTGGGCACCCCGGTGCTGATAGCGGTCTGCCTGGCCTTGATATGGGGCTACGAGCGACCCGATCTGGCACGCCGCTTTGGCCCCCACAACAGCCCGCGCCCGTGGATTGGTTTCCGGCGGAGGGACACGACCTGGCGTTTTCAGAGCGCTTTGGCGCGATGCTGGCTGGCACCCTGCCCTGGCTTACCACGTATGCGTGGGTCAAGCAGATGGGCGCATATCCCGACGCGCTGGAGACCCGCATGGCCTGGGAGTGGCACATCCCCATCTTGGGCTGGACCACGCTGATCTATTCCAGCCCTTACCTGCTGGTGCCGCTTGCCTTGCTGTTGCAGCACGACCGACGCGCATGCGTAGCTTGCTGGTGCGCGCCTGGTTGTGCACCGGCGTGGCCACGCTGATCTACCTGACCCTACCGCTGACAGCAGCATTTCGGCCGCCCCAGCCAGGCCTGCTGGCACAGTGGATCGAGCTGGAACAAATGGCGGCCTGGCCAGCGGTAGCCTCGTGGCCCTCATTCCATGTGCTGTGGACGCTGCTGGTCGCCCAAGCACTGGTCGGGCGCGCGCCGGCCTGGCTGCGTTACGGCTGGGCGGTGGCCGTGTCCGTCACCTGTTTGACCACTGGCATGCATTCGGTGAGTGATGTGGCGGCGGCGCTGGTGTTGTGGTTGTGCTTGCGCAAGCCCGCCCAGCTCTGGAAGCGCACGCTCGCGCTCACCGAGTCATTGGCCAACGCCTGGCGCTGTTGGCGTCTGGGGCAAGTGCGCATCATCAGCCATGGCCTGTGGGCCGGTTTGGCCGGGGCTGCAGGCCTATTGGTGGTGCTGTCTGCAGCCGGGTCAGACATGGTAGCCCCCGCGCTGCTGGTCTTTGTGTGCGGGCTGCTCGGCGCCGCGTTGTGGGCGCAGGTGGTGGAAGGCTCTTCTGTCTTATCGCGGCCCTTTGGCTATTTTGCGCGCTGCTGGGCGGGCAGTGGGAGTAGGCCTGGTGGGGTGACGGCGACTGGACGCTGCTGGCAGGTGCCTTCCGGTGGCGGCGGCGCCCATGCAGGCGCTGGGGCGGCTGCGTTGCCTGGAGCAGGGCTGTTGTCATGGGCATCCGGTGGCCTGGGGCATCCGGGTGAACAACATCCATTCACGTGTCACCGCCTTGGGCGCGCTGCGCGGCGTGCCGATTCATCCCACCCAGCTGTATTCCATTCTGGGCAACATCGTCAGCGGCATGTTGCTGGCCCGCATGTGGGCACTGGGCGTAAGCGCCACCGTGGTGGCCGGGCTGTACCTGATGTCGGCCGGGGTGCTGCGTTTTGTCGAAGAGGCCTACCGGGGCGAGCCACAGACACTGCGCACCGCCGGCCTGCCGCTGTACCAATGGCTGGCTTTGGCTTCTTTTCTGGGCGGCATGGCCGTGTGCGTGGTGCCTGCCGCGCCGGCCGCCGGATTCGCGATGCCCAGCATCGCCGGCTGGGGCTGGGCCGCATTGGTGGGCGTGGTCTGCGCCGCCGCCATGGGTGTGGACTTTCCCAAGGCGACTTGGCGGTTCTCGCGCTTATCGGGGTGAGTGATCGGGTCGTCAACCCAGCGGCGCGGCTTGCAGCCACGCCTTGAAATCAGCCGCCCGCTCCTGACTGACGAACACCTCTTCGGCGCCGCCGGGCTCGATGGTCACCTTCAGTCGGCCCTTGCCCGCCGGGCTGTAGTGGCGCACCGCCTGCGCCGCCACCAGCAGTTGGCGGTTGATACGAAAGAAGCGACTGGGGTCAAGCTCGCCCTCCAACTCGCTCAAGGTCTGCTCGATCAGGTAGCGCACACCATCCATGGCCACCGCGTAGGTCAATTTGTCCAGTGACACCAGGTGCGAGAGCTGTGCCACCGGCACGGCATGAAACTGGGCCGATCCCTTGCGCCCCACCAGGCGCTGGCGCCACGGCCCGGCCGCCGCCGTGGAGGCGCGCGCCAGCCAGGGGCCCACGTCGCGCGCAAAACGCATCTGCAGGCGCTGCGCCTTGGCCAGCGCCTGTGCCAGGGTCTCGTCCGCAATGGGCTTGAGCAAGTAGTCCACCGTCAGCGCCGCAAACGCATCCAGCGCAAAGCGGTCGTAGGCGGTGGTGAAGATCACCGGCACCTGCAGCATGGCTGGTGGTGGCTCGCCACGAAACAACTCCAGCGATAAACCGTCCGCCAACTGGATGTCCAGCAGCAGGATGTCTGGTGCGACGTTCGAGGCCAACCAGTCGGCCGTGCCGCGCACGCTGTCGGTGCAGGCCACCACGCGGGCCTGCGGCGCAACTCGCGCCAAGGCCTCGATCAGGCGCTGGCGCGCGGGCGGCTCGTCTTCGGCAATAAAGATCCGCAGCGCCTGCGTCATGGCCGCACCAGGGGTACTGTCACTTCAAAATGTGGGCCATCGGCGCGAACCTGCAAGGCGCGGCCCGTCACCAAGCGGCAGCGCTCGTCCAGGTTGGCCAGGCCCAGGCCGCTGCTGGGCAGGCTGCTCAGTCGCGGCCGGCGCACATTGCGCACAGTGATGGCGTCACCCGTCCACTGCAGGCTGACCACCAGCGGCGTTTCAGCCCCAAGCTGGTTGTGTTTGACGGCGTTCTCGATCAGCGTTTGCAGCGCCAGCGGCACCACGCGCAGCTCGCCCGTCAGGGCTGCATCGTCCAGCTCGGGGCTCACTTCCAACTGCATCGCTTCACCAAAGCGCAGGGCCAGCAGCCGGTGGTAACGGCGCACAAAGGCCAGCTCGTCAGCCAAGGCAACCAGGTCTTGCTCGCGGCTGGCCAACACGTAGCGATAGACCTCGGCCAAGGCATCACAAAACTCGCGCCCACGCTGCGCATCGCTGCTGATCAAGTGGCCCAGGGTGTTGAGGCTGTTGAACAAAAAGTGCGGGTCTATCTGCGCCTTGAGCGCGCCCAGCTCAGACTGCACGCGTGCGCGCTCCAGCCGCTCCACCCGCATCAGATCGGACTCGCGTTCGCGGATCAAAAACATGGTCTCGTAAGCGTGGGTGACAAATAACACGCAGATCACGTTGGCCAGCACCACCACTTGCAGGGCGGCACGGTCCACCGGCAGGCCAGCCCAGGCAAACCAGGCCAGCAAACCCAGCGCCGTGACGGGCGCCGTGTACAGCACATTGACTGTGACCAGCATCAGCAACTTGCGCAGCGGGTGGCTGAACCAATCGAAGTGCTGGCGCTGTTTGAGCAACAACCAGCGGTTGCCACCCCAGATGGCCGCCGCCAGCGCCACAAAACCCACTTGCCCCACCCAGAACGTGCCTTGCGCCGGTGTGTAAGGGCCGTAGAGACCCGTTATCAGGGGAATGGCCAGCCCAAAGCCGAGTGAGCCCAGGCCCATCAACCAACGGTCGTCAAAGCGCACCAGGCCGCCCGGTGCCAGCTCAGCGCGGGGGGCGGTCAACTTCAACCCAGCAGTGTCGGCGTTGGGCATGCAAATGTCCGGCTTCGGTGGGTGGGCGCTTGCGCCGCGCGGGTGGCCGGCGGCACTATTGCCAACACCAAGCCAGCCCATCAACCCACCACAGGACTCCACCATGGAACCCCTTCATTTTCATTATCCCGCCGTTCTTGCCGCAGCCCTGATCAGCTTTGTGATCGGCGGGCTGTGGTACTCGCCCATCCTGTTCTCCCAAGCCTGGATGAAGGCCTGCGGCATCACCGAGGCGCAAGCCAAGGCCATGAATGTGGCCAAGGTGTTTGGGCTGGCGCTGCTGGCCAACCTGGTGATGGCCTTCAACCTGGCGGCCTTTCTGGGCGCCAAGGCCACGCTGCAGTTTGGCCTGTTCGCCGGGCTGGCCACCGGCCTGGGATGGGTGGCCATGTCGCTGGGCGTGATCTACCTGTTTGAGCAGCGCCCTTTCAAGCTGTGGCTGATCAACAGCGGCTACCAGGTGGTGACGTACACGGTGATGGGGGGGATTTTGGGGGGTTGGAAGTGAAGTGGAGATGCATAATGCGCAGTATTATGTACACTTCTCATCCAACTGGAGGCCATCATGGCGTTCACTGCAAGCGATGTGGTTCCCCTCACTCTGGCGCGGGCAACCTTGTCCGAATTGGTTGAGCAGGTCAAGGCCGGTGCCGAAAAAATCATCACCAAGAATGGCGAGAGCTATGTCGCCATCATCGACTCTCAACGGCTTGATTACTACCATCAGTTGGAGCGGGAACGCATCCACCTGCTGCTAGATTGACGATGCTGGCAAGGGTTTGGACGACATCACTTCTGGAAAGGTGAAGGACGCACGAAACACATTGGCCGCATTGAAGCGCCGCCGCGCTGCCAAGGCCCAAGCCTGAGCAATGTCCGCACCGTGGCCCGCAAGCATCTCGTCAAACTTACCGCCAACTTCGAGCGCAATCTCGAAGAGGCTGAAGCGTTCTTACTTGCGGCAGATGCGCCGCAGGCATTTGATGCGCTGCTGGACTCACTCACCGACACCGTCATTCCGAACCTTGAGCGCTTTCCCGGCATGGGCCGGCTGTTCTTTGAGCGCCCCACCCGCTCGGTTGAAGCCAGCAACGGTATCGACGGTCTAAAACGCAAGCTCAAGGCGATTTCCAAGGATGGCGAAATACGCGAATACGTGATGTCGAATTACCTGCTCTTGTACGCACGCTTCGACGCCACCATTTACCTGCTGTCGATCCGGCACCATCGGCAACTGTCGTTTGATTTTCAGTCTCTGTGGGGGCGTTAGCAACCGGTCGACCGGTCTGGGCGCCAACACCTGCCCGTGGCGCACGCCCCGCCGCGCCGCGTGACTCGGCCGGCGTGATGTAATCGCCCTTTTCCCGGTCACCGATCCGGCCCCCGAGCCGCCTGCATACCAAGGAGCTGCCATGAGCACACCCGTTGACACCACCAGCGCCAGCCCCTACGGCACCTTGCCGCCCACCAGCACGCCGGCGCTGCGCAAACCCATCAGCCTGCCGCGCCTGCTGGAGATGCGCGCCCGAGGCGAGAAGATCACCATGCTGACCGCCTACGACGCCACCTTTGCCGCCGTGGCAGACGCCGCCGGCGTGGACTGCCTTCTGGTGGGCGACTCGCTGGGCATGGTGTGCCAGGGCCTGGCCAGCACGGTCGGGGTGACCCTGCAAGACATGTGTTACCACGTGCAGAGCGTGGAGCGCGGCCTGCGCCGCTCCCAGGCCACGGCGTGGTTAATTGGCGACATGCCGTATGGCTCCTACCATGAGTCCAGGGAACAGGCGCTGCGCAGCGCCACCGCGCTAATGCAGGCCGGTGCCCACATGGTCAAGCTCGAAGGCGGTGGCTGGACCACCGAGACCGTGCGCTTCCTGGTCGAGCGCGGCATACCGGTTTGTGCGCACCTGGGCCTGACGCCGCAGACCGTACACTCGTTGGGCGGCTACCGAGTGCAAGGCAAATCGGTCGAGGCGGCAGCACTGCTCAAGTCACAAGCCCTCGCGCTGCAGGATGCGGGCGCGGCCTTGTTGGTGCTGGAGATGGTGCCGGCGGCGCTGGCGGCTGAGGTGACCCAGGCACTGAAGCACTGCGCCACCATCGGCATTGGCGCGGGCAAGGACACAGCCGGTCAAGTGCTGGTGATGCACGACATGCTGGGCGTCAACCTGGGCAAGATGCCGCGCTTTGTGCGCAACTTCATGGCCGGCGCGGCCGGCGTGCGCGAGGCGATGCATGCCTATGTGCAGGCGGTCAAGACCGGCGAGTTCCCCGACAACAGCCAACACGCCTGGTAGACGCTTCATCCCGACTGAATCATGCTGATCGCTCACACCATTGCCGAGCTGCGCCACCACCTGGCGGGCTTCAGTGACCATTCTTTTGTGCCGACCATGGGCAACCTGCACGAGGGTCACCTGGCACTGGTGCGTCAGGCTAAACCCTTGGCTGACGTGACGGTGGCGAGCATCTTCGTCAACCGCCTGCAATTCCTGCCGCACGAGGACTTCGACACCTACCCCCGCACCTGGGACAGCGATTGCGCCAAGCTTCAAGCGGCCGGTTGCGACATCCTGTTTGCCCCTTCGGAGCAAGACCTCTATCCCGAGCCGCAAACCTTCAAGGTGCAGCCACCGCCTGAGCTGGCCGACATTCTGGAAGGCCACTTTCGTCCCGGCTTCTTTGTCGGCGTCTGCACCGTGGTGATGAAGCTGTTTGCCTGCGTGCAGCCGGCGGCGGCCGTGTTTGGCAAGAAGGACTACCAGCAGCTCATGATGATCCGCCGCATGGTGCAGCAGTTCGCCTTGCCAATCGAGATCGTGGCCGGGGAGACCTGCCGTGCCGATGACGGTCTGGCGCTGTCCTCGCGCAATGGCTACCTCAGCCCGGCGGAGCGGCTGGAGGCGGTGCAACTCTCCAAGGCCCTGCAAGGCATGGCCGCCGCCGTGCGCGCGGGCGAGACCGACATAGCCAAACTGGAGACACAAGCCATGGCCGCGCTGAGCGCACGCGGCTGGAAGCCCGATTACCTGACGGTGCGCCGCCAGAGCGACCTGCAAACGCCCACACTGGGCGCACCACTGGTGGTGCTCGGCGCGGCCAAGCTGGGCTCAACCCGCTTGATTGACAACCTGGAAGTGTGAGGCGCGGCCAGGGTACTGGGCTGCTTGACGCTTAGGGCCATGCACTGCGGTGCCAACCGGGCCCAGGTCAGCCCCGCCCGACGCTCAGGCCACCCCAATCTGCGGCACCAGGCTGCCCGCCGCCTGCCCACTCTTAAGCGCCGCGGTAAACGCCAGCATGCGATCGATCGGTAGCCGCGCGCGCAGACCCAAGGCGGGGTCAACATGGACCTCGTTGTTGCCCCTCTCCAGCACACTGGCCACACCGGCCAAGCCATTCATGGCCATCCAGGGGCAGTGGGCGCAGCTCTTGCACGTGGCGCTGTTGCCGGCGGTAGGGGCCTCAATGAAAGTCTTGCCGGGGTTCAGCGTGCGCAGCTTGTGCATCATGCCTTTGTCGGTCGCGACGATGAACTCGGGCGCGTCCAGCTCCTTCGCCGCTCGGAGGATGGCCGAGGTGGAGCCCACCGCGTCGGCCAGCGCCACCACGTCGGCTGGCGACTCGGGGTGCACCAGCACCCGCGCCTTGGGGTGTTCCTTCATCAGGGCCTGCAGCTCAAAGGCCTTGAATTCGTCATGCACGATGCAGGAGCCCCCCCAGAACACCATGTCGGCGCCGGTCTCGCGCTGGATGTAGCCGCCCAGATGCTTGTCCGGCGCCCACAGAATTTTGTGGCCCTTGTCCTTGAGTGCACGCACGATGTCCAGGGCACAGCTGGAGGTGACCAACCAATCCGAGCGCGCTTTCACCGCCGCGCTGGTGTTGGCGTAGACCACCACGGTGCGATCCGGGTGGGCGTCGCAAAAGGCCGAGAATTCGTCGATCGGGCAACCCAGATCGAGTGAACACGTCGCATCCAGGTCGGGCATCAGCACGCGCTTCTCGGGCGACAGGATCTTGGATGTTTCGCCCATGAAACGCACGCCCGAGACCACCAACGTGGTGGCCGGGTGGTCGCGCCCGAAGCGCGCCATCTCCAGCGAATCGCTGACCAGGCCGCCCGTGGCCTCGGCCAGATCCTGCAGGTCCGGGTGCACGTAGTAGTGCGACACCATCACCGCGTTCTTTTCCTTAAGCAAACGCGCGATGCGCTCCTTCAGGGCCGCGCGTTCACTCGGCGAGGGCTCCACCGGCACACGCGCCCAAGCATGGCGCGTGGCGCAGGCGGGCTGCTCGTATTCAACGTCGATCACTGAGTTCATGCTTGGTCGTCCGCAAAGCGCATCGAAAAATCGGTGGCCTGCACATCCTTGGTCAGGGCGCCAATGGAGATGCGGTCCACACCGGTGGCGGCGATGTCGCGCACGGTAGCCAGGTTGACGCCACCGGAGACTTCCAGCACCGCGCGACCGGCGTTGATCTGTACCGCCTGGCGCAACAGGTCCAGGCTCATGTTGTCGAGCAGCACCATCTTGGCGCCAGCGGCCAGCGCTTCGTCGAGCTGGACCAGCGTTTCGACCTCGATCTCAATGAACTTGGCGGTCTTGGCCAACGCCGCTGCGCGCTGCAAGGCCGCAGTGACGCCGCCAGCCGCGGCAATGTGGTTCTCCTTGATCAGCACCGCATCGAACAGGCCGATGCGGTGATTGGTGCCGCCGCCAGTTCGCACCGCATACTTCTGCGCGAGGCGCAGGCCCGGCAAGGTCTTGCGGGTATCCACGATCTGCGCCTGATTGCCCGGCACCGAGCGCACCGCCTGCACATAGGTCGCGGTCTTGGTGGCCACGGCGCTGAGCAATTGCAGAAAGTTCAGGCAGATGCGTTCAGCCGTCAACAGCGCTTGCGCCTGGCCCTGGATTTCCAGCACCACCTGGTCAGCCTTGCAATGCTGGCCCTCGGCCACGTGCCAACGCAATGTGGCGCTGGGATCCAGCGCGTGCAGAGCCGCCTGCGCCCACGGAGCACCGCAAATGACGGCCGCCTCGCGCGCCAGCACGCGGGCCTGCGCGCGGCGAGTGGGGTCGATCAAGGTGGCAGTCAGGTCGCCGCCGCCTACATCCTCACTCAGGGCACGGCGGGCATCAGTCTGGGCCAACGCGGCGATCTGGATGGGGGAGAAATCAAAGTCAGTCATGATGGCATCAAGCATAGCGCCAACGCGCCGCGCCGCAACCCGTGAGGGGGATCGTGCGGCATTGGCGGACGGACTGCAAGTGTTTCCAGCATGCAAGCGATCCGTCGCGCTAGAGCAGTTCCATGGTGGGCTCGCGCCCCATCAACAGCCCAACGGCCTGATGGGGTCGGATCTGGCCATCAAGCAACGCAACCACCGCCTCGGCAATCGGCATCTCCAGGTCAACCGCGCGCGCCCGCTGAACCACGGTGCGTGCGCAGTACACCCTCGGCCACATGACCCAGCGAGTCCAACGCCTGCTGCAGGGTTTGGCCGCTGGCCATCGCCAGCCCCACTTTGCGGTTGCGCGACAAGTCGCCGGTAGCCGTCAGCACCAGATCGCCCAGGCCGCTCAAGCCCATGAAGGTGTCCGCCTTGGCGCCCAGGGCAACACCCAGGCGGGTCATTTCGGCCAGGCCACGCGTGATCAGGGCCGCGCGCGCGTTCATGCCCAGACCCAAGCCGTCACACAGGCCTGTGGCAATGGCCAGCACGTTCTTGACCGCGCCACCAACCTCCACACCGACGATGTCTTCGTTGGCGTAGACGCGCAGACTCGGACTGTGGAAGGCGTTCACCAGCGATTCGCGCACTGCGGCATGGCTGCTGGCGGCCACCAGCGCGGTGGGCCGCGCCTGCGCCACTTCCTGCGCAAAACTCGGTCCGCTGAGCACACCTGCTATCAATTGCGGAGCAACTTGTGCTTGTATTTCATGGGCCAGGAGCCCAATCGCACCCGTCGTCGCAGGCTCAAAGCCCTTGCACAGCCAGGCTACGGGAACCCGGCAGTTGGCCAGGGTGACCAGCATCTGGCGCAGCGCCGCCATTGGCGTGGCGATCACCACCAGATCAGCGCCGCTTGCCAAGCCGGCCAGTTGATCTGGCCCGCCAGCGCTGATCGCCAATGCCGGGGGCAGGCTCAGACCAGGCAGGTAGCGGGCGTTCTCGCGCTGGGCGAGCATGCCTGTTGCCATGGCTTGATCGCGCAGCCACAGCGTGACGCCGTGGCGCGCGTTTGGCTGGCTTGCCGCGCTGATGGCCAAGGCGGTGCCCCAGGCCCCCGCCCCCAGCACAAGGATTTTCATGGGACCTGCCAAGCGGTTAGCTGCTGCTGGCTGCCCAGCGTCTTACTGCGTAACGGGAGCGGTGGCGCCGGCGCCAGCCTGGGCGGCCAATTGCGCTTGCTGTTGCTCGTACATCGCCTGGAAATTGATCTCGGCCAGATGCACGGGCGGAAAACCGCCACGCTGGATCAGATCGGCGACGTTGCCGCGCAGGTAGGGGTACACGATTTGCGGGCAAGCGATTCCCATGACCTGAGACATCTGCTCCTGCGGCAGATTGCGAATCTCAAAAATGCCGGCCTGTGTGGCCTCCACCAGAAACACCGTCTTGTCCTTGATCTTGGTCTGCACCGTGGCGCGCACGCTGACCTCAAAAATGCCATCGGCCACCGGGGCTGCATTGACGCCGAGCTGGATGTCGACGGTCGGCGCTTCCTGCTCCAGCAGAATGGCCGGCGAATTGGGCTGCTCCAGCGACGCCTCCTTGAGGTAGACACGTTGAATCTGGAAAACGGGAGTCTCTTGATCTGCCATGGTGCTCTTTCGGGTCAAAATAAAGCCCGCTGCCGGTCGGTCCTAAGCGGGCGTGTGATGGATTGAATCGCGCATTATCTCAGGTGCGCGCGCTGCGGAAAAAATCAGCGTCTGCGCAAGACCCGGCTTCAGGCTGCGTTGAGCAGGGGAAGCAACTCCCCCCTGCCGTCAAGTGCCACCAGATCGTCGCATCCACCCACATGGGTTGGCCCGATGAAAATCTGCGGCACGGTGCGTCGGCCGGTGATCGCCATCATGGTGTCGCGCTGCTGCGGGTCAGTGTCGATGCGAATCTCTTCAATCTGCTGCACACCCTTGGCCTTGAGAATCTGCTTGGCACGTACACAGTAAGGGCAGACTGCGGTGGTGTACATCTTGACGGTTTGCATGACTGGGAGCTTTCGGAGTCAGGTTATCAAAGGCGGGGCCAGGGGCGGACAGCCCGGCGCCGCTTAGCCTTTTTCGACCGGGAGGTTATCGCGTTTCCAGGCGGACAGCCCGCCGGCGAGCGATTGGGCCTTTTCGTAGCCCAGTTTCTTGGCAACAGCCAGGGCGCGCCCGGCGCGCGCACCGGTTTGACAAACCAGGATCAGCGGCAGGGTCTTGTTCTTGACCAACTGCGGCAAGCGCTCCTCCAATTGGTTGAGCGCAATGTGCTTGGCGCCACCGACGTGGCCCGCCGCGAATTCTTCGGCCTCGCAGACGTCAACCACCACCGCCTTCTCACGGTTGATCAGTTGCACCGCCTGAGCCGTGGTCAAGCCCCCTTGCGAGGCGCCCTGCAGCAGCGGCCACAGCAACATGCCGCCGGAGGCCAGGGCGACCGAGATCAGCATCCAGTTGTCCAAAATAAATTTCACTTTGTTCCTTGTTACGAGCCACGGATAAACCGTCCATTTTAGAATGCTGGGGTTGGTGCCGCCTCGATCGTCCTATTTTGGGCCGACGGGCCACTGCCGCAGCCCAACGCCACCACTTTGACACCCCAAACCAAGACGCCATGTACAAGCTCGTTCTGATTCGCCACGGTGAGTCCACCTGGAACCTCGACAACCGATTTACCGGCTGGACCGACGTTGATTTGACCGCCACCGGCATTGAGCAGGCCAAAAGTGCGGGCCGCCTGCTCAAGGCTGATGGCTACGATTTTGATGTCTGCTACACCAGCGTGCTCAAGCGTGCCACCCGCACCCTGTGGCACTGTGCTGGATGAAATGGACCGCACCTGGCTGCCGGTGGTGAACGATTGGCGTTTGAACGAGCGCCACTACGGCGCGCTGCAGGGCCTGAACAAGGCCGAAGTGGCCAAGCAGTATGGCGACGACCAGGTGCTGGTCTGGCGCCGCAGCTACGACACGCCGCCACCTGCGCTACAGGCCAACGACCCGCGCTGCGAACGCGCCGACCCTCGCTACGCCAAGCTCAAACCCGAGCAGGTGCCGCTGACGGAATGCCTCAAAGACACGGTTGAACGCGTCATGCCGTTCTGGAACGAGGCGCTGGCGCCCGCCATCAAGGCCGGTAAACGCGTGGTGGTGGCGGCGCACGGCAACTCGATTCGCGCCCTGGTCAAGTACCTCGACAACATCTCGGACACGGAGATCGTGGGCCTGAACATCCCCAACGGAATTCCCTTGGTGTACGAACTCGACGCCGACCTCAAACCGCTGCGCCACTACTACCTTGGTGACGCCGAGGCAGCGGCCAAGGCCGCCGCCGCAGTGGCGGCGCAGGGCAAAGCCTGAAACAGCCACGGAACCACCTCGCCGAAGCCGCCTCCAAGGTGTATATTGGCTTGAAACTGGATTGCTTATGGGTCAGAAACTGAAAATCGTCGGATGGGTCTCGCTGGGGGTGATGGCTGGCGCGCTGACCACGGTCTCCTTGCAGACCGTGGCGCGTGGAACCTTGGCGCCGTTGCCGCTGGAGGAACTGCAGCAGCTCGCCAGCGTGTTCGGCATGATCAAAAGCAACTACGTCGAGCCAGTCGACGACAAGAAGCTCATCACCGACGCGATTGCCGGCATGGTATCCAGCCTGGACCCGCACTCTGTTTACCTGGACAAGAAGGCGCTCAAGGAATTCAACGAAGGCACGACCGGCCGGTTTGTCGGCGTGGGCATCGAAATCACCCAGGAAGACGGCCTGATCAAGGTGGTATCGCCAATCGAGGGCTCCCCCGCCTACCGTGCCGGCTTGAAGCCCAACGACCTGATTACCCGCATCGATGACACGGCCGTCAAGGGCCTGACGCTCAACGAAAGTGTCAAACGCATGCGCGGCGAACCCAACACCAAGGTGGTGCTGACGATATTTCGCAAGGGCGACAACCGCACCTTCCCGGTAACCATCGTCCGCGAAGAAATCCGCACGCAATCGGTGCGCGGCAAGGTGATTGAACCGGGCTACGCCTGGGTGCGCCTGAGCCAGTTTCAGGAGCGCACGGTGGAGGACTTCGTGCGCAAGATCGACGAGATCTACAAGCAGGAGCCGCAGCTCAAGGGCCTGGTGCTGGACCTGCGCAATGACCCTGGTGGCTACCTCGATGCGGCGGTGGCAATCTCGGCCGCCTTCCTGCCGGAAAACGTCACCGTGGTGTCGGCCAACGGTCAATTGGCGGAAAGCAAGTTCACCTACAAGGCGGCACCCGAGTTCTACCAACGCCGGGGCGGACCCGATGCACTCAAACGGCTGCCAGCGGCACTCAAGAAAGTGCCGTTGGTGGTGCTGGTCAACGAGGGCTCGGCATCGGCCAGCGAGATCGTCGCTGGCGCATTGCAAGACCACAAACGCGCCTCGGTGCTGGGCAACCAGACGTTTGGCAAGGGGTCGGTGCAAACGGCGGTGTGCCTGGACTCGGCCTACCGCATGGACAACTGCCCCAACGCGGCGCTCAAGCTCACCACCAGCCGCTACTACACGCCCAGCGGCCGCTCGATTCAAGCCAAGGGTATCGTGCCGGACGTGATGGTTGACGAGAGCGAGGAAGGCAACCTGTTCGCCGCGCTGCGTACGCGCGAAGCCGACCTGGAGAAACACCTCAGCAACGGTCAGGGCGAAGAAAAGAAGGACGAAGCCCGCGAGAAAGCGCGCGAAGAGGCGCGCAAGCGGCTTGAAGATGATGCCAAGAAGCCCCTGGCAGACCGACGCTTGCCCGAATACGGCACTGACAAAGACTTTCAGCTGGCGCAGGCGATCAACCAGTTGAAGGGTCGCCCCGTCATGGTCAGCAAGATCATGACTGAACGCGCTGAAGAAAAGAAAGAGAACTGAAGCCGGTCCCATGACGGACGACCAGCTGCTGCGCTATTCGCGCCATATCCTGCTCAACGAAATCGGAGTCGATGGGCAAGAACGAATCAGCCAGGGCCGGGTACTAGTCGTCGGTCTGGGCGGTCTGGGCTCGCCGGTGGCGCTGTATCTGGCGTCGGCCGGCGTCGGCCACATGACCCTGGTCGACCATGACACCGTGGACCTGACCAACCTGCAGCGCCAAGTGGCGCACACCATGGCGCACCTTGGGCGCAGCAAAGTGCTGTCAGCGCAAGCTGCGATTCACGCCATCAATCCGCACGTCGAAGTCTCGCCCTTGCCGATAAAGGCCGACGCCGAACTTCTGGAGCGACTTGTGCCGGGTGCCGATCTGGTTCTGGACTGCAGTGACAACTTCGCCACGCGCCACGCCATCAACGCGGCTTGTGTGGCACACGGCAAGCCCTTGGTATCGGGCGCTGCGATCCGTTTCGACGGCCAAATCAGTGTCTACGACCCGCGCGACACGAGCTCACCGTGCTACGCCTGCGTTTTTCCGCCGGACGCATCCGTTGGCGAGACCCGCTGCGCCACCATGGGTGTTTTTGCGCCGCTGGTGGGCATCATTGGCACCATGCAGGCCGCCGAAGCGCTCAAGCTGCTCAGTGGCGCCGGTCAAAGCCTGGCCGGGCGGCTGCTGATGCTTGATGGGCGGCACATGGCCTTTACCGAAGTGCGTGTGCCGCGCGATCCCAAGTGCCCGGTGTGCGAGGGTCGGCCGTAGTCCGCAAAGGCCAGGACTGCCACCCAAACCGGGCGGAATTCACGGCATGGCGGCCAAGTGATGCTGTTAGACTTTCAGCGCACACGACCAAACCTGCACAATGTCCACCGCGACGGCAAGCTCTCTGGTAGATCCGCACGCACTGCGGTTGGACGACGCCCGCGCCCTGCTCGAACACGGCGGAGACAGTGCAACTCTGCCAAAGCTGCATGATTCCCCCACAGCCTATCTGCAGGCCGTGATCGATGCCCTGTGCGAGTTGTCGCTCAAGGACCCTTTGACCGGCCTGGCCAATCGGCGGCACTTTCGCGCCGTACTGGAGCGCGCCATCGACGTCGTTGCGCGCTCGGGCGAGTCCGCGCTGTTGCTGATGCTCGACATCGATCACTTCAAGAAAATCAATGACACACACGGTCATCTCGCCGGTGACCAGGTGTTGCAAGCTATGGCGAAATGCCTGTCGGGCTGCGTGCGCCCGATGGACACCGTGGCTCGCTATGGCGGGGAAGAGTTTGCCGTCGTGATGCCCAACTGTCAGGTCTCCTACGGAGAAACAGTCGCCGAGCGCATTCGACGTGCGGTGGAGGAACTCGTGATCGCCGTGACACCATCGGTGACGGTCCGCATCACGGTCAGCATCGGCGGCGCCTACGCGCCTGAATGGGTTCGCTCCACCAGCAATCTGTGGACGGAGCGCGCTGATGTGCAGCTCTATCGCGCCAAGACCGAAGGTCGCAACCGGGTATTCATTGACCAGCAGCCGGTGGTCGCCGTCAGCGCCGAGGAGAAGAACCTGTTGTTCGGGCACCTCGCCTTGGGCGAACCTGCCTGGATCGAGAGCCTGCCCAGTGACATATCGGTCGCGCCTCAGGGTGCGGCCACGGACAAGTTCCAGTAAAGACAAGCGTCGACAAAAACGATGTTGGAACCAGATGAGGCCAATCGATGACTGATACACCAAGCCCCGCAGCAGCGCCTGCGGCCGCTGCCAATGTGCCGCTCAGGCCACTCGGGAAAGTCGTTGCGGTGACCAGCGGCAAGGGCGGCGTGGGCAAGACTTTTGTCTCGGCCAATCTGGCGGCGGCCCTGGCCAAGCATGGCCTCAAGGTACTGGTGCTCGATGCCGACCTGGGACTGGCCAACCTGGACGTGGTGCTGAACCTGTACCCCAAGATCACCTTGCACGACGTGTTCACCGGCAAGGCCAAGCTGGCCGATGCCATCATCAAGGCGCCAGGCGGCTTCTCGGTGCTGCTGGCAGGCTCGGGCATGGTCGAGTACTCGCGCCTGACACCGGAGGTGCGCGACGACTTCCTGCGCATCATGAATGGCCTGGTGCCGCACTACGACGTGGTGCTGCTCGACACGGGCGCGGGCATTTCGGACGTGGTGCTGTTCGCGGTGTCGCTGGCCTCGGAGGTATTGGTGGTGGCAACGCCAGAACCCACTTCGCTGACCGACGCCTACGCCACCATCAAGGTGCTGGTGGGTCAGCAGAAGCGCCAGAGCATCCGCCTGATCGTCAACCAGACGGCCCGCCTTGGAGACGGTCGCGCCATCACCACACAATTGCAGCAGGTGGTGGACCGGTTTGTGGCGACGGAGCCTGGCCGACCCATCCGTCTGCTGCATCTCGGCGATATTCCAGCCGACCCGATGGTTCGCCAGGCCGTGATGCGGCGTCAGTTGTTGATGCAAAACACCCCTGGCTGCCCGGCCGGCCTGGCCATCTCCCAACTGGCCATCAAGCTGCAGGAAACGGTGCTGCCGAAAAACTGAAACCTTGCCAGTCAGACGACTTTGCGCAGCAATCGTGCCCCGACCCCAACCAATCTGAAACCTTGCGGGTCAGACCACATTGCGCAGCAAACGTGCGCTGACCCCAACATATTAAAACGGGGCGCGCTCAACCCAGCGCGAGCGCCATCACCCCTGCGGCGATCAGTGCCGCGCCACCCAGGCGCGCCCACCGATCACCCTCGCCCAACAAATGGCCACCCAACAGGGCGGCAAACAGCATCGAGACCTCGCGTGCTGGGGCGACATGGCTCAACGGCGCAACCTGCACCGCATAGAGCACCAACACGTAGGACACCGGACTGATGATGCCGACAATGAGCGCGTACTTCCATTGTTGTGACCATAGGAGGGACGCCGTGGCGCGGTCACGCAGCACAGACGGCAGCAAGAACACCAGGCGCACGAAGTTGCCAAAGTAGTCGACCAATATCGGTGACATGAGCATCCACTTGACCGCATAGCCATCCACCACGGTGTAGGTCGCGATGAAAGCCCCGGTGACAAGACCATAACGCACGCCCTTGAGCACGCGCAAGCGCTGTGCCGGATCGTGCGCAGCCCTGAACAGACCCGGCCCGCCGGCGATGAAGAAGACACCCAGCACCACGCCGAGCACACCGACCGCCCCCAATGCCGACAACTGCTCGCCCAGGAATATGACCGCGACCAGCGACGTCAACAAGGGACCGGAGCCACGCGCCAGGGGGTAGACGACGGTCAAGTCAGCGCGCCGGTAGCCACGCAGTAACACGATGTAATACACCACATGGAGAATGCCACTGACGACGACCAAGGCCCATTCGGCGACACCCCACTTGGGCACTTGTTGCCAGCCCAGCCACAAGCCCAGTGGAGCCCAAAAGATCATCATGATCAGGCCGGTGAAGCAGGCAAAACGGGCGTCGCCGCCGGCCTTCTTGGCCGCGATGTTCCAACTGGCGTGAATCAGGCCGGCCAGAATGACCAACGCAAACGCTGACGCGGGCATGGCAACGCACTCACGGCCTGTTTCGCCGCAGGGCCGCCCCAAGGCGAAACGCGGCCCCCCTGGGGGGCAGGGCGTCACACGCAGTGAACAACCGTGGGGGCAATCGCATCAGGCCCGGCCGATGATGCAGGCGGTGGCCATCAGTTCTTCAAGCAAGGCCAGGGAGACCTTGCCGGAAACCGAGTACGGATCGAGCACAGGTTTCTCCAGGTACTTCAGCAAAATGGTGGCGTTGATCTTGGACATGTTCACCTGTCCCATGGTCCAGCCGCCAAACCGGCGCTCTTCGATTTCCTCATAGTGAAGTAGCACCACCTCTTTGTGGCGCACGTCCTTCTGGATGTGGCTGTAAAGCTCGCTGACTGCGGCGCGTCCGCCTTCAATGGCCTGAAGAAAGACGCCACCGCCGTAGCACAGGATGCCGGTGATGCCGCACTCCGGGTTGTGCAGACGGGACTGGGTCAGGATCGCCTCAATCGCCGCGTCCGTGGTGTCGATCGCGCGACTGGCGTAAAGCAGACGTACCAACATGGCTAACCTCGCTTGGGGATCAGGGACAAGAATTCACGGCGCAGATTGGGATCCTTGAGAAAGCTGCCGCGCATCACCGAATTGATCATCTTGCTGTCCATGTCCTTGACGCCGCGCCAGCTCATGCAGTAGTGACTGGCCTCCATCACGATTGCCAGGCCGTCGGGCTGCGTCTTTTGCTGGATCAGGTCCGCCAATTGGACCACCGCCTCCTCCTGGATTTGCGGGCGCCCCATGACCCACTCGGCCAGCCGAGCGTATTTGGACAGGCCAATCACGTTGGTGTGTTCGTTGGGCAACACGCCAATCCAGATCTGCCCAATCACGGGGCACAGGTGATGGCTGCAGGCGCTTCGCACCGTGATCGGCCCGACGATCATCAGCTCATTGAGGTGCTCGGCGTTAGGGAACTCGGTGATGGTGGGCGCCTTGACATAGCGACCATTGAACACCTCTTTGAGGTACATCTTGGCCACGCGGCGGGCGGTCTTGTCGGTATTGTGGTCACGCTCGGTATCGATCACCATACTGTCGAGCACCGCCTGCATCTTGAGCTCGACTTCGTCAAGCAAGGCTTCGAGTTCGCCAGGTTGAATGAAGTCGGCAATGTTGTCATTGGCGTGGTAACGCTTGCGCGCGGCCACCAGCCGCTCGCGAATCTTGACAGACACGGGTGTGCCCTCGTCGGCTGGAGCTGGGTTCATGGCAGTTTGGGTTTTCATTAACACGCCCAAATGGTACCAGCCATTTCTGAATAAGGTTATTGACCGCTATCCCATGTGGTTTGGCCACTCATCGCTATCAAATCAGTAGCGTTTGCCACTCAGAAACAAAAGTCCCCGCATCAGACCATAGGCCAGCCGGTCAAGCACGCGCTGCCGCCAGGGCCGATCAGCATAGGCTTGCGGGTCGACGCGTTGGCCGCCCTCGACCATGGCGCGCTCCAGGCGCGCCTGCAGTGCCAGGGCGAAAGGCCGGTCATCCACCACCACATTGGCCTCACGGGCCAGCAGCAAGCTCAAGGGGTCCAGATTGGAGGAGCCAACGGTTGCCCAATGGCTGTCAATGACGGCCACCTTGGCATGCAAAAAACTGGCCGAATACTCATGAATCTCGACCCCGGCTGCGAGCAAGGCACCGTACACCGGCCGAGCCGCGTGGTATTGCATGAAATACTCGTAGCGCCCCTGCAACAGCAAGCGCACCCGAACCCCGCGCGAAGCGGCATGGATCAAGGACTTGCGCAGTTTGCCACCCGGCACAAAGTAGGCGTTCGCGATGATGATGTCGTGACGCGCCTCGCCAATGGCGCGACGGTAGGCACGCTCGATGCGACTACGGTTGAGCACGTTGTCGCGCAGCACCAGTTCTGCCTGCGAGGCCGCGCCCGTGGGCTGCCCGGTGTCCCCTGCGCTACTGTGCGCCAGCGCGGAACTGGCAGCGCCAGTGCCTTGTGCCACCGCCTTCTGCAGCGCGTGCCAGGCCGACCCAAACTGGGCACTGCGCGCCGTGCGCGCGGCCTGCAAACGCCACCAGAACTGCGCGCACGCTTCGTGTACCGCGCGCACCAGTGGGCCCCTGACCTGCACCGCAAAATCGAAGCGCGGCGCGGCCAGTGGCCCATGGTTGGGATCAAAAAAGTCGTCCAGGATATTGATGCCGCCACAAAAAGCCAGTTGGCCGTCAACGACGCACAGCTTGCGATGCAGGCGCCGCCAACGACTGGGTATCAGCAAGCCCAGGCGCCCCAACGGTGAGAAAACTCGCCACTGCACGCCAGCCGCATCAAAGCGCGTTCTCCACTGAGCTGGCACCTTCGGCGTACCAACTCCATCCATCACCAAATAGACGGCAAGGCCACGCCGTGCCGCGCGCTCCAGCGCCTCGGCCACAGCCTGGCCCGAAGCGGTGAAGTCGAAGATGTAGGTCTCCATACGCACTTCGTGCAGCCCCTGGTCGATCGCGTTCACCAGGGCCGGAAAGTAGGCCCGCCCTCCTTCCAGCAGTTGCACCTGGTGATCCGCCCTGAGCGGGGAGCCCGCAGTGCGCATCAAGTGGGCTCCGGCAACCCGAACTCGGCAATCAGGGGCAAATGGTCAGACATGCGCCACCAAGCCCGCCCGCGCGGCACCTGCACGCCAACCGGCGTAAGGCCACGGGCAAAGACGTAGTCAAGCTGTGCCAGGGGCATGCGCGCCGGAAACGTCGGATGGCGCTGCCCGTCAAACGCGAGCAGGCCAAAGTCAGCCATGGCCTGACGCACGGAACTCCCCCAGTCGTTGAAATCGCCCGCTACCAACAACGGCGCCCCAGCTGGAACCTCGCGCTCGACAAAGCTACCCAGCTGCGCCACCTGTCGCACCCGGCTGGCCTTGATCAGCCCCAGGTGCACCACCACCACATGCACCATGCAGTCGTGCAACATCACTTCGGCATGTAACAGGCCGCGTTGCTCAAATCGATGGTCCGACATGTCCTCGTGCTGATGCGACAGCACCGGCCAGCGCGACAACAATGCGTTGCCATGCTCGCCATGGCGCGTGTAGGCGTTGGTCCGGTAGACGGCTTCGTACCCCTCGGGCGCCAGAAAGTCCGCTTGCGGCAGCTCAGGCCAGCGGGTGAAGTGCAGCTCTTCGCCGCGATTGTGCTTGCGCACCTCCTGCAAACAGACGATGTCCGCATCGAGCTGCTCCACGGCATGCCCGAGGTTATGTATTTCCAGACGCCGCCGCGGGCCTACGCCCTGCACGCCCTTGTGAATGTTGTAGGTGGCGACACGCACCGTGGTCACGACTGCTCCCTCTCCGGTACAAATCGGGGCAGCATCAATATCGCCTCGGCGTTGGATGATGAAAAACATCGGTCCGCGGCGTCACGGTAGGGCAGCCACTGGTAGGCGGTGTGTTCACGTGGATCAAGGGTCACCGCGATACCTGGGGGCACCGTCAATCCAAACAGATGTTCGGTGTTGCGCGTCACGCCCGGCGGGTAGCGGTGCTGCCAGCGCGGATAGATGTCGTACACGTTCTCCAATTGCCAGTCGCGCAGGGAGTCGGCCAACGCCGAGCCGGGTCGGCAGTCGATACCGGTCTCCTCCAACACCTCGCGCCGGGCCGTCTCGAAATAGGACTCAGCGACCCGGTCTTTGCTGCCGGTGACTGATTGCCAGAAATCGATGGCGTCGGAGCGCTTGATCAGCAGCACATCTAGAGCCGGCGTGTGGATGACCACCAGCACCGATTGTGGGATTTTGAAGGGCTTGCTCATGAAAAAGGGCGCTGATCAAGCGCCCTTTGATTCTGCCTCAAACCACTTCGCTCACGCTTTGGCCGTTTCGGTGTTGCGCAACTTGATATGCAGTTCGCGCAACTGCTTTTCGTCCACGGGAGAAGGCGCCTGGGTCAGCAGACACTGGGCACGCTGGGTCTTGGGGAACGCGATTACGTCGCGGATTGACTCGGCCCCGGTCATCAGGGTGACGATGCGGTCCAGACCAAACGCCAGGCCACCGTGGGGTGGCGCGCCATATTGCAGGGCGTCAAGCAGGAAGCCAAACTTGAGCTGGGCTTCTTCGGGTGTGATCTTGAGCGCGTCGAACACCTTTTGTTGGACATCGGCGCGGTGGATACGAACCGAGCCGCCACCCATTTCCCAGCCGTTGAGCACCATGTCGTAGCCCTTGGAGATACACTTCTCCGGGGCGGTGACCATCCAGTCTTCGTGGCCGTCCTTGGGGGCGGTAAAGGGATGGTGCGTTGCGGTGTAGCGCTGGCCTTCCTCATCAAATTCGAACATGGGGAAGTCCACCACCCACATCGGGCGCCAGCCCGCTTGAAACAGGCCGGTCTTCTTGCCGAATTCGGAGAGACCAATCTTCAAGCGTAGCGCGCCAATGGCGTCATTGACGATCTTGGCCTTGTCAGCGCCGAAGAAGATCAGGTCGCCGTCTTGAGCACCCGTACGCGACAGCACCTCGGCCAAGGCTTTGTCGTGAATGTTCTTGACGATCGGGGACTGCAGACCCGGCCAACGAACGGCCTGGTCGCCCGGACCCTTGGCGGCATCGTTGACACGGATATAGGCCAGCCCCTTGGCGCCGTAAATCTTGACGAACTCGGTATAGGCATCGATCTCGCCACGGGTGATGCCACCGGTTTCCTGTGAGCCCAAGGGAACGCGCAGCGCGACCACGCGGCCGCCCTTCATCTTTGCGGCCCCTGAGAACACCTTGAAATCCACGTCGGCCATCACGTCGGTCAGGTCAGTGAATTCGAGCTTGATGCGCAAGTCTGGCTTATCCGAGCCGTACTTGTGCATGGCATCGGCATAGGTCATGACGGGAAAATCACCCAAGTCCACGCCCATGGTGTTCTTGAACACCGTCGTGATCATGCCCTGGAACATGTCGCGAATCTCTTCCTCGGTCAGGAAAGAGGTTTCAATATCAATCTGAGTGAATTCCGGCTGGCGGTCAGCACGCAGGTCTTCGTCGCGGAAGCACTTGGTGATCTGGTAGTAGCGGTCGTAGCCGGCCACCATCAGCAATTGCTTGAACAATTGCGGGCTTTGCGGCAACGCGAAAAAGTGACCATCATGGACGCGGCTGGGCACCAGGTAGTCACGCGCGCCCTCGGGCGTACTCTTGGTGAGCATGGGTGTCTCGATGTCGACAAATCCGTTGGCATCGAGAAACTTGCGCACTTCCATGGCCACCTTGTAACGCAGCATCAGGTTGTTTTGCATGTAGGGACGACGCAAGTCCAGAACACGATGCGTCAGGCGGGTGGTTTCGCTCAGGTTTTCGTCGTCGAGCTGGAACGGCGGAGTGACGGACGGGTTGAGCACGGTCAACTCGTGGCACAGCACTTCGATCTTGCCGCTCTTGAGGCTGTCGTTGATCGTCCCGTCCGGGCGAGCACGCACCAATCCCTTGACCTGGATGCAAAACTCATTGCGAAGGCCTTCGGCGGCTTTGAACATGTCAGCACGGTCGGGGTCACACACGATCTGCACATAACCCTCGCGGTCGCGCAGATCTACGAAGATCACGCCACCGTGGTCACGGCGGCGGTTGACCCAGCCGCACAGGCTGACGGTTTGACCCAACAGGGCTTCGGTCACAAGACCACAGTAATGAGAGCGCATCGCCATACAAGCTTTCTAGACGCCACCGATTCCGGCGGCGAGGGTTACCAAAAGGGGATCAGCCAACCGAGGGAGACTTTGGCACCACCGAGGGCGCTACCGATCCCATTGAAATCACATAGGTGAGGGCTTCATCGACCGACATCTTCAGCTCGATCACGTCGGCGCGCGGCACCATCAGAAAGAAGCCGCTGGTCGGATTGGGCGTCGTCGGCACATACACGCTGACCATGTCAGACCCAACATGGTCTGCCACCTCGCCCGAGGGCGTGCCGGTCTGAAACGCGATCGTCCACGCGCCAGGGCGCGGATACTGAATCAGCATGGCGGTGCGAAACGCGTTGCCATTGCTGGAGAACAAGGTGTCTGACACCTTCTTCACACTGGTATAGATCGACTTGACAATCGGGATGTTGGTGAACAGTTTGTCCCACTGGGTGACCCACCAGCGCCCAGCCACGTTGGAGACCAGCGCACCGGTGATCAGCAATACCGACACCACCAGGATCCCGCCCAGCCCGGACACGTGGCGCAGCTTGTCGAGTGTCGGCGCTGCAGACTCGGGTGTGACGACCGCCAGGCCCGACAGAAACCCGCCAAACACGGCATCAAGCAGGTTGACCAGCCATAGCATCACCCAGATCGTGATCGCCAGGGGCAGCCAAACCAGCAGGCCAGTCAGCAGGTATTTTTTGATGGGCACTCGGAACTCCGCAACAGCACTGTAAAAATAGGCGCGGGCTCAGTGGCAGCTGCACGACCCGCCACAGCCAGTGGTGGCCGGCTTGGCCGCTGCGGGCTCAGCCGATGCGCTCTCGGCTGGCTTGGCCTCAGTCGGCGCGGGCGCATTCGCCGCTGGCGTGGCGCTGCCACCCTTGAAGTCGGTCGCATACCAGCCGGAGCCTTTGAGTTGGAAGCCCGCGGCCGTGAGTTGTTTCCTGAAGGCAGCCGCGCCACAGGCCGGACAATCGGTCAAGGGTGGTTCCGACATTTTCTGCAAGACGTCTTTGGCTACACCGCAGGACTCGCATTTGTAGGCATAGATAGGCATGGGGGTGGTGTCCGCAATCAGGCTGCAAAGCCTTCAATTATAGGCTTTGCCCGGGCACCAGGCGCCTGGAAGCAGGCCTCGAGCGCCAACGCCGCGCCTTTTTGCAGACGGCGACCGCGACCCTAAAAGAGACGGACCCGAACCACGAACTGCATCACGACAAGTCCCAACAGGAACCCCACGCCCCCGTAGATCAGGCTTTGCAGGAGTCGGTTGGTACGCTTTTGCTCATGCAGCAACTCCTGCTGCTGGCGCTGCAGCTCTGCTTGATTGCCTTGCAGAAAGTTGACCAATAGCCGCGGCAGTTCGGGTAGCAGTTTGGCGTAACGCGGCGCCTCGTTGCGCAGTTCATCCATCAGCTTCTTGGGCCCGAGCTGGTCAACCATCCAGGTCTCCAGGAAAGGCTTGGCGGTGTGCCAAAGATCAAGCTCTGGATCGAGCTCGCGGCCCAAACCCTCGATGTTGAGCAGCGTCTTCTGCAGCAGCACCAGCTGGGGCTGAATTTCGACGTGAAAGCGCCGTGAGGTCTGAAACAGGCGCATCAGAACCATGCCTAGGGAGATTTCCTTGAGTGGCCGGTCAAAGTAAGGCTCACACACCGATCGAATCGCCGACTCGAGTTCGTCCACACGGGTCGCTGCGGGAACCCACCCCGACTCAATGTGCAACTCGGCCACGCGCTTGTAGTCACGTCGGAAAAAGGCGGTGAAGTTCTGTGCCAGGTATTCCTTGTCGAATTCGGTCAGCGTTCCCACAATGCCAAAGTCCAGCGAGATGTAGCGCCCAAAGGTTGCTGGATTGACGCTTACCTGAATGTTGCCGGGATGCATGTCGGCGTGAAAGAAACCATCCCGAAAGACCTGCGTAAAGAAAATCGTCACGCCGTCGCGCGCCAGCTTCGCAATATCAACGCCAGCCTCTCGCAGTTTGTCCACTTGGCTGATGGGAATGCCGACCATGCGCTCCATCACAATGACGTCGGTCATGCAGTAGTCCCAGAACATCTCTGGAATCAGCACCAGGTTGAGGCCTTCCATATTGCGCCGCAACTGTGCGGCACTGGACGCCTCGCGCACCAAGTCAAGCTCGTCGTGCAGGTACTTGTCAAACTCAGCCACCACTTCGCGTGGCTTGAGACGCTTGCCATCGGCCGACAGCCCATCGACCCAGTTGGCCATCATGCGCATCAGGCTCAGGTCTTTTTCGATCGCCAGCAGCATGCCGGGGCGCAGTACCTTGACGGCGACATCGCGCACTGCGCCATGTCGGTCCAAGATGGTTGCAAAGTGAACCTGGGCGATCGACGCACTGGCCACGGGCTCACGGTCAAAGGTCAGGAAGATCTCATGCACACGCTTGCGAAACGAACGCTCGATGGTGGCAATCGCGACCTCGGTGGCGAACGGCGGAACACGATCCTGCAGTCGGGCCAGCTCGTCGGCGATGTCGAGCGGCAGCAGATCCCGCCGGGTCGAGAGTACCTGGCCAAACTTGACAAAGATGGGGCCCAACCGCTCCAGCGCTTCGCGGATACGCTGGCCCCTGGGTGCCTTGAGATTGCGCCCAACCGACACGACCCTTGCCAGCACCCGCAGCCAGGGCCGCTGAAAACTGGTCAGAACCAGCTCATCAAGGCCATAACGCAGCACCACCCAGACAATGAATATCCCCCGCAGCAGCCGCGTCATGGGGTGGTCCTGTCCGCTCCCGGCACCGGCACTGTGCCCACGAACTGGCGCAATGCCTGCACCATACTGCGCGCGGCCTGCCCAACGGTATGGGCGGGACCGTCCCCAATGATGCGCGAGAGGTCTTCCTCCAGGTCCCAGCGGACGTGATCGACCAGCCAATTGACCTCTGCCGCGAGTTGTACATCGCCCTCGATGCGAACCTCGGGTTTGTTACCGCGCAGAACCGAGTCAAGCAGCGCGAAGGGTGACTCCTCGGTGACCCAAAGCGTCAAATCAGGCTTGGTTTGCAGATCGGCGAGGTCCAGCAATCCCGCTGGCGTTGCCAGCAGCCTTAGCGCAAAACCGCGCCACTGGACCAGCACCACGTTGCCCTTTTGGCGAGCAAGACGAGCGGTTGCTTCGGACTCTTGCATCAGCACATGATTGAGCAGCAATACGATCCTGCGCTGCACCTCCTGAACCATCCAGTCGGGTGGTTGCAGACGCGATGCCAATATGGGTTGAAGCAAAGTGTCCAACAAAGAAAAGGGAGACTGTGTTGCCATAGTCTCCCATTATCAGGTACGCCCCTCCGGCCCGCGCTGTGAGAGTCGTTGCGCTATCCCCCGCTGGGGCAACACTTACAACCCGCGCTGCCCTTGCGAAGGGTATTGGGGCCTGTATCCGCGGCAAAGCCCTATTGCAGCGCCTGCACGCCCGCGACCAGCCAGCCGCTGCGGCCATCCCTTGGTTTCGTCATGTTCCAGACTTCCCGGAACGGGCCTGGGCCAGCCGAGGCATCCTCGCGAATCATGCCCGAGAATTCAACGCTGACCATGTACTCTGTCGCCGTCTCCTCGACACCCAACAGCTTGGCTTCGAGCATCACCACGTCGGTATGATTTCCCGGGGCGCCCGTGGTGGCCTCGCGCTCAGCCAGTTGTGTCTGGATCTCCTTGAGCATGTCGTCGGTCATCATGGCGCGAAGCGCTCCGATATCGGAGCGATCCCACGCCGCCTGCAAAGTAACGAAGTTGGACTTCGCCGAACGCAGGAAGCCGTCGACGTCAAAACCCTCTGGCACACCCCAACTCTGCGAACCCGCCAAGCCCGAACCGATCATGGATCCGGTTGACCCGGGCACCTTGCCAGCCTCGAACGCCATGCTGCTGCGCTCCCACGGCCGAGCGGAAGCGTCATTGCCCACGTTCTCTGGCCGATAGCTGCCCGGGGTTGGCGTCGCAGTGCTCGGCCCGGCGCCCTGGAATGCAAACGGTGCGCCACTTGCGCCGGGCGTCTGCGCTGCCTGACGACGGCGCATAAACCAGCCAACCGCCACCATGATTACCAGCGCGAGAAGACCAAACATCAGAAACTGACCAAAGGCCTCGCCCAAGCCCAGCGAACTTGCTAACCAGGCAAGGCCCAGGCCAGCGGCCAAACCACCCAGCATGGCACCCCAAGGTTTCTTGGCCGGCGTTGCAGCAGCCGCTGCCGCAGGCTTCGCCGCCGCATTGGTCGCGCTTTGAGCGGGCGCAGTCGGCGCGGTTGGCGCTGCCTCGCGTTGGGTCACGTTGCTGGACTGTTTGCCCACTGACTTGCCACCGCCCAGACGCCTGGCGGCGTCAGCGTCCATGGCTGCCATACCCATTGCCATCGCCAAAATCAAAGTCCACAGTTTCATAGGTCCTCCATATCGCCCCAGCTTGGGGCTGGCATCGCAATCACAAGATCAGCACTTGATTCCAACATGCAAGGCCACCAGCCCGCCGGTCAGGTTGTGGAAGTCCACATGACCAAAACCACCCTTGTGCATCATGGTCTTTAGCTCCTCTTGGCCAGGGTGCATTCGAATCGACTCGGCCAGGTAACGGTAGCTGGCATCGTCGTTTGCGACGAGCTTGCCCAACTTGGGCAGAACCTTGAACGAATACCAGTCGTAAGCCTTGGTCAGCGGCGGCGCCACCTTGGAGAACTCCAGCACCAACAGTTTGCCGCCGGGCCTGAGCACGCGGTTCATCTCGGCCAACGCCCTATCCTTGTGCGTCATGTTACGCAAGCCGAAAGCCACGCTGACCAGGTCGAACTGGCCACCTGGAAACGGTAGCGTCTCGGCGTCGCATACCAGGGTGGGCAGGATTACACCGGCGTCGATCAGGCGATTGCGCCCGGTACTGAGCATCGCCTCGTTGATATCGGTGTGAACCACACGGCCGGTTGGACCAACCTTCTTGGCAAATGCCAACGCCAGATCGCCCGTTCCGCCAGCGATATCGAGCACCTGATCGCCCTGCCTGACGTCAGCCACCAGCACGGTGTAGGCCTTCCAGGCCCTGTGCAGGCCCATGGACATCAGGTCGTTCATCAAATCGTACTTGGGCGCAACCGAGTCAAACACGCCGCGAACGCGCTTTGCCTTCTCGGTTTCCTCCACCGATTGAAATCCAAAATGGGTTGCTGTCATAGGTGCAATAGTAGGCTTGAAACGACAGCCAGCGCCGCAGCCGACAGGCTGTTGCGGGTATTTGTCGCAATTTTGATGAAACTCCCGCTTCGGCCTAGTTCCCTTCGCCGCCGGCGCGGCGAAAGCTCAGCGCGGCGCTGGGCGGATCAGTGACTGGCGCAGCCCGACGCAGCCTTCTCGGGCATCGCAGCATCCCGGCTTACACCGGCCTTGGCAAGCCTGGCCTGGTAGTCAGCCCACAGTTTGTCTTGTTGCGAACCCAGAAAATACAGATAGCCCCAGGTGAAGATGCCACTGTCGTGTCCGTCCGAGAAAGATGGCTGCACAGCATAGTTGCCAACGGGCTCCAGTGCCACCAGCTGTACATCGCGCTTGCCGGTCTGCAACACTTCCTGGCCCGGCCCGTGACCCTGCACCTCGGCCGATGGCGAGTAAATGCGCATCAGCTCAAAAGGAATGCGGAACTGCGCGCCGTCTGAGAACACCACTTCGAGCACGGCCGAATGGCTGTGCACAGTCAACGCCTGCGGAATGGGGGAACCCGTGTGTAATCCGGCCATAAGACAACTCTGAAATAGCCCGTCCGAAGGATCTAGAAACGAGCGGAAACACTGAGGTGGACCTTCTGGTCCCCCGCTTGAGGGAGTAACGGTATCACACTGCCCCGGACGATTCGGGCCCAATCGGCAGTAACCCCATAGGAGCCGACCGTATAGCGCAAGCCCAGACCGACGCTCGTCAGGTGGTCGCTGGCCGGCTTGGGGTTTCCATTCGGGTTGTGGTTGGTAAGCCAACCCGCGTCGACAAATCCCGTGACTCTCAGACCGGTGCGCAGTTCAGGTGAAGAAAGCTCCGTTGACGCCTGCAAACCACTGTCTCCCGCGAGTGGCCTCTCCGCTGTACCACGCACCGACGCCGCACCACCCAGGCCAAACTGTTCACCGGAAATGAGTGCGTCCGGACTGTACTGAAACTGCCCACGAATGCCCCACAGCCACCCCGATCCAAAAAAGCTCAAGTAGCTGCCACCGCCTCGCAGGGTCTTCCAACGAACGGTGCCAATGCGCGCGTCCTCGGATTGGTACGCTCCCACGTTGTTGCCCAACCCACCGGGCAGATTGACCGCCAAGTCGATGTTGTAGGCCAAGACCCCCGTATCTGATTCAACGCGGGCGCTGTATCCCACGGAGAGCGGCCGACTGCGCCGCATCAACTGGCCCGGCACGTCAATCCCATTGACTCGCCCAGTATCAAACCGCTTGTCATCCAGGTTGGCTGTGAGGTAACTGCGCCGCCCACCTACCGGCAGCAGATAGTGGCTGTAGCTCACTGTGACGGTCTGCCCGGCACCTGTGCTGGAGAAGGCACCGAAGTTACCCACCACGTTCGAGTGCGTCGCGCTCAGGCCAACGATCCCGCCAATCGTATACAGAGGAGCCCGATAGCTGAGACCCAATTACCTGACACCGCGCAATTGCTCCACCGAAGTCGTATAGGCCGCAGCTAACTGATGATCACGATCGAACAGATTGGAGTAGGTACCAACCAGGGTGAGTCGATCCTTTCCAGTCGCGTCCGATCCGGTATTGGACAAAGCACTTGTCACACTCCAAGGCCGTTCTTCCTTCACCACAATTTTGACATCAATCCTGTCGGCTGCGTCGGACTCCTTAAGCGATACCTGAACCTTCTTGCCTTCGTTCTCGTTGGCCATTGCCGCTTGCCGCGCAAGGGCCTGCAAGTTGGGCGCTGTGCCTTCCGCGAGTTCAGGCAGGCTGGCGCGGATGTTTGACTCACTCAGCCTGGACACACCCTCAATTATCACCTTACCTATAACGAATTTGACCACGTTGAGCGTCACTTTGGCGCCCACCTCCTGAGGTGGCAAGGCAACGCGATGCAGGCCGTATCCCCGTCCTTTCAGCGCCGCTTCCAGCGCCGCCGTTGCGCGTTGCAGCGTGTCGATGGTGGCATCGGTTCGCAGAAACGGCGCCAAGACTCGAGTGGTTTCGTCCTGTGGCAGCGGGTTGTCGCCAGCAATATCGAAGCCGCGAATAACGAACGACGGAGTTGGAGGGACTCCCTGGCCCTGCTGGCTTTGGGCCAGCGTCACCATCGGCGAGATATTCAGCGCCGCAATCAGGCCCAGCGCCGCCACGCGGGCGGGGCTCGCTTGCGGCACTTCGAACTTCCGGGTTTGGTTCGTCATGACGGCTCACTATCTGCACTGATTGCGGGTTCGCACGCCGGCCTCACCCAGGACCGTCTGCAACATCGGGTTCTTGCTGTCTGGCATCGGCGTTCGATCGAATTCCAGGAACAGTGGCGTCAGCAATGGTCGCGCGGTTGTCCCGTTGTCGCCGGCAAAACCGGTCTCGCCTCGGCCCAGATGCAAGGTTTCGCGACCCGTGGTGACTTCGATATGCCCGTCGCGGACAAACACAAACAAGCCCGGCTGGTCATCGGACACGTCGCTGGCACCAAACAGCTGCCGGAGGTCCACGTTGATTCGGTCCGGACGCGGCAGACCCTCCAGCGGAGACGCATTCAGCGGTCGAATACCAGCTGAGCCAACCTGCAGCCCCTGTCCTGCCATCAATACCTGCAAGGCGGTCTGCCCGTTGGGAGACACCTCGATCGTGCCCAACCAAGAGAAGAAGCTGCATGCCTCATCGGACTCACAGTCGACATCCAGCCCGGTGCCGCGAATGCCAATGGTCGCGGTCGGTGTGGTGAAGCTCACGTTGCGGTGGTTGGCTTTGCCGATCAAGCCAGACAAGGCGCGCATTGATCCGCGCAGCAGGGAGACCAGAAAACGGCCATCAGTCGGATTCTTGTCATCAAATACAAAACTATCGACCCGGAATCGGGTTGAGGCGCCGAGCGACGTGCGACTCTCATCACGAAACACCAGCACACCCCTGGCGGCCGCACCAGTCTCGACGGTCTCACCCGGGTAGACGCTCCCGCCGTCGACCAACCGTCGCCGCTGCCCCCGGGGATCTATTGCATTGATATCGCCCTGTACCCCGAGCACCCTGGCACTCGCTTGCACCGCGTTCGGTCGCGGCGCGTCGGGCACCTTGGCAGAATCGGCCTGGCAGTCGGTGGCACACAGTCGTGCGTCGAAATCAGTGCCCCGGATGCCAATTGTGGCGGTTGAGGTCTGCAGGCGCGCCGCGTTGGGGGAGCTTTTGGCGATCAAGCCGGTGATAGCGCGCAAACCACCTTTCAGCAACTGCATCAACATGCTGTTGCTCTGGGAGTGGTCCTTAAACTGGTACTGTTGAATCACCAAGTCCGAACTCGCGCGCAAGGTCAGGCGCGTACCGTCATTGAACTTCACAATGGCCGACGCCCCGTCGGCCGTTGTAAGGCGATCACCCTCACTGAGTGGCAGTCCCTTACCCAAAGTGCGCGATGCTTGCCCCGCAGATTGAGCAAAACCAACGCCACGCACGAACTCCACCTCACCAACCGGCTGCGCTAGCGCGACACCACCAGACAACGCCAGGCCAGCCGTCAGCATGAGCATGCCGACTCTACCGACGCACCCGGCGCCACAGACGCGGCCTAGGGTCGACATGTTTCGCCCTCCGTCACGACGCCGTTCTGCTCACTTTCCCGTCTGCGTCGGGGGTCTGGCCCACTGTCGTCTGCGCGTCGTTGCTGAGCCTGGACCGCGTGCTCGAACCGGTCAAGAAACGCCAGCACAAAGTCAACCGGCTGGCCCTGCGTTGGCGGTTCGCGCGGCGGATCGACCCGCGAACCGTCCACGCTGTACTCCACCGGCCGAAAAGCCGTGGTCGCGAACGGCCCATAGACCATGCTACGACCTGCACTGGCCGTTACGCCATGGGCACCACTGACTCGGCTGTTTTGCAACAGATCACGACCGGCGACCAGCGAAATTGCGCCTTGTGTCGACACCACATCTCCGTCCAGGGTGAGATCCCCGGGACTGGTCTTTTTGCTGGCAGCCAAACTGACATCACCACCAGCCGATACACCACCGACCCCTATGGTCAAAGGACTGTTGGCGTGCACCGTCGCCATACCTTCTGGCGCGCTGATCGGGCCTCGGGTAGTCACCTGGCCGGTGTTTTCAACACGTATACTGCCCCCGCGATTGACAATCCCTGGCAGGACCAAGGCCCCGGTATTGACCAGAACGACGTCACCCGTTCCATTGTTGCTGGCCTGAAAACTGCCAATCCGATTGCCTGTAATACTCAGCACGGTTCCGGCCGTCGACGATGTCTTCAACTCGGTCGTGCGAACCGGGCCAGTCTGTTGAATGGCACCCCCCGCGTCAATCGAAATGGTAGAGGCGGACAGGTCACTGAACACCACGTTTCCGCTCGCGCGCGTGACATCAATCGATCCGAGCGCCAGCGTGCCGCCGATCTGGCTGAAGCCACCGTCAACCCGTAGACTGCCAGCGCCGGCCAGACTGCCGCCAGTCTGCTCAAAACCCGAACTTGTTACGCTGTTTGCCACGCTCAATGCGCCCCCAGTCAACATCAAGGGCAGTGCGCTTGACACTGATTGCAGGGTCGTGGTTCCCACGGCGGCGTCATACACCACTTTACCGGTGCCGCCCCCGATCGCCACTGCCAGCACGTTGGACGCATCGGGCAGGGCATCCCAGTTTCCGGCGTTGCCCCAGCGGTTGTCGACGGCGCCGGTCCAGGTTGACAACGGTCGAACGGTGATGTCCGCCTGCGCGGTGACGTCAGAGCCCGAGAAAGCATAGTTGCCTGCATCGCGACCATTCAGCGTCAACCCGGTCACCGTGACTGTCTTGGCTTGGCCGACATGCCGATCAGAGAAGCTACCCGTGGCCGCCCCAACGGTAAGATCGTCGCCCGCCAGCTTGCCGACAAAGCCTACTGCACCGACCAACAACGTGGCAGCCGTCTTGCCGTCGTAAACTTTGCTGGCGGCCGTGACACCTGTCACACCGGAGATTGGCCGGGGTGTGATATCTGCCGTGGCGAAGGAACTGCTCAAATCCCCCAGTGCGTAATTGCCGAGATCCTCGCCTGCCACCACGATGCCGGTGATCGTGACGGGTTTGCGTACACCCGCGTTCTTGTCGGCGAATTGTCCGGTCGCCGCGCTGACCATGAGTTGGTCACCCGGAACCTGACCCGTGAACACGGCGGTGCTCAGGTCCAACGAGGCACTGACAGTCGCGTCGTAAACCTTGCTGGAAGCGGCAATACCGGTCACGCCGGTCAACGCCGCCTTCGTGATGTCGGCCGTGGTGGTGGGGGCCACGCCGTCGGCCAGAACGTAATTCGCCGCGTCGGCGCCTGCAAATTTCAGTTCCGACAGCGTCACAGTCTTGTCGGCTCCGACATTCTTGTCGCTGAAGCTGCCCGAGGCACTGCTCAGGATCAGATCATCGCCCTCAATCTTGCCCATCAGCGCACCGCCGAGCAGGCTGACGCTGGCATGCGTCGTCCCGTCGTACACTTTGCCGCTGGCAGTGATACCGCCAGCCACACTCACCGGTGCTCTGGTGATATCAGCTGTCGCGGTCGCGGTAGTGCCGCCGGTATACCGATAGTTGCCTGCATCGACCCCCCCCAACGAGATACCCTTGATCTGAACCGCCTTGGCACTGCCAGCATTTTTGTCGACAAAGGTTGCCGACGCCCCACCCACCGTCAGGTTGTCGCCGGCCACAGCTCCATTGAACGTAGCCGACCCGGCATGGAGTACCGCAGACGTGGTGCCATCGTAGACCTTGTTGACAGCCGTCAAACCGTTGATCGCGTCAATCGTTGCTGGGGTAATGTTCGCCGAGAGACCCCCTATGCGATCAGTCGCCATCGAATAGTTGGCCGCATCAGCACCCGTGAGCGTCAATCCGGTCACGTTGACCTTTTTGGCGACTCCCACGTGCTTGTCGGCAAAGGCGCCAATACCTCCCGTCAGCGTGACCGAGTCAGCGCCGAGAACCCCGGACAAGGAGGCCATCCCAATCGACAAAGTCGCCGCGGGGCTTCCGTCGTAGACTTTGTCGTAGGCGCTCAGGCCGTCAACACCGGCGAGCGGCCGAGGCGTGATCGCCGCAATGTGCAGACCGCCCGAAAAGGTGTAGTTGCTGGCCAGCCCCGTGCCGTCACCCAAGGTCAAGCTCCCCAAAGTGACCGGTTTGTTAGTCCCCACGTTTTTGTCAGGGACGGTGCCCGACCCAGACAAAGTCAAGGTCTCGCTGCCGATCAGACCACCAATGCTAAAGATGCTTGCGTCGACCACATTAGTGCCGTCGTAGACCCGCGATCCGCTCAGGTTGACCGTCGTCGACACTGCAAGCGCAGTCACTTGCCAATTGGACCACTTGCGCTGGCGCCATAGCCGTAGACCGGATAGGTCCCCCCGCCACCAAACACACCTGAGAGGGTGGGTGAGTTGGCAGAGACCAAGATGCCAGAGCCCGCGTTGGGGTTGGCCAGCGTGCCCGTGGTCGCGGACATTATCCCGCCAGTGTCGCCGTCAATGTGACCAATCGGCGCGCTAAAGCTGACACCCGCCAGGCCAATGGAGGTGTTGCCGTCGTACGTCTTGGACGCTGAACCACCAAGGGTTGACGACAAGACCGGGGTCACGGAAAACAAGCGTCGATTGCCGGTAGCTTGGGCGGGTGCAGTGGCCCATGGCGCCGTATACTGTTTGAAGTCACCCGCCCCTAGTGTTAGGGGTCCATAGCTATGCCCTCCGGCGGGATCTGCCAGATACAGCAAATGGCGCCCATTGGGCGTGGAAATACCCGAAGCAGGGTCCATGGTGAACGGCCCGCTGGTTGCCCCCAGGATGACCGCGTCACCCACGGCTGCCGCGCTGATGATCGTCGACATCGGAATGTCTAAGCCCCCAGACGATTCAATCTTCACCGCGCCCGGCGCCGAAGCGGCGGAAACCGTGAGCAAGGGCGTCTGGCCAACGTAGGCCACGTTGCCGCTGACCGTGTTGCTCAGGGCCACACTGGTAGGGGTGTTCACGCCCGGCAAAGTCAGATTGATACCGCCAACCGCCGTCACGCTGAGCCCCCCGGCGCTTGCCACCACCGGCGCGCCCGCGCTCTGCGTCACGGCCCCGCCCGCAGTGAGCAGAACCACGCTTCCAACGCCGCCATCGTTCTGGATGCCATTGATAATGTCGACCGAACCAACATTGATTGCGTTGACATCGGTGAAAGCAAAGGTCCTCGCCGCCGCCGACGGACCCACATGACCGGCAAGGTTGGTGACGTTGTTAGGCTCTGTCAAGCTGACGCCAGCAGCCCCATCAGCATTGAGATTCGAAATGGTTATCGGGGAAAAGGAAAGCTGATTGATCGCGCCGGCGGTGATCAAACTCATCGAACTAAATGGGGTTGATGACACCGGCTCGCTGACCAATATTCCGCCGGTGTTGGCATTGCTGCCGACCTTTAGCAACGGTGTCAGGAAGCCTCCCAAGGCGCCATTTGACAGTCGCAGCGTTCCCGCCACATCCACCGACGGCGAGAACTCGATGACGGCTGTGGGGGTGTCAGGCTTGACCTCGATCCAGTTGCCCCCGCCGCCGGAGGTGGTCGTGGCGGAATGGGACTGGTGATCCGCCGTGTAACTGACGCTGCCGGATGTCGCGGTGACGGGATCCGTGATGGTCAACTTCTTGTTGGGACCGCTGACAGTCAAAGCGACATCGCCAGTGCCAACAGTTAAGCCCGAAACACCAACAGTGCCGACTGTCAGATCGTTGACGTTTGTAAACGAAAAACCAGGACCAGTCACGCTGCCGGCCAGTGTGCCGATATTGTTGTTGGCATTCATCGCCACGCCGCCTGCAGAAGTCACCCTCAAGTACGGCGCTGTGACAGGCGCCGTTCCGAGTTGAGAGATGCCGCCGGTTCCCGCGTCGAGTTTCAGCGTGCCGCTGGCACCACCGTTGATCGACGCGTCAAGGAGTATGGACCCTGCCGCACCGGCCTTCAACGTCAAGACGCTGGGCGTGGCCCAGGCGACCGGGGCTGATACACGAATGTAGTAGTCGAGACCTCCCAGCACGTTAATGTCGACATTGGTCGAACCTAACTGACTAGTTAGCGTGGTCACGTCCAATACGGACGGGGTACCCGGGACGGTCGGGTCGAAATTGAAATTGGTACTTGCTGTCGGTGTGATGTTGGCCGTCACAGCGCTGTCAATACGCAGCTCATGCGGATCAAGCAGCAGCGTACCAGTCTTGCCCCGTGGGGCAGTCGTATCCACGCGCCCCTGAAAATCCAGGTACCGCTTGCCAGACACCTCAACGAAACCGCCGTCCCCCGAAGCAGCGCCGGCCCGCGCGGAGGCTTGCCCGTAATAACGCGTAGTGTCGTCTGCCCAGACGATGATCCTGCCACCGTGCCCTGACGCGGTGGCGTCAGCGGCCAGTCGGGTATCACCGCCCGCGTAGGTCACGGTCGCATTGGGCACCTGCGCGTTTTGGCCCTGGTAATCGCCCCCAATCCGAATCGAGCCGCCCGACTGTTCCCCAGACACATCAATGGACGCGCGATCGGCCAATGCCACCCGCCGCCCCAGTAAATCGACCTGGCCACCCTGCGTGCCGGTCGCGAGAATCTTGCTGTCGCCCTCCACCAACGCGTCACCGCTGGCCCTCAGCACGACGCGGCCGCCCTCTAGGTTGGCCTTATCGGCCTGGATCAAGCCCCTGTGCTTGAGCTGGCCGGCAAAGATCCCCACAGCGTCGCCCCTTAGCGTGCCCAGGTTCACCACCGAGTCAGTCGGTGCCTGCACCTCCAATGAAATGCTCTCAAGCCCACGCCCAGTCACGGCCACGCGCTGGCCCGCGGCCAGGATCACAGCACCACCCTTGGACTCGACCAGAGCAGTCTTGGCCAGTTCCATGCTGGGTGCGATCAACACCACATCGCCGCCGCGCGCCACGACGTTGCCCTGGACACTGAGAGGAGACAGTGAATCAGCGATTCCCATCCCGCCAAACCGCAGGCGCCCGGCGATGGCGTCGAGTTCGCTCATGCCTACCGTCGAAGCTGTGAATCCGGCGGTGTCCACCACCGCACCGGCGCCCACCGCAATGCCGGACTGATTGACCAGCACCAGTGTGCCGTTGCTGGACAAATTCCCGAGCAACACCGAAGGTGTGTTGGTCACAACACGATTGATGGAGGTGCTACCCGAATTCGGTTGGACAAATCGGGCGCTGTTGCCAACCGGAATGGAAAAACTCTGCCAATTGATGGCCGAGTGGTTGGTGCCGGCTCCGTTTTGCGTGGTGACCAGCAGCGTGTTGGGCTGCGGGTTGCTTACAGTGGCTTGGCCATGGATGACCATGGCGCCAGTCGGATTGGCAGCGACGGTATTCGCGTTCAAGCTGAACGCAATGGCCAGCGAAAACGCCAGAACCCTCGGGCTCGGTATGAATTGTGGCTTCGTCATGGCAATGAGCCCTCCAAGCAGGAACAAGCGCGCCCTGGCAAAGACGCAGCTTGGTCGATCTTAAAGCGACACCACCACTTTGCCCATCGCTGCGATGCTCAGAAAAGACCCCTTTTCGGCAAAAAAGTCACTTCCGCGCGAACATCACCTGTAAACAGCCACTAAACCAGCACCCGCTCAATCCCCCCCCGATTGGCGCGCTGCACATACTCCGGCATCCAGTTTTCGCCCAGTATCTGGCGCGCCATCTCGACCACGATGTAATCCGCCTCCATCAGTCCGTTTTGCAGGTCCTCGCCAAAGCGAGACAAACCCTGCATACACGCCGGGCAAGAGGTCAGCATCTTGATGTTGTCCTTGGCGCCGACCAGGCCGCTGCTGCGCAATTGCGCCTCGCCCTTGCGGATCTCCTCTTCCTTGCGAAAGCGCACCTGTGTGGAGATGTCAGGCCGGTTCAGCGCGAGCGTGCCAGACTCGCCACAGCAGCGCGCCGACTGCACCACGTTGTTGCCGAGCAAGGCCTTGACCGTTTTGATTGGCGCCTGAAGCTTCATTGGGCTGTGGCAGGGGTCGTGAAACAGGAATGCACCTGCGTCTTGCAGTGTGATGCCCTTCTCTAGAAGGTATTCATGGATGTCAATAATGCGGCTGCCAGGGAATATCTCTTCGAACTTGTAGCCCTGCAACTGGTCGTAGCAGGTGCCGCAACTCACCACCACGGTCTTGATGTCCAGGTAATTCAAGGTGTTGGCGACGCGGTGAAACAACACCCGGTTGTCGGTGATCATCTTCTCGGCCTTGTCGAACTGACCCGAGCCGCGTTGTGGGTAGCCGCAACACAGGTAGCCCGGCGGCAGAACCGTCTGTACGCCGGCGTGCCACAGCATGGCTTGTGTGGCCAGCCCGACTTGGCTGAACAAGCGCTCCGAGCCGCAACCGGGAAAGTAAAACACCGCCTCGGTCTCCGCGTTCGTCGACTGCGGGTCGCGAATGATGGGTACGTAGTTCTTGTCCTCGATGTCCAGCAAGGCGCGCGCGGTCCGCTTGGGCAAGCCACCGGGCAGCTTCTTGTTGACGAAGTGGATCACCTGCTCCTTCAGCGGCGCGGTGCCCACCGTGGCCCGTGGCTTGGCCGTCTGCCGGCGCGACACCAGCCTGAGCAGATCGTGCGCGATGCGCTGTGAGCGAATCGCCAGGTTGACCATGATTGAGCGCGCCGTGCGAATCGTCTGCGGGTTGGTCGCATTAAGCAGGAACATGGCAGCCGCGCCAGCCGGTCGGAAGCTCTTCTTGCCCATCTTGCGCAGCAGGTTGCGCATGTTCATGGTGACGTCGCCAAAGTCGATCTTCACCGGGCACGGCGACAGGCACTTGTGGCACACCGTGCAGTGGTCGGCCACGTCTTCAAACTCCTGCCAGTGCTTGATGGACACACCGCGGCGCGTCTGCTCTTCATACAGAAAAGCCTCCACCAGCAGCGAAGTGGCCAGAATCTTGTTGCGCGGGCTGTACAGCAGGTTTGCGCGCGGCACGTGGGTGGCGCACTCAGGCTTGCACTTGCCGCAGCGCAGGCAGTCCTTGACGCTGTCGGCAATCGCGCCAATGTCGCTTTGCTGCATGATCAGCGACTCGTGCCCCATCAGGCCAAAACTTGGCGTGTAGGCATTGGTAAGGTCAGCGAACACCGATGGCTTGCCGCGCCGCGCTCGCAATGGCGGAACTTCTGCACCTGGCCCGGCTGCGCCGGTCGGGACGCCACAATTTCGAAGCAACTTGCCCTTGTTAAAGCGCCCCTCGGGGTCCACCCGGGCCTTGTAGTCGGCAAATGGCTGCAACTCGGCGTCGGTCAGGAATTCCAACTTGGTGATGCCGATACCATGCTCCCCGGAGATCACGCCGTCCAGCGAGCGTGCCAGCAGCATGATGCGGCTAACCGCGCCGTGCGCCGCTTGCAGCATGTCGTAGTCGTCGCTGTTGACCGGGATATTGGTGTGCACGTTGCCGTCACCGGCGTGCATGTGCAAGGCCACCCAGACCCTGCCTTTGAGCACACGCTGATGAATGGCGGTGCATTCGCGCAGCACCGGCTCAAAGGCGCTGCCGGCAAAAATGCTCTGCAAAGGCACGCGCAATTGCGTCTTCCAGCTCGCACGCAAAGTATGGTCCTGCAACTCGCCAAACAGGGGGTCGACATTGTCGAGCCAACCTTGCCACACACCACGCACCTCGGCAATCAGGCCCAGTGCCTGAGCCACTCGGTCCCCCAGCAGTTCGGCACTGGGGATGTCGTTGGCATCGTCCTGTTTGCCCAACGGCAAGCTGCCATCTGCAAAGAACTCCTGCAGCGCATCGCACAAGGCCAGCTTGTTCTTCAAGCTCAATTCGATGTTGATGCGCTCGATGCCGTCGGTGTATTCGGCCATGCGGTGCAGCGGGATCACCACGTCTTCATTGATCTTGAAGGCGTTGGTGTGGCGCGAAATCGCGGCGGTACGCTTGCGGTCAAGCCAGAACTTCTTGCGCGCTTCGGGGCTGACGGCAATAAAGCCCTCGCCGCTGCGCGAATTGGCGATCCGTACCACCTCTGACGTAGCCCGCGCGACGGCCTCGGCGTTGTCGCCAGCGATGTCCCCAAACAAGGCCATCTTTGGTAGACCGCCGCGTTTGCTTTTGGTAGCGTAGCCCACCGCCCTGAGGTAGCGGTCATCCAGATGCTCCAGTCCCGCCAGCACGATGCCGCTGCGCTTTTGTTCGGCAGCCATGAAATCTATGATTTCCACGATGCTGGGCACGGCGTCGCGCGCATTGCCGAAGAACTCAAGGCAAACCGTTCTGGTGTGCGCGGGCATCTTGTGCACAATCCAGCGCGCGCTGGTAATCAGGCCATCGCAGCCCTCTTTCTGGATACCGGGCAGACCGCTCAAGAACTTGTCGGTCACATCCTTTCCCAGCCCCTCCTTGCGAAAGGAAGCTCCCGGGATGTCAAGCCGCTGCGTGCGCAGCACCGTCTTGCCGTCGGCCTTGAAGTACTTCAGCTCAAAACTGGCCAGTTCGGCATCGTGTATCTTGCCGCGGTTGTGGTTCAGCCGGGTCACTTCCAGCCACTCAGCTTGCGGTGTCACCATGCGCCAGCTGGCCAGGTTGTCCAGTGCCGTGCCCCACAGCACGGCTTTCTTGCCGCCCGCATTCATGGCGATGTTGCCGCCAATGCAAGACGCCTCGGCCGAAGTGGGGTCCACGGCAAACACGAAGCCTGCGCGCTCGGCGGCGTCGGCCACGCGTTGCGTTACCACGCCGGCTTCGGTCCAGACCGTGCCCGTTGGCTCGCTCAGGCCCGGCAGCGTGACCATTTCCACCTCGGTCATGGCCTCCAACTTCTCGGTATTGATCACCGCGCTGTTCCAGGTCAGTGGCACCGCGCCGCCGGTGTACCCGGTGCCGCCACCACGTGGAATGATGGTCAAACCCAGCTCGATGCAACCTTTGATCAAAACGGCCAACTCGGCTTCGCTATCGGGTGTCAGCACCACAAATGGGTACTCGACCCGCCAATCCGTAGCATCGGTCACGTGCGAGACGCGGCTCAGGCCGTCGAACTTGATGTTGTCCTTGGCAGTCAGTCGGCCCAACACGCGCTGGGCTTTGCGCCGCAACTCGGCGACTTCTACAAACATCGCGTCAAACTCACGCACGGCATCAGCGGCTGCAGCCAGTAATTGCCCAACCAGAGCATCGCGTTCGGGGTCGCTGTCGGGGGTGCGCCGCTTCTCCACCTCACCCAGGCGGTGCAGCAACGCGTCGACCAGCAGGCGCCGACGCTTGGGGTTGTCGAGCAGATCGTCCTGCAAGTAGGGGTTGCGCTGCACCACCCAGATGTCGCCCAGCACCTCGTACAGCATTCGCGCCGAGCGGCCGGTGCGGCGCTCCTCGCGCAGTCGGTTGAGCAGATCCCAGGCCGGTGCGCCCAGCAGGCGGATGACGATTTCGCGGTCCGAGAACGAGGTGTAGTTGTACGGGATCTCGCGAATGCGTTCGTGCACGTGTGGCGCGTGCAGTGCGGCGGGCGAGAACGGAAGAATCGGTGTGGGAGCGTTCATCGGGTTCGAAATTGACAAGCCAGCACGTGGCACGGATGCGCAACCCGGCTGGCTGGAGATATTACCGCAGTGCAGCAATCACCCGGCTTCCTGAGGGAAACCCGGATGGGGCTGGGTGAAAAACGCGTGTCTAATCGCCAGGGTCAGCCCGCCGTCACCGATTTGACACGTTTGCGTCACATCTGACCGCTACGCTTGGCCCTTTTCGCAGGATAGTGAACTGCAACGGTCCGACAACCACCCAGGGACAGCACCGCAGGTCTGTGCCACAACCTATCAGGAGAACCCATGAAACTGCAACTTACAGCCTTCGCCATGGCAGCGGCGCTGTCCATTCCAGCGCAAGCCCAGACCGAAATCCAATGGTGGCACTCCATGACCGGTGGTCTGAACGATTGGGTCATCGATTTGGCCAACGATTTCAACGCCAGCCAAAAGGAATACAAAATCGTGCCTACCTACAAGGGCACTTACGACGAGACCATGCCCGCTGCCGTAGCGGCTTTCCGCGCGGGGAATGCCCCGCACATCCTGCAAGTGTTTGAAGTCGGCACGGCGACGATGATGGCGGCAAAGGGGGCTGTGGTGCCCGTTGGCAAGGTGTTGGCTGACGCTGGCTACAAGTTCGACCCCAAGGCTTACATCCCCGCCGTGGTGGGTTACTACACGGCACCCACCGGGCAGATGCTCAGTTTTCCCCTCAATAGCTCGACCACGGTGTTCAACTACAACAAGGACCTGTTTCGCAAGGCGGGCCTTGACCCCAACAAGCCGCCCGCGACCTGGCCGGAAGTGGTACTCGCCGCTGCGAAGCTGAAAGCTTCAGGCGTGACCTGCCCGTTCACGACCAGTTGGCAGGGATGGACCCAGCTGGAGAGCTTCTCGACCTGGCACAACACACTGTTTGCCAGCCAGAACAACGGATTTGGTGGCACGGGCGCGCGCCTGTTGGTCAACAGTCCTTTGCATGTCCGTCACATCGAAAACCTGTCCAACATGGCCAAGCAGGGGCTGTTTGTCTATCGTGGGCGCGGCAACAAGCCCGATGCCAGCTTCTACTCGGGTGAGTGCGCCATGGCCACGGCATCGTCGTCGACCTATGCCACGATCAAGAAGAATGCCAAATTCGAGTTTGGCATCGCGCCGCTGCCGTATTACCCGGACGTAGCTGGCGCACCGCAGAACACCATCATTGGCGGCGCTTCGCTGTGGGTCATGGGCGGCAAGAAGCCGGCCGAATACAAAGGTGTGGCGAAGTTCTTCAATCACCTGACCAACGCCGACATACAGGCCAAGAGCCACCAGCGAACGGGCTACCTGCCTATCACGCTGGCGTCGTTCGCGCTCACTGAGAAGTCGGGCTTCTACAAACAGAACCCCGGCACGGACGTCGCCGTGAACCAGATGATCCGCAAGACCACCGACAAGTCCCGGGGCATCCGTCTAGGCAACTTCGTCCAGGTGCGTGCCGTGGAGGACGAAGAGCTCGAGCAGGTCTGGGCCGGCAAGAAGACGGCCAAAGAGGCACTTGACAGTATCGTCAGCCGCGGCAACGAATTGTTGGAGCGCTTTGAAAAGGCGAACAAGCGCTAATCGGAACGCGGCGCGCGCAAGGCCGCGTGCCGCTGCCCCCCATACACCCGGTTGCGCGGGCATGACCAAATCCGACTGAACCATCGTGGCTTCCGAAAAACGGGTCGTCTTTCACTCTGCATGGTTACCATGGGTGCTGCTTGCGCCACAGGTGACCGTGATCGCCGTCTTTTTCTTCTGGCCGGCCGGGCAGGCTTTGCTGCAATCGTTTCAGCAGACCGACGCGTTCGGTTTGAGCACTGAGTGGGTAGGCCTGGAGAACTTCGCCAATTTGATCAAGGACGACTCTTACCTTGCTTCGTTCAAGATCACGGCCGTGTTCTCGGTGCTGGTGGCCGGGCTCGGCATCGGCATCTCGTTGCTGCTGGCGATTTTCGCGGACCGCGTGATCAAAGGCACACTGATCTACCGCTCGCTGCTGATATGGCCCTACGCGGTGGCACCGGCAGTCGCGGGCGTTTTGTGGCTATTCATGTTCGCACCGTCGATAGGCATCGTGTCCTACGCGCTGCGAGGCTTGGGGCTGGACTGGAACCACCTGCTCAATGGAACGCACGCCATGACCCTGATCGTGATCGCAGCGGTCTGGAAGCAGATTTCTTACAACTTCCTGTTCTTCCTGGCCGGGCTGCAAAGCATCCCGAAATCGCTGATTGAAGCCGCCGCCATCGACGGCGCCCAGCCCTGGCGGCGCTTTTGGACGATCCAGTTCCCTTTGCTCTCGCCTACCACTTTCTTCCTGTTTGTCATCAATGTCGTGTACGCTTTCTTCGACACGTTTGCCATCGTCGACGCCGCGACCGAGGGCGGCCCCGGCCGGGAGACCGCGATTCTGGTCTACAAGGTCTACCATGATGGCTTCAAGGCGCTGGATCTTGGCGGTTCGGCCGCCCAATCCGTGGTGCTCATGGTGATCGTGATTGCGTTAACCATCGTCCAGTTCCGCTTCGTCGAGAAGAAAGTGCAGTACTGAGATGGTGGAACGCAATCCGGTTTTGCGGGTCCTGTCGCACCTGGTGCTGATCGCGGGTGTACTGGTGGTCGCATTTCCGCTCTACGTGACGATTGTCGCGTCAACCCAGACCGCGGCCGAAATCCTGCAGGCGCCGATGTCGCTGTGGCCTGGGAGTCACTTCGTGGAAAACTACACTGCCGCGTTGCAGGGCACGGGCATGGGGGCCGCATCCAATGCGCCGGTCGGACGCATGATGATGGTCAGCCTGATCACGGCGCTGGTGATCGCCATTGGCAAGATCGCGATCTCGCTTCTGTCGGCTTTTGCAATCGTCTACTTTCGTTTTCCGTTGCGCATGGTGTTCTTCTGGGCGATCTTTGTGACGCTGATGCTGCCGGTCGAAGTGCGCATTGGGCCTACCTACAAGGTCGTGTCGGATCTGGGCATGCTCAACAGCTACGCCGGATTGACCATCCCGCTGATTGCCTCAGCCACGGCCACCTTTCTGTTCCGGCAGTTCTTTCTGACAGTGCCCGACGAGCTGGTGGAGGCCGCTCGAATTGATGGTGCCGGGCCAATGCGATTCTTCAAGGACATCCTGATTCCTCTGTCCACGACCAGCATCGCCGCGCTGTTCGTGATTCAGTTCATTTACGGCTGGAATCAATACCTGTGGCCCTTGCTGGTCACAACCAATGAAACCATGTACCCAGTGGTGATCGGCATCAAACGCATGATCAGCGGCGGCGATGCCGCCACGGACTGGAACATCGTGATGGCAACCGCAGTGCTGGCCATGATACCGCCAGCGCTGGTGGTGATGTTGATGCAACGCTGGTTCGTCAAAGGCTTGGTGGATACCGAGAAATGACTGCACTCTTGCTTGATTGGGTTGCTGGTTTCTTCGCGGCGACGCAGATTTCAGCGGCTGGGCGGGGGCCTCATGGTGCCAAATGCGCACAAATCGACCCCCACCCAGCCGCTGAACTCTGCTGCACTATGGCCCACCGCTTCCAATCCAACTGCGTTCGTGGCAGTGACTTTCGAACAACGCGCAGCCGCGCGGCAGGGGGCGGGCGCCTCATGGTGCCAAACGCGCACAAATCGGCCCCCACCCCCTGCCACCCGGCTGCGCTTGCCTCTAATCGAACATTTGCACGCCAACACCTTGGCGGTACCCTGCTGTCTCTTTGGTCGACCCCTGCCAACACCTTCGCTGCAATGGCGTGCCAACTGCAGGGGGCCGATTTGTGCGCGTTTGGCACCATGAGGCTCCCCGCAGTTGGCACGCCATTGCCGCCCACCCGGTAGCGTCAAACCCCAGCAACACCACATGGCCTCAATCGAACTAAAAAACATCGTCAAACGCTACGGCAGCGGCAAGCACGAAAACCAGGTGATCCACGGCGTCAACGCACAGATCAACGACGGCGAATTCGTCGTCATCGTCGGCCCTTCAGGCTGCGGCAAGTCCACGCTGCTGCGCATGGTGGCCGGGCTGGAAGAAATCAGCGGGGGCGAAATCCTTATTGGCGAGCGGGTGGTCAACAACCTGGAGCCGGCCGAACGCGACATCGCCATGGTGTTTCAGAACTACGCGCTGTACCCCCACATGAGCGTGTTCGACAACATGGCCTACGGCCTGAAGATCGCCAAAGTGCCAATGGCCGAGATCAAGGCCCGCGTCGACAAAGCCGCGCAGATATTGGAGATCGGGTCGTTTTTGGCCCGCAAGCCGCGTGAACTCTCGGGCGGGCAGCGGCAGCGTGTCGCCATGGGGCGCGCCATCGTGCGCCAGCCGCAAGTGTTCCTGTTTGATGAGCCGCTGTCCAATCTCGACGCCAAGCTGCGCGCACAAACGCGGCTGGAAATCCAAAAATTGCACCGCGAGCTGGGCATCACCTCGCTGTTCGTGACGCACGACCAGGTTGAAGCGATGACGCTGGCACAGCGCATGATCGTCATGAACGGCGGTGTCATGGAGCAGTTTGGCACGCCGCACGAGGTCTATACCCGCCCCGCCAGTACCTTCGTGGCCAGCTTTATTGGCTCGCCACCGATGAACCTGCTTAAGAACGCGCCGGACGCCCCCAGCGGCACTATTGTTGGCATCCGCCCCGAACACCTGGACATCACCGACAGCGGCTGGGCTCTGACGGTCGACGCCATCGAAATGCTGGGCGCAGAACAGCTGATCTATGGCCGCTGGCAGGCTGGCAGCGGCGATGCCAGTGGCGAGACGCTGATCATCCGCACCGATGAGGCCCGTGCAGCACCCGCCGTAGGCAGCACACTTCACGTCACGCCGCGCCCGGATCGACTGCACTGGTTCGACGCCGCAACCGGACAACGCAAGGAGAGCCAGTAGTGCACATCTTTGGCGCTGGCAGACCGGCTCCGGTCGACGCCGGGCACTGGCCGTACCCGCGTTGGATTGCCCATCGCGGCGCAGGCAAGCTCGCGCCTGAGAACACGCTGGCGGCGTTTCGACTGGGCGCCGCTCACGGCTACCGCATGTTCGAGTGCGACGTCAAGCTCAGCGCCGATGGCGTGCCCTTCTTGCTGCACGACGACACCCTTGCGCGCACCACCAACGCGCGCGACAAGCTCGGTGTGGGCCGCGGCGCCGTGGCTGGCGAACACCCATGGAGTGCCTTGTCACAGCTCGATGCGGGCAGTTGGCACAGCGCCGCCTATGCGGGCGAGCCTCTGCCCAGTTTCGAAGCCATTGCTCGTTACTGCCTGGCCAACAACTACTTCCTCAACATCGAAATCAAGCCCTCCCCTGGCACCGAACGCCACACCGGCGAGGTGGTGGCGCAACACGCCGCGCGCTTGTGGCAGGGGGCGGCCGCACTGCCCCTGCTCACCTCGTTTCAGCCCGAGGCGCTGCAAGGCGCCGCCCAGGCTGAGCCCCGTTTGCCGCGTGGACTGCTGCTGGACAGTCTGTGCAGCGGCTGGCTGGAAACCGCACTCAGGCTAGGCTGCGTGGCGGTGGTGGCCAAGCACACCTTGTGGGACAGCGCCAGCGCGCGCCTAGCCACGAACGCAGGCTTGCGCTTGCTCAGCTACACCGTCAACGACGAATCGGTGGCCCAACGCCTGCTCGGTTTGGGACTCGACGGCATCATCACCGATCGGGTCGATGCCTTTTCGCCTTTGCTATGATTTTGGCCCGTTTCACCACCCGCTCAGAAGGATCACCGCCATGGCCGCCGTCTTGAAGAAACTTGCCCTTGCACTGAGTGCGGGTGCCCTGCTGTGTGCTGGCGCCGCACACGCTGCGGACCCCAAGGTGCTCAACATCTACAACTGGTCGGACTACATCGCCGAAGATACGATCAAGAATTTTGAAAAAGAGACCGGCATCAAGGTGCGCTACGACACCTACGACAACAACGAAATCCTGCACGCCAAACTGGTCGCAGGCAAGACCGGCTATGACATCGTGGTACCGGGCTCGCATTTCGCCAAGACCCAAATCGAGGGCGGCCTGCTGCAGAAACTCGATCGCAGCAAACTCAGCAATTGGGGAAATCTGGACAAGGGTCTGCTGGAGCAACTCGCCAAGCTTGACCCCGGCAACGCCTACCTGGTGGACTGGTTGTGGGGCTACGTCACGGTGGGCATCAACGTGAACAAAGTCAAAGCGGCGTTGGGCAGCATGCCCATGCCCGAGAACGCCTGGAGCCTGCTGTTTGATCCCAAGTACGTCAGCAAGCTCAAGGGCTGCGGCGTCAGTGTGCTTGATTCCGCCTCGGAAGTGCTGCCCGCCGCACTGATGTATGTCGGCAAACCAGCGTACAGCCGAAACGCGGCCGATTACGCCGAAGCGGGCAAACTGCTCAAGAGCATACGGCCCTACGTCACGCGCTTTTCATCCTCGGGCTACATCGAAGAGATGGCCAGTGGCGCGACCTGTCTGGTGATGGGTTTTTCGGGCGACATCAACATTGCCCGCAGTCGCGCCGCCGAGGCCAAGGCCAAGACGCCGGTGGTGATCGAAGCCCTGGTGCCAAAGAGCGGTGCCACTCTTTTCTTCGACACCATGGCGATCCCCAAGGACGCGCCCAATGTGGCCAACGCGCATTTGTTCATCAACTACATCCTGCGCCCCGAGGTACACGCGTCGCTGACCAACAAGGTGTTCTACGCCAACCCGAACGCGGCCTCTTTGAAATTCGTCAAAAAAGACGTGGCCGAGAACAAGACCATCTTCCTCGATGCCGCCGCCACCAAGACCATGGTGGCACCCGACACGCTACCGCAAGACCTGCGCCGCGTGCAAACGCGCACCTTCAGCAACTTCAAGGCGGACAAGTAAGTTGGGGCCGCCGGAGCGGGGCAGCGCGGGCCAGCTCAATCGAGCTTGATACGACACACCGTCGTGCGGCCCGACCCGTACGGCGCCGCGCGGGCTCGGCAAAGGTCTCAATCACCTCAAAACCGGCCTTGCGCATCATGCCCTGTGAGGCCCTGTTTTCCTCATGTCGGTCAATGTAGACCTCGCGAACACCCATGACCGCAAGGGATGCATTCACCTTCTGAAGCAGCTCGGACCCCAATCCGCGCCCAGCACAGTGCGGTGCAACCACCACCTCACACACGTAACCGTGCGCGGCGTCCGCACGCTCAGGCGTCTGGTATCTGCAATATTGATGCGTTAGACGGAAAGTGGCCAGGCCCACCAGGGCCCGGCCCTGCCATGCCAGCACGGCATGGGCGTGTCCGTCGCCAATCTCTTGCATGTGGGCCTGCACGCCTTCGACCGGCAGCCAATTCCAATCGTTGGGGCCATGTTCAAAAATAAAACTCGACATCGCCAGAAGGTCGGTCGCACGCGCCGGCGCGAAGACCACCGCTGCACTCAAAGCCTCCAGCCCCGTTGCATCAGCCACTGGCTGCTGGCGCTGCACAACACCATGGCTGCGTAACTGGCCACCTTGCCATCACGCCCAAAGAACCACAGCCCAACGCTGAGGGCAAGCGCACTGGCCAAGAAATTGACGCCAATCTGCCCCAGCAGCGACGCGCTGGCAGTACCAGTTCGAACCACCAACCGAGCCAACAGCGCGAGCAGTACAGACGTTGCCAGCGCCGGGGCAAGGAAATTGAGCAGGTGAAATATGAGGTCGAGCGGGTCCATGGGTGGGTCGTGCCTGAGCCATGAAGCGTTCAGGCGCCCTCGATTTTATAATCGAGCATTACCGATATTGATATGGCAGTCTGGGCATTAGGAATCAACCACACCACGGCACCGCTTGATTTGCGGGGCCGATTCGCCTTTGCACTGGACCAAGTGGGCCCAACGCTCAGTGGTTTGCGCCAGTCGCTGGCACGTCAGCCCGAGGCGGCCCTGATCTCGACCTGCAACCGCACCGAGATCTACTGCGCCGGCGACGCCAGCCAGTTGGAGCCCACGCTGGACTGGCTGGCCCACAGCGGCGGTGTGTCGACCTCTCTGCTGCGCTCGCATGCCTACACACTGGAAGACAGCATGGCCGCCAGGCACGCCTTTCGCGTCGCCAGCGGACTCGATTCAATGGTGCTGGGTGAGCCCCAGATATTGGGGCAGATCAAGGACGCCGTGCGCGCCGCCGATGCAGCAGGCGCCCTGGGCACGACGCTGAGCCAACTGTTTCAACGCTCTTTTGCGGTCGCCAAAGAGGTCCGGACCTCAACCGAGATTGGTGCCCATTCAATCAGCATGGCCGCCGCTACCGTGCGCTTGGCCGGTCAGCTTTTTGAAGACCTGGGCCAAGTCAAAGTTCTATTCGTGGGGGCGGGCGAAATGATTGAGCTGTGCGCCACGCACTTCGCTGCCAAGAATCCCAAGGGTCTGGCAATTGCCAACCGCACGCTGGAGCGCGGCGAGAAGCTGGCCAGCCGCTTTGGCGGCGAAGTCATGCGCCTGGCGGATCTGCCGGAGCGGCTTCACGAGTTCGACGCAGTCATCAGTTGCACCGCCAGCACGCTGCCGATTATTGGCCTGGGCGCCGTCGAGCGCGCACTGAAACGGCGCAAGCATCGCCCGATGTTCATGGTCGATCTGGCCGTGCCGCGCGATATCGAGCCCGAGGTGAAGGCGCTGGAAGACATCTACCTCTACACCGTGGACGATCTGGCTGGGGTGGTGCAAACCGCGCAGGCCAATCGCCAAGCCGCCGTGGCACAGGCCGAGGCGATTGTCGACGCAGGGGTGCAGAGCTTCATGCATTGGGTTGATCAGCGCAGCACGGTGCCGCTGATTCAACAACTCAACGGTCAGGCCGACGAATGGCGCGCCGCCGAGATGGCTCGCGCGCGCAAGCTGCTTGCCAAGGGCGAGGATGTGGAGGCGGTCATGGAGTCTCTGTCGCGCGGGCTGACGCAGAAGATGCTGCATGGCGCGCTGGCCGAATTGCGCGCCGCCGACAGCGAGGCGCGCGAACGCGCCAGCCACGCCATCACGCACTTCTTCTTGCGCAAAGAGCGGTAGCGACGCTGACTGGCCAGCCTGGCTTGTTGTGGCGGCCGAATCGGTACGGTGCTCACCCACCACTCACCCCCGGCCTGCGCCGGGCGCCCCCGTAACTCTGTGATTCCCCCTGTTCCCCACCATGAAACCCTTTCTTCGCCAACAACTAGAACGCTATCTCGACCGCCTGGGCGAGCTTGAATTTCTGCTCTCGCGTGAAGACATCATGAAGGATATGAAGCAGTTTCTGGTGCTGTCGCGCGAACACACCGAGGTCGCCGCCGTGGCCAGCCGCTGGACACGCTACCGCCAACGCGAGGCCGACCTGGCAGCGGGCCAGGAGATGCTGGAGGGTTCTGCGGGCGATGCCGACATGCATGCCATGGCGCAGGAAGAGATCGACAGCGCCAGCGCCGAGATCGCGCAACTGGAAACCGAGCTGCAGCGCATGCTGCTGCCCAAAGACCCCGATGATGCACGCAACGCCTTTGTCGAAATCCGCGCCGGCACCGGCGGCGATGAATCCGCCCTGTTTGCCGCCGACCTGTTGCGCATGTACTCCCGGTATGCAGATCGGCGCGGCTGGAAAACCGAGATTGTCAGCGAGTCGCCCAGTGAACTGGGGGGCTACAAAGAAGTGGTGGTACGCATGGAAGGCCACGATGTCTACGGTGCGCTCAAGTTCGAGTCGGGTGGCCACCGGGTGCAGCGCGTGCCCGCCACCGAAACGCAAGGCCGAATTCACACCAGCGCCTGCACCGTAGCGGTACTGGCCGAACAGGACGAGGCCACAGCCATTCAGATCAACCCAGCCGACTTGCGCATCGACACTTACCGCGCCAGCGGGGCCGGTGGCCAGCACATCAACAAGACTGACTCGGCGGTGCGCATTACCCACCTGCCCACCGGTATCGTCGCCGAATGCCAGGACGGGCGCAGCCAGCACAGTAACAAGGCCCAGGCACTGAAGGTGCTGACGGCCCGTATCCACGAAAAGGACCGCAGTGAACGTGCCGCCAAGGACGCCGCTGAACGCAAAAGCCTGGTTGGCAGTGGGGACCGCAGTGACCGAATTCGGACTTACAACTTTCCGCAGGGGCGGCTCACCGACCATCGGATCAACCTCACGCTGTACAAGCTGCTGTCCATCATGGAGGGCGACCTGGACGACGTCGTGCACGCACTGCAAGCCTTCGAGGCAGCGCAGCAGCTCGCCGCCCTCGAAGTCGGCACATGACCCTGGCTCAAGCCCTCGCCACGGCCAGCAAGCTCGGACTGGACCGGCTCGACGCGCAACTGTTGCTGCTGTACGCCTTGGGTCGGGACAACAGCCACCGGGTCTGGCTATTGGCCCATGACAAAGACCCACTGCCACCAGCCAATGAGGCCGCCTTCGTGGCCTTGGCCCAGCGGCGCGCGGCGGGGGAACCTCTGGCCTACCTCACCGGGCACAAGGAGTTCCATGGTCTTGACCTGCACGTGGATCCTCGGGTATTGATACCCCGACCAGACACCGAAACGCTGGTGGACTGGACCCTGGACCTGCTCGCCCACACGCTCCATGCCCAAGTCATCGACCTGGGCACCGGCAGCGGCGCCATTGCCTTGGCCTTGAAGCACGCTCGCCCCGACTTTGAGGTGGACGCCATAGACGCCAGCGCCGACGCTTTGGAGGTGGCGCAAGCGAACACCCAGCGCCTGCATCTCAAAGTGCAGCTTCAGTGTGGCTCCTGGCTACAAGGCGTAAGCGGTCGCTTTCATGCCATCGTGTCCAACCCGCCCTACATTGCAAGCCACGACAGCCACCTGGCTGCCCTCACTCACGAACCACAGCAGGCACTGACCAGCGGCCCCGATGGCCTGGACGACCTGCGCCAGATCATCGCCCAGGCGCCCACGTACTTGTATCCCGGCGGCTGGCTACTGCTGGAGCACGGCTATGACCAGGCCAAGCCAGTCCGTGAATTGCTGCGGGACGCCGGATTTGTGGAAGTGCTGTCACGGCGGGACCTTGCCGGAGTCGAACGATGCAGCGGCGGACGCCTGCCCACTGGCGCAACATCAAAAATCACCGAACACCTGAGAAACCTCATGCCAAACACCACACCGGCCTGCCCCCAATGCACCCTTCTCAACACCTACCCGGACGGCGACAACCTGGTGTGCGCCGACTGCGGCCACGAATGGTCCAAGTCGGCACCCACCCCTGACAAAGGCGATGACGACAGCGCCGTTGTCCGGGACGCCAACGGCCAGGTCCTGGCCGACGGCGACGCTGTAGTTCTGATCAAGGACCTCAAAGTCAAGGGTTCATCCATCACATTGAAGATGGGCACCAAGGTCAAGAGTATTCGCCTGTGCGGCGGTGATCACGAAGTGGACTGCAAGATGGACGCCGGCAGCTTCATGCTGAAGGCCTGCTTCCTGAGAAAGGCCTGATCGATCCAGAGGCAACCGATCGCCCCGCGGCCACCGGTGCCGTCAATGATGGTGCCCGTGCTCGCCGTGTACGTGGCCGTGGGCGATTTCTTCTGTCGTCGCGGCGCGGACCTCGGTAACCCGCAGGTTGAAGCGTAAGGCCTTTCCCGCCATCGGATGGTTGCCATCCAGCATGACCTTGTCGCCCTTGATCTTCATGACCGTAAAGGTGTGGGCGTGACCATCCTCGCCATGGGCCTGCAGGTGACCGCCCACCTTGACGCCAGGCGGAAACTGGCTCTTGGGAATGGTCTGGACCAGACCTTCGTCGCGCAGCCCAAAGGCATCCTGCGGCTGCAGTTCAACTGTCGTCTGGTAGCCAGGCGACTGACCATCCAGCGCCGCCTCGATCTTGGCAAAGGTGTTGCCGTAGCCGCCGTGCAGGTAGACCATCGGTTCGTGGCTCTCTTCGATCGTCTTGCCGCTGGTGTCTGAGACTTTGTAGCGAAGAGTGACTGCGGTGTTCTTGTCGATTTTCATGGCGAAGTGAATAAGTGAAACGCAGTCTGAAGTGTGCCATGGGCACCGAACCGACTGGAATGCCCCGGAGCCCACGGGGACAAGCGCGGGTGGCGGGTGGCAGAAGGTGAAATAATCAGGGTTTTCACCCAATCCACTGCCGGAGTAGAAACATGAGCGACGCCCAACAACGCATTGATGACCTGGTCAAATCCAACCCTGTGCTGCTTTTCATGAAAGGCACCGCAAGCTTTCCACAGTGCGGTTTTTCCGGCCGCGCGGTTCAGGTTCTCAAAGCCTGCGGCGTCGAACCCAAGGACATCAAAACCGTCAATGTGCTGGAAGACGACGGGATCCGCCAAGGCATCAAGGAATACAGCAACTGGCCTACCATTCCTCAGCTCTATATCAAGGGTGAGTTCATTGGTGGCTCGGACATCATGATGGAGATGTACGAGAACGGTGAATTGCAACAGTTGATTCAACAACCGGCCGCAAGCTGATCACAGCGGCGGTGCAGCCTCGGCCGTGTTTCAACCGGGCACGATATCCCAGTACCTGCGTGCCGCCAACACAGCGTTGGGATAAGGAGCCTGCCCGCGCGAGCCGTTGTAACGGCCCAGCGCCAGAAACAGGTCTCCCCTTTCGCGGTCCAGGTAGTGGCGCAGAATGACACAGCCAAAACGCAAGTTGGTTTGCAAGTGAAACAGTCGCGACGCATCGCCATCTCCGAGTACGCGGGTCCAAAACGGCATCACTTGCATGTAGCCACGTGCGCCCACGCGTGATACGGCGAACTTTCGGAAGTTGCTTTCGACCTGCACCAGGCCCATCACCAGCGCGACGTCCAGACCGGCACGCTTGCTCTCGTACCAAACGGTTTGAAGGAACTCCCGACGCACGTTCCACTCGGGCTTCTTCCGTTTGAGCCGGTCGCTCGCGGCGCCAAGCCAACGCAGAAACTTCAGCCGCGACTCGGTGTCCGCAAACTCCGGGATCGGTGGCGATTGATTGGCAATGGCCGAAGTCAGCGCCGTTCGCACCGAGTCCACCAACGGTTCTTCGAGTTGGCCGCCAGCCCGTGCCTGCCTGCCCACGCACAGTAGGCCAAGACCAACCACCCAAGACGCCAGGGAGTCGCGCCGAGTCAGTGCGCCGGAAAAACTCATGCGGTCAATTTGCCCTTGATCAGCGCCAGCACGTCGCCCAAGGCGACCCGGCTGGCCTGTGCGTCGCGGCGGTGCTGGTACTCAACCTGACCCTCTTTCAGGGTGCGCTCACCAATGGTCACGCGATGCGGCACGCCAATCAACTCCCAGTCCGCGAACATCGCGCCTGGACGCTCGCCCCGGTCATCCAGAATCACGTCCATACCGGCGGCTAGAAATTCCCCATAAAGATTGTCGGCAGCGGCCTTCACGTCCGGACTACGGTCCGGGCTGATCGGGCACAGCACAACGGTAAACGGCGCAATCGCGTCCGGCCAGATGATGCCTCGCTCGTCGTGGTTCTGCTCGATGGCGGCGGCGGGCAGGCGTGTGATGCCAATGCCATAACATCCCATTTCCATGAACTGTGGCTTGCCGTTGACGTCCAGGAATGTCGCGTTCATGGGCTTGCTGTACTTGGTGCCCAGCACAAACACATGGCCCACCTCAATGCCGCGCTCAATCGCCAAGGCGCCCTGGCCATCGGGCGACAAATCGCCGGCCACCACATTGCGCAGATCGGCCACCAGCTCGGGCTCGGGCAGGTCGCGGCCCCAGTTGACACCGGTGATATGGTAGCCCGCGTCATTGGCCCCACAAATCCAGTCTGCCATCACGGCAACCTCGCGGTCCACTACCAATCTGACCGGCTTCTTCAAGCCGATCGGGCCCAAGTAGCCGGGCAGACAGCCAAAGTGATCCTCGATTTCAGCCACGGTTGCAAAACGGTAGCCGACATCGAGTCCAGGCACTTTGGAAACCTTGATTTCGTTCATGTCGTGGTCGCCACGCAGCAACAGCAACCACACTTGAGATTTGACGACCTCCGAGCGCTCGTTGAGCTGGTCGGTCGCCAACACCAGCGACTTGACGGTGCGCGACAGGGGCAGTTGGAGTAACTCCGCCACTTGCTCACACGTGCTGCGTCCGGGTGTCGCGGTCTTGACCATGGCGCTGGCTGGCGCCGGACGCGGCCCGCTGGGCGGCAGCGCTTCGGCTTTCTCCATGTTGGCGGCGTAGCTGCTGTCCGGGCAGTAGACGATGGCGTCTTCACCGGTGGCCGCAATCACCTGAAACTCCTCGCTCACGTCGCCGCCAATGGCACCGCTGTCGGCCGCCACCGCTCGGTAACGCAGCCCAAATCGGTCGAAAATGCGTCGGTAGGCATCACTCATGATTCGGTAGCTTTGCTTGGCGCCCTCCAAGTCGCGATCAAAGCTGTAGGCGTCTTTCATGGTGAACTCGCGTCCGCGCATCAAGCCAAAGCGTGGACGCCGCTCATCGCGGAACTTGGTTTGGATCTGGTACAGGTTCTTGGGCAGCTGTTTGTAGCTGCGAAACTCCTGGCGGGCAATGTCGGTAATGACCTCTTCGCTGGTGGGCTGAACAATGTAGTCCCGTTCGTGCCGGTCCTTGATGCGCAAAAGCTCGGGGCCGTTGGTGGTGAAGCGCCCGGTCTCCTGCCAAAGTTCGGCGGGCTGGATCACGGGCATGCTCAGCTCGACGGCGCCAGCGCGGTTCATCTCTTCGCGCACGATCGCTTCGATCTTGCGGATCACCCGCAAACCCATCGGCATGTAGCTATAGATGCCCGCTCCCAGTTTCTTGATCATGCCGGCTCGCGTCATCAGCTTGTGGCTGACAACTTCGGCGTCGGTGGGAGCTTCTTTGAGGGTGGAGATGAAAAATTGGGAGGCTTTCATGAACTGACTCGGTATCACTGAGGGCTGGTCCCATTGAAAGCGGCGCGTACGCTGTGCATAATGGACTCAGTTTAAAAATTGGGGTTTGATTATGCTTGACCGGGACGGCTTTCGGCCCAACGTCGGCATCGTCCTGCTCAACCAGAAGAATCAGGTATTCTGGGGCAAACGCATTCGTACCCACTCGTGGCAGTTCCCACAAGGTGGCATTGACCGGGGGGAAACCCCTGAGCAGGCCATGTTTCGTGAACTGCACGAGGAGGTGGGGCTCCAGCCGGAGCACGTCTGTATTGTTGCCCGTACCCGCGACTGGTTGCGCTACGAGGTGCCGGACCGGTTCATCCGACGCGATGCGCGTGGCCACTACAAGGGCCAGAAACAGATCTGGTATTTGCTGCAGTTGACCGGACACGACTGGGATTTGAACCTGCGCGCCACCGATCATCCTGAGTTCGACGCCTGGCGTTGGAACGACTACTGGGTGCCCCTGGACGCTGTGGTGGAGTTCAAGCGCGGCGTGTACGAAATGGCACTGACAGAGTTATCCAGATATCTGCCACGTCATGATCAGCGCAATCGCTTCCTGCGTCAGGGTAGCCGTCTGCGCGATCCCACCGGATTGATTCCACACAGCATCACGCATGCTTGCGCAGGCAGTCTGGAGCTGCCACCGGGTGCAAGTTTCGAGCCGGACCCCGGTACGAGTCTTTCATCCGATTCAACAGGACACAACAGTGCATTTTAGGTTTTTATCCCTTATCGCCCTGTTGATCGCCGCAACTGGCGCCCAGGGCCAAGGAAGCACCAGTGACGCGGGCTGGCAGGAGTCCGATGTTCCAGCTCCACCGGTAGTGATTGGCAAGGATTTGATCCCGATCGACATGCCTGCCAACTTGGCACTTCGGTTTGGTGTAGACCCCAAAACACTAACCATCACCAACGACGGCGTGGTTCGCTATGTGATGGTGGCGTCCAACGACCAAGGCGCGCGCAACGTCATGTACGAGGGTGTGCGCTGCGCCACTGGCGAGGTCAGAACCTATGCGCGGCAGGACTCGACCGGCCAATGGACTGCCGACGCACAAGCGCAATGGCGGCCCCTGCATGGGCAGCGCGACGGCCCACGCCATGGCCGTGTCGCGACAGGGGGCCTGCTCGGGACGCACGGTCAGCACGGACTCTGTGGCCGTCCTTATCAAGAAACTCAGGAACTGGAAACCGGACCCGCGCTGATTGGCGGCCTACCTGCTGAGCACCATGTTGTCCCGATGCACCATCTCGGGCTCTGCCACATAACCCAGCAGTTTTTCGATCTCGCTTGAGGGTTTGCGACAAATCAGCCGCGCCTCAACGCTGGCGTAGTTGGCCAATCCGCGGGCAATCTCGCCGCCATCGGCGTCGCGCACCGCGATCACGTCCCCACGGGAGAAGTCCCCCTCCACAGCGGTCATGCCGATGGGCAGCAGACTCTTGCCTTCGGCCCGCAGCTTGGTGGCAGCACCCAAGTCCACGGACACCGCACCGCGCAACTGAAGATGATCGGACATCCACTGCTTGCGCGCCTGCGTTTTTTGCGTCTGTGCAACCAGCAAAGTCCCAACTACATGGCCCCGGGCCAGCCTCAGCAACGCGTCGGGCTCGCGACCCCAGGCGATGGCCGTCGACGCGCCCGAGCCTGCCGCCCGCTTGGCTGCAAGGATCTTGGTAAGCATGCCGCCGCGCCCCAGGCTGGAGCCGGCCCCACCGGCCATAGCTTCCAGGGTCGGGTCGCCTGATTTGGCGCGGCGAACCAGTTGGGCCGAGGAATCCTTCCGTGGGTCGGCGGTGTAAAGCCCCTTCTGATCAGTCAAAATCACCAGCACGTCAGCCTCGACCAGATTGGCTACCAGCGCCCCCAAGGTGTCGTTATCGCCAAACTTGATTTCGTCGTTGACGACAGTGTCGTTCTCATTGATGACCGGCACGACACCGAGTTTGATCAACGTCAGCAAGGTCGACCGTGCATTGAGATAGCGCTCGCGGTCCGCGAGGTCGGCATGTGTCAGCAACACCTGCGCGCTACCCAGTCCGTGCTCGCGAAGCTTGGTCTCATACATCTGAGCCAGGCCCATTTGTCCAACCGCAGCGGCGGCCTGCAACTCGTGAATCTCGTGCGGTCGAGTCGCCCATCCAAGCCGCTTCATGCCCTCGGCGATGGCGCCGCTAGAGACCATAATCAGTTCGCGCCCATCACGCACCAACTGCGACATCTGACGACACCATTCACCGATGGCGGCCTCATCAAGGCCGCGCCCCTCATTGGTGACCAGACTGGAGCCAACCTTGACGACGATTCGTCGCGCGTCACGCAACTCGTCTGAATGAGAATCCGTTGTCATCTTGGATTGACCCTTGCGTGGTCACCGTCGGGGAAAATGTTGAAGGGTACGCGGGCGTCACTGGGCGGGATCAGCGAAGCGCGGGTCAATCTGCTGTGGCTCGCTCGCCTTCAGTTGCAAAGCCTGCAAATGTGCGTAGACCGCTCGTATCAAAGGCTCACAGCCTTCGCGGCTCAAGGCCGATATCTCAAACACGGGCCCCTTGAACTTGAGGCGCCTGACGAAGTCCTTCACCAGGTCCGCCCGAGCGTCACTGGCGATCATGTCCATCTTGTTCAGCACCAGCCAGCGAGGCTTGGCATACAGATCGGCATCGTACTTTTTGAGTTCATTGGCGATCGCTTTGGCCTGGGCCACGGTATCAACACCGTCGTCAAAGGGCGCCATGTCAATCACATGCAACAACAAACGCGTGCGCTGCAGATGGCGCAGGAACAGGTGGCCCAATCCTGCGCCTTCCGACGCGCCCTCGATCAGGCCCGGCAGGTCGGCGACAACAAAACTCTGCTCAGGACCAACGCGTACGACACCCAGGTTCGGATGCAAGGTCGTAAAGGGATAGTCCGCAATGCGCGGTCGCGCATTGGAGATGGCCGTAATCAAAGTTGACTTTCCGGCGTTGGGCATGCCCAGTAATCCCACATCGGCCAAGACTTTGAGCTCCAACTTGAGCCTCTTCTTCTCGCCCGGCCAACCCGGCGGTTTTTGCCTTGGCGGCCGGTTGATCGCACTCTTGAAGCGAAGGTTGCCAAACCCGCCATCGCCTCCTTTTGCAATGGTGATTACCTCTCCTGGTTGAAGCAACTCATACAGGACTTCACCCGTCTCGGCATCGGTAATGATGGTGCCAACCGGCATTTTCAACGTGATATCCGCCCCCGCAGCACCGAACATGTCCGAGCCCATGCCATGCTCACCGCGCTTGGCGTCGTGACGACGCGAGAACCGATAGTCCACCAGTGTGTTCAAGTTAGGGTCGGCGACCGCGAACACATGGCCACCGCGCCCGCCATCACCCCCATTCGGTCCGCCAAACTCTTTGTACTTTTCGTGCCGAAACGATACGCAGCCCGCACCGCCATCTCCGGCCGAGATGTCGATATACGCTTCATCAACGAACTTCATAAGTGGGGCACACCTTCTTGCAATATCAATACCGTGACGCTTGCCCAGTATCGCGCATCGGGAACCCTGTATGGATTGAAACTCCTCACGTGATGAATTTCCAGGGCCACCAAACGAAAAACCCCGCGTAGAACGCAGGGTTTTCACAGGGGCTGTTCAGACTTAGACCGTCGTCACGCTCACAGTGTGCTTGTTGAGCATACCCTTGACGGCAAACGTGACATGCCCGTCAACGAGCGCAAACAAGGTGTGGTCCTTGCCTATGCCAACATTGGTGCCGGGGTGGAATTTGGTGCCACGCTGACGCACGATGATTGAGCCAGCGCTGATCAATTCACCACCAAATGCCTTGACGCCAAGCATCTTGGGTTGGGAATCGCGCCCATTTCGCGTAGAGCCGCCGCCTTTTTTCTGTGCCATGACTGCTGCTCCTTATGCGGCAATGTCGCCCACGAGCAGTTCTGTAAACTGCTGGCGATGACCCTGACGTTTTTGGTAGTGCTTGCGACGGCGCATCTTGAAGATGCTGACCTTGTCATGCTTGCCGTGCGCCACCACCGTGACCTTGACCGTTGCACCGGACACCAAGGGCGTACCCACCTTGATCTCGGCGCCGTTTCCGACTGCCAGAACCTGGTCGATCACAATCTCTTGGCCTACGTCCGCAGCAATCTGTTCTACTTTAATCTTTTCGCCAGCAGCAACACGATACTGTTTGCCACCGGTTTTTATGACCGCGTACATATTAACCTCTACTTGTTTAGCTCTGGGAACGGATTTTCACAGAGCCTTTTAGTATAGCACGAACTCACCGCTGGACCTGATCCGCTAGTTCGGCCCGCTAGTCATCGAGAAAGGTCGGCCCAGCCTTTCTATAATCGCAGCACTTTTCCGGTCCATCTTCTTGCAAGCCCATTCCTCCAGTACGGCCGAGTCACTCGCCATCATTGCGCCTGACATGCGCGAGGTCGACCGGGTCATTGCCGAACGACTCGAATCCGGCGTTCCCCTGGTGGGCAACGTCGCCCGTTACATCATCGCGGCGGGCGGAAAACGCTTGCGCCCGTCGCTGCTGCTGTTGACGTGTGGGGCATTGGGTTATCAGGGGGAGCAAAGGTTTAATCTCGCTGCGGTAGTCGAATTCATTCATACCGCAACCTTGCTGCACGATGATGTCGTGGATGCATCGACCCTTCGTCGCGGCAATGCCACAGCAAATGAAACATTTGGTAACCCAGCCAGCGTCTTGGTAGGCGACTTCCTCTACTCCCGAGCGTTTCAGATGATGGTTCAGGCGCAGGACATGCGCATCATGGCTGTTCTGGCCGACGCAACCAACGTGATTGCCGAAGGCGAAGTGATGCAACTGATGAACATGCATAACGCTGGTCTTGACGAGGCCGGTTATTTGCAGGTTATCCGATCCAAGACCGCCAAGCTTTTTGAGGCCAGCGCTCGAGTAGGTGCCATCCTTGCCAACGCGAGCGCGGAGATGGAAGAGGCTTGTGCGAACTATGGTCAGGCGCTCGGCACAGCCTTTCAGGTGATCGACGATGTGCTGGACTACGCGGGCGACGTAAGCCTCATGGGCAAGAACTTGGGCGATGATTTGCGTGAAGGCAAGGCCACGCTGCCGCTCATCGCAGCAATGCAACGCGGATCGGTGGGCCAACGTGAGACGGTCCAATTGGCAATCGAGCGCGGCGATGTGGGAATGCTCGATCAGGTGGTCCGCATCGTGCACGAGACGGGCGCGCTAGAAGTAGCCCAGCACGCTGCCGCGGCTGAAGCCCGTCGCGCTGTCGCGCAAGCAAGCCGACTTCCAAGCACGCCGCATGCGCAGTGTTTGATACAATTGGCGGCTCGGCTTTTGGAGCGCCAACACTGAGGGTTGACCTCTCAGAATGGCTGCAAACGGGGTGTAGCTTAGCCTGGTAGAGCGCTACGTTCGGGACGTAGAGGCCGGAGGTTCGAATCCTCTCACCCCGACCAGTGGACCGACAACCCACCGACGCCTGTTGTCATTCAGCGTCCCTCAGCATCATCCCAGTGCCCTTTCGATTTACATCGACCGGGCAATCAGCGATGATTGCGTCATCTTCCTTACACGCGATACCATTCAGGGCTATGGCCGCCGTTGACACAACCCATCGAGACTCCCCAGCCATGGCCCTGCCTGGGTTGGGCCGCGCGCTGATTTTGGCAGGCAAGCTCGGGCAAAGGTCGGCGGAGGAGATTTACCGCAAGGCGGAGGCAAGTCGAACAAGCTTTATCGCCGAGTTGACTGGCTCCGGCGCAGTCTCTGCCGCAGACTTGGCACACACCATGTCCACTGCGTTCGCTGCACCCCTGGTCGACGTAGACGCGATTGACCTGCAGCGCGCGCCCAAGGACTTGCTCGACCCGAAGATATGTCAAGCCTACCGAATCATCGTTCTAAGCAAGCGCGGCAACCGTCTGATTGTTGCCACCGCTGATCCGTCAGACAGTCAAGCTGCAGAAAAGATCAAGTTTGCCACGCAGATGGGCGTGGACTGGGTGATTGCCGAGTACGACAAGCTGTCTCGCATAGTCGCCGCCAACTCGGTCTCCGCTTCGGAAACGATGGACAACATCATCGGCGGAGACTTTGAGTTCGATGATAGTTTCGATGAGGCTATTGCCGAGGCCACCGAAACAAGCGTGTCGGAAGTTGAGGATGCCCCGGTTGTCAAGTTCCTGCACAAGATGCTGCTCGATGCCTTCAGCATGCGCGCGTCGGACTTGCACTTCGAGCCCTACGAACACAACTACCGGGTCCGGTTCCGGATTGACGGGGAATTGCGTGAAATTGCCTCGCCGCCAATTGCCATCAAGGACAAACTGGCCTCTCGCATCAAGGTTATCTCCCGGATGGATATTTCGGAGAAGCGTGTTCCGCAAGACGGCAAGATGAAGCTCAAAGGTGGGGCCCGACCGTGTCATTGACTTCCGCGTCAGCACCTTGCCTACGTTGTTTGGCGAGAAAATCGTTATCCGAATCTTGGACCCGAGCAGTGCCAGGCTCGGCATCGACGCGCTGGGTTATGAGCCGATCGAGAAGGAACGCCTGATGCAGGCGATCGCCCGTCCGTACGGAATGATTCTAGTCACCGGCCCGACCGGCTCCGGAAAGACGGTCTCACTCTATACGTGTCTGAACCTGCTCAACAAACCTGGCATCAATATCGCTACTGCCGAGGACCCTTCGGAAATCAACCTGCCCGGCGTCAACCAGGTCAACATGAATGAGAAAGCCGGGTTGAATTTTGCGGTGGCACTCAGGGCATTTCTGCGGCAAGACCCGGATGTGATCATGGTCGGGGAGATCCGTGATCTGGAGACCGCAGATATCTCGATCAAGGCAGCCCAGACCGGGCACTTGGTATTGTCAACCTTGCACACCAACGACGCACCAACCACGTTGACGCGCATGCGTAACATGGGTATCGCGCCGTTCAACATCGCGTCGAGCGTGATCCTGATCACCGCGCAGCGTTTGGCGCGTCGGCTTTGTCCGAACTGCAAGACGCCGTCGGACCTGCCGCGCAAGGCGTTACTGGACGCGGGATTCAACGAAGCGGAGCTTGACGGCACTTGGGTCAATTACCGCGCGGTGGGTTGCTCGATGTGCAACAACGGCTACAAGGGACGTGTTGGCGTCTACCAGGTGATGCCGATAACAGAAGAGATTCAACGCATCATCTTGCGAGACGGTAGTGCCTTGGATATTGCGGAGCAAGCCAGTCGGGAAGGCGTACGGTCGCTGCGCCACGCGGGCTTGCATAAGGTCAAGCTGGGAGTGACTTCGCTCGAAGAAGTTATCGCGGTTACCAACGAGTAAATCAGTAAAGCAGGGGAAGACATGGCCAGTGCAAAACCCAAGGTCGGCAACGAATCCGTGTACGAATGGGAGGGAAAAGACCGAAACGGGAAACAGGTGCGGGGCGAGACCCGCGCCGCCGGTGAGAATCAGGTCAAGTCAGCGCTGCGCCGCCAAGGAGTGACGCCCACGAAGATCAAGAAGCGCCGGATGAGCGCGGGTCGGTCCATCAAGCCGAAGGACATCTCGATTTTCACGCGCCAGCTTGCCACCATGATGAAGGCTGGTGTACCGCTTCTGCAAGCCTTTGACATTGTGGGTCGAGGCAACCCCAACCCCAGCGTCACCAAGATGCTCAACGACATTCGCACCGATGTTGAAACCGGTACGTCTTTGAGTGTCGCGTTCCGCAAGTTCCCCCGCTATTTTGACAACCTTTACTGCAATCTCGTCGAAGCAGGGGAGCAGGCGGGCATCTTGGATCAGTTGCTCGATCGTCTCGCCGTTTACTTGGAAAAGACCGAAGCCATCAAGTCGAAGATTAAGTCGGCGCTGATGTACCCGATCTCCGTGCTTGTGGTGGCGTTCGTGGTGGTCGCGGTCATCATGATTTTTGTGATTCCGGCTTTCAAGCAAGTTTTTACGTCCTTTGGCGCGGATTTGCCAGGGCCCACTTTGTTTGTTATGGCCATCAGCGAAGTGTTCGTGCAGTGGTGGTGGCTGATCTTTGGCGGTATTGGCGGCGGCTTTTACTTTTTCATGCAGGCCTGGGGCCGCAGCGAGAAGGTCCAGATGTTTATGGATCGATTACTACTCAAGATGCCGATATTTGGCGCCTTGGTCAACAAGTCGTGTATTGCGCGCTGGACCCGCACGCTATCCACCATGTTTGCCGCAGGCGTGCCGTTAGTGGAGGCGCTGGACTCGGTCGGCGGCGCCTCAGGCAACTCTGTATACGCCAGCGCGACGCTGAAGATTCAGCAGGAGGTCTCAACCGGAACGGCCCTCACAACCGCTATGACCAATGCCAACTTGTTTCCGTCAATGGTGTTGCAGATGTGCGCCATCGGCGAGGAGTCTGGCTCGATCGATCATATGCTGGGCAAAGCTGCGGACTTTTATGAGGCCGAGGTTGACGACATGGTGGCAGGCATTTCCAGCTTGATGGAGCCAATCATCATTGTGATCTTGGGAACCATTATTGGTGGCATTGTCGTGTCCATGTATCTCCCCATCTTCAAACTTGGTCAAGTGGTTTGATGTTGCCGGTGCAGTGGATAGACATCCTTGCCTTTGGTCTTCTCGGTTTGGCGGTCGGCAGTTTTCTCAACGTCGTTGTCCACCGCCTGCCCAAGGTCATGGAGCGGCAGTGGCAGGAGGAGTACGAGCACGCCAAGGGCGACCAAGCGGTCGCGCGGGAACCCTTCAACTTGATGGTCCCGCGATCGCGGTGCCCGCATTGTGGCCACGCTATTGGCTGGCGGGAGAACATTCCAGTCCTGAGTTACCTCTGGCTTCGCGGCAAGTGCTCGGCCTGCGCCGCACCAATCAGCGTGCGGTACCCGCTGGTGGAGTTATGCGGGGCCGCCTTGTTTGCCTACTGCGGCGGGCGTTGGGGCGCGACTGTGACGGCACTGGCCTGGAGCGGATTTTCGGCCACCATCCTGGCCCTTGCGCTGATTGACTGGGACACGACCCTATTGCCGGACGACTTGACGCTGCCTCTGTTATGGGGCGGCTTGGTGGTGGCAACACTGCAGTGGTCGGCGGTCCCATTGACCGCGGCAATCTGGGGCGTGGTCGCGGGTTACCTGTCCTTATGGGCAGTCTACTGGGTTTTCAAGCTGACCACGGGCAAGGAAGGTATGGGTTATGGTGACTTCAAGCTCTTCGCCGCGCTGGGCGCGTGGTTCGGTTGGCAAGCGCTGATTCCGATAATCCTGATGGCTTCGATCATTGGCGCCCTGGTCGGTATCGCCATGAAGTTCTCCAGTGGACTGCGAGAAGGCGGCTACGTCCCGTTTGGCCCGTTTCTAGCGGGAGCAGGCCTCACAGCGATGGTATTCGGCCCCGACTCCATCCTGCGCATCATTGGGTTGTAACGCATGTCGACGCAGGCACTGCGGATTGCCATCACAGGCGGCATCGGCAGTGGCAAGAGCACCGTCGCCAGACTGATGGTCAACCTGGGCGCCGCACTGATTGATGCTGACGCTTTATCGCACGAATTGACCGCACGGGGGGGCGCCGCGATCGTGCCGATCATGGAACAGTTCGGTGCATCCGTCTTGACGCAAGATGGCGCACTTGACCGAAGTGTCATGCGCACCCGGGTCTTTGGTGACCCACAGGCACGCCGCACCCTGGAACTCATCATGCATCCGCTTGTAGGACAACTCGCGTCTGAGCGTGGCCGCGACGCTGAACGGGCTGGGTTTAGATGTGTGTTGTTCGACATCCCCTTGTTGGCGGAATCCTCTGGCTGGCGTCAACGCGTTGATCGAGTTCTGGTCGTAGACTGCGATCACGACACTCAGATCGAACGGGTGATGAACCGCAGTCAACTGACAAGAACCACGGTCGAGGCGATCATCGCCGCCCAGGCGACTCGCCAACAGCGTCTGCGCTGCGCCGATTGCGTCCTCAACAACACGCAGGATTCGCTGGAGACATTGGCCACCGAGGTCAAACAGCTCGCGAGTTCCTTCGGACTATGATCCAATCTGCCTCTGCCCGAACAAAAATATCAGCGTGATTCTTTACGAGTACCCTTTCAACGAGCGCATCCGGACGTACTTGCGCCTGGAGCATTTGTTCCTTCGTCTGAGGGAATTGATGGAGCGCACCACGGCACTGGATCATCACTTTGCCCTGACCACCCTGTTTGAAGTGATGGATGTTGGGTCCCGAGCAGACCTCAAATCGGATGTATTGAAGGACCTTGACCGCCAACGTCAATCTCTGCTGAGTTACCGCGGCAATCCGGTCATCGATCAACTCGTTCTGCAAGAAGTGGTAGAGCAGTTGGACAGTTTTTTGCTGCGCTAAATGGGTTGCCTGGCAAAGCCGGGCAATCGCTCACGGAGAATGACTGGCTGATGAGCATTCGCAGTCGTGTCGGCATTCCTGGCGGCACCTGTGAGTTTGATCTTCCGGCCTACTTTGCTTGGCAACACCATCCCGACGCCGCTCGCCAGTCCGATCTTCGCCGCTGGGCCCAGTCATTGACGCCACTGGCTGATTCGATCCATCTTCTGCTCAGGCTCATTCGTGATTCCGGTACACCCCAAAAGGTGATGGCCAACGCTGGCCAGCTTCAACAGAATCTGCCACAGGGTCGCACCTTCCAGCTGCTTCGATTGTCTGTTGACCCTGGTTTGAAACTGATTCCGGAAATCAGCGGCAACCGGCTGATGGTCTCAATCCGGTTCATGAAGCACGAAGGCGATGGCCGATTGCAAGCCAGCAGCGATAGCGCCTCGTTTGAGCTGACTCTGTGTTCGTGAGGCAGGTCGCAATGATGGACTCACTGTTAGTGCGATCGGTGCCCTGCCCCGCCTGCGGCGGTGAGAGCGTTTATGGCCACACCAATCCCCATCGACCGTTTTGCTGTCGCCGCTGCCGAGACCTTGACCTCGGGCACTGGGCCAACGAAGAGTTTCGCGTCAAAGCTGATTCCGAAACGGACCCGGCTCCGGATGCTGTGCCGGCAGCACCGCAGTAAGCTGCCGCCGTGTCTGCTGCGCCACGCTATGTGCCGCGAAAGGGCTCCTGGGATTATGGTTCGCCAAGCGGCTGCTGTTGCAAATCTCGCTCCTGCGCCAACCATTGCAACACCGGAAGCGTGCCGGGCAAGATAGGCGCAAGTTGCACCGGCAATGTCTGCCATGAAAAGGCCTGGCCCTCTCGCATCTGCAAGTCGCCGCTCCAACGGAACACCTTGCAAAAGCTCAGGCGCACCAGAGCATGTGGATAGTCAACCACCGCTTCTTTCCAGGCTTGCGCTGATTCGATGATGATGCCCAGCTCTTCGTTCAGCTCACGCCGTAACGCATCGTGCACCGTCTCGCCAGACTCAATCTTCCCACCCGGGAACTCCCAATAGCCACAATATGCTTTGCCGAGTGGGCGCGAGGTCAACAGAAAGCTGCCGTCGGCCTTTATCAGAACGCCCACCGCAACTTCAACAGGGGGTAGCGACTGAACGCGATCGATGCGAGGTTCGTGCTGATCGACAAGCAACGTCGGCCCCGTCACTGGGCATGCTTTCCCGCGTAATCACGCGCAAACTGGTAGGCGACCCGTCCGCTGCGCGAACCCCGCTCAAGCGCCCACACCAGCGCCTGCGCCCTGGCGGACTCAATCGCGGCTTGAGCGACGCCAAACGAAGTCAACCACTGCGCGACGATTGTCAGGTACTCCGACTGACTAAATGGGTAGAAACTGATCCACAAGCCAAAGCGCTCCGACAACGAGACCTTTTCCTCGACCACCTCGCCTGGATGGACCTCACCCGCCTGCGTATGGGTATAGGACAGATTGTCCTTCATGTACTCGGGCAGCAAATGCCGCCGGTTGCTGGTGGCATAGACCAGCAGATTGGGCGTCGTAGCAGCCACAGAGCCGTCAAGAATCGACTTGAGCGCTTTGTAGCCCGACTCGCCCTCTTCAAAACTCAAGTCATCACAGAAGACGATGAACTTCTCTGGACGATCAGACACCATATCCGCAATATCGGGCAGATCGATCAGGTCCGCCTTGTCAACCTCGATCAGTCGCAAACCTTGCGCCGCGTATTCATCAAGACAGGCGCGTATCAAAGATGATTTACCGGTGCCTCGGGCGCCCGTCAAGAGCACGTTGTTGGCCGGCTTGCCAGTAACGAACTGCAGCGTGTTGAGTCGAATCTTTTCCTTCTGCGGACCAATCTCCTGCAGGTCACGCAGCCCGATCGCACCAATGTGACGAACCGGCTCCAAAGCGCCGTAGCCGGCGCCCCGTTTGCGGTAGCGATAGGCCACCGATCTGCTCCAGTCAGGCGGTGTCAACCTCCTTGGCAAAGCCGCTTCAATCCGGTCGATCAGTTGCTCGGCTCGTGATAGCAGGTGGTCCCACTGCTCGTTCATGACGTGCGCTCAGGACCGGTAGTCGGCATTAATGGTCACGTAGTCATGACTCAAATCGCAGGTCCACACCGTATCGTGTGCATCACCGCGCCCCAACACCACGCGCACCGTTATCTCGCTTTGCTTCATCACCCGCTGCCCATCCTCTTCACGGTAGGCTGGATTGCGCCCACCCCGGACCGCGACCAGCACATCATCGAGATACAAATCGATGACGGTTTGCTCCAAATCGGTGATCCCTGCATAGCCAACGGCGGCGAGGATACGGCCCAGGTTTGGGTCGCTGGCGAAGAATGCCGTCTTCACCAACGGCGAGTGGGCGATGGCGTAAGCCACGCGTCGGCATTCCTCAGTTGTGCGGCCACCTTCAACGTTCACGGTGATGAACTTCGTCGCACCTTCACCGTCGCGCACGATGGCTTGAGCCAGTTGCCTCGAAACGTCCAGCATGGCGGTCTTGAGCGCGCGCCCATCAGCACTGTCCCACGAATCGATAGGAGAATGACCCACCTTGTTGGTTGCCACCACGACGAACGAGTCGTTGGTCGACGTGTCACCGTCCACCGTCACTCGATTGAAGGAGCCCTCGGCAAGTTCGCCCGCCAGGGTCGACAGCAAGTCCTGGCCGATGCACGCATCGGTCGCCAAAAAGCCGAGCATGGTCGCCATGTTCGGGCGAATCATGCCCGCACCCTTGCTGATGCCCGTAACGCTGACAAGTTTGCCGCCGAGCCTTAACTGAACACCAAACGCCTTGGCCACGGTATCGGTGGTCATGATGGCCTCAGCCGCGCGCAACCAATTGTCCGCGCACAGGTCTGCCAGCGCCGCCGGCAGGCCAGCCACAATGCGATCAACCGGAAGCGGCTCCATGATGACCCCGGTTGAAAACGGCAGGACCTGGTGCGGCGCAACGCTCAACGCTTGCGCCAGAGCGCTGCACGACTGACGAGCCCGTTGCAGACCCTGCTCTCCGGTCCCGGCGTTGGCATTGCCGGTGTTAATTAGCAGGGCCCGAATCGCACCCGCCGCAGTCAGGTGCTCGCGACAAATCTGCACCGGCGCTGCACAGAATCGGTTTTGAGTAAAAACTCCAGCCACCGAGGCTCCCTCATCGAGCACAATGACGGTCAAGTCCTTGCGGTTGGCCTTGCGGATGCCCGCCTCCGCAACGCCAAGTCGAATGCCCTCAATGGGATAGAGCTCGGACTGAATCGGGGATTTGAGGTTTACGGGCATGTCGCGCTTTCGATATCAATCAGTTGAAGGCAGCGCGTCGGCACGCACCGGTCTGCCCTCAAATTCTCATGCTAGCTTGCCATGGCACTGCTTGTATTTCTTACCGCTGCCGCACGGACAGGGGTCATTGCGACCGACCCGCGGGACGTTGGCCTGAACCCCAAACTTGGCTAAATGGCGGCTGGCTTCATCTGTCGTTACCTCAACATCGCCGCTCTCGGTCGGCGCGGTGTAGGTCACATTGGCGATACTCTCGGCCCGCTCCTCCATGTCCACGGCAGCCTGCTCCAATTGTTCAGACGACTGAATCCTGACTGTCATCAGGACCTTGGTCACGTCGTTCTTCACGGAATCAAGAAGCTGACCAAACAGCTCGAAGGCCTCGCGTTTGTATTCCTGCTTGGGCTGCTTCTGGGCATAGCCGCGCAAATGGATGCCTTGACGCAAGTAGTCAAGCGAACTCAAATGCTCACGCCAGTGTGTGTCAATACTTTGCAGCAGCACCATGCGTTCGAACTGAGTGAAACTCTCAGCACCTACCTGCGCCACCTTTGCGGCAAACACCGCATTGGCTTGATCACAGACTTTCTCGACAATGTCCTCGCCGGTGATGGCGCTCGCAGCGCTAACGTCCTGCTGCAGCGGCACCGACACCTGCCATTCGTCGTTCAACAACTTCTCAAGCGTTGGAATATCCCACTGCTCCTCGACCGACTCGGCCGGGACATACTGTCGCACCAGGTCAGCAAAGCAACCTTCTCGCAATGACTTGATCTGGGCCGACAGGTCGGTCGCATCCAGAATCTCGTTGCGCTGTTGGTAGATCACTTTACGCTGATCATTGGCGACATCGTCGTATTCCAGCAATTGTTTGCGCATGTCGAAGTTGCGTGCCTCTACTTTGCGCTGCGCGCTCTCAATGCTACGCGTGACAATCCCGGCCTCAATCGCCTCTCCATCAGGCATCTTCAGTCGATCCATGATCGCCTTGACCCGATCCCCGGCGAAGATACGCATCAACGCATCATCCAGACTCAAATAAAAGCGCGACGAACCCGGGTCACCCTGACGGCCGGAACGCCCGCGCAGCTGATTGTCGATTCGTCTCGACTCGTGCCGCTCGGTCGCGATGATGCGCAGGCCTCCAAGGGAGGTGACCTTCTCATGATCAATCAGCCACTGCGCTCGAATGGCTTCGGTCTTTGACTTCTTTGCTGCGGTATCCAGCGATTCGTCAGCCTCAACGGCTTCGAGCAGCTTACTCACGTTGCCACCCAAGACAATGTCGGTACCCCGACCAGCCATATTGGTTGCAATCGTGATCATGCCCGCACTACCCGCTTGCGCAACGATCTCGGCCTCACGCGCATGCTGCTTCGCGTTCAAAACCTGATGGGGCAGCTTCTCGGCGTCCAACAGCTTGGAAATGATCTCCGAGTTCTCGATTGAGGTGGTGCCGACCAAGACTGGCTGGCCACGCTCATGACACTCACGAATGTCCTGGATCGCGGCCTGGTACTTCTCACGCGTGGTCTTGTAGACGCGATCGAGTTGATCCTCCCTGCGGCTCGGCCGATTCGGTGGCATGACCACCGTTTCAAGACCGTAAATCTCCTGGAATTCGTAGGCCTCCGTATCCGCGGTACCGGTCATGCCGGCGAGTTTTCCATACAGGCGAAAGTAGTTCTGGAACGTGATCGAGGCCATGGTCTGGTTCTCGGCCTGTATCGCCACGCCCTCTTTAGCCTCGACTGCTTGATGCAGCCCATCGCTCCAACGACGGCCCGACATCAATCGCCCGGTGAACTCATCGACGATGACGATCTCACCCTCCTGAACCACATAGTGCTGGTCACGGTGGTACAAATGATTGGCGCGCAAGGCCGCATACAGGTGGTGCACCAGGGTGATGTTGGCCGGGTCGTACAGCGTAGCGCCTTCGGGAATCAGCCCCAAGCCAAACAGGATGCGTTCGGCATTCTCGTGCCCCTGCTCTGTCAGAAAAACTTGGTGACTCTTCTCGTCGACAGTGAAGTCGCCCGGCTTGGTGATGCCCTCACCAGTCCGGGGATCCGCCTCCCCCTCTTGTCGCTGCAACGAAGGAACCACTTTGTTGATGGCGATATAAAGGTCGGTGTGGTCTTCTGCCTGGCCACTGATGATCAGCGGCGTTCGCGCCTCATCGATCAGAATCGAATCCACCTCGTCCACGATGGCGTAGTTCAGCCCGCGCTGGACTCGGTCGGCCACCTCGTACACCATGTTGTCACGCAAGTAGTCAAATCCGTACTCGTTGTTGGTGCCGTAGGTAATGTCTGCGCGGTACGCCGCCTGCTTCTCCTCGCGAGGCATTTGCGGCAAATTGATGCCGACTGTCAGACCAAGGAAGTTGTACAGCTTGCCCATCCAGACCGCGTCTCGATTGGCCAGGTAATCGTTGACGGTAACGACATGCACGCCCTTACCGGTCAGCGCATTGAGGTAGACCGGCAGCGTCGCCGTCAACGTCTTACCCTCACCGGTACCCATTTCGGAAATCTTCCCTTGGTGTAGCGACATTCCGCCGAGCAACTGGACATCAAAATGGCGCATCTTCATGACACGCTTGGAGCCCTCTCGCACTACCGCAAAAGCCTCTGGCAGCAAACTGTCCAATGATTCACCCCTGGACACCCGCTCTTTGAAGTCCTGCGTCTTCTGGCGCAGCGCGTCATCGGTCAGCTTCTCAAAATCCGGCTCCATTGCGTTGATGCGAACCACGCTTTGCCGGTATTGCTTGAGCAGGCGGTCATTGCGACTGCCGAAGATCTTGGTAAGAATGTTGGTGGCCATGAATGCACAACCGCCCCACCAGCCCACCTGGGCCAGCCGAACAGCGCAATCCTTTATTAATCAAAGAAAGATGGGGTCGCCAGCGGCAAATTACAATCGCCTCAACGCCAAAGCGCTGCGCCAGTTCAACCAGACCGGCGATTTTACCTTCGACGTGGCAGGCGCTTTGCGGTTTGGCCGGCGAAGTTCAACACGCTACTGACCACAGCACCGCCAGCCGCGGCCTGCCCAGCGGCCAGAAACTTCTGCGGATTCTGCGGCACGCCTTGTACAAGGACTTCGAAATGCAAGTGTGGGCCGGTCGATCTCCCAGTTGTCCCGACCTCCGCAATCTTCTGCCCCCGCTTGACCAAGTCGCCCTTCTTGACCAGCACCTTCGAAGCGTGTGCGTAGCGCGTCACCAAGTCGTTTCCATGGTCTACCTCGACCATGTTGCCATAGGCCGAATGGAACTCCTGAGTCACAACCACACCACCGGCAGCAGCCAAAATGGCCGTGCCCACGTCGGCCTGGTAGTCCAGACCAGTATGCAGCGCGGAACCTCCTGTGATCGGATCAATACGCCAACCGAACGCTGAACCCAAATCCCCAGCAGCAACTGGCCGTTGCGTCGGCACCATCATGCCCAGCACTTTGAGATCAAACAGCCGAGACTCAATCACGGTCAAGAAATCGGTGCGCTGATCGGTCAGCTCTTCCAGGTCGCGCAGGGTCGCCTGCAAATCGTCAAGGGAAAGCGTTCGCCCCGACACCAGTGCACCACCCTGGCCGGGACGGCGCTTGATCTCTTCCGGATTGACGCCGGCGAGCCCCGAAACCCGCTCGCCAAGCGCTTCAAGCTGCATCATCTTGGCCTGCATATCGCCGAGCTTTCGGGCCATCACATCGAGGTTTTCACGCATGAAGCGATCGCGCTGGTCAAACTCGTCTTTGACAACCAATCGCACCAACGATCCGATGATCGGCCAACCTTCGCGAGCGCCTTTGAGAAACACCCAGTGGTACAGACCTGCCGCCACCAACATCAGAACGAGTGACGCCACAACCACTGACAGCAGCAGCTTGGTCCCGCTGAGATGAATGGCCCTGGTTCGGGCCAGCCATGCATCCGTGATAATCAAGTGCATTCAGACTTCCTCTCAGCAACACGGCCCATGACGACCCGCCGACACGTTCCGATTCCGCTCCTGCTAGCGACGCAAGACACACCGGCGCTGGCCAGACTGATTGAGCTCTCGCAGGACTCGACCGCGCGATTGAAGGCGGTTGCATCCCTCATACCTGACTCGCTGCGCCCTTGCATCCAAGCGGGGCCCATTGATAAGGGCACCTGGTGCCTGCTGGTCGACAACAACGCCGTGGCAGCAAAAGTCCGACAAATCCTGCCCGCCCTGGAATCTCACTTGCGGGTCAAGGGATGGGAGGTTACCTCAATTAGGCTCAAGGTACAAATCCCACCGGGGGGTCGCTCCACCGTGCCCTGACGCGAATGATGAAATGGTGCCGATTATCGGATTCGAACTGATGACCTACCGCTTACAAGGCGGTTGCTCTACCAACTGAGCTAAATCGGCGATGCGGGTATTCTAAGGGAAGCCCTCAGCAATCAGCTTGCCACGAAGCAGATTATTTGACTCGCTTGAGTGAGGGCCGGCCACCTGCGGTGGGCCGCGGAGGCTGCGGATCGAGCGGCCGATTTCCAGCCTTGCCATCCTTTTGCTCGCGGCTTTCGGCGGCCGGGTCAGCCACCGACAGAAGTCCAACCTGTCCAGTGTCAGTGGGCACGCCCGCGGCGACGCTGACTGCCGGAAACGACATGCCCTGTCCGGTCTCGCGCGCATAGATCGCCAACACATGACTTATCGGCACCATGATGTCACGAGCGGTCCCGGCAAATCGGGCCTTGAACTCGATAAACTCGTTCCCCAGCTTGAGCGAGCTGGTGGCATCCATGCTGACATTGAGCACGATCTCGCCGTTTTTCACGTACTCGCGCGGCACCTGCACCGAATCGTCGACCCGCACCGCCACGTACGGGGTCAGTCCATTGTCGGTACACCATTCATAGAGCGCTCGAATCAGGTACGGGCGCGTCGACGTGGTGTCAGATCCATCAAGCGTGGGCATCACAGTCTCGGCTTACTTTCGCATCACCTTCTCGGACGGCGTCAACGCTTCGATGTAAGCAGGACGCGAAAAAATCCGCTCAGCGTATTTCAGCAGGGGTGCCGCGTTCTTGCTAAGGTCGATTCCGTAATAATCCAACCGCCACAGCAAGGGCGCGATGGCAACATCGAGCATCGAGAAACCCTCGCCCAGCATGAACTTGTTCTTCAGGAACACCGGAGCGAGTTGGGTCAAACGGTCGCGAATATGGGCGCGCGCCTTTTCCAAAGCCTTCTCGTTACTCTTGGTAGCACGTGATTCGAGCGTGGACACGTGGACAAACAATTCCTTCTCGAAATTGAGCAGAAACAGGCGAACACGCGCACGATCAACCGGATCACCGGGCATCAACTGCGGATGGGGGAACCGCTCATCGATGTACTCGTTGATGATGTTGGATTCATAAAGGATCAGGTCGCGCTCGACCAGAATCGGAACCTGGCCATAGGGGTTCATCACACTGATGTCCTCCGGCTTGTTATACAGGTCCACATCGCGAATCTCAAAGTCCATGCCCTTCTCAAACAGGACAAATCTGCAACGATGCGAAAAGGGGCAAGTAGTACCCGAGTACAAAACCATCATGGTGGGAGCTCCTAAAAATCAAAAGAGTGGGATGCATCATGCACGCCCACTCTGAAAGATCCGGCCCGCCCGCAAGCAAGCCAAACCAGACCATCAAGCTGTCTTATTTGATGTCTTTCCAATACGCCGCGTTCAGTCGCCAGGCCAGGAATGTGAAGATGCCCAAGAACATCAGCACCCACACCCCAATGCGAACTCGCGTGTTCTGGACCGGCTCGCCCATCCACTGGAGATAGCTCACCAAATCCCCCACCGCCTGATCGTACTGCTCAGGACTCATGGTGCCGGGACTGAGCTGCTCCCACTTTTTCACCTTCTGAGTCGCTTGACCGTGATCCATCACAGACTCAAAAACCGGACGACGATCCCCCTGCAGCTCCCACAGAACGTGTGGCATGCCAATATTCGGGAACGCCAGGTTGTTCCAGCCGGTTGGCTTGGTATCGTCCCGGTAGAACGTGCGCATGTAGGTGTACAGGTAGTCCGCGCCACTGCCCTGGGAGCCAGCACGCGAGCGGGCAATCACGGACAAATCGGGGGGATTGGCACCAAACCACTCGGCGGCTTGCCTGGGGTCAATGGCCGCCTTCATGGTGTCACCGACCTTGCCATTGGTCACCAACAGGTTGTCTTTGATCTGCTGGTTGGTCAGGCCAATGTCCTGCAGGCGATTGAAGCGCATGAACGCCGCCGAATGGCAGTTCAGGCAATAGTTGACAAACAGTTTGGCACCGTTTTGCAGTGCAGCCATGTCATTGGTCCGGTTGGGGGCCTTGTCCCAGGGGATTCCGCCTTCGCTGGCATGCACGCCCACACTCAGACCGAACGCGGCGACCCATGCCAGCATGGCTTTCTTGCTAAACCCAATGAATTTCATGAATCTTGTCTCCGACTTAGTGGGCCACGAATGTGACGCGACTGGGCACTGGCTTGGATTCACCCAGGCGACTCCACCATGGCATAAGCAGGAAGAAACCGAAGTAAAACAGGGTTCCGATCTGTGACACGCGACCGCCAATCGTTGACGGCGGCAGCATGCCAAGATAGCCCAACACCAGGAAGTTGATCACAAAGACCGCGTACAGGTACTTGTGCCAGTTAGGCCGGTAGCGAATCGACTTGACCGGGCTGAAGTCCAGCCACGGCAAGAAGAACAAGATCACAACGCCACCACCCATAGCCACAACGCCCCAGAACTTGGCGTCAATGGCCAGCATCATCGCCACCACCACCACCGCAAAGCCAACGATGGCGGCTTTGAAGATGGCGGGCATCTTCACCTTGGCCACGCCCAAGCCCGCTCCCAGCAGGACACAGGCAATTAGAACGTACATCATTTCGCTCGTGACAGCGCGCAGCATCGAATAAAAGGGTGTGAAGTACCACACCGGTGCGATGTGCAAGGGGGTCTTGAGCGGGTCGGCCGGGATGAAGTTGTTGTACTCAAGAAAGTAACCGCCCAACTCCGGCGCAAAGAACACAATTGCCGAGAACACGAACAAAAAGACGCCGACTCCAAAGATGTCGTGCACCGAGTAATACGGGTGAAACGGGATGCCGTCCAGAGGGCGCCCGTCCGGGCCGCGTGTGGCCTTGATCTCCACGCCATCAGGATTGTTGGAGCCAACTTCATGCAAGGCGATGATGTGCGCGACCACCAAGCCCAGCAAGACCAATGGCACAGCAATCACGTGAAAGCTGAAGAAGCGGTTCAAGGTGGCGTCGCCGACCACATAGTCACCACGAATCAGCAGCGCCAGATCAGGACCAATAAAGGGAATAGCCGAGAACAGATTGACGATCACCTGCGCGCCCCAATAACTCATTTGGCCCCAGGGAAGCAAATAACCCATGAAGGCTTCGGCCATCAGGGCCAGAAAGATCGCACATCCAAAAATCCAGATCAGCTCGCGCGGCTTGCGATAGCTGCCGTACATGAGGCCGCGAAACATGTGCAGGTAGACCACAACAAAGAAGGCCGAGGCCCCGGTTGAATGCATGTAGCGAATCAGCCAACCCCAGGGCACATCACGCATGATGTACTCGACCGAGCCAAACGCGAGCGCCGCATCTGGCTTGTAGTTCATGGTGAGAAATATGCCGGTCACGATCTGGATCACCAGCACCAGCAGGGACAGCGACCCGAAGATGTACCAGACATTGAAATTCTTGGGCGCGTAGTACTCGCTCATGTGCTCTTTAAAGAGCTTTGTCATTGGGAAGCGGTTGTCCACCCAATTGACGAGTTTTTCCGTCGCCGAGGCGTTGGGAGAGATTTCGTGAAATTCAGCCATGTCGTTCTTTCTTAGGCCTTCTTGTCTTCACCAATGAGAAGCTTGGCGTCCGAGAGGTACATGTGGGGTGGTACTTCGAGGTTGTCGGGAGCCGGAACGTTCTTGTAGACGCGTCCAGCCATATCGAACGTCGAGCCGTGGCACGGGCAGAAAAATCCACCTTGCCAGTCGTCCGGCAGTGACGGTTGCGCGCCGGTCTGGAATTTGTCCGACGGCGAGCAGCCCAAATGGGTGCAAATACCCACCGTGACAAAGATTTCAGGCTTGATCGAGCGCCCTTCGTTACGCGCGTACACGGGTGTCAGCTCATCCGGATTGCGCGCCGACCTGGGATCGGCCAGCTTCGCGTCAAGTGTCTTAAGGGCAGCGAGCTGCTCTGGCGTGCGACGCACGATCCAGACCGGCTTGCCACGCCATTCCACCGTCATCTTTTCACCCGGTTTGAGGGCCGAAATGTCGGCTTCCACCGCTGCACCGGCCGCTTTGGCTTTCTCCGAAGGCTGGAACGTACTCACAAAAGGTACGGCAACGGCCGCCGTACCGACTGCCCCGGCGCAACTGGTTGCAATCAACCAGGTTCGCTTGCTGGAGTCGATCTGGCCGCTATCGGCAAGGGTTTCACTCATGGGTATCCTCAAGGAAAAACGACGCTTTTGGGAACAACCTGTGATTGTAGCTGAGGGCAATCGGCTGCCCGCTGAACAAAAACTGAGCAGGATCAAAGCATTTGCGCAATACTGGCGACCTTTCAACCTTTGGAGCGACAGGCATGGGAATGATGCAGGAATTCAAGGACTTTGCCGTCAAGGGCAATGTCATGGACTTGGCGGTTGGCGTGATTATTGGCGCAGCCTTTGGCAAGATCGTGGACTCGGTCGTCGCGGACCTGATCATGCCGGTCGTCGGCGCGCTTTTTGGCAAGCTCGACTTCTCCAGCTTGTTCGTGGTGCTCGGAACACCCCCCGCCGGCACCGCCATGACATTGGACGCATTGAAGAAAGCGGGTGTGCCGGTTTTTGCCTACGGCAACTTCATCACTGTGGCTGTCAATTTCGCCATCCTGGCCTTCATCATTTTCATGATGGTCAAACAAATCAACCGCCTGAAGAAAGCAGCGCCCCCACCAGCGCCTGCTCCGACAGCCGAGGACATATTGTTACTGCGCGAAATTCGAGACAACCTGAAGAAATAGGCTCGCATTGGCGTGCCTCCGCGCTGGGCTGTGCAATGCGCCCTCCAGGGCTGCATTGGGACTTGTCAACCTTGAGCCAGAGCGCGCGCCATGCGGATCGCCTCGATCAAGCTGGAGGCGTCCGCGCGGCCAGTTCCCGCAATATCAAAAGCCGTACCGTGGTCTGGACTGGTTCGCAGCAGTGGTAGCCCAAGCGTGACGTTGACGCCCTTGTCAACGCCCAGGTACTTCACCGGAATCAGGCCCTGGTCATGGTACATCGCTACGACCACGTCGAACTCCCCCGGTCGCTGCAAGGTACTTCGGGCGCGCATGAAGACCGTATCCGGTGCGTACGGCCCGAAAGCATCGATGCCGCGCTGACGTGCAGCTGCGACCGCCGGCGCGATGACATCAAGGTCCTCGCGCCCGAACAGCCCCCCTTCGCCGGCATGGGGATTGAGTCCCGCCACCGCAATCTTGGGTGATCGACCCAGCAGCGCTCGCAAGGATTGGTCCGTGATGATCAAAGTCTGAAGGACATTGTCCAGAGTGACAGCGTCCAAGGCCACGCGCAAGGACACATGAATGCTGACCAGCACCGTGCGCAGCTCGTCATTTGCGAGCATCATGCGCACCGGAACCTCGGCTACGTTCTTGCCCATGAAGGCTGCGGCTTGCGCCTGCAAAAGCTCGGTGTGCCCCGGGAAAGCATTGTAGGGCGGTCCCGCCGCGTGCAGAGCCTCTTTATGCAGAGGGGCTGTCACCATCGCCGCCACATCCCCAGCCAATGCGGCTCGCGCCGCCCACACAACACACTGCCCTGCAATCAACCCAGCCGCGGCGCTGATGCGCCCGATCGCGACTGCCGTATCAACCGGCACCACCTGAATCAGCGGGATGCAGCGCGGCGGCACCGTCATTGCATCGTCTGGTGAAGTGATTGTCGCCATAGGCAACGAAACACCGCCGCCCGCAATGATTCGGGTGGCGCGTCGCATGCTGCCAAGATCGCCCGCAACAAAGCAACCCCGGGTCACATCGGGCGCATCCCGGAACGCCATGGCGATGGTCTCCGGACCAATACCGGCGGGGTCACCCAATGTAATGACGATAGGTTTCTTCACGGGTGGATGCAGTCAGGTCAGGCCGGGTTGTCGATGTCCACGAACGTATGCGCCAAGCCCAGCTGCGCCGCCACATGGGCCGCCAGCGCCGCAACCCCGTAGCGCTCGCTGGCATGGTGACCACACGCCAGGTAGGCCACACCACTCTCACGCGCGTAGTGTGCCTGCGGCTCCGAAATTTCACCGGTTATAAATGCCTGCGCGCCAGCAGCGATGGCCGCCTCGAAATAGCCCTGTGCACCGCCGCTGCACCACGCAATTCGCGTCAAGGCATTGTGCCCCGTGTCAACGAGGGTGACAGGGTGGTGGACCATCCGTTCGACATGGGTCGCCAGCGCTTGGGCACTCTCGAACAGGCCAGTGTCTGCGCGCTCGCCCAGAAAGCCAAGGTCCTGCTCGCCAAATCGCTTGGTGGCGCTCAAGCCCAGCTTGCGACCGAGTTGGGCGTTGTTGCCCAGTTCGGGGTGCGCATCGAGCGGCAAGTGGTAGGCAAACAGACTGATGTCGTGCGCCAGCAGAAGCGCCAGTCGCTGCTTCATCCAGCCGCGGACACACCCGTCCTGGCCACGCCAGAACAGACCATGGTGGACCAGGATCGCGTCCGCCCCTTCCGAAATGGCGGCCTCGATCAGGGCCCGACTGGCTGTCACGCCCGAGACCAACTTGCGCACCGTCGCCTTGCCCTCGACTTGCAGGCCATTGGGGCCATAGTCCTTGAAGCGTTCAGGCACCAGCGTCGCATCCAGCGTGCTTAGAAGCGTCTCACGCGTAACGTCGGGGGTCGAGGGTTGGAGCATCGTGGGTCGTCAGAAGATCGAAGCTGAATTGTCAACCATCTGACTGCGCGTTACGCATGTCCTTGTCGGTCACGCCTTGCGCGTCAATCTGCGCGTCACAGTCGCAGCCCGTGCCCTGCGATATCCAGCGCGGCGCCAGGACCGACAGCACCTTTTCGCCCCATGGCGCCACGCCATGCAACCAGGCGGGCAAAGCGTGATCCAAAACAGCACGCGGCGCGGTCACGGCGCTGCAGCGATAGTGCAACGCTGTGTCGTCCCACTGCACGGCGACGCAGGCACCGCGACGTGCCTGCGTCAACAACACCCCGAGCGGACACGGCTCCAGTAGACAACACACACCACAACCGTTGCAGCCCTCGCCCTGGAGCGGCTTCGGTGGTGCATGCACATGAATATGAATCAGACGTCGATCACCCATGGCTCCACTCTACAACGCGCAGCGCAAGCCGGTTTTGCATCGATCAAGATGCGAAACCAGCCCGGGCAGGCCTACATCGGGAGCAATGTCTTCGTGCGGGGCCTACAATTTCCGACACGCTCACCGAAATCCGTTGGCAAACACTTCGCCTTCGATGGAATCCGCATGAAACAACTCTGGCTGCTCTTCTCGCAAACCGCGACCATCCTGTTGGCCGGCTACTTCGTGGTCGCAACGCTTCAACCCGATTGGCTTGGCAAGTCCGCAGCCGCTCATCGAACCGTGACCACCGTCGAAGCACCCGCCGCGTCGCCCGGGAACGCACCTGCTGGCAGCTTTCGCCTGGCCGCACAAAAGGCCTCTGCCGCAGTGGTCAGCATCAACACCAGCAAGGCCGCACGACGACACCCCCGCGCAGATGACCCCTGGTTCAAGTTCTTCTTTGGCGATCAAGGTGGCGAGCCTCAGTCTGGTCTGGGCAGCGGCGTGATCGTCAGCGGCGACGGATACATCCTGACCAACAACCACGTCGTTGAAGGGGCCGATGCGATTGAAGTCGTCCTCAACGACAGCCGCCGCGCACGAGCCAAGGTAATCGGCACGGACCCTGACACCGATCTGGCAATTCTGAAGATTGAACTCGACAAACTTCCTGTGATCACCATGGGCAGCGCCGAAGCGCTGCAAGTCGGGGACCAAGTTCTGGCTATTGGCAATCCATTTGGTGTTGGGCAAACCGTCACCAGCGGCATTGTCAGTGCGATGGGGCGCAACCAGCTGGGCATCAACACGTTCGAGGACTTCATTCAAACGGATGCAGCGATCAATCCGGGCAACTCCGGCGGCGCGTTGGTCGACACCAGCGGCAATCTGCTGGGCATCAACACCGCCATCTATTCGCGCTCGGGCGGCAACATGGGCATCGGCTTTGCGATTCCGGTGTCAACCGCCCGCATGGTGATGGACGGTATCGTCAAGGACGGTCAGGTCACCCGTGGGTGGATTGGCGTCGAACCCAACGAGTTGTCGACCGAGCTGGCCGAGACTTTTGGCGTCAAGGCCAAGCAGGGCGTGATTATCACAGGCGTGCTACAGAACGGGCCGGCGGCCCGCGCTGGCATTCGTCCGGGTGATGTGATCGCGGGCGTGGCGGGCAAGCCGGTCACCAGTGTTTCCGAATTGCTCTCCAAGGTTGCCGCTTTGAAACCTGGCACCGCCTCGCCTTTTGCGGTGATTCGTCGCGACGACCAATTGACACTGCAAGTTACACCCGGGGTACGTCCCAAACCCAGACGGCTGGCACAATAAACGCGCCGTCCCAGTGCAGAGCACTCAGTACCGCATCACACCTTGGCTGCTTGCGATTCGTCCTCGGGCGCCTTGGTGTGTTTGATGAAGATCTGCGCCGCCCAGATGCCGACCTCGTAGAGCAGGCACATGGGCAGCAACAGGGCGATCATCGAGACTGGGTCCGGCGGTGTGACCAGACCCGCCACGGCGGCCGCCCCGACAATGAAGTAGGACCGGAACGCTTTCAGCTGGACGATACTGACAATGCCCATGCGCGCCAGAATAATGACCGCAATGGGCACTTCAAAGGCCACGCCGAAGGCAATGAACATGGTGATGACAAAGTCCAGGTACGCCTCGATATCCGGCGTTACCGCCACCGACGCCGGTGACATCTTTTGAATCGCCGGAAACGCCTGCCCAAACACAAAAAAGTAGCAGAACGCCGCTCCGGCATAGAACAGCAAGGTGCTGGCCACCACCAGTGGCATCACCAGTCGGCGCTCGTGCTTGTACAGGCCTGGCGCCACGAACGCCCACACCTGGTACAGCACCCACGGCAAGGCAACCCCGATGGCAACCATCACGGAAACCTTGATCGGCACCAGAAACGGCGACACAACTCCCACCGCAATCATCTTGGAGCCCTCAGGCAGGGCTTTGACCAAGGGCATGGCAAGCAGGTCATAGAGCTGCGACGGGCCAGGATAGAACAACAGCACAATCAACACCGCGCCCACGCCGTACGCCGCGTAGAGCAGACGATCCCGCAGTTCAATCAGATGCTGGACAAAAGGTTGCTCGGTTCCGGCAAGCTCGTCGTCCTTCTTGGAAGGCTCAGTCATCGCGTGTCATCCCGGCGCTCAGCCGTTCCACTTTTGAGGCCGGAAACGCGCCACGCGTGCAGCGCCGGACTGAACGTGCGCGCGCACACCATTGCGCGCCTTGTACCAGCGCGGCGTGGCCCCTTGTTTGATACGCCACTTCTTCTTGGGATGCTGATAGGCCGGCAGGACTGCCGATGACACCTCGGTCGACGCCTGCGCGGCAGTGTCGGTTGCTTCCGTCCACGATTTTTCGAAGTCACTGGCATTGGTCTGGATCGTGCTCTGCACGTCGCGCGCGGCACTTTCCATCGAGTCCTTCATCTTCTTGAGCTCGTCAAGCTCCATCGATCGGCTGACCTCTGACTTGACATCAGCGACGTAGCGTTGTGCGCGCCCCAGCAGTGTACCGATCGTGCGCGCCAGCCCTGGCAGTTTTTCCGGGCCGATCACGACCAGCGCTATGCCGCCAATGATGGCGAGCTTGGTAACGCCAATGTCAAGCACTTAGGCCTTGGTCTTGGCTTCAACGTCGATGGTTTCCTTGGCGGCCGCTGGGGCACCCGCGACTTGCTGCACGGGTGTAGCCGACGCGGCAGTCTCGGTGGGCTTTTCGGCGCCATCCTTCATGCCATCCTTGAAACCCTTGACAGCTCCACCCAGGTCGGAGCCAATGTTCCTGAGTTTCTTGGTACCAAAAATGACAATGATGATTACCAGAAAGATGATCAGATGCGTGGTCGACAAACCCATGGTGTTCTCCTGAGGAATTGCTTCAATTTTAGTCGCCAGCCCAAACCATGGACGGCGATCAAGACAAATTAACCCCGCACCCAGGGCCGAGGGCCACCCATTACATGAACATGCAGGTGTTGAACTTCCTGCCGCCCTTCAGCCCCAGTGTTGCTCAACATCCGGAATCCGCCGTCCGGATACGGGTTACATCCCTCCTGCAAGGCCAGCTTGGGTGCCAGCACCATCATGCGCCCCATCAGGGCCGCGTGCTCCGGACCGAGTTGCGCCATGGATGGAATGTGCAACTTCGGAATCATCAGAAAATGCACTGGCGCCCAGGGATGGATGTCGTGGAAGACAAAAAGTTCATCGTCCTGGTAGACCACCTTGGACGGTATCTGTCCGGCAACGATCTTGCAGAAGAGGCAACTGGCGTCGAAACTGACAACCGGCGCATTCATACTGCGGCTCCTATCGGCAGACCCTTGTTCATGGCCACCATGCCGCTCACGATGCGATACAGAAACCAAACCGAGATCAACGCCCAGGCGATCCAACCCGGAAAAATGAACAGAATCCACAGCGGGATGGTCACCACGTACAAGACCGCAGCGATCAAAACACTGCGAATTCGCCACCTGAAGTGCGAGGCATGCCACGTACCCTCGGCCTTGTCACGATTGACCAGGTCCAGCACCAGCGCCACGATCAGCAGCACCGGTCCAAACTGCCCGCCGGGAACCAGCGCGCCAATCGCCACGATCAGGTGCAGGATATAGCTGATCGTGCCCACGGTATTGAGCGACTGAAGCTGTTGTGGGTCAAGTGAGGTCTGATTCATTTCATCACTCCTTCACGCGCCACTGCCTTTCGCAACGCCTTTTCTTCAATGCCACTGGTGCCCGCTCGCCGATCCAGCTCGGCCAACACATCTGCAGGCTTCAAGCCATAGTGGGCCAGTGCCACCATGCAGTGGAACCACAGGTCAGCCACTTCATTGACCACCTTGGCCGTGTCGCCACCGTGATCGGCGTCCTTGGCGGCCATCACCACCTCAGTGGCTTCTTCGCCAATCTTTTTCAAGAACGCATCCGGGCCCTTTTGCAGCAGCCGCGCCACATAACTGGTGTCCGCGTCCCCACCGTGCTGCGGCAAACGGCTCTCGATCACCGTCGCCAGGCGCGCCAGGGTGTCGGCGCCACTGTGCGCCGGGGCATCCGTAAGTGACATGGTTTTCATGGGTAGATAGACTTGGGGTCTTTGAGCACGGGTTCGGTGGCCAGCCATTGGCCGTCCCGCAAGACGCTGAAAAAACAGCTGTGACGACCGGTGTGGCAAGCAATCCCCGGCTGATGGCCGGTCTGCGTGACCTGTAGCAGCAGCACGTCATTGTCGCAGTCGACGCGGATCTCATGCACTGTCTGCACGTGACCGGACTCCTCGCCCTTGAACCACAGTTTTCCCCGCGAGCGGCTGAAATACACAGCGCGGCCCAGTTCCGCCGTCTTCTGCAGGGCCTCGCGGTTCATCCAGGCGAACATGAGCACGTCCTTGCTGCCCAGCTCCTGCGCGATCACCGGAACCAGGCCCTGCGAATCCCATTTAATGTCGTTCAACCAGTTCATGGATGAATTGTCCGTGATTTGAAGGCGCCAACAGAAAGCGCTCGATTGACAGCGCCATCGTTGAGCCAACTCTGCCGCGCCGCCAATGTGGCCCCGTTGGGTGGGGGCAGACGCCGCCATGCGCTGCGCGCAAACCCAAAGGGCTTGTCACATCCTCACCGGAATGCCGCGCCGCGCCATCGCCGCCTTGGCCTGGCCCACGGTGTACTCGCCATAGTGGAAGATGCTGGCCGCCAGCACGGCATCGGCACCGCCCTGCTGGATGCCATCGGCCAGGTGCTCCAGCGTGCCCACGCCTCCAGAGGCGATCACCGGCACACTCACCGCGTCGCTGACTGAGCGGGTCAGCGCGAGGTCGAAGCCGGACTTGGTGCCATCACGATCCATGCTGGTGAGCAAGATCTCGCCCGCACCGCGGCGCGCCATGTCGCGCGCCCAGGCCACGGCGTCGAGCCCCGTGTTCTTGCGCCCACCATGGCTGAACACATCCCAACCCGGACCGATCGGCTGGCCGCGCTCATCCAGGCGCTGTGCCTCCTGCGGCGAGCGCCGCTTGGCATCGATCGCGACCACGATGCACTGCGCGCCATACTTGTGGGAGGCATCCTCGATCACCTGGGGGTTGGCAATGGCAGCCGAGTTGAAGCTGGTTTTGTCCGCCCCGGCGTTGAGCAGCCGGCGCACATCGTCCACGGTGCGAACGCCGCCACCAACGGTAAGCGGAATGAAAACCTGCGACGCCACCGCCTCGATGATGTGCAGGATCAGATCGCGCCCGTCACTGGTGGCGGTGATGTCCAGGAACGTGAGTTCGTCGGCACCCTGCTCGTTGTAGCGCGCCGCGATTTCCACCGGATCGCCGGCATCCCGCAGTTCGACAAAATTGACGCCTTTGACAACCCGACCGCCGGTAACGTCCAAGCAGGGAATAATTCGTTTTGCGAGCACTTGGTTGACTGGCTTGAGCCTACCCGTTGAGTTCGTCCGCCCGCGCCTGGGCTGCGGCAAAGTCCAGGTCACCACTGTAGATGGCACGGCCGCAAATCACGCCTTCGATGCCCTCGTTCTCGACCGCGCACAGCGCCTCGATATCGGCCATGTTGCTCAGCCCGCCGGACGCGATCACGGGAATGGCCAGGGCCTGCGCCAGCTTGACCGTGGCCTCGATATTGATGCCCGACAACATGCCGTCGCGGCCGATGTCGGTGTAGATGATGGACTCCACGCCGTAGTCCTCGAACTTCTTGGCCAAATCGATTACATCGTGGTGCGACAGCTTGCTCCAGCCGTTGGTGGCAACTTTGCCGTCCTTGGCGTCCAGGCCAACGATGATGTGGCCGCCAAACGCGGTGCAGGCGTCTTGCAGAAACCCGGGGTTCTTTACAGCCGCCGTGCCGATGATGACGTAGCGCAACCCGGCATCGAGGTAGCGCTCGATGGTGTCAAGGTCGCGGATACCGCCGCCCAGTTGCACATCGACTTCGCCGCCGACGCTCTTGAGGATCTTGCGGATCGCCATCTCGTTCTTGGGCTGGCCGGCGAACGCGCCGTTCAGGTCCACCAGATGCAGGCGCCGCGCGCCTTTGCCCACCCAGCTGCGCGCCATCACGGGCGGATCCTCGCCAAAGGTGGTGGATTGCCCCATGTCGCCCTGCTTGAGGCGAACACAGTGGCCGTCTTTGAGATCAATGGCGGGAATCAGCAGCATGATGGTGGGAGATGGAGAAACTTCGCGTGAAGACGGCGTGGCTGAACCCTACCCTGCTGGGAAAACGGCAGTCAAGGATTCCAGTGAAGGAAGTTGCGGTACAGGGCCAATCCATGGTCCGCGCTTTTTTCGGGATGAAATTGCGTGGCGAAAATATTATCGCGCGCAACCACGGCGCAGAATCGTCCGCCATAGTCCGCCTCGCCTGCAATGTGGCGCGCATCTGACGGTTGAGCGTAATAACTGTGCACAAAATAGAAGTAGCTGCGGTCTGGCACGTCGCCCCACATCGCGTGCACGGCATCACCATGTCGAGTCTGAAACACCTGATTCCACCCCATCTGCGGGACTTTGTAGCGACTTCCATCAGGCTGACACTGTCCATCCAGCTTAAAACGCCGCACATTGCCGGCAATCAACCCCAGGCAGGCTGTGTCCAGTTCTTCGCTGTGATCCAGCAACATCTGCATGCCCACGCAGACCCCCATCAGCGGCTTGTTGGCGGCCGCATGCTGCACGGCGGGCAACATGCCCGAAACGCGCAACTCACGCATGCAGTCACGCATACCCCCTTGCCCAGGCAGGACCACGCGCTCAGCCGCCATGACTTCTTCGGGCCGGCGCGCCCAAACTACCTCGACACCGGAGCCCTGGGCCACATGCAGCACGGCCTGCGACACCGAACGCAGGTTGCCCATGCCGTAGTCGACCACCGCCACGGTTCTTGACGTTGCTCGGGTTGCTACAAAAGTCATAGCATACTAGTCAATATGGACATGGGCAAAAGCCCAACTAAGCCCATGGATTCAGAGCGACCCCTTGGTCGAAGGAATGGTCCCCGCCGCGCGAGGGTCAGGCGTCAATGCGGCGCGTAACGCGCGGGCGAAGGCCTTGAACACGGTCTCGGCCTGGTGGTGTGCGTTCTCGCCGCGCAGATTGTCGATGTGCAAGGTGACAAAAGCGTGGTTCACAAAGCCTTGAAAGAACTCATGCGCCAGCTGGCTGTCAAAAGTGCCGATCATGCCGCTCTTGAATGGCACGTTCATGATCAGGCCAGGGCGACCGGAAAGGTCAATGACAACGCGAGACAGCGCCTCGTCCAGCGGTACGTAGGCGTGGCCGTAGCGACAGATCCCTTTTTTGTCGCCAACCGCCTTGTGCACGGCTTGCCCCAGGGCAATGCCAACGTCCTCTACCGTGTGGTGGCCGTCGATGTGCAGGTCACCCTCGGCATGGATATCCAGATCGATCATGCCGTGGCGGGCGATCTGCTCGAGCATGTGGTCAAAAAAGCCTATGCCGGTGTGCAACTTGGCCTGGCCTGTGCCATCCAGATTGACACGCACCGTGATGCGCGTCTCGGCCGTGTTGCGCGAGACCTCGGCAATGCGCTCGGGCGCGGAGGAAGAGGGCGTGGTCTGGATCATAGGGATTGGTGCAGGGCTAGCAGCATTTGGCGGTTCTCGTCTTGGGTACCAACGGTGACACGCAGGCAATTGGCCAGCAATGGATGCATTTTAGAAACGTTCTTGACCAACACTTTGCGCGCCTTCATGCCTTCAAACACGGGCTGCGCCCGGTCACCCTCGCCCAGTATGCGCAGCAGGATCATGTTGGCATCGCTCGGATACGCCCGCACACCGGGTGTTTGCGCAAACGCTTGCAAAAGCATAGCACGCTGAGCGCATATATCCTTGGCTTGCGCGGCGAATACTTCGCGATGTTCAAGTGCAAAGAGCGCGCAAGCGTTGTTCAACACGCTGATGTTGAAGGGCGGCCTAAGCTTGTCGATCTCGGCAATCAGTGCCTTCGGGCCGATCATGTAGCCCAGTCGAACGCCAGCCAGCCCAAATTTCGACATCGTACGCATCAGCAACACGTGGCTGTAGAGTGCAACCCGGTCGATGTAGCTGCGACTGGCAAACGGCTGATAGGCCTCGTCCATCACAACCAAACCACCGATCTCGCCCACCGCTTCAACGATGCGCTCGATCGCAACATCGTCCCACAGGTTGGCGGTGGGGTTGTTAGGGTAGGCAAGGTAAGTGATAGCCGGTTGATGGAGGCGGATCGCCTCCAGCATGGCGGGTAGATCCAACTCGAAGTCCGCCGTCAACGGCACCCCGTGAAACCTCAAGCCCTGAAACTGGGCGCTCATCGCGTACATCACGAATCCCGGCACCGGCGCCAGGACGCTCGCAGGCTTGAAGCCGTTGGCGGCGCTCGCAGGCACATCACACGCCAGCGCCAACAAGGCAATCAGCTCATCAGAACCATTGCCCAGCATGATGTCAAAGCCTGCGGGCATCTCCGCGCAAGCTGCCAAGGCGGCCCGCAAATCGTTGCTGTGACCATCAGGATAGCGGTTCAGCGCCAGCGCGCCCAGGCGTCGCCCCAGTTCGGTCTGCAACTCAAGCGGCAACCGATGCGGGTTTTCCATCATGTCGAGCTTGACCATACCCCCGGACTCCTGGATAGCATAGGCGTGCATGGACACAATGTCCTGGCGGATACGGGTGCGGATCAGGCTGTCAAGGTCAATCATGGCTTGGTTCAATCAGGGTTTGGGGCGGACAGTCGCATCTCGGCGGCGCGTGCATGGGCTTGCAGGCCCTCGCCGTGGGCCAGCACGGCCGCGATCTTGCCCAGCGTCTGCGCGCCCTGCTCACTCACTTCAATCAGGCTGCTGCGTTTCTGAAAATCGTAGACCCCCAGTGGCGAGGAAAACCGCGCCGTGCCACTGGTGGGCAGCACGTGGTTCGGACCGGCACAGTAGTCCCCCAGGCTTTCGCTGGTGTAGGCGCCGAGGAAGATGGCGCCGGCGTGCCGCAGCAGCGGCTCCCAGCGGTGCGGCTCGCGGCTGCTGACCTCCAGATGCTCCGGGGCGATCTGGTTGCTGATGGCGCAAGCTTCTTCCATGTCACGCGTGAGAATGAGCGCACCTCGGTCGCTGAGCGACTTGGCAATGATGTTGGCGCGCGGCATGTCCGGCAGCAGACGATCCATCGCCGCCTGCACCGCATCGATGTAAGCCGCATCCGGACACAGCAGAATGCTCTGCGCCAGCTCATCATGTTCGGCCTGGCTGAACAGGTCCATGGCCACCCAGTCCGGCGGCGTGCTGCCATCGGCCAACACCAGAATTTCGCTCGGACCGGCAATCATGTCGATGCCCACCGTACCAAACACCCGCCGCTTTGCCGCCGCCACGTACGCGTTGCCGGGGCCGGTGATCTTGTCCACTTTGTGGATTGTTTGGGTACCGTAAGCCAAAGCCGCCACCGCCTGCGCACCACCCACGGCAAAGGCGCGGGTGACGCCCGCCACATACGCTGCAGCCAGCACCAGCGGGTTCTTCTCACCCCTGGGGGTGGGCACGACCATGGTGATCTCGCCGACACCAGCCACATGGGCTGGAATGGCATTCATCAGTACCGACGACGGGTAGGCGGCCTTGCCACCGGGCACATAGATACCCACCCGGTCCAGCGGCGTCACCTTCTGCCCCAACAATGACCCCTCGGCGTCGCGGTAACTCCAGCTTTCGCCGCAAGCTTTCTTCTGCGCTTGGTGGTAGCTCCGCACCCGTGCCGCAGCCGCCTGCAGCGCCTCGCGCTGGGCGACCGGAATACCGTCAAAAGCAGCCTTGAACTCGGCCTGGGACAGCTCCAGCGCCTGGACGGATGGGGCGCTCAAGGCATCGAAACGTTCGGTGTACGCCAACACCGCCTCGTCGCCCCGGCGCTGAACGTCAGCCAAAATGTCGGCCACGCGCTGCTCAATCGCGGAATCGGTTTCGGCAGACCAGTGCAGTCGCTTCTGAAAATCAGCTTCAAAAGTGGCTTCGAGCGTTGACAGTCGTATTGGAGTAGCTACCAATTTCATAGCATTCTTGAATCTTGACTACTTTGCCAAGGCCTTGGCAAAAGCGTCGATGATGGCCCGCACCGGCGCCTGCTTGAGCTTGAGCGCGGCCTGATTGACCACCAGGCGCGAGCTGATGTCCATGATGTGCTCGACCTCCACCAGATGATTGGCCTTGAGCGTGTTGCCGGTGGAGACCAAGTCCACGATAGCGTCGGCCAGCCCAGTCAACGGGGCCAGTTCCATGCTGCCGTAGAGCTTGATCAGGTCCACGTGCACGCCCTTGGTGGCAAAGAACTCGCGCGCAATCGCCACGTATTTGGTCGCTACCCGCAGGCGTGAACCCTGGCGCACCGCCGAGGCATAGTCAAAGTCCGAGCGCACCGCCACGCTGATGCGGCACTTGGCAATCTGCAGGTCCAGCGGTGACACCAAGCCTTGCGTGCCGTGCTCCAGCAGCGTGTCCTTGCCGGTAATGCCCAGATCAGCCCCGCCGTATTGGACATAGGTGGGGACGTCGGTGGCCCGCACCACCAACACCCGCACCTCTGGCTGGTTGGTGGCCAGAATCAGCTTGCGGGACTTTTCCGGGTCCTCCAGCACTTCGATGCCGGCGGTGCGCAACAGCGGCAGCGTCTCTTCAAAGATGCGTCCCTTGGACAGTGCAATCGTGATCACTTCAGTCTTTCGATGTCCGCGCCAATGCCGCGCAACTTGGTTTCCATTTGGTCGTAGCCCCGATCCAGATGGTAAATCCGGTCAACCAGGGTCTCACCGTCGGCCACCAGGCCCGCAATCACCAGGCTGGCCGAGGCGCGCAGGTCGGTGGCCATCACGGTTGCACCGGAGAGCCTCTCCACCCCTTCTACCACCGCCACCTTGCCATCGATCTGAATATTGGCACCCAGGCGAACCAGCTCGTTGACGTGCATGAAACGGTTTTCGAAAATCGTCTCGGTCACCTTGGCGGTGCCGCTGGAGACCGCGTTCAGTGTCATGAACTGTGCCTGCATGTCAGTCGGAAAACCGGGGTATTCGGTGGTACGAAAGCTCTGCGCCTTGAGTCTGCCGCTTGATTGCACGCGGATACCACCGTCGACTGCCGTGACCTGTGCTCCCGCGTCACGCAACTTCTCGATCACGGCTTCGAGATGATCGGCCCGTCCATGGCGCAGCATCACATCGCCACCTGCTGCGGCCACCGCGCACAGGAATGTGCCAGTTTCGATACGATCGGCCACCACCTGGTGCACGCAGCCATGCAGCCGTTCAACGCCCTGGATGCGGATGCGGCTGGTGCCATGGCCCTCGATACGGGCGCCCATCTTGATCAGCATTTCGGCCAAGTCAGGGATCTCGGGCTCCTGCGCCGCATTCTCCAAAACCGTCTCACCCTCTGCCAAGGTCGCTGCCATCAGAAAGTTCTCGGTCCCAGTGACGGTAACCATATCGGTGGCAATGCGCGCGCCGCGCAGGCGCGACTGCCCAGCGGGCAACTTGGCAATCATGTAGCCATGCTCCACCACAATCTGCGCGCCCATGGCCTGCAGACCCTTGATGTGTTGATCCACCGGGCGAGAACCAATCGCGCAGCCCCCAGGCAGCGACACGGTCGCCTCACCAAAACGCGCCAGCAGAGGCCCCAGTGCCAGCACCGAGGCACGCATGGTTTTGACCAATTCGTAAGGCGCCTCCGGCGAGTTCAAGCCACCGGCATCAACGCGCACGGAGCCATCATCCTGGCGCTCCACCTCGACGCCCATGTTTCGAATCAGCTTTTGCATAGTCACCACGTCCTGCAAACGTGGCACGTTGCGCAAGGTGACCGGGGCCGCCGTCAGCAGGCAGGCACACAGCTCAGGCAAGGCGGCGTTCTTGGCGCCGGAAATCGCCACCTCGCCGTGCAGGGTCTGGCCACCGCGAATCAGTAGTTTGTCCATCGAATCAGGTCAGTTGGTAACAAGTCGGCGGCGCAGCCCCGCATCATTCGTGAATCGCCTTCCACTCGCTGCTGGAGTAGGTCTTCATCGACAAGGCGTGCACCTCGTCGGTCTGCATTTTGGTGCCAAGGGTCTTGTAGACGCGCTGGTGGCGGGCAATGGCGCGTTTGCCTTCGAACTCGGGCGAAACGATGGTGGCGAACCAGTGGCGTCCGTCACCTTCGAGTTCGATGTGGTCACACACCATACCGGCGGCGATGATGGCTTTTATCTGTTCTGCGTCCATAACTAGGGGCTCCTAACTGCGAATCTTGTAACCGGACTTCAGGAGCGCAATGGCGATGATGGAAACCAGCGCCAAGGCACTCGCCACGACCGACAAGCTCAACCACGGCGAGACGTCGCTGATACCAAAGAAGCCGTAGCGAAAACCGTCAATCATGTAGAAGAATGGATTGAAGTGGCTCACTCGCTGCCAAAACGGCGGCAACGAATGGATCGAATAGAACACACCGCTGAGAAAGGTCATGGGCATGACAATGAAATTCTGAAAGGCGGCGAGCTGGTCAAACTTCTCGGCCCAAAGTCCCGCAATCACGCCCAGCGCCCCCATGAGGGCCGAGCCCAGCACAGCAAACGCCACCGCCCACAAGGGCGCCACCAGGCTGAGGTCGGTGTAGAACAAGGACACCGCGAATACGCCCAGACCCACCACCAAGCCGCGCACCACCGATGCGCCAACGTAGGCGACAAACCAGTTCCAGTACGACAAGGGCGTCAGCAGCAAAAACACGAGATTGCCCATCACCTTGCTCATGATCAGCGACGACGAGCTGTTGGCAAAGGCGTTTTGCAGCACGCTCATCATGGCCAAACCCGGCACCAGGAAGGCGGTGTAGCTGACGGCGTCGTAAACCTTCACGTGCGCTTCCAGCGCGTGCCCGAAGATCAGCAGGTACAACATGGCCGTCAGCACCGGCCCGGCCACGGTCTGGAACGCCACTTTCCAGAAGCGCGCGATCTCTTTGAACAGCAGAGTTTGCCAACCGATCATGACAGCGCAGCCTTCGCTCCAGTGGAGGCCAGGGCGGGTCTGTTGCCCCCGCCACTCGCCCCATCACGGTGCTGCGTCATCACCGCTAGGAAAACATCCTCCAGATCGGCCTTGCGGATCTCCACGTCTTCCGCATGCAGTCCAGACTCGCGCACCGCGCTCAGGTACTGCTCAATCTCCAGGGCATTGCGGGCCGGGAACTGGACAATACGCCCGGTGGCGCGCGACTGCGCCGCCAGGGCGGGTGGCAACTCCCCGTCGGTCTTGAAGCGCAACACGCTACCCGCTGCCGTATTGAGCAACGCGCTGGTGCGGTCCAGCGCAACCACGCGTCCGGACTTGAGCATGGCGATGCGCCCGCACAGGGCCTCGGCTTCCTCCAGGTAGTGCGTTGTCAGCAGCACCGTATGGCCCTGCTTGTTGAGGTTGGCAATGAACTGCCACAACGTCTGGCGCAACTCCACGTCAACGCCGGCGGTCGGCTCATCGAGCACGATGACGGCCGGCTTGTGCACCAAGGCCAAGGCCACCAGCACCCGGCGCTTCATGCCGCCCGAAAGCTGGCGCATGTTGGCATCCGCCTTGTCAGCCAGCCCCAGTCCCTCCAGCAACTCGTCGATCCAGCCCTGGTTGTTCTTGACGCCGAAGTAACCCGATTGCATGCGCAGCGACTCGCGCACGTTGAAAAACGGATCAAACACCAGCTCCTGTGGTACCACACCGATCTGGCGCCGCGCCTTGGCGTAGTCACGCTGCACGTCACAGCCCATGACCAAGGCACGTCCGCCTGTCGGACGGGTCAACCCGGCCAGCACGCTGATGAGCGTGGTCTTGCCCGCGCCATTGGGACCGAGCAGCCCAAAGAATTCACCCGCCTGGACATCCAAACTGACTTGGTCGAGTGCTGAGAAGGTTGCTCCCTTGGGACCACGCGGCGAAGGATAGGTCTTGGAGACCGACTGAAAGGAGATGGCGGGCATGGGAGTCCGCTATTTTAAGCGGGCCTCACTGCGCCGGCGCCAGCAGTTCGGCAATTCCATATAAGGCCGCCAGATTGGCCAAACGGGACGGCAGGTTGCGAATCCGGACCTGCTTGCCCGAAGCCTGGCACTCCCGCCGAAACTCCAGCAGCACCGCCAGTGCAGAAGAATCGAAGCGGCTGAGCGCAGCCGCATCCACCCAGACCTCTGCGTTGGCATGCGCCCTCAGGCCCTGCACCAGCATGCGCAGGCAGGCGTTGGCACCGGCATGGGTCAGTTCCGCGGGCAGCACCAACACGCCGTCAGCCCTTGTTGGCGTTGGCCTTGTTGCGCCGCGACAGCGTCGCAATCAGGCCGTCGATACCGTTGGCGCTGATCTCTTGTGTGAACTGACCGCGATAGGTTTCGACCAGCCACACGCCGAGCACGTTGAGGTCATAAATCTTCCAGCCAGCGCCCTGCCCTGGCGTCTGCTCCAGCCGATAGTCCAGCTGAATGGGCTCCCCCTGACCTCTGACTTCGGTGCGAACCACGACTTCCTTGTCCTGCGGCGCGGCGCGCAGCGGCTTCATGGCGATCGACTGATCGCTCACCTGGGCCAAGGCCCCGGCATAGGTCCGCACCAGCAAAATCTTGAACTCCTCCTGCAAACGCGCTTGCTGCTCAGGCGTGGCTTGGCGCCAGTGGCGCCCCACCGCTGAGGCGGTCATGCGCTGGAAGTTGACACTGGGCATGATGCGCTGATCGACCAGAGCGATCACGCGCGTCAGTTCGCCCGTCTTGATCTGCTTGTCGGCCTTGATGGCATCGAGCACCTCGGTGGACAGACGCTTGATCAAGGCGTCGGCGGCCTCATCGGCGGCCGACGCTAGCGGCGAGAAACCGATTGCCACAAACGCAACGAACGTCGCCAAGAATCGACTCAAAAAACCTTGAAACACAACACAACTCCCAATCAATTCGATGAACCATTGCCCTGAACCCGGCACGTGCACTGCAGCCAGACCACCCCGGTCCGACCGTCGCCATGATGCCAGTCGCCCGCGCCTCAGCGCCCCTCAGGCCTTTCCACCTGCGGGGGATCGCCGTCATACACGGCATTGCGCCGACGTTGCAAGAACACGTCGCGCGTGAAGGTGTATTTGTCGAGTGCGGCCTCTTCCACCACGTTGCCCACGCGAAGCAGGTTCGCGCGCGCCTCCAGCGTTCGAACCACCAACAGCGAATTGCGGGTCGGAACATCACCCAGGTTGCGCACCACGTCGGCGCGCGTCTCGACCCCAAATGCCATAGCGTCACGCAGGGTGGACGGCCCGAAAATGGGCAAGACCAGATACGGGCCGGTGGGCACGCCCCAGCGCCCGAGGGTCTGTCCGAAGTCTTCCTTATGCCGTTCGATATTCATCTCGCTGGCGACATCCAACAAGCCCCCCAGGCCAAAGAACGTATTGACGCTGAACCGCATCAAGTTATTCAGTGCTTCCTCCGGCTTGAGTTGCAGAGCCGTGTTGACAAACGACCAAACGTCCGAAACGTTGCCAAAAAAGTTGCTGGCACCGGTACGCACCACGGCCGGCGCGACGCTCTGGTAGGCGGTTGCGGCGGGCTTGAGCACCGCCCGGTCAACCACGTCGTTGAACTGGGACACGTTGCGATTGAGCCGCTCGAGCGGATCCTTGGTACTGGAGCGCCCGGCGCTCGCGCAGCCACCCAGAGTCAACACCATCGACAATGCCAAAACCGTCGCCGACCAAAATCGCGCGCCGCCTGAGTGCCATCGCGTCAATCCAAGCAAACCTGTCATTTTTTCCCCTTGGGATCTACTGCAGCGCCACCGTCGGCGGCCTTGCTGAACAAGAATTGGCCAATCAGGTTCTCCAGAACCACCGCCGATTGCGTGCTGGTGATCACGTCTCCGGCCGCTAGCGTCTTGTCGTCGGCGCCAGGCTCCAGGCCCAAGTACTGCTCGCCTAGCAGGCCACTGGTCAAAATCTTCAAGGAACTGTCCTTGGGAAACTGGTAGCGACGCTCCAGCGCCATGGACACGCGCGCCTGGAAAGTCTTGTCGTCAAACGCGATGGACTCAACCCGACCCACCACCACCCCGGCGCTGCGCACAGCCGCTTTGGGCTTGAGGCCGCCGACGTTGTCGAACCTTGCATCGATCCGATAGGTGGACTGAAAACTCAGACTCAGCAGGTTGGCCGACTGCAAGGCCAGAAAGAGAATCGCGGCGCCGCCAATCAGCACGAACAAACCCACCCAAAAGTCAGTCTTCAGTCGTTGCACAGCTGCTCCCCAGTCGAATTGCGTGGGCCAAAATACACCCGGTCCCGGATGGTGGTGGTGGTCGTCGTCATATTGAAAACATCATGGCCGTCAGGATGAAGTCCAGACCGAGCACGGCCAGCGAAGCGATCACCACGGTGCGCGTGGTGGCCTTGGACACGCCCTCGGGCGTGGGCTGCGCCTCGAAGCCCTGCAGCAACGCGACAAAGGTTACCGTAACACCGAAGACAGCGCTTTTGATGACACCATTGCCGACGTCTTGCCAAACGTCGACGCCGCCTTGAATCTGGCTCCAGAAGGAGCCCGAGTCGACACCAATCATCAGCACGCCCACCACCCAACCCCCGATGATGCCCATGGCGCTGAACACGGCAGCCAGCAGAGGCATCACAATCACGCCGGCCCAGAAGCGGGGCGCCAGAATTCGCGCCACCGGGTCGACGGCCATCATTTCCATGACGCTGATTTGTTCACCCGCTTTCATCAGGCCAATCTCGGCCGTCAAAGACGTTCCCGCGCGCCCGGCAAACAGCAACGCGGTCACCACAGGACCCAGCTCGCGCACCAGGCTCAAGGTCACAAGCAACCCCAGCGCCTCTGAAGAACCATAGCGCTGCAGGGTGTAGTAGCCCTGCAAGCCAAACACAAACCCGACAAACAAGCCAGACACGGCAATGATGGCCAGCGAGTAATTGCCAAGGAAGTGAATCTGATCGCGCACCAGCCCAAAACGACGCAAACTGGCACCGGCCAGGGTCAACAGGCGCAGAAAGAACCTCGCGCCATACCCTATGTCGGCGAGTTGTCCGCGCACCGCGTGGCCGACATCCGCAGGGCTATACCAACTCATGACAGCAGCTCCGCGCCCACAGTAGCCGCGACAGACCGTCGGAACGGCGAGAAATCGTCTGCGATCGACAATCCGGGATAGTGAAAACGCACCGGGCCGTCCATCAAGCCATGAACGTACTGGTAGACCAACGGGTCGGTGCTGGCCAGTACCTGCGTCGGCGTGCCCTGGCAGGCGACCTTTCCGTTGGCGAGAATGATCACATGGTCTGAGATTGCGAACGTCTGCTCGAGCTCGTGCGACACAAACACGCTTGTCAGGCCCATGGAGTCATTCAACTGGCGGATCAGTCGCGCGGCGGTTCCCAGAGAAATGGGGTCCAGGCCCGAAAACGGCTCGTCGTACATCACCAATTCGGGGTCCAGCGCAATCGCTCGCGCCAACGCGACTCGGCGTGCCATGCCACCCGACAAGTCACTGGGCATCATGTCACGCACACCCCGCAGGCCAACGGCGTTGAGTTTCATCAGGACGATGTCGCGGATGAGCGTGTCCGACAAATCGGTGTGCTCGCGCAAGGGAAAGGCCACGTTTTCAAACACGCTGAGGTCCGCGAACAAGGCGCCAAACTGAAACAGCATCCCCATGCGGCGACGCGCGGCGTACAGGGCATCGCGCTCCAGATTGCCGATGTCCTGACCTTCAAACAGCACCGTACCCGATTGGGCGCGGTTCTGACCTCCGATCAGTCGCAGCAAAGTCGTCTTACCACCCCCCGATGCGCCCATCAAGGCGGTGACCTTGCCGCGCGGAATGGTCACGCAGATGTCGTCCAGCACCACCCGCTCACCGTACCCGAAGGTCAGGTTGCGCATTTCGACGAGAGCTTCGGGCTTGATGGAGTCCATGGATCAGGGCAGCCGGCACGGGCCGGCTGCCAAATCATAAGGGATTACACCAATACCGCAGCGTTGCGTGGGTTAAGCGCCAGCGCCGTTGAACCGCTCAACGTGGCAGGTTGCTGGCGCCCATCAGAAATTCGTCCACGGCGCGCGCGGCCTGGCGGCCCTCACGGATCGCCCAAACCACCAGACTCTGGCCACGCCGAATGTCGCCGGCGGCAAACACCTTGGGCACGCTGGTGAGGTAGCCGCCGGTCAGTTCCGTGCTCGCTTTCGCATTGCCTCGCGCATCCAGATCCACACCGAAGGCCTGCAAGACCGTGGTCACCGGGCTGACAAAACCCATTGCGAGCAATACCAAGTCCGCCTTGACGATTTGCTCGGAACCGGCAACTTCGACCTGTTTGCCGTCTTTCCACTCCACCCGAACCGTCTTCAGGCCCGTAACCTTGCCTTTTTCACCCACAAACGCCTTGGTCGAGATGGCAAACTCGCGCTCGCAGCCTTCCTGATGGCTCGAACTGGTGCGAAGCTTCATGGGCCAGTTGGGCCAGGTCAGTGGCCGATTCTCCTGCACCGGTGGCTGGGGCATCACCTCGAACTGCGTCACGCTGGCCGCACCATGTCGGTTGCTGGTGCCAACACAATCGGAGCCGGTGTCGCCGCCGCCGATCACAACGACGTGTTTGCCGTCGGCCCGCAGTTGCCCCTTGAGCTTGTCGCCGGCATTGACCTTATTTTGCTGCGGCAGGAACTCCATCGCAAAGTGAATGCCGTCAAGATCTCGTCCCGGCACGGTCAGATCGCGAGACTGCTCGGCGCCACCAGCCAGTACGACAGCGTCAAAGTTCGCTTGCAGCTCGGCGGCTGAAATCGTTTCCTTGGCCCAATTGGTAACCTTGGAGCCCTTGGGCATCTCGCCCACCAAGACGCCGGTACGGATGGTGACACCCTCTTTTTTAAGTTGTTCAACGCGACGGTCGATATGCAGCTTCTCCAGTTTGAAGTCCGGAATGCCGTAGCGCAACAGACCGCCGACACGGTCGTTCTTTTCGAACAACGTCACGCCATGCCCCGCCCGCGCCAACTGCTGGGCCGCGGCCAAGCCCGCGGGGCCTGAGCCGACCACCGCGACCGTCTTGCCAGTCTTGTGCTTGGGCGGTTGGGGCACAACCCAGCCCTCCGACCAGGCGCGGTCAATGATGGCGTGTTCGATCGACTTGATGCCGACCGCATCGTCATTGACATTGAGCGTGCACGCTGCCTCGCACGGCGCCGGGCAGATGCGTCCGGTGAACTCGGGGAAGTTATTGGTACTGTGCAGCACATCGATCGCCGCACGCCAGTCATTGCGGTAGACCAAGTCATTGAAGTCCGGAATGATGTTGTTGACCGGGCAACCGTTGCTGCAAAACGGCGTTCCGCAATCCATGCAGCGTGCCGCTTGGGTGTTGGCCTGCGCCTGACCCAGCCCTACAACAAACTCTTTGTAATGCTTGACGCGCTCCGCCACCGGGCTATACGCCTCCTCAACCCGCGCGAACTCCATGAAGCCAGTGATCTTGCCCATACGTGATTCCTGATACTCTGCGAGACGGCGCCCTGGTCGCCGGTCTCAACTGATTGTTGGATGTTTTTCCGAATGCGGCCGACTACTTGGCCGAAACCGCTACTTTCTTGGTAGCAGTCTGTCCTTTGTCGATATGCCCTACAGCGTCTTTCCTTGCCTTCATCTCACCCAGCGCACGCTTGTACTCCAGCGGAAAGACCTTGATGAACTTCTGGCGCGACTGCTCCCAGTTGTCCAGAATCTCACGCGCGCGTTTGCTGCCGGTCCAGCGGTTGTGTTCCTCCAGTAGCTTGCGAAGCTGCGCCTCATCCGACTGCGCGCGGTGCCACAGCGCTTTGTCCAGGCTGACCTCCTGCTCAGTGGCGGACAACACGCGCTCCAAGGCCACCATGGAGGTGTTGCAGCGCTTGGAGAACTGGCCGTCTTCGTCGTACACATAGGCCACGCCACCGCTCATGCCGGCAGCGAAGTTGCGACCAGTCTTGCCCAACACCGCCACCGTACCACCCGTCATGTACTCGCAACCATGATCGCCGGTGCCTTCCACCACAGCCGTGGCCCCAGACAGGCGCACGGCAAAGCGCTCACCGGCCACGCCGCTGAAGAAGGCTTCACCACTGGTAGCGCCATACATCACGGTGTTGCCAACAATGGTGTTGCGCACTGCCTCACCACGGAAGTCGATGCTCGGGCGCACCACCACTCGACCGCCACTGAGGCCCTTGCCGGTGTAGTCATTGGCATCGCCAATCAGGTACAGCGTGATGCCACGTGTAAGAAAGGCGCCGAACGATTGGCCGCCGGTTCCCTCCAGCTGGATGTGGATGGTGTTGTCGGGCAAGCCCTCCGGGTGAATCTGAGTCACCGCGCCAGATAGCATCGCGCCCACCGAGCGGTTGACGTTGCGCGCCACCTCCATGAATTGAACCTTTTCGCCCTTGTCGATGGCTGGGCGACACTTGGCAATCAGGCTGATGTCGAGCGCGCGTTCCAGGCCATGGTCCTGAGACTCCTTGTGGAATCGGGGTACGTCAGCCGGGACGTTAGGTTGCGCAAACAGGCGTCCAAAGTCGAGGCCACTGGCCTTCCAGTGTTCGAGTCCTTTGCGCGTATCGAGCAGGTCGACGCGCCCGATCAGGTCATCAAACTTGGCAATTCCCAGCTGGGCCATGATCTGGCGCACTTCTTCGGCGATGAAGAAGAAGTAGTTGACCACGTGCTCGGGCTTGCCGGAGAACTTCTGGCGCAGCACCGGGTCTTGTGTCGCCACGCCCACCGGGCAGGTGTTGAGGTGGCACTTGCGCATCATGATGCACCCTTCCACCACCAGCGGCGCCGTGGCAAAGCCGAACTCGTCTGCCCCCAGCAGTGCGCCAATGGCGACATCGCGGCCCGTCTTCATTTGCCCGTCGGCCTGCACGCGGATGCGGCTGCGCAAGCGGTTCAACACCAGGGTCTGCTGGGTTTCGGCCAAGCCAATCTCCCAGGGACTGCCGGCGTGCTTGATCGAGGACCAGGGTGAGGCGCCTGTGCCGCCGTCGTGCCCGGCGATCACCACGTGGTCACTCTTGCACTTGGCGACCCCCGCCGCGATGGTGCCCACGCCAACTTCGCTGACCAGCTTGACGCTGATGCTGGAATGGGGCGCCACGTTCTTCAGGTCATGGATCAACTGCGCCAGGTCTTCGATCGAGTAGATGTCATGGTGCGGCGGGGGCGAGATCAGGCCCACGCCAGGCACAGAGTGGCGCAGTTTGCCGATGTACTCGGACACCTTGCCACCGGGCAACTGCCCGCCCTCGCCGGGCTTGGCGCCTTGCGCCATCTTGATCTGGATTTGGTCGGCGCTGTTGAGGTATTCGGCCGTCACCCCAAAACGACCAGAAGCCACCTGTTTGATGCGCGAGCGCAGAGAGTCCCCATCTTGAAGAGGCAGGTCCACCTCGACCACATCGTCTCCGATGATGCTCTTGAGCGAGTCGCCCTGCTTGATGGGGATACCCTTTAGCTCCTGGCGATAACGGGCGGTATCTTCACCGCCCTCACCGGTATTGCTCTTGCCACCGATGCGGTTCATGGCCACCGCCAGCGTTGCGTGCGCCTCGGTCGAAATCGATCCCAAAGACATGGCGCCAGTAGCGAAGCGCTTGACGATCTCCTTGGCCGACTCGACCTGGTCGACGGGTATCGCTTTGGACGGATCGATCTTGAACTCGAACAAGCCGCGTAGCGTCATGTGGCGCTTGCTTTGGTCGTTGACCAGTTGGGCATACTCCTTGTAGGTGGACCAATTGTTCGAACGCGTGCTGTGTTGCAGCTTCGCAATCACATCCGGCGTCCACATATGCTCTTCGCCGCGCACTCGCCACGCATACTCGCCCCCAGCGTCGAGCATATTGGCCAACACCGCCTCGCCGCTAAAGGCAAGCTTGTGCATGCGAATGGCTTCTTCGGCGATCTCGAACACCCCAATGCCTTCGACTCGGCTTGGCGTGCCGGTGAAGTACTGGTCAACGGTGGCACTGTTCAGGCCAATGGCCTCAAACAACTGGGCGCCACAGTAGCTCATGTAGGTGGAAACACCCATCTTCGACATGATCTTGGACAGACCCTTGCCAACCGCCTTGACATAGTTGTAAATCGCCTTGTCCGCACTCAGGTCTCCGGGCAGATCCTTGTGGATGCTGTTCAGGGTCTCCATCGCCAGGTAGGGATGCACCGCTTCCGCACCGTAACCCGCCAGCACGGCAAAATGGTGGACTTCACGCGCGGTGCCGGTCTCGACCACCAGCCCGGCGGTAGTACGCAAGCCCTCGCGCACCAGGTGTTGGTGCACGGCGCTGAGCGCCAACAGGGCCGGGATGGCGAGCTGCGTCGCATTGAGCGCGCGGTCACTGATGATCAGGATGTTCTTGCCACCCTTTATCGCGTCGACCGCCTCTGCGCACAGCGAGGCGAGCTTGGCCTCCACGCCTTCATGTCCCCAGGACAGTGGATAGGTGATATCCAGCGTGTAACTTCTGAACTTTCCTTGCGTGAACTTCTCAATGTCTCGCAACTTGGCCATGTCGGCAAAATTCAGCACCGGCTGGCTGACTTCCAGCCGCATCGGCGGGTTGACCTGATTGATGTCCAGCAAATTGGGCTTGGGCCCAATGAAGGACACCAGCGACATGACAATCGCTTCGCGGATCGGATCGATCGGCGGGTTGGTCACTTGGGCAAACAGCTGCTTGAAGTAGTTGTAGAGCGGCTTATTTTTGTCGCTCAGCACCGCCAACGGACTGTCGTTGCCCATGGAGCCAATGGCTTCCTCGCCGGCAGTGGCCATGGGAGCGATCAGGAACTTAAGATCTTCCTGAGTAAACCCAAAGGCCTGCTGACGATCCAACAAGGCAACCTGGTCCGTGACTCGCCTGGAAGCCACCACACCATCGGTACGCGAAGGCACGCGGCGTTCCTCGAAGGACACATCGTCGAGCTTGATGCGAAGGTTCTCGATCCACTGCTTGTACGGCTTGCTGTTGGCCAGGCTGGCCTTGAGCTCTTCGTCGTCGACCATGCGGCCCTGTTCCAAGTCGATCAGGAACATCTTGCCAGGCTGCAGGCGCCACTTGCGCACAATCTTGTTTTCGGGCACCGGCAGCACCCCAGACTCGGAGCCCATGATCACCAGGTCGTCATCAGTGATGCAGTAGCGCGAAGGACGCAAGCCGTTGCGGTCCAGCGTGGCACCAATCTGGCGGCCGTCGGTGAACACGATCGACGCCGGGCCGTCCCAGGGCTCCAGCATGGCGGCATGGTATTCGTAGAAGGCCCTGCGCCGCTCATCCATGGTGGTGTGCTGCTCCCACGGCTCGGGGATCATCATCATCACCGCCTGACTGATCGGGTAGCCGGCCATCGTCAGCAGCTCCAGGCAGTTATCGAACGTAGCCGTGTCGGACTGGCCGGCAAAGCTGATCGGGTAGAGCTTTTGCAGGTCAGCGCCGAGTACCGGCGAAGACATGACACCTTCGCGTGCCTTCATCCAGTTGTAGTTGCCCTTGACGGTGTTGATCTCGCCGTTGTGGGCCACATAGCGGTACGGGTGCGCCAAGGGCCACTCGGGGAAGGTGTTGGTGGAGAAGCGCTGGTGCACCAGACCCAGGGCGGAGACACAGCGCTCGTCTTCCAGATCCCGGAAGTAGACACCAACCTGATCGGCCAGCAGCAAGCCTTTGTAGACCACCGTGCGACTGGACATGCTGGGCACGTAATACTCTTTGCTGTGCTTCAGATGCAGGTTCTGGATGGCAGCGCTGGCAGTCTTGCGGATGACATACAACTTGCGCTCCAACGCGTCCTGCACGATCACGTCATTGCCGCGGCCAATGAATACCTGCTTGAGGATCGGCTCCTTCTCGCGCACGGTGGGCGACATCGGCATGTCACGATTGACCGGCACATCGCGCCAGCCCAGCAGCACCTGACCTTCTGCTTTGATCGCACGCTCCATCTCCTGCTGACAGGCCAGCCGTGAAGCGTGCTCCTTGGGCAAGAAGATCATGCCCACGCCGTACTCACCAGGCGGCGGTAGAGTGACACCCTGCGCGGCCATTTCCTGGCGGTACAAGGCATCCGGCAATTGAATGAGGATGCCCGCCCCGTCGCCCATCAGCTTGTCAGCGCCCACCGCACCCCGGTGATCCAGATTCTCCAGAATCTTCAGCGCGTTCTTGACGATGTCATGCGATTTGAGACCGCGAATGTGCGCCACGAAACCGACCCCACAAGCGTCATGCTCATTGGCCGGGGAATACAAACCGTGTTGTTGAAGATAGAGGGTCTCGGCAGCCGTCGACATGGCGCTCTCCAAAAAAATACTGCAGGAACGCAATCTTAGTGCAATGCAGCAAATTCAACAATGCAAATAATTGGGGTCAGATTCCAATTAACTTCAACAGTTTTCTCGGACTATTAAATTGGGGACAGATCGATCTGCTCAAAAAAGCAGACGTTTCGCCATGTTGCGTCATTGCACCGGCGGTGACTTCGTGATCGGCCTTCCGGCGCTGGCCTTGACGACACGACGGGGCGTCTGGCGCTGCAACTCGGCTACGAATCGATCATCCCCGAGCGCCCACCCGCGCAAGGCAGACTGGGTCAGGTCAAGCGTCTGCTTGGTGCTTATCCCCTGCTGCACCAGCGCCGCGTATGCCGCCTCGCGGGCGAACGGCGTGTTGCCAAGCGCCCATTCCAACGGATGAGGGGTGATCAGTGGGTCCACGCGCAAGCCGATGTAATGTCCGTGGCTCGACCACGGATAGTCGGCAGCCAGCGAGACCAGGCCAGCCCTCACCGGATTGAGGTCAATGTAGACCATGCAGGCCAACAGGTACCGGTCCGTCTGCACCAAGGTCGATTTGTAGCGCCCCTCCCATAGCGTTCCGGTGCGGCCATGGGAATCGTTGAAGTGCCTCACATAGCGTCGACCCACCGCTTGCATCATCTTCGGCAGGGCATCCTGCGCGGTCTGGGGGGTGGCCAGCAAATGGATGTGATTGGGCATCAGGACATAGGCGTGAATGGCCACCCCAAACTGGCTGGCATGCTCCTGGGCCAATTCAAGAAAGAACGCGTAATCGGCCTGGGTCTCGAAGATCCGCTGCCGGTTGTTGCCGCGTTGGATGACGTGATGCGGAAAACCCGGAACGGTCAGGCGAGGAAGGCGGGCCATGGTGATGCAGGGACAAACATGCTTCAATGATAATTGGAATCTGACCCCAATTGTTTGACCCTCGCTACGATGTGGCGTCTGCGGGCAACCGGAAGCGTGTCTCCAGTAGGTTCTCCAATCCAAACTCGGCCAGGATGGCGCGCAGTCGCTCCCCGGCCGCGCGTTTTCTATGACCAGTCTGGCGCGCGATGATGAGCTCGTTTTTCATACTGTGCTCCCAACCCACGAGCTCCGTAACTGTCACCTGATAGCCGCAGGCCTCCAGGTACAGGCAACGCAAGACGTTGGTGATCTGACTGCCCAATTCGCGGGTGTGCAGGGGGTGGCGCCACAGCTCGGCCAAAGGTGTGCGCGACAGTGAGAGTGCCTTGCTTTGGTTCAGGGCGCGCGCAACTTCGGCCTGGCAGCAAGGAACAAGCACCATGAACTTGGCATGCTTGGCCAGGCCAAACGCAATGGCATCGTCGGTTGCCGTGTCGCACGCGTGCAAAGCGGTCACGACATCTATCTTGGGTCCGATCTGGTCAGAACCGGCCGCGTCGGCAGCACTCAGATTCAGGAAACTCATGCGCGCAAACCCCAGCCGCGCGGCCAGCTCCGCGGACTTGGTCACCAACTCGGGCCGCGTCTCGATCCCGTAAATCCACCCGGACGGCCGAGACTTGAAGAAGAGGTCGTACACAATGAAGCCCAGGTAGGACTTGCCAGCCCCGTGGTCAGCCAGTGTGATGTCATAGCGGTCGGCGGCCACGGGCTGCCCCTCCTGCAGTTCGATCAAGAGCTTTTCAATGAACTGGTACAGGTGGTAGACCTGCTTGAGTTTGCGCCTGGAGTCCTGATTGAGCTTGCCGTCACGCGTCAGAATGTGCAGCTCCTTGAGCAACTCAATGGACTGACCCGGTCTGATCTCTGGGAACTCCCCAGCGTCGGTTCTGGTTGCGATGGTCTTTTTCGTCATGCGGCAATAGTGGTTGGAAATGGCATACGCAGAGTTTGCCTGGCGACCGGTTGTCAGGCGCGTCTTTCGACATAAATCACGCAAACACGTGCTGCCCCGTCAGACGCAGATGTTCGCGTGACGCAAAACGGTCCGTCATGCCGGCAATGTAGTCGGCGACGACGCGCGCGGCCAAGTCCCGATCAGTGAGGTGCCCGAGCGGCGCGCGCAACTTGCTTGCGTAGCCAGCCTGCATCTCGTGCGGATCCGCCAGGTAACAGGCAAACAGGTCGCTGATAACCTGCTTCGCCTGCGTCATGGTTTGGCTGACCTGCGGATGGCGATAGAGATTTTGCAAAAGAAAGTGCTTGAGTTGGGTTGATTGCGCGCGCATGGTGCGCCCGAAAGTGATCAATACCGAGCGTTGGCGCACGTCATCAACAGACTTTGGCGACGCTTGGTCGATGGCCTTCTGGCTCGAATCAATCACGTCGTGAACCTGAGCGCTCAACATTCGCCGAGTCGACTCGTACAGGAGGCGGCGCACATGCGCCACGTCACACAGTTGGGGATGGTCCGCCAGGGCTTGGCGACGGAAAGCGTCAAACAGGTCTAGTTCGCGCAGTTGATCCAGTGTGATCAATCCGGATCGGACCCCATCGTCGATGTCATGGGCGTTGTAGGCAATCTCGTCCGCCAGATTGCACAATTGAGCTTCCAGGCTGGGACTGGTTCGATCCAGGAACCGTTGGCCCACACCAGCGCCCGGCAAGCCGTCACTGGATTCGCTGGTCACGATACGCTGCGCATTGGCTCGTGAGCAGTGTTTGAGAATCCCCTCACGCGTTTCAAAACACAAGTTAAGTCCATCGAAGTCCGGATAGCGCTCTTCGAGCTTATCGACGACACGAAGGCTTTGTAGATTGTGTTCAAAGCCGCCGTAGGCAGACATGCATTCATTCAGCGCGTCCTGCCCCGCGTGTCCAAATGGGGTATGCCCCAGGTCGTGTGCCAGGGCAATCGCTTCGACCAAATCTTCGTGCAGGTGCAGCGAGCGCGCCATGGAGCGCCCCAGTTGGGCCACCTCAAGCGAGTGCGTCAGCCGGGTGCGGAACAGATCGCCCTCATGGTTCACAAACACCTGGGTCTTGTAGACCAAGCGCCGAAACGCGGTGGAGTGCACAATGCGATCCCGGTCACGCTGAAACTCGTTGCGCAGCTGGTCGGCAGCCTGCCAGTAGCGCCGCCCACGGGAACGCTGCGGGTCACTCGCGTAGACAGCAAGCATCAATCACCTCGCGCACCAGCGCGTCCGGTGCGCCACGCACCACGGCCGTGCCAGGCCCGTCGATCAACACGAACTTGATCTCCCCACCCTCGGACTTCTTGTCCACACGCATCAGTTCGAGGTAGCGACCAGCATTGTCGACGTCCGACAAGTGCGGACCGACCACTGGCAAGCCAGCCCGACGGATCAGCGCCGCCAGTCGTTCAACAAACCCCTGGTCAACCATTCCCAGACGCTGGGACAACTTGGCCGCCATGACCATACCCGCGGCAACGGCCTCTCCATGCAACCACTCACCATACCCCAGGCCGGCCTCGATGGCGTGACCAAACGTATGCCCGAAGTTCAGAATCGCGCGCAGGCCCGCCTCACGCTCATCCTGCCCCACCACCCAAGCTTTGATCTCACAACTGCGTTTGATGGCATAGCCCAACGCAATGGAATCAGAACTCAGCAGCGCCACCACATTGGCTTCAATCCAGACCAGGAAATCCAGATCCGCAATCGGCCCATACTTGATCACTTCGGCCAGGCCTGCGCTCAGTTCGCGAGGTGGCAAGGTGCGCAGCGTGTCGAGGTCACACACGACCTTGACTGGCTGGTAGAACGCGCCAATCATGTTCTTGCCCAGGGGATGATTGATCGCTGTCTTGCCGCCAACCGACGAGTCCACTTGGGCCAGCAAGGTGGTAGGCACCTGCACATAGGGAACACCCCGCATGTAGGAGGCAGCGGCGAACCCGGTCATGTCCCCCACCACGCCACCACCCAGCGCAAACAATACCGTTTTTCGATCACAGCCCCCCCCAAGCAGCGCGTCAAAAATCAGGTTCAGGGTTTGCCAGGTCTTGTACTGCTCGCCGTCCGGCAGGGCGACCACCTTTACGTCGGTGAATCGGGCCAGCAGCGCCTGCCTCAGCCTAGCGGCATAGAGCGGGGCGACCGTGGTGTTTGTCACGATCACCGCAGTGGTGGCGGTTGGTAGGTCGCGATAGGAGGTAGAGTCCCCCATCGCACCAGGGGCAATAACAATGTCGTAGCTGCGCTCAGCCAGGTTGATGCGGACGACTTTAGGTGAGAAAGAGTTCATACCCCTTGAGTGTAGAGGTTCGACGGCAACGATTGAGATGCGCGTCGGGCGTGCTGACGCGCGGCCCCAGCCCACTCACTGCCCGCTCACCAGACCCGCCAACTCCAATTGCATCACGATCATGTTGACCAGGGTGGCCACCGACGGCCGACCAGTATCGATGACAAAGTGTGCGGCTTCCCGGTACAGGGGGTCACGCGTCGCGTACAGTTCGCGCAGTCGCGCCAGTGGATCACCTGTCTGCATCAGAGGGCGGGTAGTATCGTGGCGGAGTCGGCGAATCAATTCGTCCGGCGAAGAATTGAGGTAGACCACCTTGCCGCGTTGGTGCATGTGCCTGCGGTTGGCAGAACGAATCACCGCGCCACCGCCCGTGGAGAGCACGCACGGGCCGGTCTGCGTCAACTCATCAATGACCGTTTGCTCGACATCACGGAAAGACTCTTCGCCTTCCCGCTCAAAGTAGTCGCGAATCGAGCAACGCAAGCGTTGCTCGATCACCTGGTCCGAATCAACAAAGGGAAGTTGCAACCGCCGGGCGAGTTGCCGCCCGACGGTGGTTTTACCTGAGCCGGGGAGGCCGACGAGGACAATCGGGAGTCTCACCCACAAATGCGCCTAGCAACTCTCAGCTCAGGGCACCTTCACAGCGTAGCCCGACTTGATATCCTCGACCGTGACTGTAAACAGCACGGTGTCGCCGCTATCACACTTTTCGAGCGAAACAGAATGCCAACTCGGCTCCGTTGTGTTCGGAATGGCACTGCCGAAAAGCGTGGCTGAGCATTCCCCATCAGGGTTGGCCTTTCGAACCTCAGCCGCGACGCTGGACCCAACTGGCAATGGATTGCCATCATAGTCAGCTAACTGAACGGTAATGCCGGACTTTGACGCCGCAATCGTTTGCGTTCGCTTCTCGGCCGGAATCGATTCGTCGTAAAAACCAGGGTTACCAATCGCGTTCCCTGAAAACACGATCGTCATTGCACGTCTAACCTTGGTGAGCCGATCCCACGAGCCATTGCAGGTAAACGCGGCGGACAGCCCAATGCTGGAATTCGTTGGGCACGCCTTGGTTCCGAGGGCAGCAGCAGGTATCGGGTAAGTCACCTCACCCTCATCCGTCAAAGTAACCAAGTTCAAATATGAAGCCGCGAAGTCCAAACTCTCGTCTTTGTCAAGGTACGGCGATCCTAAATCCTCGAACAATTCTCCCGTGTCGTACCTGTTATTAAAGTTGGCATCAATGAAATACTCCTCGCCATCGGCCAACGCAAGTACTGTGACACGCCCGGGACGTGGATCCCCGCCGGTCGCCTTTGAGCCCATAGGTCGGTAATCCTGCCCGATCAAGTCAACCGTGCATCGACCGTCCGTGATGATGCAACTGCTAAGTCCACTCGTATTGAGTTGTCCCCCCTCAGCGACCAAAGTGATCGGCGTGCCATTTGGCACAGGATTGCCTTGCCGGTCAGCAGCGAACACCGAAATGGACGTCTTATTTCCGTTGAACTTGCTGGTGAAATATCCGCCGACCCAAAAATTGAGCTTTGTGGCAGAAATATCAAAGAACCGTTGTGTTGGTAAGCCCGTCTGAATTGTAAGAATATTTGAATCCGTGAACTTTGCTGGTGAGGCAACCAATGAAGCGCGAACCTGCACTGTGGCGGGCAAAGTCCCACCGCACACAGAGAAAGCGACTTGCCCGTCGGCACCCGAGGTCGCCGTAGTGGGCGAACCACAGAAGTTGGTACCACCATCGGTATTGGTCAAGCCCGCAGCCACTGCAACACCCGACACCGGGTCCCCAATTGAATCGATAACCTTGAACGTTACCAGTGACGTGTTGGCTCCTGGTGAGTCCTTTTGATAGATCACGCTAGGAGTCGCGGCAACGAACTGTAGACCTGTCACAGGTGGTGCGGTGACAACGTAGCTTCCAAGGGCTGTTTTCCCGGCCGCTGTCGCAGCCAACGAACAATCACCCTGCGCGGTGGTTTGAATCACCGCGCTGGCCTGTCCCGCAGAGTCAACCACTGCCTGCGCTGGCGTCGCAAGCCCGCACGAGCTTGTGAACTCCACTGCTACTGAATTGGACGCGGCAGGTTTCCCATTTACGACAACTGCCACCTTCACGTTGACCGATTGCCCCTTTTGGACAGTCTGAGGTGTTACGGACAGACCCGACAGCTCGACCGAGCCAGAACTAATCTGCAGGTCGATAGTCTTCGTCAACTCCGCTCCACTAACGGTTGCGACCGCGGTGGCAAGCACAACCCCTGAGGATGTGACGTTGGTGGGCTGGATCTTAAATTGACTGTACCCGCTTGCATCAGTCAACTGGCCAGTAGCGGGAACCAACACGGCAATTGCATTCTCCAAGGTGACCGTCACCCGAGTATTGGGTACCGCCGCGCCCGCAGCATCCTTCAGACCAACTTTCAGGAACTGCGATTGGGTTTGTGAAAGGTTGGGACTGGTCAGTACCGTTCCCGCTGAGTCGACAAGCGATAGGGACATAGTCGGGGTCGCCGGCGGCGGAGGTACCACCACTTCACCGGAACTGGTTCCCGGGCTGCCTCCGCCGCCGCCACACGCGACTAGACCCCAGGCAACGACCATCGACGACAGAGCCACACGAAAATTCATAGTTTCATCCTACAGATACGTAAGGGAGCAATAGAGCCTAGCGAGATGCGGCACGGTCCGTGATCATTCGCGGAGTAACAAAGACGAGCAGCTCCTTCTTCCTAGCATCGCGAGCGCGATTCTTAAACAAATGCCCCACCCCGGGGAGATCACCAAACCATGGCACTTTGGCCTCGTCGTTCTTCTCCTCCAACTCGAAAATTCCGCCGATGACGACGGTTCCGCCATTGTCAACGAGCACTTGTGTGTTCACGTTCTTTTGGTTAATAGCCGGACCGGCGTCAGTTGACTCGCCGCGACTGTCCTTGCTCACGTCAAGATCCATGATGATATTGCCCTCCGGCGTGATCTGTGGTGTCACTTCCAGTCGCAGATTGGCATCTTTGAAAACAGTGGTACATCCGTTCAATCCGCAAACTTGATAGGGAATCTGTTCACCTTGCTTAATGAGAGCCTTCTTGCCGTCAGCCGTCACGACGCGTGGGCTGGACACGACACGGCCTTTGCTCTCCGCCTCCAGCGCCGAGATCTCGAGGTTTAAGAATCGATTGGCCACTGCATTGAAAATCGACACGCCAAAAGTGGCCGGAGCTCCGCCAAAAGTCTGAACTGCAGGCAAGTTAACAAAGTTTCCAGTCGAGTTGACCGTTCCACCCCCACCGCTGGACGCCACAGCGTCGCTGTAGCTTGCACCAAATGCAATGCGATTATTGCCAGAAATCTGGTATCCGCCGTCGCCACCCTTGTTGGCGCGCTGGTCGGTACCACCAAACTTCACCCCCAACGACTTACCGAAGTTGTCAGTGGCTTCAACGATGCGCACTTCTATCATCACCTGGCGCACCGAAACATCGAGCTTCTGGATGAGTTGCTGCACTTGCTCCAAGCGAGTCGGCACGTCGGTCACAAATAACTGATTTGTACGAGGTTCTGCAATGGCACTCCCCCGGGCGCTAAGGACGCGACCGGCGCTCTTGTCACCACCACCGCTAGCAGTCAACTGAACCGCAATGTCGACCGCTTTAGCGTAGTTCATCTGAAAGGACTGGGTACGTACCGGCTCCAGCGTCAACACCGCCACTTTGGACTCAAGGTCCAGCTTTTCCTTGGCAAGAATCTCATCGTTGGGTGCAATCCAGATAACATTTCCGGTCTTTCGCTTACCCAATCCCTTTGCCTGCAAGATGATGTCAAGCGCCTGATCCCAGGGAACATCCTGCAACCTCAGCGTCACCGCACCAGTCACCGAGTCGGATGTAATGATGTTGAAATTGGTAAAATCTGTATCACCATGCGAACGCGGTCGCCGACTTGAAAAGTCGTGACGGCTTGCACCGGGGTACCGAAGTCAGAAACGTCCAGCTTTCGCCTCAAGCCCTCAGGTAGAGTTGACTTCAGGAACTCGACGACCAGAGTCTGGCCCTGCTGACGAATGTCCACACCAACTTGATTGTTTGGCAGTGACACGACAACGCGACCCGAACCCTCAGTGCCACGCCGAAAGTCCAGGTCTTTGAGTGGACTAACGTCGCGATTTCGGCTCTCTGCAAACGCGGGCTGAGCCGCCGCAGAGACTGTGGCCACGGAGGGATCGAGTAAGACCAGAAGGGTTTTGCCCTGCACCTGCGTCCGATACCCGGCTGACTGCTTGAGGTTAAGTACCACTCGGGTTCGATCTCCCGCTTGGACCACATTAACGGACTTCAAGTTGCCCTGGTTGATATCGGTCACGCTGCGGCCAAGACCATTCGCGACGCCCGGAAAGTCAAGAGCAATCCTGGCGGGCGACTGAATTGAAAACCCGGTGGGCGCGGCATTCAAGGGCTGAGACAAGTCGATTCGCAGGACCTCGGAGCCACCTTGGATGCTTCCTGTGATCGCCTCAATCGCACTTTGCGCAAAGGCCAATCCGCTACCCAGCACCACCGCAACAGAAACAACCAAACCGCGCACGGTCCGCCTTGTCGTCCAACCATTGTGATTATTCATTTCGTCCTCTCTTGCAACTGCAAAGTAGCTGTGCGTTCAATCCATTCGCCGGCGGCGTCCTGCACGATCTCCCGAAGGGTAACCTCGGTTTCGGCGATCTTCATGACGCGACCATAGTTCTGGCCCAAATAGTCACCCATCCTGACCTGGTGCAAGAGGTTATCAACCTTGACCAGGGCCACAGGCTTTCCTTCCTTGACCATGTTTCCAACCAGGGTCATCGCATCCAGAGGGAAGGCCTCCAGCGCCTCCTTGCGTCGAACCAACTCCGGAGCGACCAGCGCGCCGTTGGACACCGCCTGAGCCGAGTCACGCTTCAGCGCTTGCGTCAACTTCTGGCTGCTGAACGGATCAACGACGCTGGCCAGCGCATAAAGCTCAGGCTTGAATTGCTTTGGCTCGGATATGGGTTTAACGTTGGGACGGGTCAATGCGTTTTGTTCGTTCATCCACTGACGCAACTCGTCTTCGCTCGATGTACCACACCCGACCAAACCTGCCATCGCCAGCAAACTAAGTATGGTCGCCGCACGCATCACTTGGCACTCCCCTTCGGTTTGGAGGCGGCCTTGCGCTGCGACTCCACCTCATCCTTATCCAGATACCGAAACGTCTTGGCGACGGCATCCATCGTCAACGAGCCGTCTTTGGTTGGCGCGACCACCATGTTGTTAAGCGTGACAATGCGCGACAAGTTGGCGATGTCCGACGCAAACGAACCGACGTCGTGGTACTTACCAGTAACACGGACGGCAATTGGTAGCTCAGCGTAGTATTCCTTGACGTTGACTTGTCCTGGCCTGAATAAATCAAACTGAAGACTGCGGCCCAGGCCAGACTGATTGATATCCGACAGCAAGGCGTCCATTTCAGCCTTGCTGGGTAGCTGCTTTTCAAGTTGGGTGACGTACTGCTGCACTTGCTCACGCTGCTTCTTCAATGCATCGAGGTTCACCGCCTTGGCGAGCCTGGCCTTGTAGTCGTCGCGCAAATTTGTTTCCTTGGCTTGCTCGGCAACCAGCTCATCCTCAGATCCGCTCAGGAATGAGAACCACGAAGCGGCCACGACAACGGCGGCGATCAGCAAGAACAAGCCATAACGAGGCACTGCTGGCCAATTAACCGGATCCTTTGGATCAAGATCGCGAAACTGTCCGACGATTCTGGCTTGAATCGTCGCAAAGTCGATGTTCACTTTTGGAGCACCTGCCATGTTTTCTGCTCCTACTTCTTGATGGGTGACGACGCGACCGGGGTGACCGCCGCGACCGGCTTGGCAATTGGCACGGTCAAAGCGCCTGACGCGGCGCTCGCGGCGGCGGCCCGCGCCTTCTCAGCCTCGCTGGAACGGACCAAACGAAAACGCATCGTGAAGTTGGAGACCCGGCGCTGTTCACGGGCACTCAGGGCCACAGTGCCAGCTACGATCTCGACCAGATCAGGCTTGGAAAACCACGGGGTGTTGTTTGCCAAGTTCCTCAGCAACTCTGACACACGCTCGTTGGACTGGGCGACCCCCTTGATCTCAACTACCTGATTGTCCTGCTTCATCGAATTGATATACACACCATCTGGCATCTGCTTGACCATTTCGGACAACATATGCACCGGCAAATTCCGGTCAGCCTGCAGGTCCTCAACAGCCTGCTGACGCGCCCGCAGGGAGGCGATTTCAGCCTCCAGGCCGGCAATGTCCTTGATCTTGACATCCAGCGCCTTGATCTCGGTTTCCAGAATACGATTCTTCCCCTGTTGACCAGATATCAAAGCCTGGTACCAAAGAAAAATGGCACCTACTATCAATCCCCCAACGAGCGCAGAAGCGCCCAGGCTGAAGTTGAAAACGTCCTTCCGGAACTTTCGCGCCGCCTCTCTGTGCGGCAGCAGGTTGATCAAAATCACTGGATGAACCTCCGCAATGCCAATCCGCACGACGTCAGATAAGACGGCGACTCACGGGTCATCTTTTTCAGTCGCACATTCGAGCCAATCTCCATCCCGTCAAACGGATTGACCAGACTGCACGCAAAGGATGTGTGCTGGGTGACTGCAGCGGTAAGGCCAGGCAAGGCCGCCGATCCGCCCGCCAACATCACATAGTCGACTTTGTTGTAGGGGGTGCTGGTGAAGAAGAACTGCAGCGCACGCCCAATCTCCTGGACCATGCTTTCAACAAAAGGCTGCAACACGGTCGTCTCATAGTCATCCGGCAGTTCACCGCTGCGCTTCTTGCTTTCGGCTTCTTCCAGCGAGAAGCCATACTGGCGCACGATCAATTGCGTTAACTGGGCGCCACCAAACGCTTGATCCCGGTCGTAGAGCACCTCATCATCGCGTATGACCTGCATGCTGGTCGTCAGAGCGCCCACCTCAAACAACGCGACAATCGCGCCAGCACCCTTGTTCGGCAGGCTTTCTATCAAGCGTCCGGTTGCCAGTCGAGAGGCGTAAGACTCAATATCGACGATCACCGGTTTCAAACCTGCCGCTTCGGCCAAGCCCTGAATGTCTTGCACCTTCTCGCGGCGTGAGGCAGCAATCAGGACTTCAATATCGCCTGCGGAACTGGCACTGGGGCCAATCACGCAAAAATCCAAGCTGACTTCATCCAGTGGGAAGGGAATGTATTGGTTAGCTTCAGTCTCGACCTGCGCTTCCAGTTCCTGGTCTGACATCCCGCCGGCCAGGATGATCTTTTTTGTAATGACGGCTGATGGCGGCAACGCCATCGCCACGTTTTTTGTCTTGGTTCCGCTCTTTTTGACCAGTCGGCGCACGGCCTCGGCCACCTCATCGAATTTCTCGATATTGCCGTCCGTGATCCAGCCGCGCTCAAGCGGCTCGATAGCGCAACGTTCCAACACAAGGTTCCCAGACGCGTCTTTCCCCAGCTCTACCAGCTTGACACTGGAGGAACTGACATCCAGACCCAGCATGGGTGCGGCCTGACGACTAAACAACGACCCCAAAGAGATCAAGAGCATCCCCTGAAAGAAGCCGGTCCGGGACCAGCGAAACTTAAGAAATCACTTCAATGCTATCAGTAAGCTCCTTGTCCCGCAAAGGTTTTTCCCAATTATCAGGATTGCGAGCGTTGCCAAAAGCAGACGCTTTTGATTTGATCGCCAACACAGTGCATCCGCACGGCAGCAGCAAAACGTGAAGCGGCAACAATACGCGCTTATCTGATTGGCGTCTGCTGAAATCGCAATTTTTATAATGCTGACGCGACCTTACAAAGCTTTCTATGGCCACCCACTCCAGCACTGACGCTTCCAGCAACCCAAAAACCGGTGACCACCCTCGCCGCGGGCCTTTTGCCTGGCTAATGCGCGCAGCGCTATGGTCCCTGGGTTTGCTATCGGCAGGCGTGCTGTCGGTACTCATTGCTGTCGCAATTGCCATGGCGGTAGCTTTTCCCAACCTGCCCGATATCTCGGATCTGTCCGACTACCGCCCCAAACTGCCGCTTCGCGTGTTCTCGGCAGACGGGGCCCTGATTGGCGAGTTCGGCGAGGAACGCCGCCACTTGACGCCGATCAAACAGATTCCAAAGGTCATGATCGACGCCGTATTGGCGATCGAGGACGCGCGCTTCTTTGAACACGGCGGGGTGGACTACAAGGGTGTCCTGCGGGCGGCCTTGGCCAATCTGGGGCGCATCAAGAGTCAGGGTGCGTCTACCATCACCATGCAGGTTGCACGCAATGTGTACCTGTCTAGCGAGAAAACCTACACGCGCAAGATCTACGAGATTCTGCTGACATTCAAACTCGAGCACCTGCTGACCAAGGATCAGATTCTCGAGATCTACATGAATCAGATTTTTCTGGGCAACCGCGCATACGGCTTTGCCGCAGCGGCTGAAGCCTATTTCGGCAAACCGCTCAAGGATCTGACGATTGCAGAAGCGGCCATGCTCGCGGGCCTGCCCAAAGCGCCCTCTGCCTACAACCCGATCAGCAATCCAAAGCGAGCCCGCTCGCGCCAACTCCACATCATCGAGCGAATGGAAGAAAACGGCTTCATCACAGCCGAGCAGGCCGCGGCCGCCAAGAAACAGGAGCTGAAGGTCAAGACCAACTCCGACAACAGCAAGGTTCACGCCGAGTACGTTGCCGAAATGGTTCGCCAATTGGTGTTTGCGCAATACGGCGAGGAGACCTACACGCGCGGGCTGAACGTCTACACCACGCTCAAGGCGGACCATCAAGACGTCGCGTACAAAGCACTGCGACGCGGCATCATGGACTTTGAGCGCCGCCAGTTCTACCGTGGACCGGAGAAATTTGTCAAGTTGCCCAGTAACCCGCAGGAGCTTGAGGAAGCCATTGATGAGGCGCTCGATGAGCACCCCGACAATGGAGACGTCATGTCGGCCGTGGTACTCGAAGCTGATCCGAAGCGGATCAAGGCAGTACGTCAAAACGGTGAGGCCATAGAGATCACCGCAGAGGGCCTCAAGCCCGCGCAGTCAGGCCTTTCGGACAAGGCGCCGCCGCACATCAAGCTTCGCCGCGGGCGGTGATTCGGATCATCAAGGCACCAAAGGACGCCTGGGAGATCACCCAGCTGCCAGAGGTTGAGGGTGCGTTTGTGGCGCTTGACCCACGCGATGGTTCAATCAAGGCACTGGTTGGTGGATTCGATTTCGCGAAGAACAAGTTCAACCATGTTGCGCAGGCGTGGCGCCAACCGGGCTCTAGCTTCAAACCATTCATCTACTCGGCGGCTCTTGAAAAAGGCTTTACGCCAGCGACGATAGTCAACGACGCACCGCTGTTCTTCGATGCTGGCGTCACCGGCGGCCAGCCGTGGGAGCCCAAGAACTATGACGGCAAGTTCGAAGGCCACATGACCCTTCGCCGCGGGCTTGCAAAGTCAAAGAACATGGTCTCGATTCGTGTTCTGCAAGCGGTCGGAGCCCAGAACGCCCAGGACTGGATTGGCCGGTTTGGCTTCGACGCCGACAAACACCCGGCCTACCTGACGATGGCGCTGGGCGCGGGCTCGGTCACGCCGATGCAGATGGCAACGGCCTACTCGGTCTTTGCAAACGGCGGTTACCGCGTCAACCCCTGGCTGATTACCAAAGTAACCGACCAAAAGGGCAAGGTCCTGACCGAGACAAAACCGCCCGTGCTCGACGAGTCGGTTCGCGCCATTGACGCGCGAAATGCCTTTGTGATGGAAAGTCTGCTGCAGGAAGTCACCCGCTCGGGCACCGCAGCCAGGGCGCAGGCGATGCTCAAACGATCGGACCTTTACGGCAAGACTGGTACCACCAACGACTCCATGGACGCCTGGTTCGCCGGCTTTCAGCCAACCATCACCGCAGTGTCTTGGATCGGTTATGACACGCCGCGCAAGTTGGGCGACCGCGAGACCGGCGGTGGTCTGAGCCTGCCAATCTGGATCAGCTACATGGAGCACGCCCTCAAGGGGGTTGCGGTTGGCGAGCCAGAGCCACCCGAAGGCGTGATCTACGCTGGCGGTGAGTGGTACTACGACGAGTACGCGCTTAGTGCCGGCGTGCGCAGCCTGGGCCTCGAAGCCGATTCTGACCCCGCGTCCACACAAAACCTGCCGCCAGCGGATGAGAAGAAGCGGATTCTCGACTTGTTCAAGAACTGATCAAGGCGCAAATTCAAGCGAACAGGCTGCTTGATCGCTCGCGTAGCGGCTCAGGCTACTGAAAAACTCACCTTGACCCTTGGTGTCGAGCCACCGACCGTCTTCGCAACGAAAATGAAACCCCCCGCAACGGGCAGCAAGCCAGATCTCATGCAGCGGCTTCTGCAGGTTGATGACAATCTGGCTCTTGTTGGAGAACACCAAGGTCACCATGCCGCCAACGCGCTGGTTGTCGATATCAGCAATCGCCTGGTCATTGATGCGGTCGCAAGACGCCTCAACCGCCCTGAGCACCATTTCCGCACGATCCAAATATTCCAGGTCGGTCATTACAATTTCACCATGTTGTTACTGCAAAGAATTCTAGTCAGTCCCATTGTCCTTGCCGTTAGCGCGGTGACCTTGACGGCCTGCGGGCAGTATGGGGCACTGTACCTGCCATCGGATCCACCCCCCGGCAAGCGTCCCGCTGCCACACCAAAGGCTGCGTCGGTCTCGCCATCCGCCGCGCCGCTTGCGACACCCGTCCCAGCCGCCACCCAATGACTACCCCACATCTTCCCGGCCAACCCCAACTGGCGTACCAGGGCGACGAATTGTTCATGGAGCAAGTCCGCCTGAGCGACTTGGCCAAGGAGTACGGCACGCCGCTGTTTGTCTACTCAAAGGCGTGCATGCTGTCCGCACTGAACGCGTACCAACAAGGTTTCTCTGGTCGGGAGGTGCAAATCTGCTACGCCATGAAAGCCAACCCGGCACTAGGCGTCATTGCGGTTTTTGCCCAAGCCGGCTGCGGCTTTGACGTTGTATCGGGTGGCGAGCTGGCTCGGGTCCTGGCCGCTGGTGGACGAGCTGACAAAGTCATTTTTTCCGGCGTTGGCAAGACTCGATGCGAAATGCGACAAGCGCTTGCGGCTCGCATCGCTTGCTTCAACGTCGAAAGCGAAGAGGAGCTGGAGGTACTCAATGAAGTCGCGCTGTCAATGGGCGTGCGCGCGCCGATCAGCCTGCGGGTCAACCCCAACGTCGACCCCAAGACACACCCATACATCTCAACCGGCCTCAAAAGCAGCAAGTTTGGCGTCGCCCACGAACGCGTGCTGCCGGTCTACCAACGAGCGGCTGCGTTACCTGGCATCGAGGTTGTGGGCATCGATTGCCACATCGGCTCGCAGATTACCCAAGAAGGGCCCTATCTCGACATGGTGGACCGGATGCTTGATATGGTTGAAGCCATCGAGAAGTGTGGTGTGCACATCCATCACATCGACTTTGGTGGCGGCCTCGGTATCGATTACAACGGTGAGACGCCTCCTGACGCAACGCAGCTTTGGAAGAAACTGCTCCATAAACTTGATGCACGCGGTTTTGGCGCGCGGCGCCTGTTGGTGGAACCCGGTCGCTCGCTGGTAGGCAACGCGGGGGTCTGCGTGAGCGAGGTGCTCTACCTCAAACCCGGTGAGCACAAGAGCTTCTGCATCATTGATGCCGCCATGAACGATCTGCCTCGCCCGGCGATGTACCAAGCCTATCACCAGATCGTGCCGCTGCGCTGCCCGAATCGCGACGCAGACGCGACTTGGGAAGTGGTCGGACCGGTCTGCGAAAGCGGCGACTGGATCGGCCACGACCGCGCCCTGGACGTGAACCCGGGTGATCTGCTGGCGGTATTGTCGGCCGGTGCCTACTGCATGAGCATGGCAAGCAACTACAACTCACGCGGACGAGCCGCCGAAGTGCTGGTCGACCATCACCAAAGCCACCTGATTCGGCGGCGAGAATCCATTGCCGACCAGATGCGACAGGAAATGCCCGCGCCGGAAAGCGCAGGTTCTGCAGCGACCTAGCGCAAACCCGCCATGTAGTCCGCGACGGCCTTGATCTCTCGGTCGTTCATCTTCGCGGCAATTTGACTCATCTGAAGGCTGTTCTTGCGAACGCCATCGCGAAACGCGGTCAACTGCGCTGCGCTGTATTCTGCAAACTGCCCACTCAAGCGGGGGTACTGTGCGGGGATGCCTGCACCATTGGGACTGTGACAACCGGCGCAAGCGGCAATCTGGCGGTCGGCGATGCCGCCGCGAAAGATGCGTTCGCCCAAAGCTACCAGATCCTTGTCCTTGGCAGCGCCGGGCACCGCCTTCTTGCTGGCCAACCAGAAGGCGACGTTTCTCATGTCGTCCTCACTCAATGCGGCAGCCATTCCGGTCATGATCGCGTTTTCGCGCTTGCCGGACTTGAATTCCTGCAGTTGCTTGAACAGATATTGCGGGTGCTGCTGCGCCAGTTTCGGGTTGGCCGCAGTCGCGGAATTGCCGTCCGCGGCGTGGCAGGCCGCACACATCGCATAACTGGCTTCGCCCTTGGCCAGATCGGGCTTGGCCGGCGCGGGCGCTGGTGCCGGGGCTTTGGCCGCGGGCGCAGCGGGCTTGGCATCTTCGGCAGCGACAGTGAAAGCAGCGCCGACCAAGGAGGCAGCAACCAGGAGAGAGGCAAGCAACTTCATAAGTGATGAGGTGTCAGTCAGGTGGGCAAAACAGCAAGATTCTACAATGCGGCCTTGGGTTTACCTTTCACACAATGACCAACAACACAAACCCAGTCGCGCCACAGGCCCTTTCCGCCGCAATCGCCGCGCCCTCGAAGTCTGCCGCAACTGTGGCTTCAGGTTGGCTGCACACAGCCAGATTTCTCACCACCGCGCCCCAGCTGCACTTCCTTCCGAAACTCGATGTGCCTGAAATCGCCTTCGTAGGACGCTCCAACGCGGGAAAGTCAACCTGCATCAACACCCTGACGCAGCAAAAGCAGCTCGCCTTTGCCTCCAAGAAACCAGGGCGCACCCAGCACATCAACCTGTTCTCATTGGGCAAGCAGGGGGTCACCGACGCCGTGCTGACCGACCTGCCAGGCTATGGCTACGCGGCAGTGCCCAAACAGGACAAGATCCGCTGGCAGCAAGTCATGGCCAACTACCTGGTAACGCGGGAAAACCTCAAAGGCATTGTGTTGATGTGCGACCCGCGTCATGGACTGACGGAACTCGATGAAGTGTTGCTGGAGGTGATCCGGCCGCGGGTTGAGCAAGGCCTCAATTTCCTGGTGGTCTTGACCAAGGCCGACAAGCTGACCCGCAGTGAACAGACCAAAGCGTTGTCCATCATGAAGCTGCAGGCCGGCGGCGGCGAGGTCAGGTTATTCTCGGCCCCCAAACGGCAAGGCATCGACGAGATCGCCCTGCTGTTGTGGCAGTGGGCGCACCCCGCCGTCACCTCGTCGCCTGCCTGAGGTACCGGCCCGTCGCGAACGCGACTGAAATTGGCTATGTGAAACCGTAAGCTCGCTGTCTGCATGGCCGCTGCAGCGGGGCACCACAGTGATCGAGACGTACCTTCAACCTCTGCCGCATGGCATCACCCTCAGTTGCCGTGCTGCTGGCCAGCGCGATCGGCCGGTGTTGCTTTTCCTTCACGGCTTCCCCGAGGGCGCCTTTGTCTGGGACAGCTTCTTGGCCCATTTTTCACTAGACCAGAACGGTGGCTACCGTTGCGTCGCGCCCAACCTGCGCGGTTTTGAACGGTCCAGCGCGCCGCCGCTGCCCAGCGCCTACCGGCCCAAACACCTGGTACAGGACATCGCCGCCTTGATTGCGATCGAGACGGCAAACCAGGGCGGCACGCTGGCCACCCTGGTCGCACACGATTGGGGCGGCGCCGTGGCATGGAACCTAATAAACCAAATGCCGCACCTGGCGCAGCAATTGATGATTGTCAATTCACCGCACCCCGGCACGTTTCTGCGCGAACTCAAGACTAGTCCCACGCAACAGGCCGCCAGCGCCTACATGAACTTCCTGATCCGTCCGGATGCCGAACGCTTGCTGGCGCAGGACGACTACCGACGCCTGTGGGGCTTTTTCTCAGCGCCCGGCCAGAGCACCGAACCCCGTTGGTTGACGCAAGCTTTGAAGGATCAGTACCGTGCTGTATGGCGGCACGGCCTGACCGGTGGTTGCAATCTCTACCGCGCATCGCCTTTGCGACCGCCCACCGAGAGCGACCCCGCCGCGGCGGCTGTAAGCCTGCCCGATGAGATGCTCACCGTCCAACTGCCCACGCTCGTGGTGTGGGGCATGGACGACATCGCGCTGCCGCCCGCGTTGCTCGATGGACTCGACCACTTTGTCGACAAGCTCACGCTGCGCACCATCGAGCGTGCCACGCACTGGGTACTGCATGAACAGCCCGAGCTCGTGATGCGCTACTTGCAGGATTTCTTGCCAAGTCATCAATAGCAGCACAGTGCTGGCCGAACCCGGCGGGGCATGCTTTCAATACACCGAGGCATCGCCCGCCGGTCGACTCTTGAACCGTTTGTGCACCCAGTAGTACTGGTCCGGCATGGACTCAATGTAGCCCTGCAAGCGCTGGTTCATGCACGCGGTGTCGGCCACCACATCATCGGTCGGGAAGTCACTCCAGGCGGGCATCACTTCGACCTGGTAGCCAGTTGGGGTCATGCGCGTCACCACCGGCACCACCTTGGCCCGGCCCAATTTAGCGAAGCGTGACAAGGACGGCACGGTGGCAGCCATCACGCCGCAAAAGGGCACGTAAATCGACTCCTCAGGACCAAAGTTCATGTCCGGCAACAGGTACAGTGGCTCCCCGGCCCGCAAGGCGACGACAATCGACTTGACTCCCGCGATTCGACCAAACAAGCGCGATTGGCCATAACGCTGGCGCCCGCGCAGGATCCACTGATCAACCACCCGGTTGGCCTGGTTGGTGTAGATGGTGGTGAACTGACGCGGCAGTTGCTGCGTCAGCGCCGTCCAGCCTGCGTCCAGCCCCACGAAGTGCGGCGCGAACACAACCACCGGTGAGGCATCGGTCAGTGCATCGATCGCACCAACGATCTGCAGACGCCGTGCCGTCACCGCTGAGCCAGCATGCCAGAGCCAGCCCCGATCGAGCCAGGCCTGAGCGAAGTGCACGAAGGTGCCCACCGCCACCGAGTGAACTTGGGCATCACTCCAACTCGGGAAGCACAACCTGAGGTTTACCCACGCAATGCGCCGGCGTGAACGCGCCAGCAGGTACAGCGTTTGGCCCAATAGCCAGCCCAGCCCGCGTAACCAGGACAAGGGAAGCAGGGCCAGCAGCCGCATCGCCTGCACCCCGGCGTGGCTTGCCAATTGCCCCAGCATGGTCATCAGGCGTCCTGGCGCGGCTGCTTGTAGCGCGCGTAGGCCCACAGGTACTGCTGCGGGCAGGTCATCACCAGTTGTTCCATGGCGGCGTTGATCTGTGTCGCGGCCACAGTGGCGTCGCTGGCCAGGGCCTGATCCAGAGGCTGGAAATGGACCGCGAAGCCTCGGCCCCAAGACAAGCGTTCACCCCAGGCCAGCAACACCGTAGCGTCAGCTTGTCGGGCCAGGCGTGCCGACAGGGTCATGGTGTAGGCATCGCGACCAAAGAACGGCGCCCACACACCCATCCCTGAAGGCGGCACCTGGTCGGGCAACAAACCCAGCGACTGACCGAGCTTCAAGGCCTTGACCATCTGTTTGACGCCCGCCATGGTCGTCGGAGCGGTCGACAAACCCGGACGACCGCGGGCCCGTGAGACCACCTCGCGCAACCAGGCCTTGCGCGGTGGCCGAAACAACACCGTCATGGGCTGCTGCGTCTGGCCATAGCGCTGGGCATAGGCCTGCGCGGTCACTTCAAAACACCCCAGGTGCGGCGTCAGAAAGACCACCCCCTTGGCGCGCAACAGTGCCGCGTCCACAAGTTCAGCGCCTTGCCAGAAAACGGGCACCGGCGACCCCAGCCACAGACGGGGCAATTCGGCCACCATCCTACCCGCCGCGGCAACCGCCGGCGCCCACTGGCGCCAGCCCAGACCAGCCTGACGGGCGTTGTCCAGGAAACGCTGCCGATAAACACCTGAGCTCAAAAACACCAGCCATCCCGCACCGCCACCCAGGCCGTGCACCAACCATAACGGCAGAATGGACAAGAACTTGAAGACGGTCGTCATCGCTCGGATAAAATGTGCGGGTCGCCGAGTTACGGAACTACTTGCAGGGCGACGAGCACAGTGGTCGGGTCAAGGAGCCGCCATTGTGCCCTGTCCTTGTGGACCCATCTGCTAAAGCGTTCGCCGCGGCCCCAGGAAGCCCAAGCAACGCGACTTGAACTTCTATTTTTTGGAGCTTGCATTCATGGCGAACGATTTCCTTTTCACTTCCGAGTCCGTCTCCGAGGGTCACCCCGACAAAGTGGCGGACCAAATCTCAGACGCCATTCTGGACGCCATCTTCAGGCAAGACCCCAAGTCCCGTGTGGCGGCCGAGACCCTGACCAACACCGGCCTGGTGGTGCTGGCGGGTGAGATCACCACCAACGCGCACGTCGACTACATCCAGGTCGCGCGCGACACCATCAAACGCATCGGCTACGACAACACCGAGTACGGCATCGACTACAAGGGCTGCGCGGTACTGGTGGCCTACGACAAACAAAGCAACGACATCGCCCAGGGCGTCGACCACGCCAGCGACGACCACCTCAACACCGGGGCCGGCGACCAAGGCCTGATGTTCGGTTATGCCTGCAACGAAACGCCCGAGCTGATGCCCGCGCCGATTCACTATGCGCACCGCCTGGTCGAGCGCCAGGCACAACTGCGCAAGGACGGTCGCCTGCCTTTCTTGCGCCCGGACGCCAAGAGTCAGGTCACCATGCGCTACGTGGACGGCAAGCCGCACAGCATCGACACCGTGGTGTTGTCGAGCCAGCACGCGCCCGAAATGAGCGACGGTTCAAAGATGAAACCAGCCTTCATCGAGGCCGTGATCGAGGACATCATCAAGCCCGTACTACCCAAGGAATGGTTGATCAACACCAAGTATCTGATCAATCCGACCGGCCGCTTTGTCATCGGCGGCCCGCAGGGTGACTGCGGCCTGACCGGGCGCAAGATCATTGTCGACACCTATGGCGGCGCCTGCCCGCACGGTGGTGGCGCGTTCAGCGGCAAGGACCCGTCCAAGGTGGACCGCTCGGCCGCCTACGCGGCGCGCTACGTGGCCAAGAATATCGTGGCCGCCGGTCTGGCGCGGCAATGCCAGATTCAGGTGGCGTATGCCATTGGCGTTGCCCAGCCGATGAACGTGACGGTCTACACCGAGGGCACTGGCGTGATTCCCGACGAGAAAATCGCGGCGCTGGTGAGCGAACACTTTGATCTGCGACCCAAGGGCATCATCCAGATGCTCGATCTGCTGCGCCCCATCTACGAAAAGACTGCAGCCTACGGCCACTTCGGTCGCGAAGAACCAGAATTCACCTGGGAACGCACCGACCGGGCGGCCGCGCTGCGCATGGCGGCAGGCCTGTAGAGCCAGCACTGGCGCGGCACTTCAGGGCTTGGGCAGGCCCTCGTCGCTCCAGAACTGCGTTGGCTGGCGGCCCAAGGCCTCAAGTTGGGGTGCTACCTTCGCCTGATCCCCCACCGCCACCACAATCAAACGACTGGGGTCCAGGTGGTCCAACGCGGCCTTCAAGGCACTGCGCGCGGTGACCGCCTGCAGCGCTGCGGGCAGGCGTTCAATGTGGTCTTGTGGCAGGCCCAGCGTCCACACCCGTGCATAGCCCTCGGTGATGGCTGCGTTGGTGTCAAACTGGCCTGGCAAAGACAGCAGCAAGGCATTGCGCACCCGCTCCAGCTCAGCGCGACCCATCGGCTTGGCCCGCATCGCCTGCAGCTCCTTGAAAGTGTCGGCCAGGGCCGCGCCGGTCACGTCTGCGCGCACGCTGCCTCGCAGACTGAAGTGCCCGCCGTCGCGCCCGAAGACGTAGCCGGAGGACACGCCATAGGTGTAACCTTTGACTTCACGCAACTGGGTGTTGATACGCGAGGTAAATAAGCCGCCCAGCGCGGCGTTCATCACCTCCAGCGATTGTTCATCCGGCTGGCCTGCGCGCACGCCAGGCCCCACCAGCACCAGCGCAGTCTGCGGCGCGTCGGCCTTGTTGACCACAACCAGCTTGGCATCCGTTGGCGAAGCCAGCGCGGGCTGCGCTTGCGTGGCCGGCCTACCGGCGGCAGCTGACGCCGACCAGCGACCGAACAGGCGTTGCGCCAATTCGCGCAACTCAGCCTCGCTGATGTCCCCCGCCACCACCAACGCTGCCTGATCCGGACGGTAGTGAGACTGCCAGAAATCAACCAAGGCAGTGCGGTCGATCGCGGCCACCGATTGTTCCGTACCCAAAGCACTGGCCCCAAGTGGATGCTGTGCGCCATAGTAGGCCCGCGCCGCCACCACCGAGGCCAGTTGCGAAGCGTTTTCGCGCTGCTGCAACAGGGCCGCCAAGCGCGCTTTCTTGACGCGTTCGACCTCCGCCGCGTCAAAGGCCGGGTTCAGGGCCATGTCGGCCAGCAGAGTCAACGCGGGCTCAAACGCAGACTTGAGGCTACCGAGCTCCAGGCGGGCGTCGTCGCGTCCGGCATGGCTGGCAAAGCTGGCGCCCAGGTCAGCCAGCTGCGCCGCCAGCTCCTGGGCCGATCGCGTTCGAGTCCCTTCCTGCAACATGGCTGCGGCAAAGCCCGCCAAGCCCGGCCGGGCCAAAGGGTTGGCGCTTTGACCGGCGCGCAACACCAGTTCAGCGCTAACCAGCGGCACGCCTGGTTTGGGGCTGTGCAGCACGGTAAGCCCATTGGCCAGCTTGAATGAGTTGGCGGCAGGCAAACGCACCGAAACCTTGCTGCGGTCAAAGGGTGGCTTGTTGCGCCAGGCCTGGTCGGCGTTGATGGCTTCGCGCTCACCCTTGCTCGTAGCGGTTGGAGCGGGCGGCGTGGGCACCTCGGCAGCCAGCACTTGCGTGCCAGGCAGTGCATGGACGACCACCCGCGCCCGGCGCTGCAACAGCTTGTCTGCGGCAGCTTGCACACCCTGCGGTGTGAGGGCGCGATAGCGCGCAAGGTCTTTGTCGATGTAATCGGCATCGCCGGTCATCAACCGGTAGTGGTTCATCAAGTCAGCAAGCGAGCTGACTTTCTCCAGCCGTGCCATCAACTGGGTTTCGAACACGGCGCGGGTACGTGCCAATTCCGCTGCGGTGGGCCCGTGGCGCACCAGCAAATCCAGCTCCTCGTCCACCAGGCGCTCGATGTCTTCGAGCTTCTGACCCGGCCGTGCTACCACCTCGATGTTGAACATCGAGCCCAGGCTCATGGAATCTTGTCCGGCCGTGACCGACTGCGCCACCTGACGCTCGTAGACCAGCTTCTTGTACAGGCGGCTGGACTTGCCCCCGCCAAGCAAATTGGCCACAACGTCCATTTCTGCGTCGCCTGGCTGGTACTGCGCCGGCGTGTGCCACGCCAGGTTCAGGCGAGGCAGCTCGATCCGGTCAGTCACCACCACCCGGCGCTCCGCGGTAATGCGCGGCTGCGCCGCCACCACCGGTGGCACCGGCTGGCCGGCCTTGAGAGAACCGAAGTACTTTTGCACCAGCCGCTTGGCATCGGCACTGCGAAAGTCACCGGCCAGCACCAGCGTGGCATTGTTGGGGCGGTAGTAAGTCTTGGCAAAGGCCTTCACGTCAGCCAGTTTGATGGACTGAATGTCAGCGTGCGAGCCCATCACCACTGCACGGTATGGGTGGTCCTGCGGGAACAGCGCCTGGTACAGCGCCTCTTCAACAATGCCATAGGGACGGTTCTCGATCGACTGACGGCGCTCATTGCGCACCACGTCCTGCTGGTTGGCCAGCGCCACCGCGTCGACCTGGTCGATCATGTAACCCAGCATGTCGGATTTGATCCAAAGCCCCAGTTCCAACTGGTTTGACGGCAGGGTAAAAAAATAGTTGGTCCGGTCGAAGTTGGTTGTGCCGTTGGAGTCGGTGCCGCCGGCAGCGTCGATGATCTTGTCGGCCTCGCCGCGCGGGATGTGCTTGCTACCAGCAAACATCAGGTGCTCGAACAGGTGGGCAAAACCGGTCTGCCCCTTGGCTTCGTTGCGTGGTCCTGCATGCACCCACAGGTTGAACGCCACCAGCGGCAGCCGATGATCTTCCACCAGGATGACTTCAAAGCCATTGGCCAAGCGCAGCGTCTCGTGGCGCACGCGCACGTGCTCGCCCTGGGTTACCACGGCCGACGCGCCAAGCGCGGGCTGCGCCGCCCAAGGACCATGAGACCAGGACAGCGCGGCAGCCATCAGAAGGGCACGCAAAGGGTTGCATCGATGCACGTTAATGACCTTTCAAAGGGATGTGAGCAAGTTGCGCCAGCCTGAGCGACGGGCTTGACCCAAAGGCTTGAAGTATGCTCGAAGCAGACCCTTCCTTTTCTTGCTCCACGCGATCTACCCATGCCTGACTCTACGCTCGACTCCACTCTGTGCCCGCCACTGTATCCGCCGATCGAACCCTTTCGCAGCGGCCGCCTGCCAGTGGACTCCGTGCACACTTTGTACTGGGAGGAATGCGGCAACCCCAACGGGGTGCCGGTACTGTTTCTCCACGGTGGGCCAGGCGCTGGGCTGTCGCCGAAGCACCGCCAGTTTTTCGACCCGGCGCACTACCGCATTGTGCTGTTCGACCAGCGCGGTGCGGGGCAGTCGACCCCCTTGGGCGAATTCCGCGCAAACACCACGCAATTGCTGCTTGCCGACATTGAAACCCTGCGCACTCTACTTGGCATCGAGAGATGGCTGGTGTTTGGCGGCTCCTGGGGCTCCACCCTGGCGCTGGCGTACGGGCAGGCACATCCGGAGCGTTGTACTGGATTTGTGCTGCGTGGCATCTTCTTGTGCACGCCAGCGGAGATCGACTGGTTCATGAACGGCATCAAGTGGTTCTTCCCTGAAGAGCACGCGCGCTTCGTCGCTGCCATCGCGCCCAATGAACGCGGTGACCTGCTTGGCGCCTACGCCAAGCGCCTGTTCAGCGACGATCCCGCCAGCAACGCATCGGCCGCGCGTACGTGGAGCCGCTATGAAGGCGCATGCCTGCACCTGCTGCCGCACCCTGAGGTAGAGCAGCAATTCGCCTCCGAAGCGGTCGGCCTGGGCGTGGGCCGCCTGGAGGCACACTACTTTCTGCACCAGGCGTTTCTGGGCGAAGACCAATTGATCCGCAACGTGTACCGCATCGCGCACCTGCCGGCCGTCATCATCCAGGGCCGCTACGACGTGGTGTGCCCACCCGCCTCCGCGTTCCGACTCAAAGAGGCCTGGCCGAGCGCCGCCTTTCACATCATTGCAGACGCCGGCCACGCCGCCTTTGAACCGGGCATAGCGGCGGCGCTGGTGGCGGCGACCGACGCGTTCAGGGACCAACAGCGCTTTTCTTGAGCTGCCTAGGTCACACCCTCTCAAGCACGACCGCAATCCCCTGCCCCACCCCAATGCACATGGTGCACAAGGCATAGCGCCCGCCACGCTGGTGCAACTGGTTCACCGCCGTGGTGGCTAGGCGCGCACCGCTGGCGCCAAGGGGATGGCCCAGGGCAATGGCACCACCATTGGGGTTGACGCGGGGATCGTCGTCCTGCAGGCCCAACAGGCGCAACACCGCCAGGCCCTGCGCGGCAAAGGCTTCGTTGAGTTCGATCACGTCCATTTGCGCCAGCGTCAGCCCCGTCAGGGCCAGCACTTTTTGTGTGGCCGGTGCCGGGCCGATGCCCATCACGCGCGGCGGCACACCGGCGGTGGCCATGCCAACGATGCGCGCGCGTGGCGTCAGGCCGTGTGCATTGGCTGCCGCCTCACTGGCGATCAGCAGGGCGCAGGCGCCGTCATTGACGCCCGATGCGTTACCCGCAGTCACCGTGCCGTCGGGACGCACCGCTCCTTTGAGCTTGGCCAGCGCTTCGAGCGAGGTCTCGCGCGGGTGCTCGTCTTGCGTCACCTGCAGCGCGTCGCCCTTCTTCTGCGCCACGGACACGGGCGTGATTTCCGCATCGAAATAGCCAGACTTCTGCGCTGCCACCGCCTTCTGCTGCGAGGCCAAGGCCATCTTGTCCTGGTCTTCGCGGCTGATCTTGTACTCGCTGGCCACGTTCTCGGCGGTATCGGGCATGGAGTCGGTGCCGTACTTCTCCTTCATCAGCTTGTTGACAAAACGCCAGCCGATGGTGGTGTCCACCATCTGCTGGGTGCGGGCAAAGGCGCTGTCGGCCTTGCCCATGACGAAGGGCGCGCGGCTCATGCTCTCCACCCCGCCGGCAATCATCAGCGAGGCCTCGCCCGCCTTGATGGCGCGTGCCGCGGTCCCGACCGCGTCCAAGCCGGAGCCACACAGGCGGTTGACGGTGACACCGGGCAATTCGAGCGGCAAACCAGCCAGCAGACTAGCCATATGGGCCACGTTGCGGTTGTCTTCGCCCGCTTGGTTGACGCAACCGTAAATCACATCGGTCACGGCCAGCCAGTCCACTTGGGGGTTGCGCGCCATCAGGGCTTTGAGCGGGATGGCGGCCAGGTCGTCGGTGCGTACGCTCGAAAGCGCGCCGCCGTAACGGCCAAAGGGGGTGCGGATGGCGTCACAAATGAAGGCTTGGGGGGGCATGGGCATATTCCTGGAACAATGGCCGTCATTTTGCCGACAAGCTGGCCACCAGGGCTGCAACCAACGTTACATGGAGCGACAATCGCCGTATCATGTTTTCGCCTTCGCAAGCCGACGTTCGCCGCTTCTTTTGCTCTGTTTACGCCAAGACCAAAGGCGGGCAAACCATGGAAGCTATTGAAACCATAGCAAGCCTGTGGATTGACGAGCATCCGGAATACCACGCCGAACTGGCTGACCTCGACAGCGCGCTAGCCAGCATGGAGACCGTGGACCCGGCCCGGACCAACCCCTTTCTGCACCTGTCGATGCACCTGTCGATCAGCGAGCAGTGCAGCATCGACCAGCCGCGCGGCATCCGCCAAGCCGTCGAATTGCTCACACACCGGCTGGATTCCCTGCACCAGGCGCACCATCATGCGATGGACTGCCTGGGCAAAATGCTGTGGGACAGCCAGCAAGCCGGCCGTCCGCCGGATGGAGAGGCCTACATTGCCTGCGTGCAGCGCCACGCGACGCGTGACTAACCTGGTATCGACTGGGTGCTCCACCAGTCTGCGCAAAAGTTACCTGTCATTGCGAGGAGGCGCAGCCGACGCGGCAATCTACCTCGACGCGCCAACATGGATCGCCACGGCCTGAAGGCCTCGCGATGACGGGGGAAAGTGTTGGCCTCGCGACGGGGAAAAAGTACCGGCTTCGCGATGACCGCTTCAGCGAAACTTCGCCTGCGGCACGGTCTTGAGCTCGCTAGGAAGCGATGCAACATAGGAGGCCAACTCCTTAAGCTCCGCGTTGGAAAACTGACCGGCAATGCCAGCCATCACGCCGTTGCTGCGACCAACCAGGGCAGCTTTTTCAGCCTTGTAGGACTTAAGCGCCACGAACAGGTAGTCCCCGTGTTGCCCTGCAATTTTGGGATAACTCGGGTCCAAAGGCTTGTTGAAGTCGTCGCCGTGGCAGGCCACGCAGCCGCCCTTGGCCAGCAACGCCGTCATCTTGGCCGAGCCTTCGGCAGCCTTGGGCAACTCGGTCTTGGCTTCGCTACGCCCATGCGCCTCGTAGTAGATCGCCACATCGGCAATGTCCTGCTCACTCAGGCCCTCGGCAATACCGCGCATGGTGGGGTGGCGACGCTCGCCCTTCTGGTAGGCCGTCAGAGCGGCCATAATGTACTTGGCACCCTGGCCTGAAATCATGGGCACCTTGTGGATTTCCGGAAAACTGGCCTGGTAGCCAGCTATGCCGTGGCAACCAATGCACATGGCAACCTTTTTCTCGCCCGCCTTGATGTCGCCCACAGGCGTCTGAGCGGCGGCAGAAAACCAGGTCACCGATGTGACCATGGCAAGGGACACAGACCACAAGATTTTTTTCATTTGAGCAGACAATTCAACTTTAGTTTGAGGCAAATCAAAGACGGATTATATAGACGGTCATTCGAAATTTGCTGATCACCCCTCACCTCCAACACACACCATGAAGTTTCACGGAACCAAGAACTACGTCGCCACGCAAGACCTGATGCTATCGGTCAACGCGTCCATCACACTCAAGCGCCCCTTGCTCGTCAAGGGCGAGCCCGGCACCGGCAAGACCATGCTGGCCGAGGAAGTGGCGGCGGCGCTGAACATGCCCCTGCTGCAGTGGCACATCAAGTCCACCACCAAGGCGCAGCAGGGCTTGTATGAGTACGACGCGGTGAGCCGCCTGCGCGACTCGCAGTTGGCCGACGTGGACGGCGGCGAGCGCGTCAAGGACATCCATAACTACATCGTCAAAGGCGTGTTGTGGCAGGCCTTCACAGCCGAGCAACCGGTAGCACTCTTGATCGACGAGATCGACAAAGCCGACATCGAGTTTCCCAACGACTTGCTGCGCGAGATCGACCGCATGGAGTTCTATTGCTACGAGACACGTGAGCTGATCCGCGCCAAACACCGCCCGCTGGTGTTCATCACCTCCAACAACGAGAAGGAGCTGCCCGACGCCTTCTTGCGCCGCTGCTTCTTCCACTACATCAAGTTCCCTGACGCCGAGACCATGCGCGCCATCGTGGACGTGCACTTCCCTGGTCTGAAGAAGGAACTGCTGGCCGCGGCCATGAAGACTTTTTTCGACGTGCGGGGCCTGCCCGGCCTGAAAAAGAAACCCTCCACCAGTGAGCTGCTGGACTGGCTCAAGCTGCTGGTGGCCGAGGACATTCCCCTGGAAGCCCTGCAAAGCAAGGACGACAAGGTCGCGGTACCCCCGCTGGTTGGCGCCTTGCTCAAGAACGAGCAGGACGTGACCCTGTTCGAGAAACTGGTGTTCATGCAGCGCCACAACCGCTGAACGGACCCGCAGACGCATGAACAAGTCCTTGTTACTCGAAGGCCTGTCGGACGCGATCGGCTTCATCGGCGGTGCGCTGCTGGGCTTCTGGCTGGGGCGCGCGTTGGGCTTGGACGTTTTTGAAGCCGGCTACAGCAATGCCAGCATTGGCGGCATTCTGCTCGTTGGCCTGGGGGGCGGGCTCGGCCTGCAATTGGCGCGTCGCTGGCGCGGCAAGGCCAGCAGCAAAAAGGAGAACTGAGCATGGCGTTTGTCGAGCCCGTGAAGCTGGAGGCGCGCGGCGTGCGCCTGGTGCCGCTGGGCCTGGAACACGAGGCCGGGCTGGCTGCCGCGGCGGCTGACGGTGAACTATGGAACCTGCGAATTACCAGCGTGCCCACGCCCGACCAGACCCGGCAGTACATTCTTGACGCACTGGCGATGCGCGAGGCGGGGCACCGCTTCGCCTTTGCCGTGCTGGACGCCAGCGACGGCACCGTGCTGGGCAGTAGCAGCTACCACGATATCCTGCCTGCCGTGAAGCGCGTGGAGATCGGCTGGACTTGGTACGCCAAGCGCTGCCAGCGCACCCACGTCAACACCACCACCAAGCTGCTGCTGATGACCCACGCCTTCGAGACCCTGGGCTGCCACGTGGTGGGCTGGCGCACCGACAATTTCAACTTCGCCTCGCAAGCGGCGATTGAACGCTTGGGCGCCAGAAAGGATGGCGTCATTCGCGGCCACGCCCTGCGCCGCGACGGCACCATTCGCGACACCGTGATGTACAGCATGCGCAGTGGTGAGTGGCCCGAAGCCAAGGCGCAGTTGCTGTATCTGCTGGACAAGCCGCGCGCTTGAACTGGACAGTGGGGACCCACGTATATACACTAAAGATATACAAAAGGAGTTCATGCCATGAATGCCCCCGTCAACACCAACCACCTGCGACCGACCAGTTGCACCACCACCGTCTTCACCTCCGGCAACAGCCAGGCGGTGCGACTGCCCAAGGAATTCCGCCTCAACAGCAAAACCGTGACCATCTTTCGCCAAGGCAAGGATATCGTTCTGCGGGAAACGCCCCAGTCTTTTGGCAAGACCTTAGGTGAGTTGCTAGCCGACCTTCCACCTCTGTCCGCCAAGGATGCCGCAGCATTGGATGCAGCCTTGACAGGGATACGCGATACGCGCCCGCCACAAGAGCGGGATTTTTCTTGGACCGAAGAAGCACAGGCACCCAAGAAAGCAGCGTCGCGCCGCCGCAAGGCATGAACCGTGGCCTACCTGCTCGACACCGACACCTGCAGCTTCCTCATGCGCCAGACAAGCGCAGTGTTGCAGCAGCGTTTTGCCGATGTTGCCGCCAATGCGGTGGCCATGTCGGTCGTCACACACGGCGAGTTGCTCACCGGTCTGGCACGCAAACCCGGTGCCACACAGCTTGCAACCCGCATGGAGCGCCTGTTCACTGCCGTGCCCGCGCTGGGGCTTCCGATCGAAGCCGCGCAGTACTATGCGCAAATCCGTGCACACCTCGAAAGCAAAGGCACCCTGATCGGTGGCAACGACATGTGGATCGCCGCCCACGCCCTGGCGACCGACAGAACCTTGGTGACCCACAACACCCGCGAGTTCAAGCGGGTGAAGGGACTGAAGGTGGAGGATTGGCTATGAGAAACCGCTGCCGTCCGTGTTTGACACACACCACCATTTGAACAGAGGAACACCCATGCTGACCGATTTCTTCTACACCCTGCGTTCGGCCAAACTGCCGGTGTCCGTCAAGGAATACCTGGTGCTGCTCGAGGCGCTGCAAAAAGGCGTGGTGGGACCCAACACGCCCGCGCCCGAGGCCGACAACGAGCCCACCGGCTACAAGATCGACGACTTCTACTACCTCAGCCGCGCCACCCTGGTCAAGGACGAGAAGCACTACGACAAGTTCGACCGCGCCTTTGCCGCCTACTTCAAGGGCGTGGAGATGGTGGCCGACTTCACCAAAGAAGTGCCGCTGGAGTGGCTGCGCAAGAACCTCGAACTCAGCTTGAGCCCGGAAGAACTCGCCAAGATCGAGAAGATGGGCTGGGACGAACTGATGGAGACGCTCAAGAAGCGGTTTGAGGAACAAAAGGAACGCCACGAAGGCGGCAGCAAGTGGATCGGCACCGGCGGCACCTCACCCTTTGGCGCCTATGGCCAAAACCCGCAAGGCATTCGCATCGGGCAGGACAAGAGCCGCAACAAGAGCGCGGTCAAGGTATGGGATCAGCGCGCCTACAAGGACTACGACGACACCCAGGAGCTGGGCACGCGCAACATCAAGGTGGCGCTGCGCCGGCTACGCAAGTTCGCGCGCGAAGGCCATGAGGACGAACTGGACCTGGACGAGACCATCAGCAAGACCGCCGCCAACGCGGGCTACCTGGACATCAAGATGCGGCCCGAACGCCACAACAATGTGAAGGTGCTGCTGCTGATGGACGTGGGCGGCACCATGGACGAGCACATTGCCCGCGTGGAAGAGCTGTTCAGCGCCACCAAGACCGAGTTCAAGCACCTGGAGTTCTATTACTTCCACAACTGCGTCTACGACTTCATGTGGAAGAACAACCGGCGCCGCTTTGCCGAAAAGTTTGCCACCTGGGACATCATCCGCAAGTACAACAAAGACTACAAGCTGATCTTCGTGGGCGACGCGACGATGAGCCCCTACGAGATTCTGCAGCCCGGCGGCAGCGTGGAATACAACAACGAAGAGGCCGGGGTGGAGTGGTTGCAGCGACTGACCCATGCTTTCCCCAAATTCGCCTGGATCAACCCTGAGCCGCAAGGCGTGTGGCAGTACCGCCAAAGCATCAGCGTGGTGCAGCAGATCATGAACCAGCGCATGTTCCCGCTCACGCTCAAGGGCCTGGAAGACGCGATGCGACTACTGACCAAATGAAATGGTTGTTGGCAGGCGTTCTATTGATCGGTACTCCCGCGCTGGGGCTGGCCCAGGAACCCGCACCGAGCGCGGTCAACACCGGGGCCGCCACCGCTGCCTTCCAACTACACATCGAGGCGCCCGACGCGGTGCGTACCGTCTTGCAGCAGCACGTGGAGCTGCTGCGTTACCGCGAGCTGAGCGACCTTAGCGACGCTGAACTCAGCCGCCTGCTGACTGCGGCCGAACTCGACGCCCGCGATCTGCTGGGCGCCATGGGTTACTTCACGCCCGAGGTGCACCTGGCGCAGCGTACTGCCGCGGATAGCCCCGTGCCCCGCGTAGTGACACTCACTGTGGTTCCGGGCGCACCCACCACGGTCGAGCAAGTCGACGTCGAGCTGATCGGCGCCATCAGCACCGACCCGGCCGCCGCCGCCCTGCGCCAGCAGATCGAAGCCAGCTCACCGCTGCGCCGCGGTATGCGTTTTACCCAAGCCGCGTGGGACGCCACCAAACAGCACGCGCTGCGTCAGCTCACAGCCAGTCGCTACCCAACCGCCCTGCTCAGCCTCAAGAGTCAGGCCGACATCGATGCGCCCAGCCGCAGCGCACGGCTGACGATTCGGCTCGACTCCGGTCCGGCCTACAAACTGGGCGGCCTGCAAATCAACGGCCTGCAGCGCCACGACGCGGCGCTGGTGACGCGGCTGGCTCGACTCAGCCCCGGCAGCGACTACAACCAACTGCAATTGGTGCAGGCGCAGCAACGCCTGGCCGACAGTGGTTTCTTCGACTCCGTCTACGTCTCACTCGACACCTCCGGCGAGCCGACTGCAGCACCCGTGCTGGTGCAGGTGCGCGAGGCACGCCTGCAGAAACTGGTGCTGGGCATCGGTGCCAGCACCGACAGCGGGGCACGCCTCTCGGCCGAACATACCCACCACAAAGTGCCGTGGCTTGGCTGGCGTGCGCTCTCCAAGTTGTCGCTGCAACGTGACCAGCGCGCCCTGGGCACCGAGTTGACTGCCCCACCCGACGGCGACCACTGGGCGTGGGTCGCCGCCGCACAAACCCAGAGCGAACACGTGAGCGGGTTGACGGTGCACAGCCAGCGCATCCGTGGCGGGCGCAATCAAACCGGCGAGCGCATCGATCGCACCTATTTCCTGCAATACGACCGGGCCGACACCGCCAACGCCAACGCCTCCGGTTCGGCAACGGCTCAATCGATAACCGCCAACTACACGTTTACTTTGCGCAACTTTGACAGCTTGCCGTTCCCCGCTGGCGGCTGGGGCCTGGGTGTGGAAGTGGGAGGCGGCAGCACGCTGGGTAGTGCGCGTGATCCCTATGCCCGCATTCTGGGCCGATGGCGCAGTTACCGGACCCTGGGCACGCCCTTGGGCGCCGTAGCGGGGCGTGGCGGCGGCGGCGAGCGCGCGCGGCTGGTGATGCGCGCTGAACTGGGAGCGGTGCTGGCCAAGACCGGGGTCAGCCTGCCCAGCACCCAACTGTTTCTGACCGGCGGAGATACCAGCGTACGCGGTTATGGTCGCCACGACATCGGGGTCACCCTGCCAACCGGCCAAATCAATGCGGGTCGTTACCTGGCCAACGGCAGCGTAGAGTGGCAACAACCCATCCGCACCAACGGCCGGCCAACGGACTGGGAAGGTGCACTCTTCATCGACGCCGGTGCCGTGGCCGACCGGCCCACCGATCTGCGCGCCAAAGTCGGCGTAGGTGCAGGCGTGCGCTGGAAGAGCCCGATCGGCCCGCTACAGATCGACCTGGCCTATGGCGTGGCGGCCAAGCAATTGCGCCTACACATGAATGTAGGGTTCAGCTTCTGATGAAAGCCCTGCGCCGGGTGCTGGTCACCGTTGCGGCCCTGCTACTGGTCGCGCTGACCTTGAGTGCTGCCGCGTGGTGGTGGAGCGCCAGCGCCACATCCCTGGCCACCTCATTGCAGCAGGTGCAACGCTTTCTGGTAAACGGGCAGTCCCTGGAGACACGCGGGGTTAGCGGCTCACTTCGCGAGGGCGGCCACATTGACTGGCTGCGCTGGCAGCAGGGCGAGCTAACCATCGAGGCGCACGACCTCACGGTTGGCTGGTCACTTGGGTCCTTGTTCGAGCGCGAACTGCGCCTGGGGCAACTGGCCGCCCGGCAGGTGCACATCACGCAGCGGCCTGCCGCCGCGCCGCGCCCGGCGCCGGCTCCCTTCGACTCGCTGCAGCTGCCATTCAGAGTCAGCACCCCCTTCGCAGTCGCGCAAATCACGTGGGGCGGGCCGGTATTGCCGTCACTCTCTGATTTGACCGGTAGCTATGTTTTTGATAGCAAAGAACATAAGCTATATATATCAAAAGTTGCTATTTCATCTGGAAACTACTCTTTGAACGCCCGCCTGCAGGCGTTGGCCCCCATGGCGTTGAGCGCGCAACTACACGGCTCGGTACTGACGGCGTTGCCTGGCGGCGGCGGCAACGTCACCGCGCAGGCGCAAGCCAAGTTAAATGGCACGCTGGCGGGCCGCGACGCGGCGCTGACGCTGCAGGCCACTCTGCGGCCAACGGCCAACGCCGCGCGCACTGACGCCATGCAGGCCAGTCTGTCGGCGCGCCTGCAGCCCTGGCACAGCCAGCCGGTGGTGGACGCCCAAGCGAATTGGCAGGGCGTGGACCTGGCCGCCTTGTGGCCGCAAGCGCCCACCACGCTGCTGCGTGGCGACGCGGCCGTCACTCCGGTGGGGGAAGGTTGGCAAGCCCAACTCAAGCTGGACAACAGCCAAAGCGGGCCATGGAACCAGCAACGCTTACCCGTTGAGGCACTCACAGCCAAGGTGCGCTTTGACCAAGGCCAGTGGCACATCGAATCGCTGCGCGCCCAGGCTGCCGATGGGCGTATCGAGGCCCAGGCGGCGCTGCGGCCGACCGCAACGGGCGCGGCACCGGTGGCCCCGGCTGCCCAGTGGCTGGGCACGGCCACCGTGCACGGCATCAACCCCGCCGCGCTGGATTCGCGCCTGGCCAAGACCGCCCTGGACGGCCAACTGACAGCCGAGCAGACGCCAACTGGGGTGCAGTTCGACGCCCGCCTGCAGTCTGCGTTGCCAGCGACCGTGGCCAGCGCGGCGACGGGCACGCGCCACGCGACGGCCCGCGCGAGCGGCCCGCCCGGTGGCGTGCGCCTGAACGCGGCCCATCTCAAGGGCCTGTGGCGCACGCCGTTGTTGACGCTGGAGACCGTGTCCGTGCAAACCGACGACGCGCAGCTCCAGGGCAATCTGAGCGTGCATACCGCCAGCTATGCCACCGAAGGGCAACTGAGCCTGACCCTGCCCGGTGCCCAGGCCAAACTCAGCGGCCACCTGGCCGCCGCCAAGGGCCAGGGCGAGGCGCACCTGCAAGTGTCGGACGCCACCGCCGCCACACGTTGGCTGGCGCGCTGGACCAGCCCGGCCAACAACTGGCTGCGGGGCGTTGGCGTGCAAGGGGGTCTGGACCTCAATGGCCGCTGGCAAGGCGGCTGGCAGCAGCAATGGCAGGCTCTGCAGATCGACGCGAGCCTGCGCGCGCGCCAGCTCGACCTGGTGACCGCTGGCGCGGACCCTGCCCTGCCCTGGCGCCTGCACGCGCTGCAGGCCGACCTGTCAGGCACCCTGCACACCTTGACGCTGAACGCAACCGCTCAGGCCGCGCACGGCAACCACCAGTTCGGCTTTAACGGCCAGGCCCAAGCCGCACGGGCCAAGGACGGGTCGTGGCAAGCCAGGTTGGACAGCGCCCAACTGAGCGCACAAGACAGCCTGCATCCCGGCCTGTGGACGCTGCAACTGCCCAGCGCGATGGAACTGAACTGGCAACAACAGGGCAACTACCGTTCGCTCCAGCTGTCACCCGGTTCGGTCCAACTGAGCGGGCCGATAGCGGGCCTGGCCAAGCTGAGTTGGCAGCAGGCGCAGTGGTCACAACAGCAACACCCCAGCGGGTCTGTCTGGCGTTCGCAGTGGCGCACGCAGGGCACGCTGCAAGACCTGCCGCTGTCCTGGCTGATGTTGTTTGGCCCCGCACAGATTGCCAACACCGGCTTGCGCGGCGACATGTTGTTGGGTGGCCAGTGGGACGCAGCCGCCGGGGAGACTGTGCGAGCGAGCGCCACCCTGGCGCGCACCCGTGGCGACCTGCTGGTGCAGGTGGACGACGCCGGCGCCACAGTGCCCGCTGGCGTGCGCGACGCGCGCTTGCAGTTGGCGGTCGACCACCAGCAGCTCTCGGCGACCCTGGCCTGGGACAGCGAGCGCGGCGGCCAGGCGCAAGCGAAGTTCAGCACCACCCTGAAATCGGACGGCAGCGGTTGGGAATGGCCGGCTGAGGCACCCCTGAGCGGCAGCGTCAACGCTCGCTTGCCCCCCGTCGGCGCATGGTCTGCGCTGGCGCCGCCCGGCTGGCGCCTGCGCGGCACGCTCGATGCCAGCGCGACGCTGGCCGGCACCCGCGCGGCGCCCCAGTGGCAGGGAACCTTGCGCGCGCAGGATGTGTCGGTGCGTTCGCTGGCCGATGGCATCGACTTCAGCCACGGCAGTCTGCTGGCCCGTCTGGACGGCCAGCGGCTGGACATCGTCCAGGCCTCGCTGCAAGGCGCGGGGGGAACTAGCGGTGGCCAGTTGACGATCACGGGATCAGCGGTCTGGTTACCCGCACAAGGCACTGCCAACACCACCGGTGCGGCTCTGCCCCGCATGCGCATGGAGCTTGACGCCACCGCCCGGGCCTTGCGCGTCAGCACACGGGTCGACCGACGTCTGGCGGTGTCGGGCACCATCTCGGCGCGACTGCAAGAGGCGCGCCTGGCGATACGGGGCACGCTGACGGCAGACCAGGCCTTATTCGTGCTGCCCGAGGACAGCGCGCCGCGGTTAGGCGACGACGTGGAGGTACACCGCACACCGGCCGGCGGCACGGCATCCGGCACGCCACGCAGCGTGACCGTGGCGTCCGCTGCGGCGACGTCGGCGACCACCGCCACAACGCCCAACGCCAATCACCTCAGCACCGAAGTCGCGCTCACACTGGACCCCGGGCCGGACTTCCAGGTGCGTGGCCAAGGCCTGGCCACGCGCCTGGCGGGCAGCCTAGAGTTGCGCCACAACACCACCAATGGCCAGCCACCGCGTCTGACTGGCGAACTGCGAACGGTGCGCGGCAGCTACAAAGCCTATGGTCAACAGCTCAGCATCGAACAGGGCGTGCTGCGTTTCAACGGGCCCTACGACAACCCGGCACTGGACATCCTGGCCATCCGCCCCAACCTGCAACAACGCGTGGGCGTGCAAATCACCGGCACTGCCCTGTCACCGGTCGTAAGGCTCTATGCCGAGCCCGACCTGCCTGACGCCGAGAAGCTGTCGTGGCTGGTGCTGGGCCGCAACGCCGCCAGCGGGGGCGCCGAGTCCGCGATGTTGCAACAAGCGGCTTTGGCCTTGCTGGGTGGCAATGGCAAGAACCTGACCGCCGGCCTGACCGAAGCGCTTGGCCTGGACGAGCTGTCTGTACGCGGCGCGGCCAGCAATGCCGACGGCAGTACCAACAACGCCACCTTCACCCTGGGCAAACGCCTGTCGCGCGACTTCTACGTGAGCTACGAGCGCAGCCTTACCGGCACGCTGGGCACGCTCTACATCTTCTACGACCTGTCGCGCCGCGTGACCGTGCGCGCCCAAGCCGGCGAGCAAAGCGCCATCGACCTGATTTTCACCGTGCCCTACGACTGAACATCGCCGTGGCTCGGCCAACCTGCCCTGTTCGACCGACTCTGCCCGACTGGCTCGCCGCTGGCCCTACAATCCCCGCTCCCTCCTCGTAGTTCAATGGATAGAACAAGTGCCTCCTAAGCGCTAGATACAGGTTCGATTCCTGTCGAGGGGACCACCCCCAACGTTGCCACGCAACGCACCGGCGCGACGCCCAACCAGGTGCTAGGGTTTGCCCCACTGCGCTTTCGTTTGCAAACACAGAACATGAGTGCTTGGTCTGCTGCGGCGGGCGGCCTGGGAAAGTCATCACCAGCCCCCAGAGTGATCCCGCGCCACACCATTGCCCGTCACCGCGCTTGACGCACACACCCAGAGGAACAGGATGAAACACACCCACGACGCACGTCGGTCTTACCGCGCACATGCTGACCGGCGCTTGCCAACCACGTTCCAGGCAACGCCGCTGCTAGCGGCCTTGATACTGATTTGGCCGATGACACCAGCACTGGCCCAGAGCACCGATGCCACCGATGCCACACCCCGAGTGGGCAAGTTGGAAACAGTCACGGTCACGGCCGAGCGCCGGTCTGAAAACATCAAGAACGTGCCCATGGCCATCACGACCGTGAGCGGCGAAAAACTCGACGTCTTGAACTCGGGCGGGCAGGACGTTCGCTTCCTGTCAGCGCGGGTGCCCAGCTTGAACATCGAGTCTTCATTTGGCCGCGCCTTCCCGCGCTTCTATGTGCGTGGTTTGGGTAACTCCGACTTTGACTTGAACGCTTCGCAACCGGTGTCCCTGATCCTGGACGACATCGTGCAGGAGAACCCGATACTGAAAGGCTTCCCGCTGTTCGATATTGAGCGAATCGAGGTTTTGCGCGGCCCGCAAGGCACGATGTTTGGCCGCAACACACCCGCTGGCGCGCTAAGGTTTGAATCAGTCAAGCCCGGCAAGAAGCTCGAAGGCTATGTCAACGCATCCTATGGCACCCATGCAACGACCAACATCGAAGGCGCTCTCAACGTGCCCGTCAACCCGGAGTGGTCGGCGCGGGTGTCACTTCAGTCACAGAACCGCGACGACTGGGTGACGAACACCTTTGCTGCGGGTCCGACCAAGTCGCTGGAGGGATACCACGACACCGCCGTGCGGGTGCAACTGTCTTACAAACCCGGCGCCAATTTTGATGGATTGCTCAACGTCCATGGTCGGGACCTCAACGGCTCGGCGCGCCTGTTTCGCGCCAACATCATTAAGCCTGGCACCAATGATTTGGTGGACGGTTTCGATCCCGCCAAAATCTCCACCGATGGCATGAACGAACAGACGCTCAGCAGCGCGGGCGCGTCACTACGCCTGCTGGGACTTGGGCGGCGTGGTCTGCATTCAATTACCGGGTATAGATCCGTCGAGGCACTGGAGTCGGGGGCGCATCGACGGCGGCTTTAGCGCCTCCTTCCTGCCGAGCTCCAGCCCGGGCTTCACCATTCCGTTTCGCCGACATCGGCCGACGGGTTGCCGCGACACCGTCAGTTCAAGAACTGACTGGAGTCCACAGGACAGGGCCGATGAAATGGATTACCGGCGCTTACTTGTTCGACGGGTCGATCGACGTCGACAAGCTTCAACTATTCATCGATCAGCGGCAACACGCGAAACGGCTACGCCACACAAAGCCAGGAAAACCGGGCCTACGCGGTCTTTGGCTCCCTCAGCACGACGTAAGCGATGCGCTGGTGCGAGCGGCTTGCGCTATACCCGTGACAAGAAGGATTTCGTTGCCGATCGCATCACTGCGCCACCTTTTAGCCCCCGTTCATCGGGCGTCTGAGCACCTTCCCAGCGCGTCCAACGTCAGCGGGGACTTTAGAACACCTACGCCGTAGCAAGGCCACCAACTACTCGGACGCATCGCGACCGGCTTTCGCCCCGGCGATCCAGGGGCTGCTGTTCTGGTGATCGCTCTCGGTGGCCCCGACTCAGAAGGAAGGTCACCTCAATCGAAGGCGGCATGAAGTCCGACCTGTTGGATGGGAGGCGCGCGCGGGGTGTCGCTGAGCGTTCCCAGTACACCATGAAGAACCACAGCTCACTGCGGTAGGGAGACGGCGAACTTCAAACCAATTGATCCAACGCCGAAAGGTTACCGGGCGCAGTGCCGAGGTCGACTTTCAGGCCGTGGTCACCGACAACCTGTTGTCACTCTTGGCGGCAGCGTGGACAAGACCCGGATTCGCGACGCCAACCTGCGCGTGGACGCCTGTAGCGGTGGCTGCACCGTACTCCAACCCACCAACGCACCGGGCGCCGTGACGGGATCTATCGCCCACCGTGTCGATCGACGGCAACCTCTGCCACAGGCGCCCGGGTTGGTGGTGAATTTCACTGCGCGCTACGGCATGCCGCATGGCAACGGTGGCGATGGTTCATCTGCACCATTGGGCCCTCCGAAGCAAGGTGAACTTCTTCTTGTACGGGGCCACGGACCACGTTCACCGGCAAAGGCGCTACTCGAAGGCGGCCTGCGATTAGGAGTACACCTGGGGTAACGGCAAGTTACGAAGCGGCTGTTCGGCCGCACATCACCAACCGGATTCTTTGGGGGCATTGATTTCCAACAACCTGACCGGCATGATCAACGAACCGCGCACCTATGGGCTGTCGTTAAGGCTGCATCCGGGCCTGTGCGTCTTCCTCCGCCAATGCTCCCTGGGTTGGCAATGGGCCGCGCGGCGCTGTGCCGCAACGGCGTGTTGGCCGGGTAAGGACGGGTGTCGAGGGTGAAACTGATAGGATTTGATCCTTGACACTCTAGCCTTGAACTTATTGAAAACCGCACCCGCGCTGGGCAACGCTATACTGATTGCTCGGGACGCTGGCGCAATCCCTCCACCTGCGCCGACGGCGGTGGCAACCAGTCGTCCCAGCCCTGCGTGAGGCGAAGTAGGTGCGGCTACACCTGCCAACAACGGTCCGCACCTACGCCCTCGTCGCAGCCCGCACTTCAGGCGGGCCCGGTGCATTTACGTTCCTTGACAGCCTCCGACGGCCAAGGGTAAGCAAGCTCGAACAGGCGCCCGACACCATCAAGCACCTGAGCCCGCGCTGCGCCTCTCTGAACGACGCCATACGCACGGCGCCCGCGCGCGGGCTCAAAGACGACGTTATCAGTGATCTCAAGAGGGAGTATCGCGAGAAGTGCTCCGATGAAGAGAGTGAGGCCAAGTCCAAGATGTCGCGCGAGCGTCGCGAGGCAAAGCAGCAACGGGCCGAGGCCGAAAAGGCCGAGCAACGCACCGGGCAACTACGGCCATTCAGCAGCAGCAATGCGGCGAATCAAAACGCATTTGTTCCCAAGCGGGCGAGAACCGACCTGACCGGCGGCGAGAAAGCTGACCTTCAACGTTTGAGACAACTACGCAGCCGCTGCGGTTGATTGCGGCGGAATGGTCGCGGCGCGGGCACCGTCTGGGAAGACCAATCTTGCGGTTTGCGTAAACGGGCGCCTTCCAGAGTCCAGCCACCGGCGCAACATCGATTAGGTCAAACATCACGTTCTTCGCCCGCCATCGCCCCCAAACCGGGCCTGCGGCTTCTGCAACGACGCGCGCCAGCGTTCGGATCTGCGCCCCTCTTGCAGACCGAACGACCGCGAAACTATGCATACCGAGACCCCGATTCAGTTCTTTGCGACCCCGGCCAAGACCGAAGTTCCCGCATCCGACCCTCACCCCATCATCGGGGGGCGGGTCGAGCTACCAACTTCTCCCCCGCCCTCAAATGCAACCTCAAATGGGGGTTACTGCTCGCTGGGGTGTGGGCGAGGTGCTGGGCTCGCAGGTGCATGTGGAGAATCGACGTTGAGCAGCTCAGTGCCTTTGTGGACCAGCACCTGCAGGGCAAGGAGGTCGTCACCTTCTACGGCGGCGAACCGACGCTGAACAAAAAAGTTGATGCTGGAAGTGATGCAACGCTTCCCGCGCTTCAGGTTGAGTTGCCGACCAATGCGACGCAGATCGACAACCTGCCCGAATGGGCGCTCAATCGCCTGTCCAACTTGCTGGCTTCGATCGATGGCGGCGAAGCCACCACCGATATTATCGCGGCAAGGGCATCTACCGCCAAGTGGTCAAGAACTTGAAGGAAGTACGCTCTCCCAGATTGGCGGCTCATCACGGCCCACGTCACCTGGGGCAACCCCGACACCTGCTTTGAGAACTGGACCAACTGGTCGGCGACGATACGCCGTTTGACTACCTGTACTGGCAGTTTGTGGCCCGGACGAAATGTACGCCGGGGACTCAGTGGCCAAACGCAAGGCGGTGCTGGTGCAACTGATCGACAAGTTCTTCGCGCGCACCGATGTGTTGTACCCGCTCATTCCCTCGATGGGCATGGTGCGCAACAAGCTGTTCCCGACCCGCGCACGCAAGGCTGTACGCCGGCGCCACGCAGTGCCGCCGTGTCCACCCACTTGCTCAACGTCATGCCCAACGGCGAGATTTACCCCTGCCCGGACACCTGATGCTACGCCCCAGCCATGAAGATGGGCGACGTCAAAACAGCTGGCTCAAGAAGGGCCCACTACAACCAAGACCGGCCATGCCCTGCCACGACTGCGAAGCCTAGCCGACTGGTGCCGTGGCAATTGCATGAAGAATAACCACCTGGGCTACGTGAAACGACACGCGTTACCGCGCCAATGTGGTGGAGCCGATTTATCGAAGCCGATTCGTTTCATGGGCCAGGAAATCGACCGCCGCAACCCGCAGGGCCTGGTTTGAGCGGGCCACGCTGCCAGTGCGCAAGCAGATCCTGGACTGCGAGGGTTTACAAGAGTACGTGGAAGTGGTGACCTGACCCGGTAGCGGTGGGATACACCGTCAACATTTGGAAACACGCTCTGGCCGCGTGCCGGCTTGCCTAATGTCATGGTTCAGTGCGGGAAACCGCGAGAAATTGTTCATTAGCGCAACATCAGACACAACCCGTGTCGCAGAATGACGAACACCGATCGTACACCCATTCATGAGACCACCCACGATAGCCTCCAGACGCAAGCTGTTGGATCAGGCTGGCGACTACGCCACTTGGCGCGCTGGCGGCGGAACTCGACGAGTTGGAACACCTTGACGAGTGGAAGAGCGGCCCGAGTTCCAAGTTTTACCAACACAAGCTGATTGCGCAGCGCCTGATCAACCTGAAAAACTGGCGCAAGGCCAGCGACTGGCCGCAACTGATCTTCCAGCCTGCGCGAGGGCCTGCACCGCCAACCTGGGCAACCTAGCCAACCCAGAGTTATACAAACACGCGCACCTGGGCGCAAAGCGCTGATCGACGACTACATCACCCGAGGTCACTTCGCTGCTCAACCACCTGTGCGACCACGACATCGCCGAGCTGCCCTACCCCGGAAGCTGCTGTTCTTTCGGCACACCGGGCAGAGCTTTGGCCGCTCGCTCTGATGCTCAGTGGTGGTGCCAACATCAGCATGTTTCACGTTGGCGTGATCAGGCGCTGCACGAGCAGCATTCTGCCGAGAGTGGTCTCCGGCTCCAGCGCTGGCGCGGTGGTGGCGGCACTTATCCGGGACCCGCAAGGACGGCGAACTCAACGCGCTGTTTCGTGGCGAAAACATCGATCCCTGGACCTGTGGCGCCGCCAGGGCGCACGCGACAGCTGCGCCAGAAGTCCCTGATGGACATCCGCCGGTTGGAGACCTATCTGCGCAAAAACGTGGGTGAGCTGACGTTTGAAGGGCCTTCAAACGCACCAGCGCATCATCAACATCACGGTCTCGCCGGTGGCTGGGAACCAGCACGCGCGCTTGCTCAAGCTACCTGACCACGCCGCACCTGCTGGTATGGAGCGCGGTTCTGGCCTCGTGCTCAGTGCCAGGGCTGTTCCCGCCGGTCAAGCTGACAGCCAGGGGACCGACTTGGGCACGAGCGGCCCTACGTGGCCTCCATCCGCTGGGTCGACGGCGCGCTGCAAAGCGACCTGCCCACCAAAACCTGGGTGGGCTGTACAACGTCAACCGCCACATCGTCAGCCAGACCAACCCCGCACGTACTGCCCTTCGCGGCCGACCAGTCCCGCAGGAAGGCTGGACGCGCTTTCTGACCGACCTGGTCAAGAGCGAGATGCAATACCGCTGCAAACGGATGCTGCTGCCGGCCTCCCATGGCGATCAGGACCGGCATCGTCGAGGGGCTGCTCGATGGCGCGGTCGGGCTTTGGTTGACCAGCAGTACTACGGCGACGTGACAATCCACCCGCGCATAGCGCCGAAGTAACTACCTGCGTGTACTGGGCAACTCGTCTGCTGACGAATACCATGCAATGGGTGCTGGCCGGCGAGCGTGCCACCTGGCCCAAGATCGCCATGATCCGCGACCAGACCACCATCAGCCAAACGCTGGAGGACTGCATCATCCGGCTCAAGCGGCAGCGCAGCCGGCGAGATCCCAGACATCGTTGATTGATGAGCGGCGAGCGGCACACTGCCTGAAACAGCGGTCCGCTCGCCCGACCGACGCGCTGGGACGCGGCGTCAGGGTTGCTGGTAGGTCGCCGCCCCGCCACAACCAACGCCGTCATGTTGACGATGCGCCGCACCGTGGCCGAAGGCGTCAGCACGTGGGCCGCGGCGCCAGCGCCGAGCAGAATCGGCCCCACCGTGACGCCCTGGCCACCGGTCATCTTCAGCACATTGAACAAGATGTTGGCCGGCATCCAGGTTCGGGCAAACCAGCAAGTTGGCTTAGCCGTGCAACGTTATGTCCGCCAGCGCGGCCTGGCGCACTACTTCCCACGGCGCAGCTTCACCAGAGGCTCGCCATCACAGCCGCGCCGGCCGCGCCATCTGACCAAACGGGTCACGCGCACGCACGCATCTTGCGGGCCGACGGACGGTCGGATGATCCAAAATTAGAGTGGGACAGGAAAGCACCCGTGGTGGCAGGCCAAAGCGGCTGGACCTCTTACGGCCATCAAGGCGATGTCGCGCCAGCTGCTCGGTCGTCTGGGTCTCATTGACATAGGTGTCGGCAATGAACAGCGATGCTTCTCGAGATCAGCGCGTTCATCGCGGCGGAGCCAGGGGGCTCCCGGGCTCACACCGATGACGTCGCTAACATGCTGTCAAGCTGGAAGTCAAGTGCCCGACCACGCCGCACATCACGGCGTCAGCATCGCCGAGGCTGGACCGCCAAGGCGGCAATGAGGGAATTAGACGACGCACGACCACCTTGGACAGTATCCTGGGTGGACGCCGCTGCGAGCGCGCAGTTGGTGATACGACTCCCAGTACTGGCGAAAACGCGGCTCGTCGGCTCGGGGTTGACGACCTCCACCCCGCGCCCGGAGCGGAACGCCCAAGCCCGCACTCTCCAGGCGCGCGGCGATCACCGTCGGGCGCCCAATCGGGATCGGGAAGGCCGGGCCTTCGTCGCGACCACCTGGGCGGCACGCAAGGCGCGTTCGTCTTCGCCCCTCGACGGAAGCCACGCGCTTGGCGCTGGGGTTGGCCTCGGCACGTGCGAACACCGGGCGCTGAACACACCGGTGTTGGTACACAAACCGCGACAGTGGCTCCCGGTAGGCCTCCGGATCGGCGATCGGCCGGGCGGCCGACGCCGGAAATCAGCGGCCTTAGCCACGGCCGGCGCGATGCACAGGATCAGCCGCGAGTCAAAGGGCGTGGGGGATCGGGTAGTCCGGGCTGCCGAACACCAGTTCCTTGCCGGGGTAGGCGGTGACAACTTCGTCGGAGATGTCGGCCTTGGCCGGGTCGGCGATCTGGCGCACGCAGGCCAGCTTCATGGCCTCAGTGATCCCAGTCGGCCGCAGTCCAGCGCGCCAAGGAAGATGTACGGAACACAGCACGTTGATGACCTGGTTCGGGGAGTCCGAGCGGCCGGTGGCGATGGTACGGTCCGGCCGGGCCGCCTTAGCCACCTCGGGGCGGATCTCGGCTCCGGGTTGGACGGGGCCAAGATGAGGGGCTTGGCGGCCGTAGGTCTTGACCATGTCCGGCGTCAGCACACCGGCGGTGGAGCAGCCCAGGAACACATCGGCGCCTGGGACCGCGTCGGCACAGGGTGCGGGCAGAGGTGTCTGCTGCGAAGGGGGCATTGGACTCATCAAAACCACCGGGGCGGTCCGGGTGGATCACGACCCTCGGAGTCACAGGCAAACACGTTTCGCGCTCGACCCCCAGGCCGGCCATCACGTCCAGGCAAACAAGGGCGGCGGCACCGGCGCCGGAGACAGCGAGCCTCCGTCTTCGATGCTTTTGCCCACCAGTTCCAGCCCGTTGAGCAGTGCGGCGCCGGAGATGATGGCGGTGCCATGCTGGTCGTCATGGAAGACCGGGATGTCTGCCGCCCCCGGCGTAAGCTCCGCGCGGCGATGATCTCCGATCAGTTTATCGGGGTCGCTCTCGGCCAGCTCAATGTCCGAACACATCGACACCGGCAAACTACTTGGAAAACTGAACTTACCTCCATCACCGGCTTGCCGGCCAGGGGTCCGATGTCACGGGCCGAGCACGGCGGTGCCGTTAGTGATCGCGGCCCCAGGATTTGCCGCGCGAGGTGTATTCAAACGCCAGCGAGGGGTCTGACTCGGATACCCGGGCGGGGGTAGGCCACGCCGGGGGAGTGGACGCCAAGGACGGGTCGCGTTGGTTGGACGGCTTGGTCAGGAGAGACCGAAATCTTGCCCGCGGGTAGGCAGGCGGTGGTACTCGCGGGCAACGTAGCGAAAACTGTTCAGCGGGGACGGTGTGCTGTGTTGGCTCCTGGTGGCGCAGTGTTTTCTGCTATTGTGATCCCTTCGGCTGCCGGCAGGCGT
>JADKDJ010000036.1 GCA_016718405.1 Candidatus Rhodoferax odensensis
TGGAGCCCGCCATTGGGCATCTGAAGTCAGACAACCGCATGCAGCGTTGCTGGCTGCAAGGCGAGACCGGTGATGCGTTGCACGCGTTGTGCTGCGCCGTGGGCTACAACCTGCGCTGGTTGATGCGGGCAGTATGCGTCTGGGCCTGAGAGGCCTTTTGCTGTGCTTGCTTTGGCTGGTGTACTGGGTGCGCTTGGCTACCAGGAAGTCGACAACGGTCGCCATCGACGTGCAGGCCCGGCGTCGGGGATTAGGATTTACCCTCGCTGCGCTCGGGGCGAGCGCTTGAAAAGTGAATTTCGCAGGGCCGACTCTTTTAGCTGGCACATCGGCCAGGAAATGCGCCCCGGCTGACCTGCCCCCCAATAAACCGTACCACTCATTTTTCCAAGAAGTTCATCAACCTCGACAACGATTGACAAGACGCGCCATTGGCAGTTCCAACGTGAAAGAAGGGATGATGGCTTGGCGGAATGTTTGCCGTGCAGCTTCATGCTATCCAAGTACCTCTGGAACTGGCGCGCCAAGGCTTGGTCGACTCGGCCGGCGAAACCGGTGGTGAACAGCCTGAGTCCGGTGACAGTCAAACCCCGCGTGATCGATCCGCCCTGAATCGCGCCACGAAGGCGCCAAACTCGCCCGCATCCAGCGCCGTACGGACCTCCTTCATCAGGTTCAGGTAGTAGTGCAGATTGTGGATGCTGGCCAGCATGGGGCTGAGCATCTCGCCGCAACGGTCCAGGTGGTGCAGGTAGGCGCGGCTAAAGCCTTCGCGCCCGCCGTGGGCCCAGCTCACGCCGGATGCGCCGGCGCAGGCGTAGCAGGTGCAGGTTTCATCGAGCGGGCGCTCGTCGGTCTTGTGCCGGGCGTTGCGGATCTTCAAGTCGCCAAAGCGGGAGAACAAGGTGCCGTTGCGGGCGTTGCGCGTGGGCATGACGCAGTCGAACATGTCCACGCCTTGCGCCACGCCCTCCACCAAGTCCTCTGGCGTGCCCACGCCCATCAGGTAACGTGGCTTGTGGGCGGGCAGGCGGTGCGGCGTGTGCGCCATGATGCGTTGCATCTCTTCCTTGGGTTCACCCACGCTGACGCCACCGACAGCGTAGCCGGGGAAGTTCATCGCCACCAGTTGGTCCAGCGACTCCTGGCGCAGGTTCTCGAACATGCCACCTTGCACGATGCCAAACAGGGCGTTGGGGTTGCCCAGGCGCTCGAACTCGCTGGCGCAGCGTTTGGCCCAGCGCAGGCTCAGCTCCATTGACTGGCGCGCCTCGCGTTCCGTGGTGAGGTGGCCCTTGGTCTGGTACGGTGTGCACTCGTCAAACTGCATCACGATGTCGGAGTTCAGCGTGGTCTGAATCTGCATCGAGATCTCGGGCGTCAAGAATAACTTGTCGCCATTAACCGGGCTGGAGAACTTGACGCCTTCCTCGCTGATCTTGCGCATCTCGCCCAGCGACCAGACCTGAAAGCCGCCCGAGTCGGTCAGGATCGGCTTGTTCCACTTTTCGAACTGGTGCAGGCCACCAAACTGCGCCATCACGTCCAGCCCCGGGCGCATCCACAGGTGAAAGGTGTTGCCCAGGATGATCTGCGCGCCCATGTCGTCTAGCGACTGTGGCGTAACGCCCTTGACCGTGCCGTAAGTGCCAACCGGCATGAAGATCGGGGTCTGCACCACGCCATGGTTGAGCGTGAGGCGGCCACGGCGGGCGTGGCTGGTGGGGTCGGTGGTGAGCAGTTCAAATTGCAGCATGGTCGTGGCGCGTGCGGGTGAGCAGCATGGCATCGCCATAGCTGAAGAATCGGTATTGTTGCGCGATCGCGTGGCGATACAGCGCCATGATGTGGTCAAAGCCGGCAAAGGCGCTCACCAGCATCATGAGGCTGGACTTGGGCAAATGGAAGTTGGTCACCAGCAAGTCCACCAGCTTGAAGTCAAACCCCGGCGTGATGAAGATGCGCGTGTCGCCCGATGCCTGGCCAGTCTGCGCCCAGGACTCAAGCGTGCGTACGGTGGTGGTGCCGACGGCGACAATGCGGCCACCGCGCGCGCGGCAGTTGGCAATAGCCTGCTGCGTGGCGGCGGGCACGTCGTACCACTCGCTGTGCATCTGGTGCTCGGCCAGGTTCTCGGTCTTGACCGGCTGAAAGGTGCCCGCGCCCACATGCAGCGTCACGTGAGCGCGTTGCACGCCCATGGTGTCGATGGCCGCGAGCAGGGCCTCGTCAAAGTGCAGTGCGGCGGTCGGGGCGGCCACCGCGCCGGGGTTCTTGGCAAATACGGTCTGGTAACGCGCGGCGTCCTCGGCTGAGTCGGTGTGCGTGATGTAGGGCGGCAGCGGCACGTGGCCGTGGCGCTCCAGCAAGGTGTGCGGGTCGTCGCCCGCGTCGTTGGACAGCACGAAGCGGAACAACGCGCCCTCGGCGTCGGGCCAACGGCCCAGCAGCGTGGCGCGCAAGTCCTCGTGCGTGCCGGCGGCGCCGACCAGGGCCAGGGTGGTGCCCACCTCGGGTTTTTTGCTGACCCGCATGTGCGCGGCCACCTGGTTGCCGCCCAGCACCCGCTCCACCAGCAGTTCGACCTTGCCACCGGTGGGTTTCTCGCCAAACAGACGGGCCTTGATCACCTTGGTGTCGTTGAACACCAGCAGGTCACCGGCGCGCAGCAAGGTGGGCAATTCGCGAAACACACGGTCTTGCGGCTTGGGCTGCGTGCCATCGAGCAAGCGTGAGCCGCTGCGTTCGACCGCCGGGTGTTGGGCGATCAGCTCCGGTGGTAGGCTGAAGTCGAAATCGCTAAGAGTGAAAACGCGTGCGGTGGGGGCGTCTGGCAGAGTCATGTGTTGTGAGGCGGGGCAGCTTGTGAGCCAAGTCGACCCGGTCCAAGTTGATTGGCGAGATCCTGTGAGGCAAGGCCGCAGCGCTGCCCGAACCCATCGCGGGCGTATTGGAGGAGGGCACAATTGTCCCATGCCCCCGCCGTCCAAAGCGCCCGCTTCACCCGCCCGTGCCGCCAAGAGCCCCATGCAGAAGGCGCTGGATCGGCTCGGACTGAAACGCGATATCGACTGTGCACTGCACCTGCCACTGCGTTACGAAGACGAGACCCGCATCACCCGCCTGGCCGACGCGCGCGAGGGCGATCACATCCAGATTGAAGGCACGGTGGTTGATTGCGAGGTGAGTTTGCGCCAGCGACGCCAATTACTGGTGCGTCTGGACGACGGCTCGGACGCGTGCACGTTGCGCTTCTTCACGTTCTACCCGGCGCTGCAAAAGTCGCTGGCGGTGGGCACCCGCATCCGCGCCCGTGGCGAGGTCAAGGGCGGCTTCCTGGGCTGGACCATGATGCACCCTGTTACCCGAGCCGCCACCGGCGAGCTGCCCACAGCCTTGACGCCGGTCTACCCCAGCGTGGCGGCGCTGCCCCAAGCCTACTTGCGCAAGGTGGTGGCCAGTGGCTTGGCGCGGGCCGACTTGTCAGACACCATTCCCACTGATCTCTTGCAAGAGATTGGCCAGCAGGCCGCATGGGGGTTACGTCAGGCGCTACATTATTTGCACCACCCCAGGCCCGACGTGGCGTTGGCGACGCTGGAAGACCACAGCCACCCGGCCTGGCAGCGCCTCAAAATCGAAGAACTGCTGGCGCAGCAGTTGTCGCAGTTGCAAGCCAAGCGTGAGCGCGCGCAACTGAGCGCCCCCGTCTTGAAGCCGGTGGCCTCGCACGCGGCTGCCTTGCACCAACGCCTGCTGGCGGCGCTACCGTTTGCCTTGACCACGGCGCAGCACCGCGTGGTGGCCGAAATCAGCCACGACATTGCGCGAAGTGTGCCCATGCATCGCTTGCTGCAGGGCGATGTGGGCGCGGGCAAGACGGTGGTGGCAGCGCTGGCCGCGGCCATCTGTATCGAGGCTGGCGCCCAGTGCGCGTTGATGGCGCCCACCGAAATCCTGGCCCAGCAACACTTTGGCAAACTGGTGGGCTGGCTGGAGCCGCTGGGCATCCAGACCGCTTGGCTGACCGGCAGTCAAAAGACCAAAGAGCGCAGGAAAATGCTGGCCCTGATCGAAAGCGGCGAGGCGGCGCTGGTGGTGGGCACCCACGCGGTGATTCAGGACAAGGTGCAGTTCAAACAGCTTGCGCTGGCCATCATTGACGAGCAGCATCGCTTTGGCGTGGCGCAGCGTCTGGCCCTGCGTCAGAAGATGGGCCAAGAGGGTTTTGAACCGCATCTGTTGATGATGACCGCTACCCCGATTCCGCGCACGCTGGCCATGAGTTACTACGCCGATCTGGAAGTCTCCACCATCGATGAGCTGCCACCGGGGCGCACGCCCATTGTGACCAAGCTGGTCAACGAATCGCGCCGCGACGAAGTGATCGAGCGCATCCGCGCCCAGTTGGCGCAAGGGCGGCAGGTCTATTGGGTCTGCCCTTTGATCGAAGAAAGCGAGGCGCTGGACTTGGTCAACGCCACCGAAACTCATGCCCAGTTGAGTGCGGCCTTGCCCGGTGTGGCGGTTGGGTTATTGCACTCGCGCATGCCGCAGGCCGAGAAGCAGGCGGTGATGTCGCTGTTCGCCCAGGGTCAGATGGGCGTGCTGGTCAGCACCACGGTGATCGAAGTCGGGGTGGACGTGCCCAACGCCTCGTTGATGGTGGTGGAGCACGCCGAGCGTTTTGGTCTGAGCCAACTGCATCAGTTGCGCGGTCGCGTCGGACGCGGCGCCGCTGCGTCTGCGTGTGTGCTGCTGTACGCCACTGGCGAAGCGTCGCGCCTGGGCGAGACCGCGCGCGCGCGCCTCAAGGCCATGCAGGAAACCAGCGACGGCTTCGAGATCGCCCGGCGTGATCTGGAGATTCGCGGCCCCGGCGAGTTTCTGGGCGCGCGCCAGTCGGGCGCGGCGATGTTGCGTTTTGCCGACCTGGCCACGGATACCCATCTGCTGGACTGGGCTCGCAAAACCGCGCCGGTGTTGCTGGACCGGCACCCGGAGTTGGCGGAGAGACATGTGGCACGCTGGCTCGGCGGCAAGGCGGAGTTTTTGAAGGCTTGACCTCAACCGGACTGGCTTCCTGAGCCTGGAGCCAAGGCGCGTATGCTTGGCGCATGCAACGCCTTACCCAAGCCCCCAGTCTGGCCATGGCTACCCTGTGGGTGGATGCACTGGCGGTGGAGGGCATCGCCGCGAGTGTGCAGCGGCAGTTCCTCAGCTCCGTGGCCGGCGAGCTTCCGCCCGACCAATGTCTGCCCGAAGTATGGATTCACCACCCGCAGCAGCTTGAGCGCGCGCGCGCCTTGCTGCATGACTTGCAGCACGTGCCGCAACGTCGCTGGTTGTGCGCCTGCGGTGAAATGGTTGAAGGTGGTTTCGAGCAGTGCTGGAACTGCGCCGCCCTGATGCCGCGCTGAGGCTGCACACGGGCCGTTTTGAACGGGCAAGCTCAAGTAGGACAATAGCGCCATGACCTTGACTGAACTGAAGTACATCGTGGCTGTGGCCCGCGAGCGGCACTTTGGCCGCGCGGCCGAGGCCTGCTTTGTGTCGCAACCCACCTTGTCGGTGGCGGTCAAGAAGCTCGAAGAAGAGCTGGACCTCAAATTGTTCGAGCGCAGCGCCAATGACGTGACCATCACCCCGCTCGGCGAGGAGATCGTGCGCCAGGCGCAAAGTGTGTTGGAACAGGCCGCCAACATCAAGGAAATCGCCAAGCGTGGCAAGGACCCGCTGGCCGGCGCGCTGCGCCTGGGCGTGATCTACACCATTGCACCCTATCTGTTGCCCGATCTGGTGCGCCAGGTGATCGAGCGCACGCCGCAGATGCCATTGATGCTGCAGGAGAACTTCACCGTCAAGCTGCTGGAGATGCTGCGCACCGGCGAGATCGATTGCGCCATCCTGGCCGAGCCGTTTCCGGATGCTGGCCTGGCGCTGGCGCCCTTGTATGACGAGCCCTTCTACGCGGTGGTGCCGGTGACGCATCCCCTGGCCAAACACGACACCGTCACCACTGACGAACTCAAGCAGGAAACCATGTTGCTGCTGGGCAGCGGTCACTGCTTTCGCGACCATGTGCTTGAGGTTTGTCCGGAGTTTGCACGCTTCTCCAGCAACGCCGAAGGCATTCGCAAGAGCTTCGAAGGCTCATCGCTGGAGACCATCAAGCATATGGTCGCGGCCGGCATGGGCGTCACCCTGGTGCCGCGGCTGAGCGTGCCCAAGGAAGCGCTGGCCGACAAGCCACGGCGCAAGCGCGACGAAGACGCGTTCGTCAAGTATTTGCCCTTTGCCGGCGATCCGCCGACGCGGCGGGTGGTGTTGGCCTGGCGGCGCAGCTTCACCCGCTACGAAGCCATTGCGGCCCTGCGCAATGCGATCTACGCCTGCGAACTGCCGGGCGTAGCTCGTCTTTCGTAATCATATGTGGCTTTCACGTAATACAGTATTGACGTTTGTGCTATAAAATACATAGCGTTTGTGGCTATTGATCTGCCTGTCGTGAGCCGAGTTTCCCTCTACCTTGATTTGATTCGCTGGGACCGCCCCGCGGGCTGGTTGTTGTTGCTGTGGCCCAGCCTGTCCGCACTGTGGGTGGCCTCGCACGGCTGGCCCGGCTGGCACCTGCTGACCGTGTTCGTGTTGGGGACCATCCTGATGCGCAGCGCCGGGTGCTGCCTCAATGATGTGGCGGACCGCGAGTTTGATCGCCACGTCAAGCGCACCGCGCAGCGCCCGGTGACCCGTGGCGCCTTGACACCCAAACAGGCGCTGGTCTTTGGTGCGGTGCTGGCACTGGCAGCATTCGCGCTGGTGCTCACCGTCAACCAGGCGGCCGTCTTTTGGTCGTTCGTGGCCTTGGGCGTTGCTGTTGTTTACCCGTATGCCAAGCGGGTCTTTGCCATGCCGCAGGCGGTACTGGGTGTGGCGTTCAGCTTTGGTGTCCCGATGGCATTTGCGGCCGTGCAATCACGGGTGCCGCCGCTGGCCTGGCTGCTGCTGGTGGGCAATCTGTTCTGGGTGCTGGCGTATGACACCGAGTACGCCATGGTGGACCGCGATGATGATCTGAAGATTGGCATGAAGACCTCGGCCATCACCCTGGGGCGCTTCGACGTGGCGGCCATCATGGTGTTTTATGCGCTGCATCTGGGTATTTGGGCCTGGGCGATGGCGCCACGTGAGCTGGGTGCGGTGTTCTACATCGGCCTGGTGGTGGCGGCGGGCCAGGCAATCTGGCACGGCAACTTGATCCGGCGTCGCCAGCGGGAGGGCTGCTTCAAGGCCTTTCGGCTCAACCACTGGCTGGGCTGCAGCATCTTTGCCGGCGTGGCGCTTAGCTACGCGTTCGGATAAACCACCCCCGACGCCGACTCAGGAGCCACCAAACTCATCGCCCATTTCCTTGGCGCGGCGCCGCGCGGCGTGCATGGCGCGCACGAAGCGGGTCTTGACGTCGTCGTCATCCATCGAAGAAATCGCGGCGTGTGTGGTGCCGCCCTTGGAGGTCACGCGGGCGCGCAAAATCTCTGGGGGCTCGTTGGACGAGTGCGCCAGCTCGGCGCTACCGATGAAGGTGGCAATGGCCAATTTGTACGCCTGGTCACGCGATAAGCCCATGGCCGCGCCCGCATCGATCATGGCCTCCATGAAGTAGAACACGTAGGCAGGGCCCGAGCCCGACAGGGCAGTCACGGCATCGAGCTGCGCTTCGGCCTCCAGCCACAGCAATTGGCCGGTTGGGGCCAACACTTTGTCAATGCGGCTCTTTTCGTCGGCCAGCACGGCAGGACGCGCGTACAAGGCGGTGATACCCCGCCCGATCAGCGCGGGCGTATTGGGCATGGCGCGCACCACGCGCTCTGAGCCAACCCAGCGCGCAATGCTATCGCTGCGAATGCCTGCGGCCACACTCAAGTGCAGCGCATTCTTGGTGTGAAAACGCACCTGCAGGGCGGCTTCGCGAAAAGTCTGCGGCTTGATCGCCCAGACCACCACCGAGGCTTGTGTCAATACCGCGCCGGGCTGCGCCTGGGCGGTGATGCCATAGAGCGCTTTCAGTTGCGCTTGCGCGTCCGCGTAGGGTTCCACCACATCGATTTCGCTGGCCGGGGTGCCCTGGCTGATCAATCCGCCGATGATGGCGCCGGCCATGTTGCCGCCCCCTATGAATGCCATTCGTTCACCCATGCTGTCCCCTCTTGATTTTGGTCTGCCAAGCGTGTGGCCAAGACAGCAGTCTAAACAATTGCCGCACGGCGTTCGTGCCTAGGGGCTGCTTACAGGGTGGTTTGGCGCACCGCGTGCTCCCACTGGGCCATCAGGTCACTGGCCCGTTCGGGGCTCAATGTGGGCAAGAATCGGCGCTGTGCGCGCCACAGCGCGGTTAGCTCATCAGTACCCTGGTACACGCCAGTGGCCAGGCCGGCCAGGTAGGCGGCACCCAGTGCTGTCGTCTCCGTTACGGCGGGGCGAATCACCGGAATGCCGAGCAAGTCGGCCTGGAATTGCATCAACAGGTCGTTGACGCAGGCGCCGCCGTCCACGCGCAGCTCGGCCACTGCCGCACCACCGGATTGGACCGCGTCGCGACTCATCGCCAGCAGCAGCGCCGCGCTTTGGTAGGCAATGCTCTCCAGCGCCGCCCGCGCGATGTGGGCCACGGTGCTGCCGCGCGTCAGGCCGGTGATGGTGCCGCGCGCATCGGGCTTCCAGTAGGGGGCCCCCAGACCAGTGAAGGCTGGTACCACCATCACGCCACCAGAATCGGGCACGCTTTGCGCCAGCGCCTGTACCTCGCCACTGCCTTGAATTGCATGCAGGCCGTCGCGCAGCCACTGCACCACCGCGCCGCCAACGAAGACGCTACCCTCCATGGCGAACTCAGGCTGCGCAGTCGGCTGTGCGGCGCTGGTGGTGATCAGGCCGTTGTGCGAGGTTTGAAAGCGTGAACCGGTGTGCATCAGCATGAAGCAACCGGTGCCATAGGTGTTCTTGACCATGCCGGCCTTGAAGCAGGCCTGCCCGAATAGGGCGCTTTGCTGGTCGCCCGCCACACCCCCAATCGGGATCGGGTGCCCGAGCAGGTCGCGTGCGATCTCGCCATACAACGCGCTGGACGGCTTCACGCTGGGCATCAGGCTGGCGGGAATGTCCAGCGCTTGCATCAATTCGTCGTCCCACTGATTGGTGCGCACGTTGAACAGCATGGTGCGCGAGGCATTGCTGACGTCGGTGGCATGCACCGCACCCTGGGTCAGGCGCCAGATCAGCCAGCTGTCCACCGTGCCAAAAGCCAGTTCACCGTTGGCGGCTTGCTGACGGGCGCCGGGCACGTGGTCCAGAATCCATTTGAGCTTGGTGCCTGAGAAGTAGGCATCCACCAGCAGGCCGGTCTTGGCCTGGATCGTGCCGGCCAGTCCGCTTGCACGCAGCGCCGCGCAGGTGGGTTCGGCGCGCCGGTCCTGCCAGACAATGGCATGGTGAATCGGCAGGCCGGTCTTGCGGTTCCACACCACGGTGGTCTCGCGCTGATTGGTGATGCCGATGGCGCGGACCTGGCGTGCTTCTATCCCTGCTTTGGCCAACGCCTCGCGCGCGGTTGCCAATTGGGTGCGCCAGATTTCTTGCGGATCGTGCTCCACCCAGCCGGGTTGCGGGTATATCTGTGGCAGTTCCATTTGTGCCAGGGCCACGAGCTGGCCCTTGGCGTCAAAAACGATGCTGCGTGAACTGGAAGTGCCCTGGTCCAGGGCGAGCAGGTAGGTCATGGATGGTGTGGCGTCAATGCGCCGACTGATGTTGGCAAGAAGCTGCTTTTTTACACGCGCATGGCGGTGCGGGCAAGTGGCCTAAGTGAGGGCCACCTGGTAGCGCACCTCTGCCTGCGTCAGCAAGGTCGGGAAGGGCTCTGGCGGCGGCGCGTCGGTAAACAGCCGGTCGATCTGGGACAGCGTGGCGACTTCCACCATCGCGGGACGGTTGAACTTGCTGACATCGGCCGCGAGCCACACTTCACGGGCGTGAGAAATGATGGTTTGCGAGACCGTGACCTCGCGGTAGTCGTAGTCGCGCAGGGTCCCGTCCGCTTCGATGCCCGAGATACCGATCAGTGCAATGTCGACCCGGAACTTGCGTATGAAGTCTGCCGCCGCCTCGCCGATGATGCCTCGGTCACGGCTTCGCACCACACCACCCACCACGATCACCTCACTGCGCGCGTTGGCGCTGAGGATGGTGGCCACGTTTAGGTTGTTGGTGATCACCCGCAAGCCTGAGTGCGACAGCAGCGCCCGCGCGATCGCCTCGGTTGTGGTGCCGATGTTCAGGATCAGCGAGCAGTCGTTGGGAACGGCTGCGGCAACCTCGCGCGCGATGCGGGCCTTGCCTTCGGCGTGGAGGCTTTCGCGCTGCTGGTGTGCGATGTTCTCGACGGTCGAGCCCGGCGCACGCACGCCGCCGTGAAAGCGCTTGAGCAGCCCTTCATCGGCCAGCCGTTGCACATCGCGTCGCACGGTCTGCAGCGTAACGTCGAGCCGCTCGGCCAGTTGTTCCACGGTTGCTGAGCCCTGGGTCTGCACCACGCTTAGCAGTGTGAGTTGTCTCGGATTGGGATTCATTCTAGGGCTAAGTCGCTGCGCAACATGCGCCACGGAACTTTAAAACGAACGAAAACGAATGCATATAGGGTATTCACTAGGTATAAACGCGCTCAAACGAACAATAATCCTCGAATTCGAAAATCCTATCGAAAAATATTGTTTGTTTCAAAGGTAGCGTGATGCAGTTGGCTCTTGAGGGCATCAGCAAGAAGGTTGGCCCGCAGTCATGGCTCTATGACATGAGTATTGCGCCGCGCAGCGGCGCGGTAACGGTGCTGCTCGGCGCCACGCAAGCGGGCAAGACCAGCCTGATGCGTGTCATGGCTGGCCTGGATGTGCCTTCCTCCGGTCGGATCCTGGTCGATGGCCAGAACGTGGTTGGGGTGCCCGTGCGCTCGCGCAATGTGGCCATGGTCTACCAGCAGTTCATCAATTACCCGTCTTTGAAGGTGCGCGACAACATCGCCTCGCCCTTGAAGCTGCGCGGCGAGCGCGACATCGCGCAGCGTGTGCGCGAGCTCGCCGAGAAACTGCATATCGAGATGTTCCTGGATCGCTACCCGTCCGAGCTTTCGGGTGGCCAGCAACAGCGCGTGGCCCTGGCGCGCGCCTTGGCCAAGGGGGCGCCGCTGATGTTGCTGGACGAGCCACTGGTCAATCTGGACTACAAGTTACGTGAGGAGTTGCGTGAGGAGCTCAGCGCGCTGTTCGCGGCGGGCGACTCCACGGTGGTGTATGCCACGACCGAGCCGGGCGAAGCACTGCTGCTTGGCGGCTACACCGCGGTCATGGATGCGGGCGAGTTGTTGCAATACGGACCCACTGCAGACGTGTTTCACAAGCCCCAGTCACTGAGGGTGGCGCGCGCGTTCAGCGATCCACCGATGAATCTACTGGCGGCTAACGCCACTACCGGGGGCGTGCAGCTCACCGGCGGTGCAATGGTGAACCTGGACTTGCCAGCCACGGCGTCGCTGCAACTGACGGTCGGCCTGCGTGCCAGTGCGCTGCACGAGAGTCGAACTGAGGGCGATGTGGCATTGGCCGGGGTGGTCGAGCTGGCCGAGATTTCGGGCTCCGACACTTTTGTGCACGCGCACACGCCGGTTGGCGAGGTGGTGGCGCAACTGACCGGTGTGCACTACTTCGAGCTGGGCTCATCGGTCACGCTCTACTTCAACCCGGCGCAGATGTACCTGTTCGGCAGTGATGGTGCGCTGCTGCTTGCGCCTGTGCGCGGTGGGGGGCGTTGACATGGCGCGCATCGAACTCGACCTGGCCCACGCATACCGGCCCAACCCCAAGCAGGACAGCGACTTCGCGTTGCTGCCGCTGCGCATGACCTTTGAGGACGGCGGCGCCTACGCGTTGCTCGGGCCCTCGGGCTGCGGCAAGACGACCTTGCTGAACGTGATGTCTGGCCTGCTCGTTCCCTCGCAGGGCAGTGTGCGCTTTGACGGGCGGGACGTGACGCGCCAGTCGCCACAGGCGCGCAACATTGCGCAGGTGTTCCAGTTCCCGGTGATCTACGACACCATGACTGTTGCCGAGAACTTGGCATTTCCGCTGCGCAACCGCAAAGTGTCCAAAGAACAGATCGCCAAGCGCGTGGGCGAGATTGCTGAAATGCTGGAAATGAGCGGCCAGCTCAACCAGCGCGCGGCGGGCTTGTCCGCTGACGCAAAACAGAAGATATCGCTCGGCCGCGGTCTGGTTCGATCGGACGTGTCGGCAGTGCTGTTTGACGAACCACTGACCGTGATCGACCCGCACCTGAAGTGGCAGCTGCGCCGCAAGCTCAAGCAGATCCACCACGAGCTGAAACTGACCTTGATCTACGTGACCCATGATCAGGTCGAGGCCCTGACCTTTGCCGACCAGGTGGTCGTTATGACACGTGGCCGCGCCGTGCAGGTGGGGTCTGCGGCTGATCTGTTCGAGCGGCCCAGCCACACCTTTGTTGGGCATTTCATCGGCTCGCCGGGCATGAACTTCCTGCCGGTGCAGGCGCGCGGGGGCATGGTGCATGTTGCTGACGTGGCCTTGCCACTGTCACCCGGGAGAACATTGTTGGATGGAGAACTCAAGCTTGGGGTGCGCCCCGAGTATGTGGAACTGGTCCCACCCGGTACGGCGGGCGCCTTGCCAGTCAAAGTGTCGCGAGTCCAGGACGTGGGAACCCACTTGATGCTGAGCGCAGACATAGCAGGGCAGACGCTCAAGGTGCGGCTGTCCAGCGACGCGGCGCCGTACCTACCCGGCGACACCGTGCATGTGCAGTTGATGGGTGAGCACACCTGCTTCTACCGCAACGAGGAGATTGTTCCATGAGCACAACTACCAAGCCGGTCAATCAGAAGGCCTGGTTCCTGGTGCTGCCAGTGCTGGTCTGTGTTGCCTTCTCAGCGATTGTGCCGCTCATGACCGTTGTGAACTACTCGGTTCAGGACATCATTTCGCCAGAGCGTCGGGTGTTTGTCGGCACCGAGTGGTTTGCCGCCATCATGCGCGACGAAGAACTGCACGGCGCGCTGTGGCGCCAGCTCACCTTCTCCCTGTCCGTGCTGGCAGTCGAACTGCCATTGGGCATCCTGTTGGCGCTGTCGATGCCGGCGCAGGGCTGGAAGTCGTCGGTGGTGCTGGTGATCGTGTCGCTGTCCCTGTTGATCCCGTGGAACGTCGTGGGCACCATCTGGCAGATATTTGGGCGTACCGACATTGGATTGATGGGCGCCGCCCTGCAAGGTATGGGCATCGAGTACAGCTACACCGGCAACGCCACCCACGCCTGGTTGACTGTGCTGGTGATGGATGTCTGGCATTGGACGCCGCTGGTGGCGCTGCTCGGCTACGCCGGCTTGCGCTCTATCCCGGACGCCTACTACCAGGCCGCCAGCATTGATGGTGCCAGCAAGCTCGACGTCTTCTGGTACGTGCAACTTCCCAAGATGCGCGGCGTGCTGATGATCGCGGTGCTGTTGCGCTTCATGGACAGCTTCATGATCTACACCGAGCCGTTTGTGCTGACCGGTGGCGGTCCGGGCAATTCGACTACCTTTCTGTCACAGTTCCTGACGCAAAAGGCCGTCGGGCAGTTTGACCTGGGACCGGCTGCCGCGTTCTCGCTGATCTACTTTCTGATCATCCTGCTGCTGTGCTTCATCCTCTACAACTGGATGCAGCGCGTTGGCACCCAGGCCAAGGAGGGTGGTCATGAATAAGCAACGCTTTCAAAAGCGCAGCGTATTTCTGCTGCTGTATATCGTGTTCGCCTTGTTGCCGATCTACTGGATGGTCAACATGTCGTTCAAGACCAACAACGAGATATTGGTCAGCTTCTCCTTGTTTCCGCAGCACTTCACCTGGGACAACTACAAGACCATTCTGACCGATGTGTCGTGGTACTCGGGCTATATCAACAGCTTGATTTACGTTGGCATCAACACCCTGATCTCGATCACGGTGGCGCTGCCGGCGGCCTACGCCTTCTCGCGCTACAGCTTTCTGGGCGACAAGCACGTGTTCTTCTGGCTGTTGACCAATCGCATGACGCCACCGGCGGTGTTCCTGCTGCCGTTCTTTCAGCTCTACACGACGGTCGGCCTGATGGACACACACATCGCGGTCGCTCTGGCGCATCTGTTGTTCAACGTGCCTTTGGCGGTCTGGATTCTGGAAGGCTTCATGAGCGGCATTCCGCGCGAGATTGACGAGACTGCCTACATCGACGGCTACTCGTTTCCACGCTTCTTTGTCCGAATCTTCCTGCCGCTGATCAAAGCCGGCGTCGGTGTAGCAGCGTTCTTCTGTTTCATGTTCAGTTGGGTCGAGCTGTTGCTGGCGCGCACGCTGACCAGCGTCAACGCCAAGCCGATTGTGGCCACCATGACGCGCACGGTGTCCGCCTCTGGCATGGATTGGGCCACGCTGGCAGCCGCGGGGGTGCTGACGATTGTTCCCGGCGCGGTGGTGATCTGGTTTGTGCGCAACTACATCGCCAAGGGATTTGCGATGGGGCGGGTGTGATGGAGAGCAGTCATGTTTGAGTGGATGGCATGGACCACGCCGGTGGCGGTGTTCTTTTTGTGCATCGTGCTGATGCTTGTTGGCATGACGGTGTGGGAACTCAAGTCCCCCACTGTGCTGCGACGTGGCTTTCTGCCGCTGGAGACGACACGTGGAGATCGCTTGTTTATCGGGTTGTTGTCGGCCGCGTATGTGAACCTGGCGTTCGTTGGTGTCAGCGGCAAGCTGGTGGGTTTGCTCGGTTTGGAAAGCGAGCCTTCGATCTGGATCAGTTTTGTGGTGTCAATGGGGCTGCTGGTGCTGATCATGCGCCGGGGCTGAGCCTTTTTTGGAATCAAGGGGCGGCTCATTTCCCCTGGAGCCGTTGCAGCCTTTACGACAGGGGTCTTTCATATTTGAGGAGATTGATCATGAAGTTGCGGTATTCCGTATTGGCAGTGGCGATGGGCTGCGCGTTGGCCAGTCAGGGTTGGGCTGACGAGGCCGCAGCCAAAAAGTGGATTGACAGTGAGTTCCAACCGTCGACCTTGTCCAAAGAGCAGCAGACCGCAGAGTTGAAGTGGTTCATCGAGGCTGCCAAAAAGCTTCAGGCCAAGGGCGTCAAAGAGATCTCGGTCGTGTCGGAGACCATCACGACGCATGAATACGAATCGAAGACGCTCGCCAAGGCGTTTGAAGAGATCACCGGCATCAAGGTCAAACATGATCTGATCCAGGAAGGTGACGTGGTCGAGAAGCTGCAGACCTCGATGCAGTCGGGCAAGTCAATCTATGACGGCTGGATTTCGGACTCCGATTTGATCGGTACCCACTACCGCTACGGCAAGATTCTGAACCTGACCGACTACATGGCAGGCGCAGGCAAAGAGTGGACCAACCCTGGCCTGGACCTGAAGGACTTCATCGGCACCAGTTTTACCACCGGACCCGACAAGAAGCTCTACCAGCTGCCAGACCAGCAGTTTGCCAATTTGTACTGGTTCCGCGCCGACTTGTTCGCCCGCCAGGACCTGAAGGACAAGTTCAAGGCCAAGTTTGGCTACGACCTGGGCGTGCCGCTCAACTGGAGTGCTTACGAAGACATCGCGGAATTCTTCACCAATGACGTGAAGAACATCGATGGCAAGCCAATCTACGGCCACATGGACTACGGCAAGAAGGACCCATCCTTGGGCTGGCGCTTCACCGATGCGTGGCTGTCGATGGCCGGAACGGCCGACATTGGCATTCCCAACGGCAAGCCAGTGGATGAGTGGGGCATTCGTGCCTCGGCCGACGGTTGCACGCCGCAGGGCGCATCGGTGGCGCGTGGCGGTGCCACCAACTCCCCGGCAGCCGTCTATGCCCTGACCAAGTACATCGACTGGATGAAGAAGTACTCGCCCAAGGAAGCCATTGGCATGACTTTCGGTGAGGCAGGCCCGGTGCCAGCGCAGGGACAGATCGCACAGCAGATCTTCTGGTACACCGCTTTCACCGCTGACATGGTCAAGCCCGGCTTGCCGGTGGTCAACGCGGACGGCACGCCCAAGTGGCGCATGGCGCCAGGGCCGAACGGTCCGTATTGGAAGCAAGGCATGCAAAACGGCTACCAGGACGTCGGGTCCTGGACATTCTTTAAGGACCACGACGCCAACAAAGTTGCTGCCGCATGGTTGTATGCCCAGTTTGTGACAGCCAAGACCACGTCCCTCAAGAAGACGATTGTCGGATTGACACCGATCCGTGAAAGCGACATCCGCTCCAGCGCCATGACGGCCATGGCGCCCAAGCTGGGTGGCCTGGTCGAGTTCTACCGCAGCCCGGCGCGCGTGGCCTGGACCCCAACGGGCACCAACGTGCCGGACTATCCGAAATTGGCCCAGTTGTGGTGGAAGAATGTGGCCGTAGCCGTGACGGGTGAGAAGACCCCCCAAGCGGCCATGGACAACCTCGCCAGTGAGATGGATGACGTGATGGCGCGCCTGGAGCGCTCCGGTATGGCGGTGTGCCCACCCAAGCTCAATGCCAAGAGCGACCCGTCCAAGTGGCTGAGCAGCAAAGGCGCTCCGTGGGCGAAGTTGGCCAACGAGAAGCCCAAGGGCGAGACGATTGCCTATGACGCCTTGCTTAACGCCTGGAAGGCCGGCAAGGCACGCTGAGCATTGCTCGGGCAGTGCTGATGCATGAAGAGGTGGCCGCGCGAGCAGCGATGCCGCGCGGCCTTTTTTTTGTTACGGCGGAGTGGCGTTCGGCGTTTGCCGACTGGTCCCGGCCGTGGAATCGCTGAGAGAATCAAAACATGTTGACTGACATTCAGCCGGGCCAGACCCATCGTGCGACGCTGATGGCGCGCTTGGCTGAGAGTCGCCAGTATGACCTGGCCATCGTGGGCGGCGGCGCCACCGGACTGGGCGTGGCGCTTGACGCCGCGGCGCGTGGCTTCAGCGTGGTGCTGGTTGAGTCGCATGACTTCGCCAAGGGCACGTCCTCGCGTGCCACCAAGCTGGTTCATGGCGGCGTACGCTACCTTGCGCAGGGCAACATTGGTCTGGTGCGCGAGGCGCTGCGCGAGCGCACCACGCTGCTCAACAACGCGCCGCACCTGGCGCAGCCGCTGCCGTTCATCATGCCGTCCTACCAGTGGTGGGAGACCCCTTTCTACGGAGTCGGGCTCAAGATGTATGACGCTTTGGCGGGCAAGGCGGGCTTGGGCCCGACCGAGTTTCTCAGTCGCAGTCAAACCCTGGCTATGTTGCCGACCGCTCTGCCCAAGCACCTCTGTGGGGGCGTCAAGTATTGGGATGGCCAGTTCAACGACGCTCGGCTCGCCCTGGCACTGGCGCGTACCGCGGCGAGCCGCGGTGCCCTGCTGCTGAACTACTGCCGAGCTGCCGATCTACATTACCAAGGCGGCAAGGTGGCTGGGCTGGTGTGTGAGGACACCCAGAGTGGCAAGACCTATCGAATCGATGCGCGATGTGTCGTCAACGCGGCGGGCGTGTGGGTTGATGAGCTGCGGCAAAAGGACGGTGATGCCAACGGCGGCGACGGCCGGCGCGCCACCAAGCCCATGGTGGCCCCCAGCCAGGGCGTACACATCGTGGTGGACCGCGAGTATCTGGGGGGCGATGTCGCCCTGATGGTGCCCAAGACGGCCGACGGTCGGGTGTTGTTCGCCGTGCCGTGGCTGGGCAAAGTCATTCTCGGCACCACCGACACGCCCCGCAATGACTTGGCGCGCGAGCCGCTGCCGTTCAAGGAAGAGGTTGATTTCATCCTGAATGAATCCGCGCGCTACCTGCGCCGCGCGCCGAGTCGCGCCGATGTCAAGAGTGTCTGGGTCGGGCTGCGCCCGCTGGTCAAGCCGCAGGATGAAGACGGGGACGACACCAAGGGCCTCAGTCGTGAGCACACGGTGCTGGTCAGCCGCAGCGGCTTGGTGACGGTGACCGGCGGCAAGTGGACAACCTACCGTGCCATGGCCGAGGATGTTTTGCGCCGTTGTGCCGAAAAGGACTTGCTCCAACACCGCCCGGACGGTGTCACTACACACTTGAAACTGGTTGGCGCGCCGATGCCGGGCGTTGCAGTCCAGTCGATTTGTCGCCCCCCGGGGATTCACTCCTATGGCGGTGAGCAGGGCCTGGTGATGGGTTTGCCCGGCGCCCAGCGCGCTCTGTGCGACGGTTTGACAGAAGCCATGGTTCGGTTTGCCGCTCGCTTCGAGTACGCCGTCAAAGTGGAGGATGTCCTGGCGCGACGCTCCCGGCTGCTGTTTCTGGACGCGCGCTTGGCGGCCTCGGTTGCGACCCAGGTGAGCGAGATCCTTCAACAAGAAACCGGTCTGGACCCCGAGCTAGACGCGTTCATGGCGTTGACCCAGCACTACTTGCATTTGCCGAGCTAACGTCACCCCTGGCCAAATCAGCGCGTTCTCTGTAAGTGCGCACTCGCTTTTCGGTGTTTGCGGCATATCTCAGATTGACTGCAACCCTGCGGCCCAGCGATTTGCCGGCTCGACCATGTGGCTTACCGCATCGTCATGCCAATCAAATTGCGCCAAGTCGTTGACACCGGGTGTGTGCTCTGACATAATAGTGGGCTTCGCTTGAAAAAGCATGAAGTATCTGCCTAGCGGATGCGCTGCAAGTGGTTTGCAGTGCTGACGACAGGCCCAAGACTGACTGGAATAGGGTATGGATCGGCCAAGGCTGGTCTTCCCGGTTCTGGTGCAAGTTGGGAACAAACGAAATGATCCAGACTGAATCTCGACTAGAAGTTGCCGACAATACCGGCGCCAAGTCCGTCCTGTGCATCAAGGTGCTTGGCGGCTCCAAGCGACGTTATGCCAGCGTTGGCGACGTCATCAAAGTTAGCATCAAGGAAGCTGCTCCGCGTGGTCGCGTCAAAAAGGGCGAGATCTACAGTGCAGTTGTGGTGCGCACGGCCAAGGGTATCCGTCGCAGCGATGGTTCCTTGGTCAAATTCGACGGCAATGCAGCGGTGCTGCTCAATGCCAAGCTGGAGCCCATTGGCACCCGCATCTTTGGGCCCGTGACGCGTGAACTGCGTACCGAGAAGTTCATGAAGATCGTGTCCCTGGCTCCCGAAGTTCTGTAAGGAAGTGCCATGAATAAGATTCGCACAGGCGACGAAGTCATCGTGCTCACCGGGCGCGATAAGGGTAAACGCGGCAAGATCACGCTGCGCAAGGATGACTCTCACGTGTTGGTTGAGGGTATCAATCTGGTGAAGAAGCACACCAAGCCCAACCCCATGAAAGGCACAACCGGCGGCATCGTCGAAAAGGCGATGCCGATTCACCAGTCGAACGTGGCCATCTTCAATGCCGCAACCGGCAAGGCTGATCGCGTTGGTATCAAGTTGCTTGCTGACGGTAAGCGCGTTCGCGTCTACAAGTCCAGCGGCGAAGAAATTAAGGTTGCATGAGCATGGCACGTCTTCAACAACACTATCGCGAAAAAGTTGCCCCCGAGTTGATGGCCAAGTTTGGCTACAAGTCGGCGATGCAGGTCCCTCGTCTGACCAAGATCACGCTCAACATGGGTGTGAGCGAGGCGGTGGCGGACAAGAAGGTGATGGATCACGCTGTCAGTGATCTGACCAAGATTGCTGGTCAGAAGCCTGTGGTCACGAAGTCCAAGAAGGCCATTGCCGGCTTCAAGATTCGTGAAGACCAGGCGATTGGCTGCATGGTGACTTTGCGCGGCGTTCAGATGTTTGAGTTCCTGGATCGTTTCGTCACCGTGGCACTGCCCCGTGTGCGTGACTTCCGTGGTATCTCTGGTCGCGCTTTCGATGGCCGTGGCAACTACAACATCGGCGTCAAAGAGCAGATCATTTTTCCTGAGATTGAATATGACAAGGTCGACGCCTTGCGTGGTCTCAATATCAGCATCACCACGACGGCCAAGACCGACGAAGAGTGCAAGGCGCTGCTCGCGGGCTTCCGTTTCCCGTTCAAGAACTGAGGTGACCCTTGGCTAAAATGGCTTTAATTCAGCGCGAACTCAAGCGCGACAACCTGGTTGCCAAGTACGCGAAGAAACACGCGGAACTCAAAGGCATCGCCAACGACGCAAAACGCAGCGACGAAGAGCGTGCCGCAGCCCGTCTGGGTCTGCAAAAGCTCCCCCGCAACGCAAACCCGACGCGTCAGCGCAACCGTTGTTCCATCACCGGCCGCCCCCGTGGCACGTTCCAGCACTTCGGTCTGGCGCGCGCAAAGATTCGTGAAATGGCTTTTGCAGGGGAAATCCCCGGCATCGTCAAGGCCAGCTGGTAAGCAGCAGGAGACCTGAACATGAGCATGAGTGATCCCATTGCTGACCTGTTGACCCGTATTCGCAATGCGCAGATGGTGGCCAAGACCACCGTTTGCGTGCCTTCCTCCAAAGTGAAGGTTGCGATCGCGCAGGTGTTGAAAGACGAAGGCTATATCGATGGCTTCAAGGTCAAGAGCGAAGACGGCAAGTCCGAGCTTGAAATCGCCCTGAAGTATTACGCCGGCCGCCCCGTCATCGAGCGTATCGAGCGTGTCAGCCGTCCTGGCTTGCGCGTTTACCGTGGCAGCGATGCCATCCCCCAAGTCCAGAACGGCCTGGGTGTGGCGATTGTCACCACGCCCAAGGGCGTCATGACTGATCGCAAGGCTCGCGCTACCGGTGTCGGTGGCGAAGTTTTGTGCTACGTCGTTTAACCCTACATTGAGGAGAATTACAAAATGTCCCGTGTAGGTAAACTTCCCGTCACCGTCCCCGCAGGTGTGGATGTGTCCATCAAAGATGCGCAGATCAGCGTCAAGGGCCTCTGGTGGTGCGCTGTCGTTGTCGCAAAGCGCCTTGGTCAAAGTGACCAGCGACGCTGGAAAACTGACTTTTGTGCCCGCGAACGATTCCCGCGAAGCCGATGCCATGAGTGGCACCATGCGCCAGTTGGTCAACAACATGGTGGTCGGTGTCACCAAGGGTTTCGAGAAGAAGCTCAGCCTGGTTGGCGTGGGTTACAAGGCCCAAGCGCAAGGCGCCAAGCTGAATTTGACGGTGGGTTACTCGCACCCCGTCAACAAAGACATGCCTGCTGGCATCGCTGTGGCGACCCCGACTCCGACCGAAATCGTGATCAAGGGTGCCGACCGCCAGCGCGTCGGCCAGGTGGCTGCCGAGATTCGTGCAATTCGTCCGCCCGAGCCCTACAAGGGCAAGGGCATCCGGTATGCGGATGAGAAGATCACGATCAAAGAAACCAAGAAGAAATAAGGAGCTGCAACATGTTGACCAAAAAAGAGCAGCGTCTTCGCAGGGCCCGTCAGACCCGCATCCGCATTGCGTCCCAAGGTGTGGCGCGCTTGACGGTGAACCGTACCAACTTGCACATCTACGCCAGCGTCATTTCTGGCGACGGTGGCAAGGTGTTGGCCACTGCGTCTACCGCAGAAGTCGAAGTGCGCAAGAGCCTGGGCGGCGCCGGCAAGGGCGGCAACGTTGCGGCTGCCCAACTGGTTGGCAAGCGCGTCGCCGAGAAGGCGAAGGCGGTTGGCGTCGACAAGGTGGCGTTTGACCGTTCCGGCTTTGCCTACCATGGTCGCGTCAAGGCTTTGGCCGATGCGGCGCGCGAAGCTGGCTTGCAGTTCTAAGCAGATCGGAAATTAAGATGGCTAAAGTACAAGCGAAGATGCAGGGTAAGGCTGAAGGGCCTGAAGACGGCCTGCGCGAGAAAATGATCGCGATCAATCGCGTCACCAAGGTGGTCAAGGGCGGCCGTATCCTCGGTTTCGCTGCCCTCACCGTGGTCGGTGATGGTGATGGTCGCGTTGGCATGGGCAAGGGCAAATCGAAAGAAGTGCCTGCCGCCGTGCAAAAGGCTATGGAAGAAGCGCGCCGCAACATGACCAAGGTGTCGCTCAAGAATGGCTCCATTCACCATAAGGTGATGGGTCATCACGGTGCCGCCAACGTCATGATGGCGCCAGCGCCAAAGGGTACCGGCATCATTGCAGGCGGTCCGATGCGCGCGGTGTTCGAAGTGATCGGCATCACCGATATCGTGGCCAAGAGCCACGGCTCGACCAATCCTTACAACATGGTTCGCGCCACCTTGGACGCGCTTGCTCAGGCCACCACCCCGGCGGACGTGGCAGCCAAGCGCGGCAAGTCGGTCGAAGAACTCTTCGTCTAAGCGGGCGCTCACATGACAACACAGCAAACAGTCAAGGTTCAATTGGTTCGCAGCCCCATCGGCTGCAAGGAATCGCATCGTGCCACCGTGCGCGGTCTGGGCCTGCGCAAGGTCAGCAGCACGCGTGAACTGGTGGATACACCGGAAGTGCGCGGCATGATTAACAAGATCAGTTACCTGGTCAAAGTGCTCTAAGAGGTTGATGATGGAACTCAATGGCATCAAGCCCGCTGACGGTGCGAAGCACTACAAGCGTCGTGTCGGTCGCGGCATCGGCTCGGGTCTGGGCAAGACCGCGGGTCGCGGTCACAAAGGCCAGAAGTCCCGCGCGGGTGGCTACCACAAAGTCGGCTTCGAAGGCGGGCAAATGCCGCTGCAGCGTCGCCTGCCCAAGCGTGGCTTCAAGTCGCAATCCCTGCAGTTCAACGCCGAGATTACCTTGACTACGCTGGAGCGCCTCGGTGCGGCCGACGTGGATCTGTTGACACTCAAGGCCGCGGGCCTGGTCGGCGAGTTGGCCAAGGTTGTCAAGGTTGTCAAGACGGGTGCTCTGACCAAAGCGGTCAAGCTCACCGGCATTGGCGCCACGGCCGGTGCCAAGGCAGCTATCGAAGCGGTCGGCGGCAGCGTCGCCTGATGATCGGTACTTTGGAAGTCAAGACAAGTGGCCACTAACGCGACCCAATTGGCAAAGACCGGCAAGTTCGGCGACTTGCGTCGTCGGCTGACGTTCCTGTTGCTCGCGCTGGTGGTGTACCGTATTGGTGCCCATATCCCGGTGCCAGGCATCGATCCGGCGCAACTGCAGCAGTTCTTCAAGGGCCAGAAGGGCGGCATTCTGGGCATGTTCAACATGTTCTCAGGTGGCGCCTTGTCGCGCTTTACCATCTTCGCTCTGGGGATCATGCCGTACATTTCGGCATCGATCATCATGCAGCTGCTGACCTACGTGCTGCCGGCGTTTGAGCAGTTGAAGAAGGAAGGCGAAGCCGGGCGCCGCAAGATCACGCAGTACACCCGTTACGGCACGCTGGGCTTGGCTCTGTTCCAATCCATGGGCATCGCCTTGGCATTGGAAAGTTCGGCGGGCTTGGTGGTGTCGCCTGGCTTCGGTTTTCGCATGACTGCGGTGTTCACCTTGACCGCAGGCACCATGTTCCTGATGTGGTTGGGTGAGCAGATCACCGAGCGCGGTTTGGGTAATGGTATTTCCATTCTGATCTTCGCGGGCATTGCCGCGGGCCTGCCAACTGCGATCGGTGGATTGCTGGAGTTGGTCCGCACCGGCGCCATGAGCTACTTCGTCGCCTTGCTGATTATTGTGCTGGTGGCGGTCGTGACGTGGTTCGTGGTGTTTGTCGAGCGTGGTCAGCGCAAGATTCTGGTCAATTACGCCAAGCGCCAGGTAGGCAACAAGGTCTACGGGGGTCAGTCGTCGCACTTGCCGCTGAAGCTGAACATGGCGGGCGTGATTCCGCCGATCTTCGCGTCGTCGATCATTTTGTTGCCGGCCACGGTTGTGGGTTGGTTCAGCGCGGGTGAGTCGATGCGCTGGTTGAAAGACATCGCCAGTTCCTTGTCGCCAGGGCAGCCGATTTACGTGATGTTTTATGCGGCTGCGATTGTGTTCTTCTGCTTCTTCTACACGGCACTGGTGTTCAACAGCCGTGAGACGGCGGACAACTTGAAGAAGAGCGGTGCGTTCATTCCGGGCATTCGGCCCGGAGAGCAAACAGCTAAATACATCGACAAGATTCTGTTGCGATTGACGTTGGCCGGGGCTATCTACATTACCGTGGTGTGTTTGCTGCCCGAGTTTCTGATCCTGAAGTACAACGTGCCGTTCTATTTTGGCGGCACTTCACTCCTGATCATTGTTGTCGTGACCATGGATTTCATGGCGCAGGTTCAAAACTACATGATGTCGCAGCAGTACGAGTCGTTGCTGAAGAAGGCGAATTTCAAGTCTTCTTAAGCGGTCGAGTGTTATGTCAAAGGACGATGTCATTCAGATGCAGGGTGAGGTGGTCGAAAACCTGCCCAACGCGACGTTTCGCGTCAAGCTGGAAAACGGACATGTGGTATTGGGACATATTTCAGGAAAGATGCGGATGCACTACATCCGCATTCTTCCGGGTGACAAGGTTACCGTTGAGTTGACGCCCTACGACTTGAGTCGGGCACGGATTGTGTTCAGGGCGAAGTAACAGTTTTAGGAGAATGAAATGAAGGTTTCGGCTTCGGTCAAGAAAATTTGCCGTAACTGCAAAGTAATCCGGCGTAAAGGCGTTGTGCGGGTGATCTGTACCGATCCCCGTCACAAGCAGCGTCAAGGTTAATTGCACGAGTTTTAGAGGACGAACATGGCACGTATCGCTGGCATCAATATTCCGCCGCATCAGCATTCCGAGATTGGCCTGACCGCCATCTTTGGTATCGGTCGCACCCGCGCTCGCAAAATTTGCGAAGCATGTGGCATTGCTTATTCCAAGAAGGTCAAGGACCTGACAGACGGAGACCTGGAGAAGATTCGCGACCAGATCGCCGCATACACCATCGAAGGTGACCTGCGTCGCGAGACAACGATGAACATCAAGCGTTTGATGGACATCGGCTGCTACCGCGGTTTTCGCCATCGTCGTGGTCTGCCGGTGCGCGGCCAGCGCACGCGCACCAATGCACGTACCCGCAAGGGCCCGCGCAAGGCGGCTCAGGCACTCAAGAAATAACCGGTACTGAAAGACAACTATGGCAAAAGCTCCCGCCAATAACGCCGCGCAGCGTGTGCGCAAGAAAGTCCGCAAGAACGTTGCCGACGGCGTCGCACACGTTCACGCGTCTTTCAACAACACCATCATCACGATCACGGATCGCCAGGGCAACGCCCTGTCGTGGGCGTCTTCAGGTGGTCAAGGCTTCAAGGGCTCCCGCAAGTCCACCCCGTTCGCTGCGCAGGTGGCGTCCGAAGTGGCTGGCCGTGCCGCCGTTGAGCAGGGCATCAAGAACCTGGATGTCGAAATCAAAGGTCCCGGTCCCGGTCGCGAATCCTCGGTACGCGCCTTGGCCGCGCTGGGAATTCGCATCAACATGATCGCCGATGTGACGCCGGTGCCGCATAACGGCTGCCGCCCCCAAAAGCGTCGTCGTATCTAATTCGTTTTTCAACCAAGCCCACCGCCATTGACTTCGAGTTGATGGCTCCCGCAGGCAACTGCGGCAGATGACAAAAAGGAAGTTCAAGTGGCACGCTACCTCGGCCCCAAGGCCAAACTATCCCGCCGTGAAGGCACGGACCTGTTCCTCAAGAGCGCGCGTCGCGCCATCGGCGACAAGGCCAAGTTCGATTCCAAACCCGGCCAGCATGGTCGCACTTCGGGCGCACGCACGTCTGATTACGGTCTGCAACTGCGCGAAAAGCAAAAAGTCAAGCGCATGTATGGTGTGCTTGAGAAGCAGTTCCGCCGCTACTTCGAGGAAGCCGACCGCCGCAAGGGCAACACGGGTGCCAACCTCTTGTCCTTGCTGGAATCCCGCCTGGACAACGTCGTCTACCGCATGGGATTTGGCTCCACACGCGCCGAGGCGCGTCAGTTGGTGTCGCACAAGGCCCTGACGGTCAATGGCCAGTGCGTCAACATCCCGTCGTACATGGTCAAAGCTGGCGACGTGGTCGCGCTGCGCGAAAAGTCCAAGAAGCAAAACCGCGTGGTCGAGGCGCTTCAATTGGCGCAACAGGTTGGCATGCCTGCCTGGGTCGAAGTGAACTTCGACAAGGCCGAGGGTACCTTCAAGAGCGTTCCGGATCGCGACCAGTTCGCCGCGGATGTTAATGAGTCGCTGATCGTCGAGTTGTACTCACGCTAATCTGCCGCCAGAAAATCGTTCCTGGGGTGCGGGGCACCGCGTTCCAGGCGCTTCACCAGCCTTACCGGTGTAACGAGTCGGGGGTATTGAGAGGAAGTCTGCATGCAATCAAGTTTGCTGAAACCCAAAGCAATCAATGTTGAACAGCTCGGCCTGAACCGGGCCAAAGTCGTTCTGGAGCCATTTGAGCGCGGCTACGGTCATACGCTGGGCAACGCATTGCGCCGGGTTTTGTTGTCGTCCATGCCTGGTTATGCGGCCACCGAGGTGACCATCGCCGGGGTGTTGCACGAGTACTCGTCGATTGACGGTGTGCAAGAAGACGTGGTCAACATCTTGTTGAACCTCAAGGGTGTGGTGTTCAAGCTGCACAACCGTGACGAGGTCACCTTGAGCCTGCGCAAGGACGGCGAAGGCGTGGTCGTGGCCAGCGATATTCAGACGCCGCACGACGTCGAGATCATCAACCCTGATCACGTGATCGCGCATCTGTCCAATGGCGGCAAGCTCGACATGCAGATCAAGATCGAGAAGGGCCGCGGCTACGTGCCGGGCACCATGCGCCGTTACGGCGATGAGCCAACCAAGTCGATTGGGCGTATTGTTCTGGATGCATCGTTTTCGCCCATCAAACGCGTCGCCTATACGGTAGAAAGCGCGCGTGTTGAGCAGCGCACCGATCTGGACAAGCTGGTGGTGGAGATCGAAACCAACGGCGCGATTTCGGCTGAAGACGCTGTACGCGCCTCGGCAAAGATTCTGGTGGAACAGTTGGCCGTGTTCGCACAGCTTGAGGGCAGCGAGTTGGCCGCCTTTGATGCACCCGCGCCGCGTGGCAACACGCAGTTCGACCCGATTCTGTTGCGTCCGGTCGACGAGCTTGAGCTGACGGTTCGTTCTGCCAACTGCCTGAAGGCCGAGAACATCTATTACATCGGTGACCTGATTCAGCGCACCGAAAACGAGTTGCTCAAGACCCCGAACCTGGGTCGCAAGTCACTCAATGAAATCAAGGAAGTGTTGGCTTCCCGCGGTCTGACTTTGGGCATGAAGCTCGAAAGCTGGCCACCTGCAGCGTTGGAAAAGCGCTGATTTATTGAACCCACACGGGTTCCACGCAAAGGGCAGTACCTGATACGGCTGCCCGTTCAAAACTCAAAGGAAATCTACCATGCGTCACGGACACGGACTACGTAAACTCAATCGCACCACCTCGCATCGCCTGGCGATGCTGCGCAACATGATGAATTCGCTCATCGAGCACGAAGTCATCAAGACCACGGTGCCCAAGGCCAAGGAACTGCGCCGCGTGGTCGAGCCGATGATCACCCTGGCCAAAGAAGCCACGGTTGCAAACCGTCGCCTTGCGTTCGACCGCCTGCGCGACCGCGACAGCGTCGTCAAACTTTTCAATGACCTGGGCCCACGCTTCAAGGCACGTCCCGGTGGCTACACGCGCATCCTGAAAATGGGTTTCCGCGTTGGCGACAACGCCCCCATGGCATTGGTCGAGTTGGTGGACCGTCCGGCAGTGACAGAAGCTCCCGCCACCGATGCTGCAGCGAGCTGATAGGGTATAATCCAAGACTACCGCGCGATGGAGCAGTCTGGTAGCTCGTTGGGCTCATAACCCAAAGGTCGGAGGTTCAAATCCTTCTCGCGCAGGTGCTCAAGGTGGTGAACTCGGCCTACTACAGCCTGCCCAAACAGATCACATCGATCAACCATGCGGTGGTCTACCTGGGCTTCAACACCATCAAAAACCTGGCGCTCAGTATCGCCGCCATCGGCATGCTGCCTGCCAGTAACGCTGCCGGTTTTGATGGTCAGCAGTATCTGCTGCATTCGCTGGCCACGGCGGGTATTGCCAAGCAACTGGCGCTGCGCGTGGACGATGCGGATCCGATGGACTGCTTCATTGCGGGCTTGCTGCACGACTTTGGCAAGGTGGTGTTTGCCCAGTTCATGCCCAAGGAGTTTCGCAAAGCGCTCGAACACAGCCAGTGGCACGAGAGCTCGTTGCACGAAGCGTGACGCAGCGAGATCGGCGTCGATCACGCGGTGGTAGGCGCCATGCTGGTGGAGAAGTGGCGCTTTCCACCGAGTCTGGTCGAAACCATCGCCAATCAGTACGGCCCTGCGCTGAAAGACACCGACATGATTGCCTGCGTTTTTGCCGCCAACCAGGTGGCCAAGAAGCTGCAGTTCGGCTTCGGCGGCAACCCTTACGTGGAAGAGCTCAGCCCGGCTATGCAAAAGCGCCTGGGCGGCACGCTCGATGAGGTGGTTGCCGTCTTGGGTGACTTAGCTCCGCTGTTCGAAGAAGCCAAGATCTTTGCCAAGCTCTAGGTGGTGTGGGGCAGTGGCGCAACGCCCTGCTCTTTTTTGCACACCGTATGCCCCGTTTCCGGCGTATATTGCGGGTTCCTCATAGGGTCCGCCCAAAACGCATGACGCAAACAGGGAGCCGCAACACACTGCAATGGCCCGGCCTGGTCGGGCTGGCACTGCTGTATGCGCTCATCCTGGTGCTGCGGCAACACCTCTTTCCCGCTGAAAATAGTCTGGTGCAACTGCGCCCGGCAGCCGGCCTGGCGGTGGCGGCGCTGATTTTATGGGGACGCGTGGCAGTGTGGGCTATTGCAGCCGGCGCCCTGTTGGCGGGCGCTTGGCTGTATGGCGCCAGCGCCAACGCCCTGGTTTTGCTGCTGGCCGGGGTCTCCGGGCCGCTGACGGGGGTGTGCCTGCTGGTCCGCCAGCGCAGGTTTGACAAGCGCCTGCGCCGCCTGGCCGATTACGCCAAACTGATGTTGTGCACCGCGGGGGTCGGTGGCCTGGTGGCAGCATTGGTGGCCTTGTTCGCGGTACACGCGTTCGGTGTGGCCGGGCCCGGGCGGGCGCTCGATTTCGTGACCACTTGGTGGGCGGGTGAGGCGCTGGGTATTGCCATGCTCACGCCGCTGATTCTGGTGTGGCGCGGCACCAAGCAACTGTGGAGCGAGGCAGCGCCCTGGCCTGAAACGCTGGCACTGCTGGTTTTGAGCTTTCTGGCTGGCCAGTACGTCTTTCTCGACTGGTTTAACGATACGTCGACGCCGGTGGGCTTCTGGATGTTCCTGTTCGTCACCTGGGCCGCGCTGCGCCGGGAGCGCCGGGGCGCCGCGGCAGTGCTGGCGTTGTTCACCATACAGGCGCTGTGGGGCGCCGCCCTGCAGCGTGGCTTCGGGCACGAGCTGCAGGTGCACGACGCCACTCTGCTGTGGCGCTACCTGCTGGTGCTCAACTGCTCTGGCATGGCGATGGCGTGTTACGTGACCGAGCAGCGGCTCAAGGCAGCGACTCTGCTGCGCGAATCGCTGGCGCTGCGCGACCGGGCGCTGGAGAAAGTGCAAGAGGGCGTGGCGCTGGCTGATGATGACCGCAAGCTGACCTATGTGAACGAGGCGTTCGAGCGCCTCACCGGCTACAGCCGCACTGAGTTGATCGGCAAAAACTGCTCGATGTTGCAGGGCGACCAAACCAACCAGCAGACGGCGCAGGACATCCGCGAGGCGCTGGCGGCCAGGCGACCGTTGCAGTGCGAGATACTGAACTACCGCAAAGACGGTACCAAGTTCTGGAACGCGCTGTCGATCACCCCGATTCTGGACACCCAGGGCAAGTTGGTCGAGTTTTTTGGTGTGCAGCGCGACATCACTGCCGAGCGCGAGGCGGCGCAGGCGCTGCGCAAGTCACAAGAGCAGCTCAACCTGGTGCTCAAGGGCAGCAACGACGGTTTGTGGGACTGGGACCCCGTGACCGATACCACCGAGCGCTCCGATACCTGGTTTCGAATGCTGGGTCATAACAAGAGTGAGTTTCCCACCAACCGCTCCAGTTGGCCCGGCCTGGTGCACCCGGACGACCTGGCGCAGGTGAATGCGGCCATGGACGCCCTGCTCGCAGGCGAGCAGGATCGCTACGCGATGGAGTTGCGCCTCAAACACCACGATGGGCACTACGTGTCGGTGCTGTCGCGGGGCTACATTCAGCGCGACGAGGCTGGCAAGCCCACCCGTGTGTGCGGCACCACCACCAACCTGACCGAGCAAAAGGAAAAGGAAGCCAAGCTCAGCCTGGCGGCAGCCGTGTTCCTGCAAAGCCGCGAGGGCATCACCATGACCGATGCCAAGCGCAACATCATCATGGTCAACAAGGCCTTTACCGAGATTACCGGTTACGCCGAGGCCGAGGTGCTGGGCAAGAATCCGCGCGTGCTCTCCTCCGGCCGGCAGGATGCGGCCTACTACCAAGCGATGTGGGAGTCGATCAACACGACCGGCCACTGGGAAGGCGAAATCTGGAACCGCCGCAAAGACGGCACGCTGTACTGCGAGTGGCTGGCGATATCCGCCATGCGCGACCCCAAGACCGGGCGAGCTTAGCCACTACATTGGTAGCTTCAGCGACCTGAGCGACGCCAAGGCGGCCGAGAACCGCATTCAGTGGTTGTCGCAGTTCGACGCCCTCACCGGCCTGCCTAATGCCTCCTTGCTGCGCGACCGCACTGAGCACAGCATCAGTATGGTGCAACGCGCCAATGAGCCGCTGACCATGCTGCTGCTGGGCATTGACCACTTCAAGGCCATCAACGACGCCATGGGCCACGCGGTGGGGGATGCTTTGCTGATTGAAGCAGCCAAGCGCCTGCGCGAATCGGTGCGCGAGCAAGACACGGTGGCACGCCTGGGCGGCAAGGAATTTGTGCTGGTACTGCCCGGCACCGCGCCCGATGGCGCGGCCCACTTGGCCCAGCGAACTGCTGTGGAAGCTGGCCCAACCCTACGAAGTGGTGGGCCACAGCGTGCCCGCCACCGCATCCATCGGGCTGGCCAGCTACCCCGGCAACGGCAGCGACTTTGCCAGCCTGTTCAAGTCGGTCGAAATTGCCATGCACCGCGCCCAGGCCAAAGGGCGCGATTGTTTGCAGTTTTACAGCGACGAGATGTACCAGCAGGTGCTGGCGCACGACCAGATGGTCAAAGCACTGCGCAGCGCCGCGGCGCTGGGCCAGTTTCAGCTGGCCTACCAGCCGCTGGTGGACTTGCAGACCGGCCAGATCAGCGGCATGGAGGCGCTGTTACGCTGGCACCATCCCGAGCTGGGGCAGGTGTCGCCGGCGCAGTTTATTCCGGTGGCCGAAGAGGCTGGCCTGATCAAGGCCATCGGGCAATGGGTGCTGAAGCAAGCCTGCCGCGACATTCGGGTCTGGTTGGACAAGGGCCTACAAATCCCGCACGTGGCGGTGAACGTGTCGACCTTGCAGTTCCGCGATGCCGACCTGATTGGCCACGTCAAAGGCGCGCTGGCCGGTTCCGACGTGGACCCGGCTCTGTTGTACCTGGAGGTGACCGAGAGTGCCCTGATGGACGATGTGGTGCGCAGCGAGGCGCTGTTGCATGAGTTGAAGGGCCTGGGCGTGAAGCTCTCGCTGGACGACTTTGGCACCGGCTACTCGTCGCTGAGCTACCTCAAGCGCTTTCCGTTCGACAAGGTCAAGATCGACCAGTCGTTTGTGCGCGACATCACCACCAGCCAGAGCGATACGGTGATCGTCAAGGTGATTGTGTCGATGGCGCACGGCCTGGGCCTGCGCGTGATTGCCGAAGGCGTGGAGACCGAGGCCCAGTGCGAAATCATGCGCACCAATGTGTGCGACGAGATTCAGGGCTACTTTTTCTCGCGCCCGGTCCCCGCGCAGGCGATCGAAGCGCTGTTTGCCGAGGGGCGCCAACTGCCCGCCCACCTGCTGCGCCTGCAAAAACCGCTGCGCACCTTGCTGCTGGTGGACGACGAGGCCAACGTGGTGGCCTCGCTCAAGCGCCTGTTCCGCCGCGATGGCCACATCATCCTGACCGCCAACAGCGGCCCAGAGGGGTTGGAAGTGCTGTCCAAGCACAAGGTCGATGTGATCATCTCCGACCAGCGCATGCCCGGCATGACCGGGGTTGAATTTCTGCGCGCGGCCAAGGCCTTGTACCCGGACACGATTCGCATTGTGCTGTCGGGCTACACCGAGCTGCAGTCGGTGACCGACGCCATCAACGAAGGGGCGGTGTACCGGTTCCTCACCAAGCCGTGGGAAGACGAACAATTGCGCGAGCACATCAAGAAGGCGTTTGAGTTCAAGGAGCTGCAGGAAGAAAACCAACAGCTTGACATTCGCATTCGCAGCGCCAACCAGGAACTGGTGGCCGCCAATCGGCAACTGGGTGAAGTGCTGCAGCAAACCCAGCACCAGGTCGAGCGTGACAACACCAGCCTGGCGATCGTGCGGGAAGCCTTGCAGCACCTGCCGGTGGCGGTGCTGGCGGTGGACGATGAAGGGTTGATCGCCTTCGTTAACGCCGCCACCGAGCGCCTGCTAGCGAGTGACGGGCCGACGCTGGGGGATGAGCTGGCACTGGCCCTGCCCACCATTGCGAACCTGGTGGCGACCACCGGGGAAGGCGCGGCCAGTGAACTGGTGATCGACGCCCTGCATTACCGGCTGCGCTGGCATACCATGGGGGTGAGTTCCCGCTCCCGGGGCAAGCTGGTGACACTGATCCGAACCGACGCTGATGTATGAGCACGCCAGAACGCTTGATCAAACTGGATGACGCCGAGGTCGGCCAGACCCTCGCGCGCGCCTTGCAGGACGCTCGTGGCCAGGTGCTGATGGCGGCCGGCGCGCAAGTGACCGAGGCCGCCATGGTGTCCTTGCGCCGGCGCGACATCGAGGATATCTGGATTGTTGACGATGCGGCCCCGCGGCTTGACCCGAGTCTGGAAGATGCGGCGCGGCGCGAGCGCCATCGCCAGCGCTTGGCGCGGCTGTTTCGCCATGCGCAGGGTCAGCCGGGGGCGCAGCGCCTGCTGGCGCTGGTACGCCAGTACCGGGGTGTGGAGACGCCATGATGCGGTTGGAACTCAGCAACGTATTGCCAGCGGTCAACAAGCTGCCGTCATTACCCACGGTGGTGATGGAGTTGCTGGCCAGCCTGGACCAGGAGGACATCAACATCGACGCCCTGGCTGCCAAGATCTCGCAGGACCAGGCCCTGACGGCCAAGACGCTGCGTTTGGCCAATTCGTCCTTTTATGGCATGGCGCACCAGATCACGACCATTGCCGAAGCCATTGCCATCCTGGGGTTTCGCACCGTGCGCAGTATTGCCACCACCGCTGCCTTGATCGGCACTTTTGCCACGCAAGCGCCCGGGCTTTTTAGGTTTGCGCCATTTTGGCGCCACTCGATTGGCACAGCGGTCTGCGCACGCGAGTTGGCGACGCACCTCAAGCTCAACGCGGAGCAGGCCTACGTCACCGGGCTGTTGCACGACATCGGCCGCCTGGTGCTGGTGACCCAGTTTTCGGCGGCGTTCGAGGGCGTCATGGCCTACCAGGTGCAGCACGATTGCACGCTGGCGCAAGCCGAGTTCGCCGTGCTGGGTGTTGACCACGCCATGGTGGGCCAGGCACTCACGCAGCACTGGAAGTTTCCGCCGAGCATGCAGCAGGCAGTGGCGGGTCACCACGCGCAAACCGTTCCCCAGGGGCAGCCGTTGACCTTGGTGATCCAGTTTGCGGACGCCATGGCCCACGCGCTGGACTTCTCCAGCGACGATGACGACCAGGTGCCGCTCCTGCCCGATGCCGCTTGGCAACAACTTGGCCTGAGTGACGCCACACTGCTTGCGGTTATGGCAGACTCCGAGAAACAGTTCGAAGGCGCGAGCCTGGTGCTCGGTGCGTAGAAAGGTGCGACGTTGGACAACACGAACCCCGATCCGGCATTGAGGGCCCCTCAGCTAGGCGGCCTGGACCCAGCAATCTTCTTCGAGGGTAGTCCGGTGGCGACCTTCGTGGTCAATGCGGACCATGTGGTGACGCATTTCAACAAGGCCTGCTCCTTGGCACTGGGCATTCCGGTGGAACAGGTCATCGGCCAAAAGGGAATCGGTCGATTCTTTTACGGCGAGGACCGGCCGGTGATGGCAGACCTGATCGTCGACGGCGCCATGACCGAGATCATTGAGGACCTGTACCAAAACCGCTACCGCAGTTCGCTGGTGGTGCCCGATGCCTATGAAGCGGAAGGCTTTTTCCCCAATTTCGGAACCTCCGGCCGATGGTTGTTCTTTACTGCCGCGCCGTTGCGGGATGCAAACGGCAAGGTGGTGGGGGCGATCGAGACCCTACAGGACATTACGGAACGCAAGGTCGCTGAGGCGGCGCTGATGAAGGCGCAGCTGGAGGTTGAGCAGATCGTTGAGCAGCGCACCGAGCAACTGGCCAGCGCCAACCAGGCGCTGCGTGAGGATGCTGCCCGCCGCGAGCTTGCCGAGATTGAAGTGCGCAAGCGCAATGAAGAACTGAACTTGCTCAATTCCAAGCTGATGGCCGCGCAGGAGCATCTGGTTCAGTCCGAGAAGCTGGCGTCCATTGGCCAACTCGCGGCCGGGGTTGCGCACGAGATCAACAACCCGATTGGCTATATCTTTTCCAATTTCGGCTCGTTGGAGAACTACCTGGCCAGCATGTTCGAGATGCTCGCGGCCTACGAAGGTGCGGAGGGCGAGAACCCCACGCCAGACGCGAAGAACCTGGTCAAGACCACCAAGCAGCGCGTGGAGCTGGACTTTCTGAAGGAAGACATCCCCGTCCTCATGCGCGAGTCCAAGGAGGGGATCGTGCGGGTGCGCAAGATCGTGCAGGACTTGAAGGACTTCTCGCACGTCGACACCAACCCGGACTGGCAGTCGGTTGACCTGACGCAGGGCATCGACTCGACCCTCAATGTGGTCAACAACGAAATCAAATACAAGGCCGACGTGGTCAAGGAATACGCCGATCTGCCGCCGGTGCAGTGCCTGCCGTCGCAGATCAATCAGGTGGTGATGAATCTGGTGGTCAATGCGGCGCACGCGATGAGCGGGCCCGAGCGCGGCAAGATCACGCTGCGCACCGGTGTCGCCGGCGACAAGGTCTGGCTGGAAGTGGCGGACACCGGTAGTGGTATCCCCAAGGATGTGCTACCCCGCATCTTTGACCCGTTCTACACCACCAAACCGGTCGGCAAAGGCACCGGACTGGGGCTCTCGCTGTCCTACGGCATTGTGCAAAAGCACCATGGCACGATCGACGTCAAGACCGAGATCGGTCAGGGCACCACGTTTAGGGTGACGCTGCCCATTGTGCAGCCGACCGAGCCAGCGCCCAACGGAGCCAAACCGTCATGACCGCCGAAACCCCAAGCGATGATGCGGCGCAGACCCGTGCGCCAACGATTCTGTGTGTCGACGACGAGCCCAACATCCTGTCTTCGTTGCGGCGGCTGTTTCGCGGCAAGGGCTTTCAGGTGCGTATTGCCGAAGGCGGCAAGGCCGGCTTGGCGCTGCTGGAGACCGAGACGGTGGACCTGGTGATCTCCGACATGCGCATGCCGGAGATGGACGGTGCCCAGTTTCTGGAGCAGGTGCGCGCGCGCTGGCCCGATACCCTGCGTCTGCTGCTGACAGGCTACTCGGACGTCACGTCCATCATCGAAGCGATCAATCGGGGCGAAATCTACCGCTACATCACCAAGCCCTGGGACGACAACGACATCGTGCTGATCGTGCGCCAAGCCCTGGAGCGCAAGGCGCTGGAACTGGAGAAGAAGCGGCTCGAAGCGCTGGCGATCGCCCAGCACGAGGAGCTGCTGGCGCTTAACGCCAGCCTGGAGTCCAAAGTGCAGGCGCGCACGGCGGAGTTGCAGGTTGCCAACGAGCAGCTCAAGAGCAGCTTTGTCACCTCGATCAAGGTTTTCTCCACGCTGATCGACATGCGCGGCGGCAACCTGGCCGGACACTCGCGCCGCGTGGCGGACCTGGCGCGCAAGATTGCGCTGCGTCTGAAGGTCGAGGCCAAGCAGGTGCAGGAGATTTTTGTGGCGGGCCTGCTGCATGAGATCGGCAAGGTTGGCTTTGCCGACGAACTGCTGCGCACGCCCGTGGCCATGATGAAGCCAGACCAACTGGACGCGTACCGCAAGCACACCGTGCACGCCGAGCAATTGTTGCTGCCGCTGGCCGACCTGCGATCCGCCTCCGACATCATTAGCGGACAGTTCGAACGTTTTGACGGTACCGGCTTCCCCGATCACCTTGCGGGCGAGGCCATTCCCCTGGCCACGCGCATCCTGACCCTGGCCAGTGACTACGACAACATGCAGATTGGCACCTTGACGCAGCGCGAGCTTAGCGCGGAGGAAGCGCGCATCCTGATCGTGCACGGCAGCGGCAAGCGCTACGACCCGGCGGTTGTGGCGGCGTTCAATGAGGTGTTGGGCGGCGTCGCGCCCAAAGAGGAGTCCGACAAGGAGCGCCGTGTTGAAGTCGCCCTGCGTGCAAGCGAGCTGGAGGTTGGCATGACGCTGTCGCGCGACCTCACCACACCCAGCGGCTTGTTGATGCTGTCGGCCGACCACGTGCTGGACGCGCGTCTGATCCGCCGAATTGCAGACTTTGAGCGTTCCAACGGCCTGGAATTGACGGCCTACATCTGGGGGCCGCGACCGGCCAAAGCCCCGGCGGGATGAGCCGCCACCACGCGTTGCACCTTGCCGCTTCGGCCACGGGGCAGGGTGACGCCGCATTTGCCGATCAGTTTGATCGGAGCCAAGCCGTGCTGGTGTGCCAGGCCCTGCAAAACGTGGCGGCAGCGCACCATCATCGAGGTCGCTTCGGCGCCGCTCTGCGGCAAACTTAGTTCCAGCGTGTGCCCGTCAAGCTGGCGCAACTGGAACTCGAACACCGCCGCCTGGTCTTCGAGCACCGTCGTCAGGGCCAGCGGCAGCAGAGTGACAGGTCGTCCATGCTGGTCGAGCATGGTCAGCGCGTCGTCGTGCCGGCCAGCCACCTCGATCACCGGCAGCGGTGAACCGCAGGCGCAGCGCTGCCGGCCAAAGCTGACCTGGTCTCCCAGGTCGTAGCGGATCAACGGCTGCACGGTGTTGACCAGATTGGTCAGCAAGGTGGTGTGGCACTCCTGCCCCGGGCGCACCGAGCGAAACTTCTCGTCAACCGGCTCCAGAATCAGCCAGTCGGTGTTGGCGTGCATGTGGCCCTGGCCACATTCCCAGCCGATGGTCAGGAACTCCGACGCGCCGTAGCTGTTGCGCACCGCGCAGTGCAGCGACTTCTCCACCCACTTGCGCACGCCCGGACTCAAGGTTTCGCCGCCGGTCCAGACCTCGTTGGGCCGATGCCGCAGGGCGCCGCGCGCCGCCTCGTCCGCCAACAAGGCGGCCACCGTCGGGTAGGTGGAGATGATGGTGGGCGCATAGGCATCGAGCGCCTCGATCAACGACGCGGTGGACTGCAGGATCGACAACGAGCGCATCACCTGGGCCACCCACGGGTTGAGCTGGCACAGGCGCTGGATCGACACGTAACTGGCAAAGTGGCCGGTGGTGGCGCCCACGAAGGCAATGCGTTCAGACAGGTACATCGGGTCCAGCCAGCGTTTGAGCGGCTGCGGCACGCTGCGGCGCAGGGCCTCCAGCGCATCGTAGGTGGCCATCGCCCGCGCGTCCTGCACGAACACACCGGGCTGGCCGCTGGTGCCCGAGCTTTCCCACACCACGTACTTGCCCAGGTAGGGTTCGGCAATGCGCAGCGGGTCGGCGGTGAAGGCGCGCAGCTCGGCCAGTTTGAGCTGCGGGTCGCATACCCATTCGTCAAAGCGCTGCATCAGTTCGCCCTTGGTGACCACTGGCAAGGTGTCCAGGCGCACCGTGGCGGGCGAGACACCGTGCAGCCGCTGTCGATACAGCGGTGAGTGTTGCAGCGCTGCCTGCACCAGGCAGATCAAGCGCTGGCGCTGCTTGGCTGCGAGTTCGGCGGGAGTGGCCCGATCGGTGGCCAGCACGTCTGCAGCAGCCACGCCGCTGTGCAGCGAATCGAAGACCGTGTGCGCTGGAGTGGCCATGGGACTGCGATCATGTGTGCGGTGGGCCTGCAGGACACGATCAATCGATCGACAAACCGGCAAACACCAGCGCCGAGTGGCCGTCTGAATGCAGGGCGTCATAGCAGCGCGTGCAACGTGTGCAAAACAGATGCGAGCGAATGACATGCTGGTAGCGCAACACCAGTTGCAGCGGTACCTGGCAGTGGGGGCAGGTCTCCCGCATTGACCCGGCCAGCGTGACATCGGGCGCGACCAGACCGCCCGAGGCGCGGGTGCCATGAACCACTTCTCGCGGGTCCAACTCCACCAGCGTGAGTGGCGTCGCGTGGTGTACGCGCAAGTCCTGCTCTGGCATGTTCACTACTCCCAGGTGATTGAGTGAAAAATTCAGTGGCGTCCGGACGCCTGCTGCAACAAGTTTGCGCCTAGTCGTGCCAGCTTGTCCAGCACTTGGCGCTGCGGCATCGAGCGCCTGCTGTTTCAGTAACCCAGGCCGGACGGCTCCAGCGTGGCGCCGAGTTCGATACGCAAACGCACCGACAGGTCGGTTCTGGAGTCGGCGTTGCCAATGGCTTGTTCGATCGTGATCAAGCCATCGGCAAACAGCTTGAACAGCGACTGATCGAAGGTGTGCATGCCGATCTCGTTGCTCTTGGCGATGACGCCGCGCAGCTGGTCAATTTGCCCCTTGTTGATCAGGTCTGCCACATAGGGCGAGCGCAGCATCACTTCGGTGGCCGGCATGCGCTGGTTGTTGGCGCCCTGGATGAGCCGCTGCGCTACCACCCCATGCAGGTTGAGCGACAGGTCCAACTGGACCCGCCGGTGCGCATCTTCAGGAAAGAAGTTGATGATGCGCTCGATGGCCTGGTGCGCATTGTTGGCGTGCAGCGTGGACAGGCACAGGTGGCCGGTCTCGGCGTAGTGGATGGCGTGCTGAACGGTCAACCGGTCGCGCAGTTCACCGATCATGATGACGTCGGGCGCCTCGCGCATGGCGTGGCGCAGCGCCTGGTCGAAGGACTGGGTGTCGACCCCCACCTCGCGCTGACTCACGATCGATTGTTTGTGGCTGTGCACAAATTCGATCGGGTCCTCGATCGTCAGGATGTGGCCTGACTGGTTCATATTGCGATAGTCCAGCATCGCGGCCAGGGTGGTTGACTTGCCCGAGCCGGCGGCGCCGACGATCAGCACCAGGCCCCGCTTGTACAGGGCCAGTGTTTCCAGAATCGCCGGCATGTGGAGTTGCGCTACCGATGGCAACCGGGACTGGATATGGCGGGCCACGATGGCCAGCTCGCCACGCTGGCGATAGACGTTGAAACGAAAGCGCCCCAGATCGGCCACCACGCAGGCCAGGTCGCACTCCAGCTCTTGCTCGAAGCGGCTGGCCTGGGACTGGTTCAACAGCGAAGCGGTCAGCGCCTGCAATTCGTCGGCGCGCAGGGGCGGCAAGGGCAGCCGCTGCACCTCGCCCTGCACCTTGACCGATGGCGGCGCCCCGACCGTCAGAAACAGGTCGGACGCCTGCCGCTCCACCATGGATGTCAGGTAAAGGTGCAGATGACTTGTTTTGGGCAAGGCTAGATCAGACACGGCGGAGGCTCCGGTTGGCTGGTACAGCTGGGAATATCACCAGTAGCAGTATCAGACCCTGGGTCGCAAACGTCAATGCCGTGTGGGGTGGTGTCATGACCTGGGTCAGGACGGCACCACGCGAATATCAAACTGGCGAGAAATTTCAAGTTTTTTCAGAAATAACCCTAAATCACCCCCTAAATCTGCCGTTAAGAACTGTACGAACACGGAGTAGAGCCCCAGACCCAGTCTGAGATCTGTAAACAAAATGCATGTGCCCGCCATCGACCGATCAGCAAGTCTGCAGCCCACGGGCGCCGACATTGCCCCGTCGTTGCCGGCCAGTGTCGTACCAGTGGCGCCGGTCAATCCGGGTGTCGCCGTCGTCTCGCCCAGTGTCATTTACAGCATCAGTGAGCTGGGGCAGGCACAGGCCAGCCAAGCCGCTGAGTCGGTTTACCGTCCCAAGGTCGATCCGGCTCAACCCGGCTCGCGGGCCGGTGAAGTGGAGCGCGATTGGACCATTCGCAGGCCCGAACCTGAAAAGGTTGAAGACCCACCGCCTGTGCCCATCTCCAAGCTGATGCTGGAGTTTGTGCAGTCGATGTGGCGTGCCAGTGGCACTGTGGTGGAGCTTGCGCAGGTGCAGAACCAAAACCACAACCTGAATCCCAACGCCACCCCCGGCCAATTGGTCAAGGAAGAGCTGACCTACACCCCAGCAGGGCAGCAAGACATCAGCAGGCCGCAGACGCAAAACTGATCAGGATGTCTTGCGGGACTGGCCGCAGCGGTGCGGTCGAAACTTTTCTCTCTTCAACGCACTGGGCGGCTGACGCTACCATTGCGGCATGCACACTACCGCACTGGTTCTCTTCTCCGGGGGACAAGACTCCACCACCTGCCTGGCGCACGCGCTGGAGCGCTACGAACGGGTCGAAACCATCGCCTTTGACTACCGCCAGCGCCACCATGTTGAACTGGTCGCGCGGCTGGAGGTTCTGAGCCAAATCCGCCAGCAGTTTCCCCACTGGGCGTCAAAGATGGGTGAGGACCATTTGCTTGATCTCGCAGTTCTCGGCTCAGTCAGCGAAACCTCTCTGACACGTGACACTGCTTTCAAGATGGAGCAAAGCGGGCTGCCCAATACCTTTGTGCCGGGCCGTAACTTGCTGTTCTTGACGCTGGCGGCCGCCGTGGCGTACCGGCGCGACTTGCAGGTGATCGTCACCGGCGTGTGCGAAACCGACTTTTCCGGCTACCCGGATTGTCGCGATGACACCATGAAAGCCATGCAACTGGCGCTGTCCCTGGGCATGGACAAACGGTTCCTGATCGAGACGCCGCTGATGTGGATCGACAAAGCCGCCACGTGGCGCCTGGCGCATGAGTTGGGTGGACGCGCCTTGGTGGACCTGATCGTGGAGCACACCCACACCTGTTACCTGGGTGAGCGCAGCGTGCGCCATGACTGGGGCTATGGCTGTGGGCACTGCCCGGCCTGCGAGCTGAGGGCACGCGGCTGGGCGCAATACGTCGGCGCGGCAGCAGCGTGACCCTGTTGGTGCAGCCGGTCCGCTTCAGTTGCTGATGCCGCTGACCACATGGCCGGACGGCACGTGCTGCGCGGCTGACTCGATGTGACCAGTCTGGTCGTCAAAGAAGAAATCGGGCTCGAACTCGCGCAGGAACTCCCCCTTGGCCAGCCCCCCCAGAAACATCGCTTCGTCGACCTCGATGTTCCAGTTCATCAGGGTGCGGATCGCGCGTTCATGCGCCGGTGCACTGCGCGCAGTCACCAGCGCGGTGCGAATGCGCATGCGCGGCGTGCCTTCGTTCTGCAGCCGCTGCAGGGCGAGCAGCAGCGGCTTGAAGGGGCCGGCCAGCAGCGGCTGACTGGCCTTGTCCTGCTCGTGCTTCTGGAACGCGTCCAGCCCTTGCGCCTGGTAGACCCGTTCGGCCTCGTCGCTGAACAGCACCGCGTCGCCGTCGAAGGCAATGCGCACTTCATGCGGGTGCGCGTCGCTGGCATGGGCGGACTGTGGATAGACCTGCGCGGCCGGCACGCCTGCGTCCAGTGCGGCGCGTACATCGCTCAGGTGTGCTGACAAAAACAAGTTGGCGTGCAACGGTTTGAGGTAGCGCCACGGTGGCTGCCCGCGCGTGAAACTGCCGCGCTGAATCGGCAGGCCGTAGTGCTGCGCCGAGCGAAACACGCGCATGCCCGAAACCGGGTCGTTGCGTGACAGGATCACCACCTCCACCGGTTGCGAGCGCGACCCCGACTCGGGCGGCGCGTCACCTTTCAGCGCGACTCCCGCGGGCGAGTTGGTGTTGAACGCCAGCAGCTTCTTGATCATGGAGAAGGCCACGCCAGGCTTGGCCGGTTGCTCCAGGCGCGACAGCTGCAGGCGCATGTAGGCACGATCGTCACCCTGCTCGAACACTTCGTTCTCTTCCTCGAAGTCGAACAGCGCGCGCGATGAAATCGCGACCACCAGCTTGCCGTCCAGCGTGGTTGCCATGCTCAGACTACTTCACCAACTGGTTGAGTTGAATGATCGGCAGCAAGACGGCCAGCACGATCAGCATCACCACCAGGCCCATGGCCACAATCAGCAGTGGCTCCAGGATGGTGGCCAACTGCAGCGCGCGGCGCTGCACTTCGGTGCTGAGCTGCCGCGCGGCACGTTGCAGCATGGCGGGCAACTGGCCGGTTTGTTCACCCAGGCGTGCAAACATGCTCAGCAGGCCGGGGAAGCGCTTCTTTTGCGCCATCGCCGAGGCTAGGGGTGCGCCTTCGCGCACCAGAATCAGCGCGTCCAGCGCATCGGCGCGCATGGCCCGGTTCGACAAGGTGTCGGCGGCGGCCTGCAGTGCCTTGAGGATCGGCACGCCCGCCGCGGCCAACATCGCCAGGGTGTTGGCAAAGCGTGCGGCGTTGTAGCCGCGCGCGAGTTTGCCCAGCACTGGCAGGCGCAGCCAGGTTGCGTCAAACTTCATGCGGAAATCGGCGCTTGACCAAGCCAAACGGGCGCCAACAGCTATCGAAATAAGAGCAATCAGAATCAACCAACCGTTGTTGCGCACGGCCGCGCTCAAGCCCAGCATCAGGGTGGTGAGCAGCGGCAGGGCGCGCTTGCTTCCGGCAAACACATTCGCCACTTGCGGCACCACGTAGCTGACCAGGAACACCACGATCACGATTGCCACCACCGTGACGATGCCCGGGTACAGCGCGGCGCCAATCAGTTTGGCTTTAAGCAATTGTTGTTCTTCCAGGTCGTCGGCCAATCGCTCCAACACCAGCCCGAGGTTGCCGCTTTGCTCACCGGCGCCAATCACGGCGGTGTAGATCGGCGAAAACTCACGCGGGTGCTGTGCCAACGCTTTGGCAAAGGGCGTTCCGCCATTGACCTCGGCGCGCAGCGCCGCGACCAGGTTGCGCTGGCGTTCGTCCTCGGACTCATCCGTCAGCGAGGTCAGTGCGCGTTCCAGCGGCAAACCCGATGACACCAGCCCGGCGAGTTGGCGCGTCCAGATCGCCAGCTCGGTCGCGCCGAAGATGCGGCTGGCGAACAGCACTGTACCGAGGCCCGAGCCCTGGCTCCCGCCCGTGCCCGAGGCTCCCGTGTTGACCGGTTCGACCAGGATCGGTACCAGTGCCTGATCGCGCAAAAGGCTGCGCGCGGCTTTGGCGGTCTCGGCCTCCATCACGCCCTTGCGAGTGTCGCCTTGGGAGTCGATGGCTTCAAATGTGTACGCAGGCATGAGGCGATGTTAGCGCGGAAGAACATTGACATTGCCAGCCGCCTGCGTCATTGCGAACGAAGTGACGCAATCCGTGACTGCATGCTGCATGGATTGCCACGTCGCGTCGCTCCTCGCAATGACGAATGCCGTGCGGCAGCCCACGGATTCGGGAGTCCTGGGTTGCTTCGCCTCGCCCGCAACGACTCAGGTTTCGGGTTTACCCGAGCGGGTTTTCCATCGTGACATTGGTCGAGGCAAAAACTATGATGCAGAAAAGCACGACCGTGCTATTTGTGCTGCGACCCCCCTGCCATCACCGTTGGCGGTTCAGGGGAAGCGGTGAGGCGATTGACCGGCAACCGGAAAGTCGCACCTGTTTTGCAGTCGATCCTTTTTACAACCCACAACAGGACCCCTGGTCCAACTGGAGACGAAGTGAAGAAATCTTGGAAAACCTGGCTCGGCGTTGGCCTGGCCGCGCTGTCGATGTTCGCGCAATCTGCTCTGGCCGCAGGCTACACCCAGACCAAATACCCGATCGTGCTGGTGCACGGTTTGTTTGGCTTTGACCGCATCGGCCCGGTCGACTATTGGTACGGCATTCCCTCGGCGCTGCGCTCCGACGGGGCCAAGGTCTATGTGACGCAGGTGTCGGCTGCCAACAGCACCGAGGTGCGGGGCGAGCAGTTGCTGACACAGGTCAAGCAGATCCTGGCGGTTACCGGCGCCAGCAAGGTCAACCTGATCGGCCACAGTCACGGCGGCCCCACCACGCGTTATGTGGCCTCGGTGCGGCCAGATCTGGTGGCTTCGGTCACTTCGGTTGGCGGCGTGCACAAAGGCTCGGCGGTAGCTGACCTGCTGCTGGGTGTGGCGCCTCCGGGATCCTTGTCCAATGCGGTGATTGTCTCGGTCACCAATGGCCTGGCATCGATCATCAGCTTCCTGTCGGGAAGCCCAAGCATGCCGCAAAACGCGCTGGCCGCCGCCGCATCACTCAGCACGGCTGGCTCGGCCAAGTTCAACCTGGCCCATCCTGGCGGGGTGCCCACTACCGCCTGCGGTGAAGGTGCCTACGCGGCGCGCGGAGTGTCGTACTTTTCGTGGAGTGGTGCCAAGGCCTACACCAATGTGTTCGATGTGTTGGACCCGGCGCTGGCCCTGACGTCTCTGGCGTTTGGCGGTGCCAAGAACGACGGCTTGGTGGCGAGCTGTTCGACGCACCTGGGACGCGTGATTCGCGACGACTATGCGATGAACCACATGGACGAAGTCAATCAGACCGTGGGTATTGTCAATATCTTCGAGACCAACCCGGTCACGCTGTATCGCCAGCACGCGAACCGTCTGCGCAACCTGGGTTTGTAGGCGGACTCGGACATGCTTCTCAAGCCCAAGGGCTGGGCGCTGGTGGCGGTGGCCGTGATCGCGGTCACGGTGCTGGTGGCGCTCTGGCCCGGGCAGCCCGCACCGCCGGTGATTGGCCCCGTCGCGAGCTCGGACAGCGGTCCAGCCACGTCGCGGTCAATGCAGGGCACGGCGCCAGACGGGCAGCTTCGTGTGCTGGGTGACAGCGCCGCGTCAGGCAGCGGTCTTGTGGTGGATGTCGAGCTCCGAAAGTTCTTCGACTACCACCTCAGCGCTGTCGGCGAGAAGAGCATCGCGGCGATTCGCGCCGAGACTGAGGCAGAGCTGGAGCGCCGTCTGCCGGCTGCCGCGGCAGCCCATGCCAAACGTCTATTCGGGCTGTACCTGGCCTTCAAGACCGCACTGGTCGATCTGGAGCAACGCCCCGAGCTGGTTGGCAATGGTGTGGCGGCGCTGCGCGCGCGCCTGGTTGGCATGCAGCAACTGCGTGCCCAGTACTTTGATGAGCGCGAAGCACAGGCCATGTTCGGCTTTGATGACGCCTACGACCTGGACGCCATCAGCCGCCTGGAAATCAGCCAGGACAACACGCTGACCGAACTGCAGAAGCAGCAAGCGCTGGGGGCACTGGACGTGGCCCGTTCCGCCGAGTTGCGCGACGCCCACGACGCGCCGTTGGCGGTGCTTCGCCTTGAAGAGGCCACGGTAAAAATGCGCCAGAGTGGCGCCAGCGACGACGACATCTACCGCGCGCGCGCGGCCGCCTTCGACCCGCAGGCCGCGGCGCGACTGGCCGAGCTGGACCGGGACGAAGCGGCCTGGAAAGCGCGTATCCAGACCTATCTGGCGGCACGCGATCAAGTGCTGCTTGCCCAGGCTGGGCAGAGCGAGCCACTGCGACTGGCAGCGCTTGCGGCTTTGCGCACGGCCAAGTTCACACCGGATGAACAAAAGCGGCTGGCGGCCTACGAACGTTAGGGTGTAGTGGCTCAGTGCGAGCGCATCTTGGCGCGTAGCCGCGCGATGGACTGGCTGTGAAGCTGGCAGATGCGCGACTCGGTGACATTCATCACCGCTGCAATTTCCTTGAGGTTCATGTCCTGCTCGTAGTACATGCTCATGATGAGCTGCTCGCGCTCGGGCAGAGCCTTGATAGCCGTTACCAGGGCCTGGCGCAGCCGCTGGTCGCGCAACATGTTGAGGGGGTCCGACTCGCTGTCGGCGACGTGGCGATCCAGAAAGTGGTCCTCATCATCGTTGCTGTGCGCCATGTCCTCCAGGTACACCAGTTGCGTGCCCTGGACCTTGCTTAGCAAGGTCTGGTAGTCGGCCAGCGTCATGTCCAGATCGGCCGCGATCTCGGATTCGATCGGGCTGCGGCCCAATTCATGTTCCAGCCGCCGGATGGCCTGTTCGATTTCCTTTTGGCTCTTGCGCGAGCCGCGTGACATCCAGTCGCTCTCGCGCAGCTCATCAATCATGGCGCCGCGAATGCGCTGCGTGGCGAAGGTTTCGAACTGCACGCCTTGCGCGGCCTCGTAGCGCGTCAGCGCCTCGGACAGGCCAATCAGGCCGACCTGAATCAGGTCGTCCACCTGAACGCTGGCGGGCAGCTTGGCCATCATGTGGTGTGCCAAGCGACGCACCAGCGGCTGGTACTGCCGGATCAGGGCGTTGCGGTCAAGCTGGCCTTTGGCGGTGTACATCAATGGCTCCCCCCCTGGTAGGCGGTCGAAGGTTGTTTGATCCATGCTGTGCTCCGGTCAAACTGTTCCAGCGGCATGCCATTCTCGACCAGGCGCAGCGCCAAAGCCCGCAGGGTTGAGGCACTTGACTCGTCGCTCAGGTCATCGCCCAGGTTGACCGACTCCAACGGGTAACCCAGGAAGGTCATTGCGCAGTCCTGCAAATTGCGGCTCAGGGCCAGGTCCAGTTCCTGGCGCTCGCTTTCAATTGACTCAAGCATGCAGGCAATACTAGGCCGAAGACCACCACTTAGCAACAGCATCTTGAGCGCCTGGTAGGCCGATACCAATGCCCGCTTGCCACCGGACACCGCCAGCAGCGGGGTCACGCCGCTGTGCGGTAGCAGCGAGACCAGCGTCGACGCGCTGGCGTACAGGATCACGACACTGCAGCTCTGTGACAAACCGGTCAGGTCGCGCAGCGATGGCTGAGCCGCTGGCGTGGCCTGGCACAAGCGCTTGAGGCCGATGGCCGCCGGCACAATGGTCCAGGGCATCAGCGGGTCCAGCACACGACGGTCGGCACCACCACCATCGATCAGTTGCTCCAGACCCGGGCACTGGGCGGTCTCGCTGTGCATGGCGTCGAGCACCAGCACCGAGTAGCCAAGCTCGGCCAGGGTCGAACACAGACTCCACAGCAAGGGCAACTCGCTGGCCTGGTCGCCGTGACTGGCCAGCGCCAGCATGCGGGGCGAGGCTTGCAGAGCCATCGCCTGCAGGCCGATGGCCTGGTTGGCGCAGGCTTCAAGCATCGAGCTGTCCCCCAGCGTGAGCGCCAGTGGCGGACTGGGTGAAGAAAAACCCCATGTCGGCCATGGTGGGATCGAAGGCTGACTTCGCCGGCGAGCGCATCGACATGCGTACCAACTTGGCGGCGTCGGCGCCCTCCCAGTCCTCCGGGACACGCTGCCCGGTGGTGACGCCACGCAGCACCAGTTGGTGGCGGATGGCGGCGTCCAGGACGGGGCCGAGCTTGGCGGCTTCGTCGATCTTGGACAACACCGCCTGCTGCACGCCCTTGCACTTGAAGGACGACACCACGTCGTCCAGCGTGTCGCCATGGCCGCCCGCGTTGAGAATCTGCAGGCGATTGACCTTGGGCAGGTCCAGCACATCGAGCATGTCGCGCTTGCGCGGGTCGTGCGGCGCCAGGCCGGTGGTGTCGATCAGTACCATCTTCTTGGACGCGAGCAGGTTCAACAGGTCTTGCAGCGCGGCGCGGTCGTGTGCCAGGTGCGCCACCACGCCCATCATGCGGCCATAGGCGCGCAGTTGCTCGTGCGCGCCGACGCGGTAGGTGTCGAGCGTAATCAGGCCCACACTGCTGGCACCGTGCGTGCGCGCGCACAAGCCGGCGAGTTTGGCCGCGGTGGTGGTTTTGCCCACACCGGTGGCGCCAACCAGCGCGTAGATGCCGCCCTCTTGGTGAATGGCAGCGCCTGCGGCGTCGGTCTTGAGGTTGCGCTGCAGCACGTCCATGACCCAGTGCACCGCGTCCGCCGCGCCGGTATCCTCGGGCATCTTCTCCAGGATTGCGCGGGCCAGCACCGGTGAGTAGCCCGCGCGAATGAGTTTGAGCATCAGGTTCGACTGAATCGGATGCTGGCGAGCCTGGCCTAGCCAGCTCAGCGCGTCAAAGCGCTCCTCGATCAGCGCCTTCATGTTGCGCAGCTCGTCCACGATGCCTTGCGAGATTGCCGGCGCGCTGGCGGTCAAGACGGGTGCGCGCTCGGCGGTGGCCGGCTTGGGTTTGACGGGCGTGTCAAGCTGCAGGCGTTTCGGTGCTGCGGGCGCGCTGGCGGCGGTGATGGGCTCGGCCGGTGGCGCGGCGGCAGGCGCAGGGGCCACAGCGGCGGCGGTCTTGTCGACGGCTGCCTCCTGGCGGCGGCGCAGCATGCGTTCGCGCACATAGTCCTGAAATGAGAGCGTGCTCATGGCGAGCTCGGCCACGTCGTCTTCCACCTGGTTTTTGGGATTGGCGCGACGTGCTGCTGGCACTGGGCGCGCCAACTCCTGATCCTTGGCCCGCTTGCTAAAGGCGTCCGTCTGCTCCAAGGCGGCCAGGCTGTCCTCGGCGGTGGCCATCACTTCGACCCCATTGGCGGTGGGGCGATTGGAAAGAATCAAGGTCCCATCGCCAAAGGCCATTCTCGCCTTGGCCAAAGCGTCGCGGGCGGTGGGAGCGTAAAAGCGCTGGATGTTCATGATGCTGCTCCTCGGAGGATCGGACCAATACGGATGGTGTGGGTTTCAGGGATTTCGCTGTGCGCCAGCACCTGAAGGCGGGGTGCCACGCGGCGCAGCAGGCGCGCAATGGCACTGCGAATTTGATCTGGTACCAACAAGCAGGCCGGAATACCGACTTCTTCCTGCTTGAGTGCGACCGAGGCGGCGGTGCGGGTCAGCATGTCGGCCACGCCAGGGTCCAGCGCCGGACCCATCGCGCCGCCCAGAGCCTGCACCAGCAAGCGCTCCAGCGCCGGGTCGATGGCAATCACGTTCAGCTCTCGTGTCGAGCCGTAGATTTGCTGCACGATCGCTGGTGACAGCGCGACACGCACCCGCCGGGCCAGCTCGGCCGGGTCTGTGGTGGCGGTCGCGTGTTCGGCCAGCGACTCGATGATGGTGCGGATGTCGCGGATGTGGACCGACTCGTCCAGTAGCAGTTGCAGCACCTTCTGGAACACCGCAATCGGAACCAGTTTGGGGACCACCTCGTCGATCAGTTTGGGGGCCAGCTTACTCACATGTTCCACCAGTTGTTGGGTCTCGGTACGGCTAAGAAGTTTGGAGGCATGCACCTGCATCAAGTGTGACAAATGGGTCGCCATCACGGTCTCGGAATCAACCACCGTATAGCCGGCCATTTGTGCCGCTTCCTTCTGCCGGTCGTCGATCCAGTGGGCGGGCAGGCCAAACGCGGGGTCGGTGGTGGCGGTGCCAATGAGTGGCGAGGTGATGCCACCAGGGTTGATGGCGAGGTGCATGCCCGGAAAGGCCTCACCTTCCCCGACGATCACACCGCGCAGGGTGATGCGGTAGCCGCTGGGGCGCAGTTCCAGGTTGTCACGCACATGCACCGGAGGCGGCAAGAAGCCCACCTCTTGCGCAAACTTTCTGCGCACGCCCTTGATGCGGGTGAGCAAGTCGCCTTGGCGGTTCTTGTCCACTAGCGCAATCAGTCGGTAACCCAGCTCCAGCCCGAGTTGGTCGACCGGTTGCAGGTCGTCCCAGGTTGCCTCGCCGTCGGGCGTTGGTGGCGGCGCCAGGGTGCTGGGATCGACCGGTGGGGGCTGATGTGACAGCACCCAGGCGGCATACCCCAGGGCGGCGGAAATGCCCAGAAACACCACGTGCGGCATGCCTGGAATGATGCCCAAAATGCCCATGATGGCCGCCGTGATGCCAAACGCCCGTGGTGACACAAACATCTGCTGCATGATCTGGCGGCCCAGGTCATGGTCCTTGCCGACGCGGGAGACCACCATCGCCGCCGCCACCGAGATCAGCAGGCCCGGAATTTGTGCCACCAGCGCGTCGCCGACAGCCAGCAGGATGTAGGTGTCGGCGGCCTGCGAGGCGCTCAGACCGTGCTGCAGCATGCCGATGGCAAAGCCGCCAAAAATGTTGATCAGCAGGATCAGGATGCCGGCCACCGCATCCCCCCGAACGAACTTGGAGGCGCCGTCCATGGAGCCGAAAAAGTCCGCCTCTTCCGATACCTCGGCGCGGCGACGCTTGGCTTCCTTCTCGTCAATCAGCCCGGCATTCAGATCGGCATCCACCGCCATCTGCTTGCCGGGCATGGCATCGAGGGCGAAACGTGCCGACACCTCGGCGATGCGTTCGGCACCCTTGGTAACCACCACGAAGTTGATCACCACCAGGATCGAGAACACGATCAGGCCAACCGCAAAGTTGCCGCCGATCAGGAAGTGGCCAAAGGCCTCGATCACCGCGCCCGCTGCACCGGGGCCGGTGTGGCCTTCCAGCAGCACCACGCGGGTGGAAGCCACGTTGAGCGACAGACGCATCAGCGTGGTGAGCAACAGCACCGCCGGGAAGGCGGCGAAGTCCAGCGGACGCAACATATACGCGGCCACCATCATCACCATCAGCGCCATGGCGATGTTGAGGGTGAAGAAGGTGTCCAGCATCCAGGTGGGCAACGGCAGCACCATCATGGCCAGGATGGCCACCACCAAGAGTGGCGCGGCGGCGCCCTTGATCAAGGTAGCGTTGCCACCAAACCACTGCTGTACGTTCTTGATGAGGGGATTCATACGGCACTTTCGGCGGCGAGGGTCTGCGACAGGGGGTCAAGTTCAGGCGGAACATCCGGGATCGGCACCTGCTCCGGCATGGGTCCGTCGCCGCGCATCGCTGCCTTGAGGCGGTACACGTAAGCCAGCACCTGCGCCACGGCGGTGAAGAGCTCGGCCGGGATGTCCTGGTCCAGCTCGGAGTGCGCGTACAGGGCGCGCGCCAGCATGGGCGAATGCAGCACCGGGATCGAGTGGCCCTTGGCGATGTCCCGAATCTTCAGGGCCAGCAAGTCCGCGCCCTTGGAGATGACTTTGGGCGCACGCATGGTGGTGTCGTCATACCGAATGGCCACGGCAAAGTGGGTTGGGTTCATCACCACAAAGTCCGCCTTGGGGACGGCACTGACGCTGTTGCCTTGGGAAATCTCGCGTTGGCGCTGGCGCAGCCGGCCCTTCATCTGTGGGTTGCCGTCAGATTCCTTGTGCTCCTGCTTGACTTCCTGGTGCGACATCTTGAGGCGCGACTTGTGCAGGAAGGACTGCAGAGGCACATCCACCATGGCTGCCAGCAGCACCACCAGCAGCAGCAGGCCCATGCCCGCGCTCAGCCACTGCGCCAGATGGCGGATGGCGCTGGTCGACGGTTGCAGCAGGAGCCGAGCCAACTCGTCGAGTCCGGCGCTGAGGTACAAGGTGCCAATCGCGCCAAGGATGGCCGTCAGCAACAGCATCTTGAGCACTTCGGCCAACTTGTCCTTGGTGAACAGCCGACCAAAGCCGGTCAATGGGTTCAGGCGGCTGAAGTCGGGCGACAGCGGTTTGAGGCTGTTGACCCAGCCGCCGGCCGCCACGGTGCTGAGCACGGCCGCAGCGGTCACGATCACGGCAAAGACGGTGCTGGCGATCAGGCCAATGGTGGTCATTGACTGCAGTCGCGTCAGCATGGTGCCTGATTGCATCACCGTAGCGGCACTGAAGGACAGCTGTTGACTCAGGGCCAGCTTCAGGTGCTCCAGCGCCAGCGGCGCCAGGGTCATCAGCGACAGCGCGCCAACGCCCAGTACCGCCAGGTGAGACAACTCGCGCGAGCGCGTGACTTGACCGTCATCGCGCGCCTTTTGCAGCTTGCGTTCGGATGCCGGTAAATTGCGATCCTGGCTGTTGGAATCCATGAGGGTGGGGCAAGGTAGTTCCCACCATTGTCATCAGCCGTGGCCCAAACTAAAGGGCAATAAGCGCGGCTTTATGCGGTCACTTCGCGGCCGCGATTCGGTGCCGCCGCACCCGAGTCGGGCAGTCTGTCAAAAGCCCAGGCTGGCCAGCAGATCGTCCACCTCGGACTGGCCCTTGACCACGTCCGGATTGCCCTCCGGGTTGACTACCGGGCCGGACAACGAGGGTTGGCGGGGGTGTTCTTCGGCGCTGGTTGTGGGCGCGGCCTGCACGGCCGCATGGGCGGGCGCGGTCAGAACCAGCATCTTGACCAGTTCTTCCTCGATCGCGGCAGCCAGGTTGACGACTTTGGCGATCACCTGGCCGGTCAGGTCATGGAAGTCCTGGGCCATCATGATTTCGGTGAGATGGCCGTCGATTTCCTTGGTTGAACGCTCCACGTCGCTGAGAAAATTCATCACGTGGCCTTTGGCCACGGCGGCTACGGGATCCTTGACGATCAAGGCGCCGATGCGCCGCGTTTCGGCAGCAATGTAGTCATCCTGCGCCTTGGCGAGGTCGACCCGATTGAGCACTTTCTCGGCCGCTTCGCCTGTCAGTCGTGCGATGTAGGACAGGCGACTTTTCGCGTCGGGGATTTCGTCGGCCCACGCGTTGACTTTTTCGGTGAGCCCCAGGCCGGTGAGTGAATCATGCAACTGCCTGGTGAGCGCGCCAATCATGCGGTGCACATCGGGTGTGGAAATGGCGTTGGCGCCCTCGGCGGTGGTGTGTGGCGTGGTATTCACTTTAGGCCCAGTTTGGTCAGGATCAGGGTGACTTTGTCTTCCAGGGTCGCCTTGGTGAAGGGCTTCACGATGTAGCCAGCAGCACCTTGTTGGGCGGCCATGACGATGTCCTCCTTGCGCGCCTCGGCGGTAACCATCAACACCGGAAGGTGCTTGAGTTTGTCGTCTTTCTTTATCTCGGCCAACAACTGAAACCCGTTCATGTTGGGCATGTTGATGTCGCTCACCACGAAATCGAAGTTCGAGTTTCGCAACTTCTGCAACGCCACCACGCCGTCCTCGGCCTCGTCGGCCTCGGCGTAGCCGCATTCCTTGAGCAGGTTACGCACGATGCGCCGCATCGTGGAGAAATCGTCAACCACCAAAAACCTGAGCTCATTTGCCATGAGTGACCCTTTCGTTGGGCATTGCCGCACTAGCGCTTAGTATGTACCAATTCATGCTGACTCAGGGCTTTCCTTGGGGAGTTGAGGGCAGCGGCCCCTTGGCGGGGTCGCCATTTTTCATGGCCGCTGGGCGTGATGCGCCCAGCAGGCGCTCCTCGGCTTCACGGGTCATGACAATGATACTGATTCTGCGGTTGGCGGGGCTCAACGGGGAATCCTGGTCAAACAGCGCGCTCGATGCCAAGCCCACGACACGCGCCAACTTGTCTTCGGGCATGCCCGCTGCCACCAGTTCGCGCCGCGAGGCGTTGGCGCGGTCGGCTGATAGCTCCCAGTTGCTGTAGCCGCGTTGACCACTGGAGTACGGCGCGGCGTCGGTGTGGCCATCCAGACTGATCCTGTTGTCGATGTCGCCCAGCGCCGTGCCCAGCTCGCGCAAGATGTCGCGCATGTAGGGCTTGACCACGGCGCTGCCGCTGTCAAACATCGGGCGGCGTTGGTCGTCGATGATCTGAATCTGCAGGCCGTCGGGCGTCGATTCGATGCGAATTTGCGAGCTGAACTCGGTCAGTTTGGCATTGTTCGAGATGGCTTCGCTGATCTTGGCGGCCAGCTTGGCCATGGTCTTGGCATCTTGCTTGGCGACTTCGGCGCGCATGGCCTCGACCGCCTTTGTCTTCTTTTTGATGGGGTCGTTACCTTCACCGCGTCTGGACTGCCCAGCCTGCTGCGTCAGGTCGGCGCCGCCGCCTGGCAGGATGCTGTTGCTGGCGCCAGCGCCGCTGCCACCTTGCATGGACACTTTGAGGGGCGAGTTGAAGTAGTCAGACAGGCCCTTCTTGTCGCCTTCCGAGGTGGAGCCCAGTAACCACATCAATAGAAAGAAGGCCATCATCGCCGTCACGAAGTCGGCGTAGGCAATCTTCCACGCGCCACCGTGCGCAGCGTGGCCACCCTTCTTGACCTTCTTGATGATGATCGGCTGCAGCTTCTTGGCGTCAGTGGCCATGGCAGTTGCTTGCGTCGCTATTTCTTGCCGCGCACGTGCGACTCAAGTTCAACAAAGCTCGGACGCTCGGTGGAGAACAGCACTTTTCGACCGAACTCGATCGCGGTGGATGGGTTGTAACCCTGCATGCTCGCCAACAGCGTTGTCTTGATGCATTGCAGTTCCTTGGCGCTGTCTTCGGACTTCTGCTCCAGCAGTCCGCCCAGCGGCTCGACCACCGCATAAGCCAGCAAGATGCCCAAAAACGTGCCGACCAGGGCGGAGGCGATCATGCCGCCCAGCACCGCCGGGGGTTGACCCACTGAGCCCATGGTGTTCACCACACCCAACACCGCCGCCACAATACCAAACGCCGGCAGGCCACCGGCCAACCTGGCAATGGCCGCCACCGGCGCGTGCGCCTCCTGGTGGTGGGTGTCAATCTCGCTGTCCATCAAGGATTCGATTTCGTGGGCGTTGAGGTTGCCCGAGACCATCATGCGCAGGTAGTCGGTCATGAACTCGACCACGTGGTGATCGTGGCCGACTGCGGGGTACTTTTGAAACACTGCGGATTCATGCGGGGTTTCGACGTCCTTCTCGATCGCCATCAGCCCTTCTTTGCGCGCCTTTTGCAGGATGTCGTACAGCAGGGCGAGCAGCTCCATATAGCGGGCCTTGGTGTACTTGGACCCCTTCATCGCCTGGGGGACCAGTGCGATGGTGGCCTTGAGCACCTTTGGCTGGTTATTGACAACAAACGCGCCCAGAGCGGCGCCAAGAATCGTGATCAGCTCGAACGGCAATGCTGTCAAGATCACGGAAATGTTGCCGCCGTGGAAAATGTACACCCCGAAGATGCACACCATCGAAACCACGTAACCAACAATAACGTTCATGTGTTGTGCTGTGCCGAAATGAGCAGCCTGGGCCTTGGCCGTTGTCAGCCACTATAGCTTGCGATCAGCCATTCTAGGCAACAAACGACCGATGAGGAAACAGAAAAGGACCGTGAACAGGCCCTTATTGGGAGTTTGCCGGATCGCCCTTAGCACCGCGGCGCGCTGGCCTCGGCCAATTGTCGAATGCCGGGAGAACTGCGGGTCTCAATGCAGCAGGATGCCGCCGGCGCTGGTGCTCTTGCCGGCGCGGGCCGGCGGCGTGCACAGGCCGCATTCGTAATGGCGGGCATTCTCGTAGGGCTCCGTCACAAAGTGGCCGCCACACTTGGAGCATTTGGTCATGGCCAGCATGCTGTTGTCCACGAACTTGACCAGACGCCACGCCCGAGTGATGGAGAGCAGCGGCTCCACCGCGCAGGCCACGATTTGTTCGGTGTAAAGCCGGTAGGCTTTCATGATTGCGTCGATATCTTCCAGCGCGCTGGTTTTGCTGAGGTACTCGTAGGTATTGAGAAACAAGGACGCGTGGATGTTGGGCTGCCAGGTCAGGAACCAGTCGGTGGAGAACGGCAACTGGCCTTTGGAGGGCGAGCGGCCAGCCACCTCTTTATACAAGCGCAGCAAGCGCTCGTAGGACAGGTCGGTCTCGCTCTCCAGCACCTGTAGGCGGGCGCCGAGGTTGATCAGTGCTACGGCACGGTCAACCTGACGGGAATCATTGAGTACGCTTTTGGTGGCCATGGTGTTCTTTCTACGGAGACCTCCACGGGGAATGGGGGGGGGGGCCCGCCGGGGGGGGCGCGGCCCGGCCCCCCGGGGCGGCGCGGACGCCCGGGGGGGGGCGGGCCCCGCCCGCGGGGGGGGGGGGGGGGGGGCGAGGGGGGGGGGGGGGGAACCAGAGGGGGGGGGGGCCGGGGGGGGGGGGATTGGGGCCAGGGTTCTCAGACTGCTTCAGAGAAGCGCCCCGCCATCAGAATGCTGGCGTGGAGTTTTGCGGTAGCGTCGTTGTCCACCTTGCTGGGGGTGTGGTTGGTCAGCAGATTCCAGACCACGTCATCGTCCACCCGGAAGCGGCACAGCAGCATGTTGCCCGAGGCGATCTTCAGGATCTGCGCCGGCGACAGGCTGGCGATGATGTCGGCCGATTCTTCGGAGACGCCCAGGCGAAACTGCGCTTCGGCCTTGTCGGCTCGAATCAGATTCTGTGCCAGCATCAAGTAGGTGACGTTGGCGTCGCGGATTTCTTTTTGCATCTGGTCACTGTTCATGGTGCACTCCTGGTATCGATGAAGGCGGCCCTTGGGTCGCGATGGAGTTGATTCTGAACGTGTGGTCAAAAACTTGAATCAGTCTTTTGCTGCGGGGGTTGTCGGGTTTGGGGCGACAGTCTGTAAGGCAAAGTCCTACTCAAGTCGCACCGTTCCGTTGTGTTGGATTGAAGCCATTGGGCTGGACCGACGTAAGTGGTTCGCCCGCGATTGAGCTATGAAGCGGTGCCAATTTCAGCTTTACGCATTGGGTCTTCGCTCTTATCCTGATCGCGATTGAGCTGGAGCGTGTAACTATGGGTGAAATGCTGGTGTTGCCGACAGACGGGGCACTCCGTTCTGAGGAGCCGGACTTAGACATGGCGGGCGTCGTGCGTCGCAGCATGCAAATGGCGCTCGATCGTCATTGTGTCGGCCGTTGGCAGGAGGCTGCATGTCTGTATCAAGCGGTGTTGGCGATGCAACCGGGTCACCCGGATGCCAATCACAACCTGGGTACGCTGGCGATGCAGGCCGGGAATGCGGCGCAGGCAGTCTGCCATTTCCGGGCAGCACTGGCGGCGCAAGACCGAAATTGGCAGTATTGGATTAGCCTCGTTGATGCCTTGATCCAGGATCTGCAGCATGCGGCTGCTGCCCATACGTTGGAGTTGGCTCGGCGCGCTGGCTTGGCGCAAGCGGCCGTGCAGGAGTTGGTCGATCGCCTGGTTCAGCAAGGTGACGTTGTGGCGGTCAGACTAAACGCGCCAGACCCCGCGACGACGTCATCGGGCACGCCGCCAAGCGATGGAGCCCAGGGGCCCAGCGCTGCCGAAGTTGTGGGTCTTGCAACTCTGCTCAATCAAGGCCAGTTCGAGGAATTGGCATCCCTGTCGCTGACCCTGACTGATCGGTACCCCGGCAATGTACTGGGATGGACGATGATGGCAATTGCCTTGCGCAATCAAGGTCAGATCGTTGCAGCCATTGAGCCAATGCGCATGGTTGCGGAGATCACGCCGGGAGACGTTGACAACTTGAACAAGTTGGGCTTGGCACTGTCCGACGCGGGTGAACTGATCGAAAGCGAGGTGTACTTCCGACGAGCCATCGCAGTCAATCCGTCGCTGACATGGGGACACTCAAATCTGGGCATGGTGCTGCAGCGGCAGGGTCGGCTGGCTCAGGCCGAGGATTGTTTTCGCAGATGTTTGGCGATCGACGAGTCCTTTCATGTCGCGCACCTTAACCTAAGCGTGGTGTTGGATGACATGGGTCAGCCCGAGCAGGCGCTGGCCTGTGTTCGGCGGGCTCTGCAGATCCGGCCGGATTTCGCGCAGGCCCACAATAGTCTGGGCTACTTGTTGAAGGATTTGGGGAGAATCGACGAGGCCGAAGCCAGCATCAGACGGTCCCTCGAGCTCGATCCCTACGACGCGGCGGCGCACAGCAACTTGCTGTTTGTGCTGAACTACCATCCCGACAAGACCGCGGCTGAGATTTTTCAGGCCTACCGGGAATTTGACGCGCGCCTCGGGCTTCCGCATCGAGCTGGTTGGCGTCCGCACGGCAATGTGGGGGCGGCGGGGCGCAGGTTGCGCATCGGCTACGTTTGCGCGGCCTTCGGTCGCCACTCAAGCAGGTATTTTCTGGAGCCCTTGCTGGCCCATCACGATCATCAACGATTTGAAGTGTTTGCCTACTCCGAACTTCTGTCCGCCGAGGATGATGTGACGGTGCGTTACCGTGGCTACGCCGATCACTGGGTATCCACGGTCGGCGTCGGGGACGACGAACTGGCTGCAAGAATCAGGTCTGACGGCATTGATGTCCTGATTGACATCGCTGGCCAGACACGCGGCAACCGTTTGGGTGTGTTTGCCCGAAAGCCTGCCCCCGTGTCGCTGCATTGGCTTGACTTTGGTTACACGACGGGCTTGACCGCGATTGACTATTACCTCACCGACGAGCTCACCGCGCCGGTCGGCAGCGAGTCGCTCTTTTCAGAAAAGCCCTGGCGTTTGCCTGTGCCCGCGCTCGTCTATAGGCCGCCAGAAGGCATGGGCGAGGTCACGCCGCTGCCGGTGTTGAAAAACGGCCATGTCACCTTTGGATCGTTGACCCGTTCGATTCGAATCAACCATCGTACCCTTCAAGCGTGGACCGAGATTCTCAAACGGGTGACGGGCTCGCGGCTCATCATCGACAGTGCCAATTTCAGGGACCCGGCGGCTCAGGAGGCATTGGCGCAGCGGTTTGCTGCGCTGGGTATCGAGCGATCCCGGTTGGAGATCGGCTTTCATACGCCGCCGTGGGAGGTGTTGGGGCGGATTGATGTGGGGCTTGACTGTTTCCCCCACAACTCTGGAACTACCTTGTTTGAAATGTTGTACATGGGGGTGCCCTTCGCCTCGGTTGCAGGGCGCCCCAGCGTGGGGCGGCTGGGTGGCGCAATTCTCAGTGGGGTCGGACATCCTGAACTCGTTGCAAAATCCGAAGAAGAGTATGTTGGGCTCGCGGTTGCATTGGCCTGCGATCAGCGCCGGCTGGAAGCACTGCGGCGGGGTCTTCGAGGTCAGTTGGAGTCGAGTCCTCTGATGGATGAAGTGAGATTTTCGAAGCACGTGGAAACTGCTTACGAGACAATGTTCAAGAATTGGTTTCTTACGCACGGGCAGGTTGCGATGGGTGTCGCACCGGAGGTGTCGTGTGGCCAAAGCGAACCGCCTTTGACGACGCCCGACACGGAGCTTGAGAGTGTCCTGCGTCAGAGCATGGATCTGGCGTTGCAGCAGCATCGAAGCGGGAAACTCGACGTAGCAGAGGAAATGTACCGCGCTATTCTGGAGGTGGCGCCGACGCACGCGGACGCCAATCACAACCTGGCGGTGATTGCCCTTGAAACCGGACACGCGGGCGGCAGTCTGCTGTTCTTCCAGCAGGCGCTCGGCGTCGAACCGGAAAACTGGCAGTATTGGCTGAGCTATTTCGACGCCTTGCTGCAGGCCGGGGAGTGTTTCCAGGCGATTCAGATGCTGGAGCAGCGGCGCCGCCGTGGACTGGGCGCGGAGGTGCTGGCCGAGCTGGTGCTGCGTGCGGTTGACGCGGTCCACGCGTCCATTGGCGAACCGACTGTAACCCCGCTAGTGAAAGGCGCGATCGTCGCGTCGCGCAAGCATCGTCAGCAGAAGGCGTCCTCGGCGACTGGTGCACCCGGCGGCCAGATTGACCGCATCGAAGGCCTGTTCAAGCGGGATCAGTTGGAGCAAGTTGTGGAGTTGGCGCGCGCCATGACGCTGCGCTATCCCCAGGACCCATTTGGGTGGAAGGCCTTGGGGGCGGCGCTGGTCAACCGAGGCAAGATCAAGGATTCCCTTGGTCCTTTGATGAAGGCGCTCGCTATCGCGCCGCGCGACGTGGGAGCGCGCAGCAATCTGGGATTTGCGTTGCTCAGTAGTCGCCGCCCGGTCGAGGGCGAGGTCCAGTTGCGCGTTGCCCTTCGTTTGCAGCCCACCTTTGCGTCGGCGCTGATCAATCTCGGCGCCAACCTCCTGGCACAACATCGATACGATGAAGCGGGTGAGTTCTTTCGCTGTGGGCTGGAGGCGGAGCCAACTTACGGCCCGGCCTACAACCACATGGGGCAGGTGCTGGACGAACAAGGACGTTTGATCGAGTCGGTGGCTCATTACAAGAAAGCCCTGGAGATTCTCACGCCAACTGCCGCACAGAATCGGTTGATGCTCATTCATTTGGCTCAAGCGCACCAGAGCTTGTGTATGAACTACGGCAAGCTCGCCGACTACACCGACGTGGTAGCCCATGCTGACGCTGCCATGAAGGTCTTGCCGGATGATGCCGAGTTGTGGGAACGCCGCCTCTACGCCTTGTCCTACCATCCGGACCTAAGCGTCGACCAGATATTTGCGGAGTTTGTGCGCTGGGGAGACCGGTTTGCGGCACCAGTGACGGACTTTTCCAACCACGACCGCACCCCGGGGCGTAGGTTGCGGGTTGGCTATGTATCGCCGGATTTTCGGCGACACACGTCGCGGTTTTACTTTTGGCCGTTGTTCTCCAATCATGACCACGCCAAAGTTGAACTGTTTGCCTACTCGAACGTAAAGTTTGAAGACGAGCATACCGATAGATTCAAGACTGTCTTTGACCACTGGCGTGACATTCGAGACATGTCCGACGCTGAGGCGGCCGCGTGCGTGCAGGCTGATGGCATCGACATCCTTGTCGACGGTTGCAATCACATGCGCGACGAGCGTCTGGGTGTGTTTGCTCTGAAACCGGCGCCGCTTCAGGTGACGTGGTTGGGGGCCGCATGGACGACCGGACTCAAGGCGGTGGATTATGTTTTGTTTGACCCCCACATCGCACCGCCGCAGACCATCGCGCGGGAGAGCATAGTTCGCTTGCCGCACTGCTTCGTACCCTACGAATTTATGACGCAGACCGAGGACGCCAAGCCTCCGCCGTGCCTGAAGAATGGCTATACCACATTCGGCTACTCGGGGCGCAGCGAGCGGCTCAACCATCGAACCTTTCGGGTTTGGGGTGAGATACTTGCGCGGTTGCCGACTGCCAGATTAGTGCTGGATTTCAGGAATTTTTCGGATCCGCTCAATCAGATTCACTTTCGGACATTGATGCAGCAAAATGGGCTGGATACGACCCGGGTTGTTATGCGCAACAGCAGTAGTATTTTCGAAGGGCTGCACGACTTTGATATCTTGCTCGACTGCTTTCCACATAGCGGCGGTACCATGCTGCTTGATGCCTTATGGATGGGCGTGCCGGCACTGACGCTGGCCGGGCGCCCGCCCTTGGGGCGAATAGGAACTACTTTCATGATGAATCTTGATCTGCCTGAGTGGGTGGCGTACAGCGAGGCCGAGTACATCGATAAGGCCTGCGTATTCGCACAGGATCAGGACGGCCTGGCTGAGTTGCGGGCGGATCTGCGTGGTCGCATGCAGAACTCGCCGCTGATGGATGGCAAGGGCTTTGCTCGGGGTGTCGAATGGGCCTATGAGACCATGTGGGCTCGTTTCTGCTGCGGTGAGGCGCCGTCCCCATTGGTGGTGTCGTCACAGCCGCGAGGTGCGCAGTGAAGGCGGTCATCCTGGCCGGCGGCTTGGGAACCCGCATATCCGAGGAGACCCACCTCAAGCCCAAGCCCATGATCGACATCGGCGGCAAGCCGATTCTGTGGCATATCCTGAAAATTTATTCGGCCCATGGCATCAACGACTTCGTGATTTGTTGCGGCTACAAGGGCTACATCATCAAGGAGTATTTCGCCAACTACTTCCTGCACATGTCCGATGTGACTTTTGATATGGCCAACAACCACATGGAAGTTCACCACAAACACGCTGAGCCCTGGCGTGTGACGCTGGTGGACACCGGCGAGGACACCATGACCGGCGGCCGACTCAAACGCGTGGCGGATTACCTGAAGAACGAGGAAGCCTTTTGCTTCACCTACGGCGACGGCGTGGCCAATGTGGACATCGCGGCGTCCATCGCCTTTCACAAGGCACATGGCAAGCTGGCCACCGTCACGGCCGTGTTGCCGCCTGGTCGTTTTGGTTCGCTGGCGCGCGACGGCGACACGGTGCGCGGCTTCATCGAGAAGCCGCGTGGTGATGGTGGCTGGATCAACGGAGGCTTCTTCGTGCTCTCGCCCAAGGTGATCGACACCATCGCCGGTGACAGCACCAGTTGGGAGCTCGAACCCATGGCCCGGCTGGCGGCGGACGACCAATTGCGGGCGTTTGAGCACACTGGTTTTTGGCAACCCATGGACACGCTGCGCGAGATGAACTTGCTCGAAGAACTGTGGCGCTCGGGCCGGGCACCGTGGCAGATGTGGTGATGGAGCCGGCCGTGGACTTTTGGCGCGGCAAGCGGGTGCTGGTCACCGGTCACACCGGTTTCAAGGGTGCCTGGCTGGTGCTGTGGTTGAAACGACGGGGCGCCTTGGTCACCGGCGTCGCCTTGCCCCCGGCGACACAGCCCAGCCTGTTCGAGTTGGCGCGCGTGGGCGAGGGCATTGACCACCACTTCGGCGATATCCGGGATGCCAGCGCCCTGGCGCAAACCGTGCGCGCGGCGCGGCCCGAAATCGTCTTTCATCTGGCCGCGCAGGCTTTGGTGCGGCTGAGCTACCGCGAGCCGCTGCAAACCTTTGGCAGCAACGTGATGGGCACCGCGCATCTTCTGGATGCCTTGCGGGACTGAAGCTGGCGTGCGCGTGGCCGTGATGGTGACCACCGACAAGGTCTACCACAACCGCGAATGGCACTACCCCTATCGAGAAGACGAAGCGCTGGGTGGGCACGATCCCTACAGTGCGAGCAAGGCGGCCAGCGAGCTCGTCATCGCCAGTTACCGCGATGCGTTCCTGGCGGAGCAAGGCGTGGCCGTGGCCAGTGCGCGTGCGGGCAACGTTATAGGCGGTGGCGACTGGTCCGAAGACCGACTGCTGCCCGATGCGGTGCGCGCCTGGCAGGCCGGCCGGGTGCTGGAGATCCGCCGGCCCGAGGCCATTCGGCCTTGGCAGCATGTACTGGAGCCCTTGTCCGGGTACATGGCGCTGGCGCAGCAGCTGTGGGCACGGCCGGAGTTGGCGGGAGCGTATAACTTTGGACCGGTGCCAAATCAGGCCGCCACCGTGCGAGAAGTGGTTGAATTGGCCCGCAGCGCATATGGGTCGGGACAAGTTAGCTACCAAGACGATAGTGCGGGACCGCATGAGGCGGGTTGCCTGACACTCGAGGTCGCCAAGGCGCGGGTAACCCTGGGGGTCAAGCCCCGCCTTGATCTGGCGCGCTCCGTGCGCGATACGCTGGACTGGTACCGCGCGCAGCACCAGGGCGCCGATGCGCGAGCTTTGTGTGAGGCGCAGATCGCGGCTTTCGAGGCCCTGCCGTGAGTCGTTTCACGGTCACGGCCTTGCCCTTGGGCGGGCTGACTTTGGTGGAACGCCAGCGGCTTGGCGATGCACGGGGATTTCTGTCACGCCTGTTTTGTGCCGCCGAGCTCCGCGCGGTGGGTTGGGTCAAGCCCATCGCCCAGATCAACCATACCTACACCCAGCGGCGTGGCACGGTGCGTGGCCTGCACTTCCAGCACGCCCCTCATGCCGAGATGAAACTGGTGAGCTGCCTTCGCGGAGAAGTGTGGGACGTGGCGGTGGATGTGCGATCGGGCTCCGCAACGTTTTTGCATTGGCATGCCGAGCGCTTGTCAGCCGACAACGGTCGCGCCTTGTTGATTCCGGAAGGATTCGCGCATGGTTTTCAGGCGCTGAGCGATGACGTGGAACTGTTGTATTGCCACGCGGCTGCCTACAATGCCGGTGCGGAAGCGGGCCTGAATCCGGGTGACACGCGGCTGGCCATCGCTTGGCCGCTGACTATTGCCGAGTTGTCGGCGCGCGACGCCGCCCATCCGTTGGTCGAACTCAAGTTTGAAGGAGTCACAGTTTGAAATGCCGTCATTGCGGCAGTGCCCTGCACTTGCCGTTTTTGGACTTGGGTAGCGCGCCACCCTCCAACGCCTACCTGAGTGAGGCGGGTTTGCGAGCGCCGGAGCTCTGGTTTCCCCTGCGCTTGCTGGTCTGCGAAGCCTGCTGGCTGGTGCAGACCGAAGACCACGCCGGGCGCGAAGCCCTGTTCACCGACGACTACGCTTACTTCAGCTCGTTTTCCAGCTCCTGGCTGGCGCATGCGCAGGCTTACGTCCAATCCATGGTCGAGCGACTGGGCTTGACCGAGCGCAGCCACGTGGTGGAGGTGGCCGCCAACGATGGCTACTTGTTGCAGTATGTGCAGGCGCTTGGCATAGGCTGTGTTGGCGTGGAGCCAACCCGTAGCACGGCGGCGGCGGCCAGGGCCAAGGGCATCGAGATCATCGAGCGCTTCTTTGGCGTGGCGTTGGCGGACGAACTGGCGCGGGCGGGTCGTCAGGCAGACCTGATCGCCGCCAACAACGTGTTGGCCCATGTGCCCGACATCAACGACTTTGTGGCGGGGTTTACCCGCCTGCTCAAGCCCCAGGGCGTGGCCACTTTCGAGTTTCCCCACCTGTTGCGCCTGGTGCGGCAGAACCAGTTTGATACGGTCTACCACGAGCACTACTCCTACCTGTCGTTGACCGCGCTGGAGTCCGTCTTTGCCCGCAATGGCTTGGCCGTGTTTGATGTGCAAGAGTTGCCTACCCATGGCGGCAGCCTGCGCCTGTTCGCCCAGCGCGCCGATCTGGGGCAGCGCCCGATCACTGGCGCAGTGGCGCGGCTGCGCGACATGGAACGCGCCGCCGGCATGCAGACCAACGTGTTTTATCAGGGTCTGCAGGCGGCGGCGGAGCGGGTCAAGGATGACCTGGTGGCGTTCCTGATCGATGCCAAACGGCAGGGGCTACGCGTTGGCGCCTACGGTGCCGCAGCCAAGGGCAATACCTTGCTGAACTTTGCTGGTGTCCGGCCGGACTTGCTGCCCTATGTGGTGGACAAGAATCCGGCGAAGCAGGGTAAGTTCATGCCGGGAAGCCGGATTCCGATTGTCGACGAGGCGCATATGCGCGCCCATCAGCCCGATCGCGTGTTGATACTTCCCTGGAATTTGCACGAAGAGGTGATGGCGCAACTTGCCTACGTGCGTGGGTGGGATGGCCAATTCGTGACGGCCGTGCCGACGCTGAGGGTCAGCGCCGGGGACCCATCGTGAGGGTTCTGCTCACGGGCGCCAGCGGCTTCCTGGGGCGCTATGTGCTCAGGAGTCTGCGTCAGCAGGGTATCCAGACGGTAGTGTTGGGGCGCTGGCGTCCGCCGGAGTGCCTGGAGGTTGACTTCATTCAGGCCGACCTATTGACCAGCTCGAACCTTTCAGCGATGGTGCAGGCTTCGCGCGCAAGCCACTTGTTGCATCTGGCCTGGTTTGCCGAACACGGTGTGTACTGGACGTCTCCCCTGAACCTGCGATGGGTCGAGGCGAGTGTCCGGCTGGTGGAGGCGTTTTGTGCCCACGGTGGCCAGCAGGTGGTGCTGGCTGGCAGTTGCGCCGAATACGACTGGACCGAGGGTTACTGCCGCGAAGATCACACATCCGAGCAGGCGGCCACGCTCTACGGCACCGCCAAGGACGCCACCCGCCGCTTAGTGATGGCGATTTGCGCCCAGCACCAAGTGCCCTGCGCCTGGGGCCGGGTGTTCCTGCCGTTTGGCGCGGGGGAAGGCGTGCAGCGTCTGATTCCATCCCTGATCTCGGTGTTCCGGGGGCAACGCCCGGCGTTTGGCGTGAACGCCAGTGCCTACCGAGACTTCTTGCATGCCAGCGACGTGGCGCAAGCCTTCGTCACCTTGCTGACGCGTGGCGCCAGCGGCGCATTCAATGTGAGCAGCGGCCAGCCCACGCTGCTGGCTGACCTGGTGCGCACGCTGGCAAACCTGCTGGGGGCGGATGCGCAGGCGGTGCTGGACCTCGCCACCACAGGTGTTGGGGAGCCGCGCTTGCTGGTGGGCGCTAACGACAAACTGCAAGCCCTGGGTTGGCAACCGGCGATGTCCTTGGCGAAGGGCTTGCGCACGGGTGGTGGAGGGTGAAGAGCCATGACCACAACCGCCGCTTGCCCCGTCTGCAATGGCCGGCGTGTGAGCGCCTTCTTGCAGCGCAGCCAGGTGCCGGTGCATCAAAATCTGGTCGTCAGCAGCCGCGACGCAGCTCGCAACGTGGCACGCGGGGACCTGGACATGGTGGTCTGCGAGGACTGTGGCTTTGTTTTCAATCGCAGTTTCGATTTGTCCAGGTTGGCCTACGGGCAGGACTACGACAACACCCAATCTTGCTCCGGCCATTTCGACGCCTACCTGGACGGCTTGGTGAACGACCTGGTCGACCACCAGGGCGTGCGCGACAGCGTGATCGTGGAGGTCGGCTGTGGCAAGGGCCACTTCCTGCGCAAGCTGGTGACGGCCCCTGGCGCCGGCAACCGCGGTTTTGGGTTTGACCCGAGCTACGTTGGCCCGGACACGGATCTGGATGGCCGCTTGGTGTTTCGCCGTTGTTACTACGACGATGCCTGCACCGATGTTCCCGCCGACGTGGTGGTGTGTCGGCACGTGATTGAACACGTGCCCGAGCCGATGGTCTTGTTGCGTTCGGTGCGCGCGGCCTTGGCGCAGTCACCGCAGGCCCGCGTGTTTTTTGAGACACCGTGCGTCGAATGGATTTTGCGCAACCGGGTGGTGTGGGACTTCTTCTATGAGCATTGCTCGCTGTTCACGGCGAACTCGCTGAGCCTGGCGTTCCAGCGTTCGGGATTCTCCGTGCAGCGGGTGGAGCACATTTTTGGTGGCCAATACCTGTGGCTGGAGGCGCGGGTGTCCGACTCGCCAAGCATTGAGACCACAGGGCAGCCCCGAACCGCCGCCCTGGCCAAAGCCTATGGCGAGGGTGAGGGGGAACTGCGACGGGCTTGGTTGGCGCGGTTGGCTGGCCTCGCGGCGTGCGGCAAGGTGGCCTTGTGGGGCGCCGGGGCCAAGGGTGCCACGTTTGCGAATCTGGTCGACCCGACCGCCACGCTGATTGACTGCGTGGTGGATTTGAATCCCAACAAGCAGGGCGGGTTCATTCCCGGCACCGGCCACGCTATCGTCTCGCCAGCGGAGTTGCCGCGGCGTGGCGTCCGGAGCGCGGTGCTGATGAACCCCAACTACCGCGAAGAAAACCTCGCGCTGCTGGCCCAGGCCGGCATCGACATTGATTTGATTGATTGGAGTGAACGATGAAACTGATTCTGGACACCGACGCCAACACCTTGACCTTGGACGAAGCTGGCCAAAGCCGCACCCTGAGCCTGTATTCGAAGGAGGCCTTCGAGGCGATCTCGCGCCATTGGGTCCGGTTGGGCTGGAACCAGAAATACCAGTACACCTTCAGTTGGATGGGTCGACCGGTGATTCAGTTGCCCGAAGACATGATCCGCATGCAGGAGGTGATCTTTCAGGTCAAGCCCGACGTCATCATCGAAACCGGGGTCGCCCATGGTGGCTCGCTGATCTTCTACTCCAGCCTGTGCAACGCGATGGATAAAGGGCGTGTCATCGGCATCGACATCGAGATTCGGCCGCATAATCGCGCCGCCATCGAGGCGCACCCGCTCAATGACCGAATCACGCTGATCGAAGGCAGTTCCACCGCGCCCAACATCGTGGCGCAGGTTCGGGCCCTGGTGAAGCCGGGTGAGACGGTGCTGGTGATTCTGGACTCAAACCACACCTATGCTCATGTGCATGATGAACTGGTGGCCTATGCGGGGCTGGTCACACCGGGCTCCTACATCGTGGCGACGGACGGCATCATGTTCGACCTGGCCGACGTGCCGCGTGGTACGCCGGGCTGGACCACCGACAACCCAACCTTCGCGGCGCGAGATTTCGCCGCCAAGCACCCCGAGTTCGTGATTGAGCAGCCGGCCTGGCCATTCAACGAGAGCGCGCTGGATCAAAACATCACCCACTGGCCGGGAGCCTGGCTGAAGCGTCTGTAAGTGGCAGCATGATCCCGGCACTTGCTGGTTGACGGCCGCGACCAGCGCAATGAATGGTTGGGCAGCCATGGCACTGGCCAGACAAAGAGCCCGCCGAAGCGGTTTGATCCCAGGCACCAGGCACGGTCAGGAGTTGCTGTCGCGCTTACTGACGCAACAGCGCCAACACGCCTTGCGGCAACTGGTTGGCCTGCGCCACCATGGCGGTACCGGCTTGCTGCAGGATTTGCGAGCGTGACAGGTTGGCCGTTTCCTGCGCAAAATCGGCATCCAGGATGCGCGAGCGCGATGCCGACAGGTTTTCGGACGTCACCTGCAGGTTGGAGATCCTGGTTTCGAAACGCGACTGCAGCGCGCCCAGCTTGGCGCGTTCGCCACTGATGAACGCCAGCGCCGAGTCCACCGTCTTCAGCGCCTCGGTCGCCTTGGCGAAGGTACTGACGTCCAGGTCGGACACCTTCTTCAGCGTGGAGCCGATATCGGTCAAGGCGTTGGTGGTGGTAGTGTCCACCGCAAAAGACTTTTCAGAGTCCAGCGTGATGTAGCCCACCGTTGTCGCGCTGGCTGCCAGAGCGTCCGCCGTCAGCACGGCCGTGCCACCCGAGGCGGCGCCGGTGCTGTCGAGTTTTTGGACTGTCACGTTGCCGCCGTTGACAACCGCGGTATCCGAGATCGTGATGTCGTTGCCGGTGGCGTTGGACAGCACAATCGCGGTACCGGTCGCGTTCAGTGCGGCCGTAACGCCGGTTTTTGACGATTGATCGTTGATGGCGGCCACGGCGCCGGACAGTCCGTCCGAGGTGGCTGCGGCGCTCACTGTGAACGAAACAGCCTGGGTGGTGGTGTTGTCGGACTGAATTGTAAGGCTGTACGCGCCCGATGAAGAGAAGGTTAGGCTGAGGTCGGTCCGGGCGGTCGCCACCACGCCGGTGGTCGCCTGCGGCCAGATTGATCTTGTCCGTGTTCGCTTTTGCTGTGCTATTAACGGCCACCGTGATGGTGGCGCTGCCCAGCGCGCCATTGATGGCAACGGTACCGGCTGTTGTATTGTTGGCGCCCCAGGCCGCCAATGTAGCTGCGCCGCCAGCTGCCTGAACCTGGTTGTTGCCATAGACGGATGTGCGCAAGTTGGCCGTGGCGGCGATGATGGTCTGGTTGGCATTGGCGCCGACTTGAAACTGCTGCGTCCCGAAGGTTCCGTCGAGCAGCTTTTGACCGTTGAATTCCGATGTCTGTGCGATTCGATCCAGCTCCGCCACCAGTTGGCCGACTTCGTTTTGCAGGGCCTGGCGGTCGCTGGCGCTGTTGGAGGCGTTGGCGGACTGCACCGCGAGTTCACGTACGCGCTGCAGGATATTGCCGGCCCCACTCATGGCGCCTTCAGCCGTTTGCGCCAGCGAGATGCCGTCGTTGGCGTTGCGCGAAGCCTGGTTCAGACCGCGGATCTGCGTCGTGAAGCGCTCGGAGATCGCCATGCCGGCGGCATCGTCCTTGGCGCTGTTGATGCGCAGACCTGAAGACAAGCGTTGAATGGCTGTTGTCAGCGATGATTGACTTGTGCCCAAGTTGCGCTGGGCCGTCAGTGAGCTGATATTGGTGTTGATGGTAGAGGCCATTGCATAACTCCATAAAAAGGCGGCACTGGTGGCCGAGTCAAGCGTCAGCAACGGGCTGACAACTTGGGACTGATGGGTCAATTGTGGAGAGGCCCTGGCAGGGTGTTGCCCGGATAACGCGTGGAAATCTGGCACTGTTTTGACGATTGGCGCTAAAGTTTTCGTGCACGGACCCGAAAACATACTCAACGGGTTGCATCAAGGGCTCGTCGCCTGGCAAAGGTCTTGGATAGACGCTCAGGCATGGCGGCCAGGCTTGTTCTGGCGTTCAGGCCGGCAGTTTTGCCGGGTTCGGTCAGCTTAACAGGAGCATTCAAATGGGTTCATCTATCAATACCAATATCAACTCACTGACCGCCCAGCGCAACCTGGGCATGAATCAGGTCGTGCGCTGTCGACCTCCATCCAGCGCTTGTCGTCGGGCCTGCGCATCAACAGCGCCAAGGACGACGCTGCGGGCATGGCGATCTCCGAGCGTTTCACCACCCAGATTCGCGGTCTGAATCAGGCGGCGCGCAACGCCAATGACGGCATCTCGCTGGCGCAAACGACCGAAGGTGCGCTCAAGGCGTCGGGAGACATCTTGCAGCGGGTGCGTGAGCTGGCCGTGCAGTCGGCCAACGCCTCCAACAGCGCCGGCGACCGCCAGGCCCTGCAAAACGAAGTCGGCCAACTGGTGTCGGAACTGGACCGGATCTCCCAAACCACTGAGTTCAATGGCTCAGAAGATTCTTGACGGCACCTTTGGCACGGCCCAGTTCCAGGTCGGCGCCAACGCCAACCAGACCATCATCGCCTCCACGGCCAACCTGCGCACCACCGTCTATGGCAACAACCAGGTCAGGCAGCCGGCGGCGCCGCGACGTCGGCGGCCTGGGGTGCCAATGCACCACGGCCGGCACCGTGGCTATCAATGGATCGCTGGGCAGCGCCACGTGACCGTCGCGGTCAACAGTACCGCCAAAGCCAACTCGGATTTGATCAATGCCCAGAAGGCCAGCACGGGGGTCACCTCTACAGCACGGACTGACCTTAGTCTGGCGTTCTCCGCGACTGGCGCCTACAGTTTGACGATCCAGTCAGACAACTCCACGACGCAGGCGATTTCGTTTTCTGTGTCGGCAACGGGAACGGCAGACGGTCTATCTGCAGCTGTGGCTGCGTTCAATGACCAGTCGTCGAAGACCGGTGTCACTGCAGCGCTCAACGCTGCGGGAACCGCAGTGGTCCTGACCAATGCCACGGGCAATGATGTGACGGTTTCCGACACGGCTGTTGCCAATGGTGGCAATGTCACGGTGCAGAAACTCGACAGCACTGGCGCTGCTTCGGGTGGCACCGCTGTGTTGACGGCTGACGTCACCGCTGCGAGTGCCACGACGGTCGGCTACATCACGCTGGACTCTGACAAGTCGTTTGCGGTGGACACGACCACCACCAACGCCTTCACGGATGTTGGATCGACCTTGAAGAAAGTGTCCGACCTTGATGTCAGCACCTTTACCAAGGCGACCGATGCGCTCAAGACGGTTGACTCTGCCCTGTCCTTCATCAGCGGTGCACGCGCCAAACTGGGTGCCCTCCAATCGCGCTTCGAGATCACTATTTCTAACCTGCAGGTGACATCAGAAAATCTGTCCGCTTCGCGCTCGCGCATTCTGGATGCGGACTTTGCGCAGGAGACCGCCAATCTGTCACGCGCGCAGATTCTGCAGCAAGCTGGCACCGCGATGGTGGCGCAGGCCAACCAGTTGCCACAAGGTGTGTTGGCCTTGCTGCGGTGATTTCACAGCCAGGCGAGCTGAAGGAGGCGCCACATAGGGCGCCCTGAGCGGCGGCGACAGGTTACCTGTCGCCGCTTTTTGGCCTTGTGGGGTGCGGACCAGAGATCGAGCTGTTTTCCGGGCCAGTTTTGCGACTAAAGCACGTCCCAAAGGCAGATAATGCAACTTGATTCGTTGCGAAGGAGGTTGTCATGGCTACGATTTCTTCACCAGGTATTGGCAGTGGCCTGGATGTCAAGTCCATCGTGTCGCAGTTGGTCGCGCTGGAGAAGCAACCGCTGACCAAGCTCAAAGTGGAGGCTGCGACAGTCAACACCAAGATATCGGCATTCGCGCAAATCAAGTCCCTGGTCTCTGGGCTCTTCGATGCGGCCGGCAAGCTCAATAGCTTGACGACCTGGAATGCAGTCTCGGCCACATCATCGAATTCCGCTGCCGTCAGTGCCACTGCTATTGGCGGGACCGCCGCTAACAGTTTTAGTGTGCAAGTGACCGCTCTGGCGAAGTCGCAAAGCTATGCGTCGGACGTGCTGCCCTTGCCCGCCGGCACACCGTTGGGTGGCGGCACGGTGACGCTGCAATTGGGTAAGTGGACCAATCCGACGACTTTCGTGCCTACTGCAGGCGTGGCAGCGGTGGACGTGGCGATTGGCGCGAGCGATTCCGTCACCACGATCGCCAGCAAGATCAACACAGCCAATGCTGGCGTTAGCGCGACGGTGCTGAATGACGCGGCGGGCGAGCGCTTGTTGCTGCGATCGACGTCGACGGGGCAGAACTTTGGCTTCCAGTTGGCTGTCACGGACGACGATGCCAACCACATCGACGCGGCGGGGTTGTCCCGCTTGGTGGCAGGATCGACTACCCAGTACGCCGTTGACGCTGCGGCGACCATCAATGGCAGCATTCCGGTGACCTCGTCCAGCAACACGTTCAGCAATGTCATTTCCGGGGTCACCTTGACTGTCGCCGCGGAGACGACCACGGCGGCCGAGATCACCATAGCGCAGGACAAGAGTGTGATCACCAAAGCGGTCGATAGCTTCGTGGCGGCCTACAACGCAGTCAACCAAACCTTGAATGAGGCCACCAAGTATGATCAGGCGACCAAGACGGCGGGCTTACTCCAGGGCGATGCCACGGCGATTGGCCTGCAGACGGCGCTGCGGGGCGCCATGCAGTCGACCACATCGGGTTCCGCGTACACGCGCTTGGCCGACATCGGCATCACACAGCAACTGGGCGGTGATCTTGCCGTGGACAGCACCAAACTGACTACGGCGCTGGCCAGCGGGGACGATGTCGAAAATCTGTTCAGGATCGACAATCAGAACCCCTTGACCAACGGCGTGGCAATGAAGTTCAAGACATTCTCCCAAGGTTTGCTGGCAGCAGGACGGGTTCTTCCGAGCAAGGACGCCTCGCTCAAGCGCTCCTTGGACCTCAATGCGAAGGATCAGCAGCGGGTCAACGACAAGATCAGCCGAGTCGAGGCACAATCTCAACCGCCGCTACAGCGCTTTGGACGTGCAACTAAGCAGCCTGAATGCGCTGAACGCCTACATCACCCAGCAGGTCGCCCAGTGGAACAAGCCACCGCAGACCGCAACCTGCTGGTCCGGCAGGTGGCTGACGATTTGCGCTTGATCAGTCCGTACTCAGGTTGCCGTATCGGAAATTTGCCGATAAAGACTGCATAGTCCAAGGAAGAATTCTCGAAGAAGGACTCAAGGGCGGGCTGAATCTGGAAGATGGTGGCGGCCTCGCCGCCAACTTGATGGATCTGTACAACTACTGTGTGCTGCGCCTGACGCAAGCCAACGCGCGCAACGATGACCTGGCATTGGACGAAGTCGCCCGGCTGATCTCTCCGCTGGCGGACGGTTGGAAGCAGATCAGTGGCGCAGCTGCGAGTGCTGCTCGGCCCATGTGACCGCCGGGAGCCCATCGTGTCCGACATGTTGATTGACTACTACAAAGCCATCGAAGCCAGCAGCCGCAGCATGCTCGATGCTGCCAAGCTACAAGACTGGGACCAGGTGGTGCGTTTCGAGGGCGCCTGTGCGGTATTGATCGAGCAGCTGCGCCATCGTGCCCGCAGTGAGCAACTGTTGCCCGAGCAGCGCACTGAAAAGACCCGCATCATGCAGCGCATCTTGCACAACGATGCGCAGATTCGCTACTTGGCCGAGCCGTGGCTGCCGCAGGTTGAGCGCCAGCTTGACGCTTCCAAGCCGATGCTGCACTGATTGCCGGGTTACAGGCGATGTGTGGTCTGGCGCTACACCTGCATGTTCATGATGTCGGTGTACGCCTGCACCATGCGGTTGCGCACGTGCAGGGTGGCCTGAAAGCCGATCTGCGCTTTCTGAATGGCGACCATGGTTTCTTCCAGGCTCACTTTCGGGTTGTCCAACTGCACTTCGCGCTGCAACCGTGTGGCCTCATTTTGCGCTGCGCTCACTTCCCCCAGCGCGCTCTTGAGTGCGCCTGAAAAGCTGCCAGGCGTGTTGCCTGCAATCTGAGCTGCGGCGTTCTTCGGCACCAGGCCGGGGCGAACCGTGCTGGGCAGGGTGGTGGGGGAAAGGCGTAGATCCATGGTTGCTCCCTCCGAGGTTCGGGGTGGCTTGATCCTAGCGTTCGACGATCGTCCGCACTATTTTGAAATGACCGGTAATTCAGTGGCTTATTGGCCTAATGTTTGCGCAGGCAGCTCGAATAATCGGCTGCATGGGTGGTGCGATGTCGTGCCACGTCGTACCGGAAACCACGATGCCTGCAGTTGCCACTATCCCTGTCAATCCGTCCCTTTCCCAGCGACTGGCGGGCCTTGATTCGGCCCAAAAGCTGCGCCTGGCGCTAGGCTTTGCCCTGTTTATCGCCGTCGGCGTGATTGGCCTGGTCATGGGGCGGCAGGCGGAGTGGCGGGTCTTGTACACCAATCTCGCAGACAAGGATGGCGGCGCCATCGTGGCGCAGCTGTCTCAGATGAACATTCCCTACAAGCATGCCGAAGGCGGTGGCGCCATCCTGGTGCCCGCCGACAAGGTGCACGACACGCGTTTGCGCCTGGCCTCGCAAGGCTTGCCCAAGGGGTCGGTGGCGGGTTTTGAGATGATGGAGTCGAACCGCTTTGGCATGACTCAGTTTCAGGAGCGGTTGACCTTTCAAAGGGGTCTGGAGGGAGAGCTGACACGGTCGATTCAGGGCTTGTCCTCGGTGCAGAGTGCACGCGTGCACCTGGCCTTGCCCAACCAGAACGGCTTTTTCCGCGAACAACAAAAACCCTCGGCGTCAGTATTGGTCAGCCTCAATGCCGGGCGCACGCTCGATCGCGCCCAATTGGCGGGCATTGTGCATTTGGTGGCCTCAAGCGTGCCAGAGATGAGCACCAGCGCCGTCAGCGTGCTCGACGACTCGGGCAAACTGTTGTCGATGTCCGCCGACGGCGGGCAAGGGGGTGGGGATGCCCAGCAACTGCAGTACGTGCAGCAGCTGGAACAAACCTACAGCCGCCGGATTCTGGACATCCTGGAGCCGATTGCGGGGCGGCAAAACGTGAAAGCGCAGGTCGCTGCGGAACTGGACTTTTCGCAAACCGAGTCCACCTCCGAGTCACACAAGCCCAATCAGGCCCCCGATGCAACGGTCATCCGCAGCCAGCAGACGTCCGAGAGTTCCGGTGGTGGCACCGCCAACGCCGCCGGCGTGCCGGGGGCTACGTCGAACCAGCCACCTGGTCCGGCTGCGGCGCCCATCAATGGCCCGAACCAGGCGCTGTCCGCGGGTGCGTCCGGGGCTGCTGCGGGTGCCACTTCAAAGCGCGAATCGATCGTGAACTACGAGGTCGACAAGACCGTGCGGGTAGTGCGTGGAGCCACTGCAACCATCAAGCGCCTGACCGCAGCGGTTGTCGTCAACCACCAGAGCACCACTGACGACAAAGGCAAGACCACCACAACCCCGCTGACCGAGCAGCAGATCGAGAAGATGACCGCGCTGGTGCGTGAGACAATTGGTTTCAACAAAGATCGCGGGGACTCGGTAAACCTCATGAATGCGCCCTTTGCCAAGGAAAAGATCACGCTGCCCGAGCTGCCTTTGTGGAAGCAGCCTGAGTTGCAGGACCTGCTGCGCAGCTTCGCCTGGCCGGTTGGAACCCTGTTGTTTGGCGTGCTGGTGTTGATGGGCTTTGTCCGCCCGGCCTTGAAAACGCTGGCCGAGTCGCGACCTGTTGTCGCGCGCCCTGGCGCCCAGCTTGACGCAATTGAGTCGGAGGAGCCCAATCGTCCGCAGTTGCCGCCACCAGCGCGTAGCAGCGCACCGACTTCTGGCGAGCTAGCCTTGGACGATGCTCGCAAGCTCACGCGGGAAAACCCTGCCGCGGTGGCCAATATTGTCAAGACCTGGATGAACGGTGAGGCGCCGGCCTGAGCGTTGACCAAGGGGATCGCACGATGTCACAAGACGAAGGCCTCGAGAACGCAGCCATCCTGATGATGTCATTGGGAGAGGAAGAGGCGTCCGAGGTATTCAAGCACCTGTCGCCCAAGGAAGTCCAGAAGCTCGGTGAAGCCATTGCCAGAACCAAGGCCATCACACGCGAGCGCGTGGACGAGGTGGTCGACAAGTTCTCAGGCATCGCCGCCGCCCAGAGTTTGTTGGTGTCGGATACCGGGGACTACGTTCGCTCGGTGTTGAAGCGCGCGCTTGGCGACGACAAGGCGGCGCTGCTGATCGATCGCATCCTGCAGGGGGGCGATGTCTCAGGCATCGAGAGCCTCAAGTGGATGGACCCCTTGTCGGTGGCCGAGTTGCTTCGAAACGAGCATCCGCAGATTGTGGCTGCCATCCTGGTCCACCTGGACTATGACCAGGCGGCCGATGTGCTCAAACACCTGACCGAGCGCCAGCGCAATGAAGTGATGTTGCGCGTGGCCACCATGGAGGGGATACAGCCCAACGCGCTCAAGGACCTCAATGAAGTGTTGTTCAAGGTGCTGGCCGGTGGTGACAAGGTTCGCAAGTCGTCGCTGGGTGGCGTGAAGACCGCCGCCGAGATGATCAATCTGATGGGCACGGCCATTGAGGGAACCGTGATCGAGTCGATCCGCAACCATGATCCCGAGTTGGCCCAGAAGATCATGGACAAGATGTTTGTGTTTGATGATGTCATGAAGCTCGATGACAAGGCGATCCAGCTGGTGCTCAAAGAGGTGGCGTCTGACTCGCTCATCGTGGCCCTCAAAGGCGCCCAGCCTGAGCTCAAGGAAAAATTCCTGGCCAATATGTCCTCGCGCGCCGCCGAAACGCTGCGCGAAGACCTGGAGTCGCGCGGGCCGATGCGCTTGTCCGAGGTGGAGGCGCAGCAGAAGGAAATCCTCAAGACTGTGCGCCGTCTCGCGGACGAAGGAACCATCATCATCGGCGGTGGCGCCGACGATGCCATGGTCTGATCATGCGTAACTTCAATCGATTCATCCCCGGCGAGGAAGTCGGTGCGGTGGCGCAATGGGACTTCTCGGCGGTGGATACCGCGTCCATGTTGTCGGCGGCACAGGCTCAGTCGCGCGAGGAGGCTGCGCAGCGCGAGCGTGACGACGCCATTCGCCAGGAAGGCTATGCGCAGGGATACGCCCAGGCGCAGGCGCAAGCGGTGTTGGAGACGCAACAGCGCATGGCCGAGTTCACACGTCACCAGGGCGAAGAGGGTGCGCATCGTTTGGCCGCCCTGTTTGCGGCCGCCAGCCTGCAGTTGCAGCAATCCGAGCAGGCAATTGCACAAGGCGTGCTGGAGCTCGCTTGCGAGGTGGCTCGCCAGGTGTTGCGTCAGGAGTTGTCGGTCAACCCGAACGTGCTTCAGCCCGCAGTTCGTGAGGCAATGCGACTGTTGTTGGCTGACTCGAAGAACGCCGTGGTGCGATTGAACCCACTGGACCTGGAGGTGCTCGAAGAGCCTCTTCGGGCGGAGTTCTCAAGCCTTAGCTTGACTTTGCTGGCCGACGCGCGCGTTGATCGCGGTGGCTGCCTGGTCGAGTCAACCGGCACCGTGGTGGATGCCACGGTCCAGAAACGGTGGAGCCGCGCCGTAGCGACGCTGGGCCTGAGCACGCCGTGGCAGGAGGCCGACGATGAGCCCTGATCCTGCCTGCAAATGGAAGAGTTACTTGAATGATGCCAAGGTGCGGGTCAACCGTGACTGCACGCTTGAGGTTCGCGGCACACTGACGCGATTGACCGGCTTGGTGTTGGAAGCCAGTGGCTTGCGTGCCCCGGTGGGCTCACAGTGCATGGTTTCCATGGCATCGCAAGCGCCCGTGTTGGCGGAGGTGGTTGGATTCTCCAACGACCGTGCCTACCTGATGCCCGCTGGCGATGTGCATGGGTTGTGCAGCGGCGCCAGCGTCGTGCCCGCAGCCGCTTATGTGCCGGTGCCCCGGCTGAGCGACCCCCTTGCGGCGCGTCTCGACAGCGGGGCCGGCTTGTTGCGTCTACCCTTGGGCGATGGCTTGTTGGGGCGGGTGGTCGATGCCCACGGCGCGCCAATGGACCGGATGGGGCCCATTGTGGACGTGACGGCACGCCCCATGGACCGCAGGCCCATCAATGCCATGGACCGGGCGCCGGTGCGCGAGCCGCTCGATACCGGCGTGCGCGCCATCAATGCGCTGCTGACGGTGGGGCGGGGCCAGCGCATTGGGTTGTTTTCGGGCTCCGGTGTTGGCAAAAGCGTGCTGCTGGGGATGATGGCACGCTATACCAAGGCCGATGTGATCGTGGTCGGTTTGATTGGCGAACGTGGCCGCGAAGTCAAGGAGTTCATCGAGGACATACTGGGTGAGCAGGGACGTGAACGATCGGTTGTAGTGGCGGCCCCGGCCGATGCGCCCCCTATGCTGCGCATGCAAGGTGCCAGCTATGCCACGGCGATTGCCGAGCACTTCCGGGACAAAGGGTGCCATGTATTGCTATTGATGGATTCGCTGACGCGTTACGCCATGGCACAACGCGAGATTGCCCTGGCCATTGGCGAGCCACCCGCCACCAAAGGCTACCCGCCTTCCTGTTTTGCCAAGCTGCCGCAGTTGGTGGAGCGCAGCGGCAACGGCCTGGGTGGGGTGGGATCGATTACAGCGTTTTACACCGTGCTCTCTGAGGGCGACGATCAGCAAGACCCCATTGCGGACGCGGCGCGCGCCATTCTGGATGGGCACATTGTCCTGTCACGCGCATTGGCAGAGGCTGGTCACTACCCGGCGATCGACATCGAGCAATCGGCCTCGCGGGTGATGCACAACGTGGTGTCACGCGATCACTTCGAGCTGGCACGCCAATTTCGAGCCATTCACTCCCGCTTTCAAAAGGGTCGCGATCTTGTGCAGATTGGCGCATACGTGAGCGGCTCGGACCCGGCACTGGATGAGGCCATCCGCTTGCAACCGGGGATGACCGCGTTCTTGCAGCAGGACATGTACGCGTCGGCGCAGTTTGAAGACTGCCTTGACCAATTGTCCAATGCGCTGGATGGCGGGAGTAGCGCAGCATGACCCGTAGTTGCCACCCCAAGGAGGGCTTATGACTGCCGTTGCCAGCGTGCAGCTGGCAACCGACCTTGCCGCGCGCAGGCGTGACGAGGCCGGACTTGATTTGGCTCGGGTTCAGCGCGGGCAGCGATTTGCACAGGATCAGTTGGAGCAGCTTGATGCCTATGCTGCCGAGACGCTTGCCCGCTGGAGCGCGTCAGCGCAAGTGTCTGCAACGCCAGAGCTGATGCGCCACCACTATCAGTTCATGGAACGCCTGCATCACGCAATTGGACTGCAACGCGGGGTGGTGGCCAAGGCGGCGCTTGAGGTTGAAGCGGCCAATCTGGTGCTGCTTCAGGCGGAATTCAGACTGGCCGCACTCAAGCAGGTGTTGGCCAGAAAGCAGGCCGAGGCCGTAGCTCGCCAGGCCAAGCGCGAGCAAAAGCAGATGGATGAGTTCGCCGCTTTGCAGTTTGCCCGCATGGTGCGCAGTTTGAACGTAGGAGATCAACCATGAACCTGGATCGAAATGCCAACCACGGCGTGCCGCGAGTCGGCAAGGCGCCCTCGGGCGTCAGCCCCATGGGTCAGCATGGCTGGGGCGGCGCCGCTGCCGTTGGGGGAGGTGGTTTTCTCTCAATATTGGCGACGTTGGATGTATCGGAGACCTCGGATGCGGGGCAGAGCCTGGATCCGTCCACGCTGTTGACGAGCCTCACGGGAGGCATCGATGTACCGCCGCTCGCCCCGTCTGTGGTTGTGCAATCGCTGTTGCCTCTCGTGCCGACCGTGGAGCCACAACTTCCGGACGCGCAACAACTGGCGCCCGACGTCGGGTGGCAGGTTGATACCGCGGCCTTGCTCGCGCACAAAGGCTGGGCGGCACAATTGGAAGCTGCGCCACAGGTCGCAGTTCCGGCCGGTGTGAGTGCCATGCCGAGTCCGATAACGCCCTCCGGTTTCGAACTGGAAATCCGTTCGGACACGGCCGGGCAAGCGCTACCGGCTGCGCCGCCGGCAATCGTCTTGTCGCCCGTTGCTTTCAATTTGGGCCTGGAGTCACTAGCGGAGCCTCTTGCTCAGACTGAGATCGACATCGTTGCGCCACCAGTCGGCCCGCAGGAGGGAGCCAAGCGCTCGGCAATTGAGCGGGATGCCGAGCCGCGATTGCCACTTGGTGTGCAGCAGCGATTGAGTTCGATCAACTTAACGGTGCAGGCGGACACCCACCTTGGGCCGAGCGGTAGTGGCGTGGTTTCGAGCACTTCGCCGGACTTGCGAACCGAAGTGAGACCCGATACTGCATCATTGCGCTGGGCGAGCGCTCAGCGACTGACCGAGCCGGGCGACCCGGCGTTCGTCAGGGTTGCAGCCGCCCCCAGCGGGGCTGCGCTGGCCGCCGGTGACATGAAGGCACGTCATGCTGCCGTCGTCCCCGATGTCGCGGCGCTGGCCAGTTCCGGCCCGAGCGCGACGGTCCTGATGGGCCTGTCGGAAGGGGTGACCAAAAGAACTGAACCAGCTGCGACAAAGCCGAGCGGGTCGTTTTCAGGGTCGCCTGCCGAGGGCCTTTGGGGGGCCTTTCCCCTGGGGGCGGGCCGCCCGGTGGAGGCGGCGGCAGCGGCCGACCATGGCGCCTTGCCGACACCCGAAATGATGGTCGCAGAACAGGTCAGCTACTGGATTGCCGACAAGGTCCAAAACGCCGAACTGCGACTGGAGGTATTTGGCCGCACACCAGTGCAGGTCAGCATTTCCATGGAGGGCAGCGCGGCGCAGGTCGAGTTCCGCACCGATCAGCCCGAAATCCGACAGGTGCTTGAAGGCGCGGTGGCGCACTTGAAGGATTTGCTCAAGGACGAGGGTTTGTCTCTGGCCGGGGTTTTTGTGGGTTCTTCCGGGCAGCGGCGTCAGGACGCGCAAGATCGCCCTGAACAGGCTGGCGAGTTGGGCGCGCGGCAGGCGCGTGTCGAGCTGCCGCTGCTGGGGTCGACCGGGCATGCGTCCGGTCAGCGTCTCGCGGCTGGCCGTACGATTGACCTGTTTGTGTAGAGGCTTGCCGGTGTTGTGAGTTCAGAAGCCTCGAAAGGGCGGGTTTACCACCGCTAATTGGTGTCTTGGCGCATCCGATCTGCAGAATAATGACATACCCATATTGAAGGAATACCGTGGCTACCAAACCAGACGCTGCCAAAGCCGACGATGTTGCAGAAGTCAAGGCGCCGGTGAAAAGCAAGAAGCTGCTGATCATCGCGCTGGCTGGCGTTCTAGTTCTGGCTTTGGCTGGCGGTGGGGCTTGGTTCTTTCTGGTCAAGTCCAAGGCTACGGCGGAAGACGGCGAAGAGGCGGTTCAGGTGGTCGAACAAAAAGGGCCTCCCACCTTCATGCCGCTGGACAACATGGTGGTTAACCTGGCAGACCCTGGCGGCGAGCGCGTGGCGCAAATCGGGATTACCCTGGAACTCTCCGACGCCAAGGCCATTGAGAAGGTCAAGATGTACCTGCCGACCATTCGCAGCGGCATCCTGATTCTCATCTCGCAGCGCACCGCGGAGGAATTGCTGCAACGCGAAGGCAAGGAAAAACTGGCGGCCGACATTCTGTCTGAGGCCTCGCGGCCATTCTTGCCGGACATGGGGTCCGCCAAACCCAAGCCCAAGAAGGACGCCGACAAGGCCAAGAAGAAGGCATCCGACAAAGCGCCCGCAGACGACAGCCCCGTGCGTGGCGTGCTGTTCTCGAGCTTCATTGTGCAGTGACCCATTGGCAGGTGCGTACCCATGAGTGAATCTTTTCTGTCCCAGGAAGAAGTTGATGCCCTTCTTGAGGGAGTCACGGGCGAAAGCCAGAAGATCACCGAGGAAGTTGCCGAGGCGGGCGAAGTCCGGCTTTACAACATTTCCAGCCAGGAGCGCATCGTTCGTGGGCGCATGCCCACGATGGAAATCGTTAATGAGCGGTTTGCGCGCAATCTGCGCGTGGGCCTGTTCAATTTCATTCGGCGCAGCCCTGAAATATCCGTGGGCCCGGTAACCGTGCAGCGTTATAGCGCGTTCTTGCGCGAGTTGGCCGTGCCGACCAATTTCAACATCGTGGCGATTCGCCCCCTGCGCGGCAGTGGCTTGATTGTGTGCGAGCCGGCGTTGGTTTTTGGCGTAATCGATACGCTGTATGGTGGCATCGGCAAGTTTCAGACCCGCATCGAAGGGCGAGACTTTTCCGCCACGGAGCAGCGCGTCATCAATCGCCTGGTCGACGTGGTCACTGATGAGTACAAGAAGGCGTGGCGCGGCATTTATCCTTTGGAACTGGATTACCAGCGCTCGGAAATGCAGCCACAGTTCGCCAACATTGCGACGCCCAGCGAGATTGTGATTTCGACCTCATTTCAGCTTGAGATCGGTGAGATCACCGGCGCCATACACTTCTGTATGCCCTACGCCACGCTGGAGCCGATTCGCGATGTGCTTTACTCATCGACCCAAGGGGATTCGGTGGAGGTCGACCGGCGCTGGGTCAACGTGCTGACGCGCGAGATTCAGGCGGCCGAGGTCACCCTCGTGGCGCAACTTGCCAGTGCGGATGCCACGGTGGAGCAGTTGCTGGCCATGAAGGCGGGCGATTTCATCGAGCTTGATCGAGAACCCCGCATCAAAGCATCGGTCGATGGTGTCCCGGTCTTTGAGTGTCAGTACGGCACCCACAACGCCAAGTATGCGATCCGGATCGACCGGACACTGCGAGGCAATGATCAAGGTTGGATGGGAGAGCGACATGGCAGTTGAAGACAAACCCGAAGACGATGGCATGGCCGATTGGGCCGAAGCCCTGCTTGAGCAAAAGAGCGCCGACCCTGGCGTGGGTGAGTCCGGTGGCGTGCTGTCGGGTGATACCGCGCGGGCGTTCTCCGAGGAGGTTCCCAACGGCGATATCAACCGGGTGCTGGACATCCCTGTGCAGCTGTCAGTTGAGCTGGGGCGCACCAAAGTGCCGATCAAGCACATTCTGCAATTGGGTCAGGGGTCGGTGGTTGAACTGGATGCTCTGGCGGGCGAGCCGATGGATGTTCTCGTCAACGGGTACCTGATTGCACAGGGCGAGGTGGTGGTGGTGAACGACAAGTTTGGCATCCGCCTTACCGATGTGGTTACGCCCTCGGAACGCCTGCGTCGACTCAGCAAGAACTGACCGGCAGATGACACAGACGCTGCTTTCGGTCGCGGTGTTCGTAGTGTTGCTGGCCATGTTGCCGTGGGGCGTCAGGTGGCTGCAACGCAACGTTGGCACCGCACGGCTGGCGCAGTCCAGCTCGTCCAGAGTCGTCTCCGCCGTGGCGGTGGGTCCGCATCAGCGGGTGGTGACGGTCGAAGTCGGCCCCGAGGGTGCGCGTGTCTGGCTGGTTCTGGGGGTGACAGCACAAACGGTCACCTGCTTGCACAGCAGTCCGGCCGAAACGCCAGACGTAACGAATAACCGCGGTGATGTGGGGGCGCTCAATGAGATCGCCGGTTAAGTCAAGGCCACATCGGCGGTGGCCTTGGATACCTTTGGCCATTGGCTCGATCGTTTGGTTGGTTTCCTTTGGCGCCACGGCTCAGACAGCCGGGCAGTTGCCCTTGCTGGTCGGCACGGGCGCGTCGGGAGTCAGTTTTTCGGTGCCGGTTCAGACGCTGCTGTTTTTTACGGCCTTGTCGTTTTTGCCCGCCGTGTTGTTGATGATGACCGGGTTTACGCGGATCGTGATTGTGCTGTCGCTCCTGCGCCAGGCCTTGGGAACCCAGTCGGCACCGCCCAACCAGGTCATCGTGGGCTTGTCTCTCTTCCTGACATTCTTCGTCATGGGTCCGACGCTCGACAAGGTCTATGCCGAGGCTTACCAGCCCTATACCCAAAACACACTCAGTTTTGAGCAGGCGCTGGCCAAGGGCGAAGATCCGGTGCGCCAGTTCATGGCCAAGCAGACGCGTCAGTCAGATCTGGCCCTGTTTGTGCGGCTGGCCAAGCTGGAGACCGGCACAACTGCGCAAAAGGCGCCTATGCGAGTACTGATACCTGCCTTTGTGACGAGCGAACTGAAGTCGGCGTTTCAGATTGGTTTCATGATCTTCATCCCTTTCCTCGTGATCGACATCGTCGTTGCCAGCATCCTGATGTCCCTGGGCATGATGATGCTGTCCCCCGTGCTGGTTGCCTTGCCGTTCAAACTGATGCTTTTTGTGCTGGCCGACGGCTGGAACCTGCTGATCGGGTCGTTGGCGGCGAGTTTTGTGACCTGAGGGGGATGACCCATGAATGCCCAAATGGTTCTCACGATGGGGCAGGAGGCTCTGCTCATGTTGCTCATGGTGGCCTCCCCCGTACTCGGGATTGTGCTGGTCGTTGGCCTGCTGGTCAGTCTGTTTCAAGCTATCACGCAAATTCACGAGGCCACGCTGGCGTTTGTTCCCAAGCTGGTCGCCGCTATCGCTGTGTTTGCCATCGCCGGGCCGTGGATGCTCAATATGTTGGTTGAGTACATTCGCCGCACCATCGAGGCGATACCCGCGTCCGTGGTCTAGGCATCACCGCTTGCCGTGATTTCGATCTCCGAGACCCAGTTGATGGCGTGGCTGACGCCCATCCTGTGGCCGTTTCTCAGAGTACTGGCGGTCTTCACGGCGGCGCCGGTGTTTTCTTCGCGTGCGTTCCCCGTGCGTGCCCGCATCGCGCTCGCATTCTTGATCGCTTTCGCGGCTCAACCCTCGCTGCAGGGGCAGCCACTGATCGCCCTTGACGGGCCTCAGGCCCTGGGTGCAGTGGCCCAGCAGGTCGCCATCGGGTTGGCGATCGGATTCACCGTTCGGCTGATCCTTGCCGCTGTGGAACTGGCCGGCGAAGTGGTCGGCTTTCAGATGGGGCTGAATTTTGCGGCCTTCTTTGACCCGGCAGCCAATGCGCAGACCAGCGCCGTGGCGCGCTTCTTTGGTCAAATGGCGGCGCTGCTGTTTGTCGTTCTCAACGGGCACTTGCTGGTGCTGATGGCGGTCACTCGGAGTTTTGAAGTATTCCCGATCGACCAGAGTTTCTTGCAAGCGTTGCAGCGACTTCGACTGCACGAGCTCGGCGCCGAGTTGTTCGCCGCTGGATTGTGGATTGCCTTGCCGATGGTGGGTATGCTGATGTTCGTCAATCTGGCACTGGGGATTGTCTCCCGTGTGGCGCCCCAGATGAATATTTATGCCGTGGGGTTTCCCATAACCCTAACGGTTGGCCTGGTGGGCATTGCCGTCACGCTGCCGCTATTGGACCAGCCTTTTTCCGCGTTGCTGGAGCGTCTGATCGATATATTCTCGCGGCGTTAGCCAGGTGGCGGGCCGTTAGACCAGACCGTTGCGAATCGCGTAGACGGTTAGTTCGGCGTTGTTGCTCAGTCTCAGCTTCTCCAGCACTCGGGCGCGGTAGACACTGACGGTCTTGGGACTGAGCATCAACTCTTGGGCGATGTCGGAGAGTCGCTTTCCGGAGGCGATTTTTGTCAGGGTCTGAAGCTCGCGTTCCGACAACGTTGCGTGAAGCGCCTCCTGCGTCGGGTCGGACAGACTCTCAACAAGCATTTGCGCCACCTCCGGCGTCACGTACTTGCGGCCCTGCGCCAGCGTTCTGACGGCCGTGACCAGTTCGGCCGGGTCACCGGTCTTGCAAAGATATCCTTGCGCGCCAGCGCGTAAACACCGAATCGCATACTGGTCCTCGGGAAACATGGACACGATCAGTACCTTGATCAGTGGCGCAGATTCGCGCAGACTGGCCATCACTTCCAGGCCGCCACGGCCGGGGAGATTGAGGTCGAGCACCATCACGTCGCAGGATGCATGCCGCAGCGTCTCGCGCACCTCCGTGTAGCTTGCGGCTTCGCCGGTCACTTCGATGTCGGCGGCCTCGGTCAGGGTGTCCCGAATGCCCTTGCGCACCACAGCGTGGTCGTCACACAGAATCACACGAATCATGCAAAGGTCTCCCCGGTCCTGGATAGCGGCACGGACAGAATGATGGAGGTGCCGCGTTGACTGTTTGTGCTGACGTCAAGCCAGCCACCCACTGCGTGGGCGCGTTCACGCATGCCTTTGATCCCAAATGCCTTGGGGTTCTCCAGAGCTCCATCGGACAGTCCTTGACCGTCGTCAGAAACCTCCAGCGTAAGCACTTGTTGGTCATCGACAAGATCAATGGTTACGTGTTGGCAGCGGGCATGTTTGCCAATGTTGGTAAGGGCTTCCTGACTGGTTCGAAACGCAGCCAACTCAACTTGCTTGTCGAGGTGGATCGGGTTCGATGGCATTCGGACCAGGGTCTTGATCGCAGTTCTGCGCTCGAAGCTGCTGGCTAACCACTGAATGGCGGCGACCAGGCCCTGATCGAGAATGGCCGGGCGCAAGTTCATCATGATTCGCTGGCTAGCGCCTAGCGCATGCTGCAGCATGTCCTGGGCCGTACTCACGTGGGCCAGCGTTTCCGGGTCGGCGTGGTGCAGCGCCATCCATGAGAGGTCGAACTTGATGGCAGCAAGGGAACCGCCGATGTCGTCGTGAATCTCTCGCGCTATTGCCGTGCGCTCCTGCTCAATGGTTGTCTGCAAGTGCTCGGCAAACCCGGCCAAGCGCTTTTCCGAGGCGGCCAATTCGCGTATGGCGTTTTCCCGTGACAAGCGTGCACGATGAACCTCCAATGCTCGTTGCACGACGTGTGCCAGTTTTCCCAGGTCGTCCTTCAACACGTAGTCGCTCATGCCAGACTGGATGGCGGCGACGGCGGCGGGCTCGCCAATGGCGCCTGAAACCAATATGAAGGGCGGTCGTGGGTCGACTGTGGCCAGCGCGTCCCAGGCCTCGATCGCGGTGAAACCGGGTAAGCGGTAGTCCGCCAGGATGAGGTCGATGAAGCCGTCACGGATTCGCGCCGTAAACTCGTCGAGCGTGTCAACCCGTTCGATCAGGAACTCGAGTTTGGCGGCCCGCAGGGAACGGACGATCAGCTCGTGATCGACCAGAGAGTCTTCCAGATGAAGGATCTGAATCGGTCCCGGCGCTTCGTCCGGTTTTGGCAGATATGTTTTCATTGGACAACGCCATTGTCGCCAACTGGCGGGCATGTGCCGGGCTTATTTGAATATTGCGCGAAATCCGCTTGACGCCTCGCAAATCGTGCCGAATCCTGATAACCTTGTGCCATGCAAAATTCTAATGCCACAGGCTGAGGGCAACTCGGCTTGAGTTGGAGAGACGATGCAACCCGTACAGACACCACCCCCCGCCCCGGCGGTGCAATTGCCCGTGATGATGGTCGCCGAGCTTCAGGATTCGCTCTTGGTGGTGGTGCATGATTTGAGCCGCTTGGACCATTTGCTGGCGCACACCATGGAGAACCTGATGGAGCGCTTCACGACCGTCAGCGCCAATCTGGCAGATCCAGAGCTGGCACAGTCCAAAGAGTTGGATATGGTGCGTTCGAACTTGCGTGCGGCGGTAACCGAACTGCAGTTTCAGGACATGGCCTCCCAGTTGATTGTGCATACGTCGAAAATCCTTCAGGGCTGTGCCTATCGGCTGGCCTCGGAGTCTATGGGCTCTGAGGATGGCGAGGCGGTCCCGTTTGTCGAAGAAGTGCCAGAGCGCCCCAATCCTGTGACGCAGGACGAGATGGATGCCGGTTCAATTGAGCTTTTTTAACCGGTTTTATAGTTTTTCACGAAGTTGAACCAGTCGGAGTTGCAAATGCCGTTAATACTCGCTGTTGATGATTCTCCATCCATGCGCAAGATGGTTTCCTTTACGCTCACCGGGGCCGGTTACCAGGTGGTCGAGGCGGTCGATGGTGTGGATGCGTACGAGAAGGCGTTGACCCAGTCTTTTGATCTGGTGCTGACGGACCAGAACATGCCCCGATTGGACGGCTTGGGGCTGACCCGCAAGCTGCGGGACCATCCGCAGTTCAAGACCGTCCCGATTCTGATGCTTACGACCGAATCCAGTGATTTGATGAAGCAGGCCGGACGCGCCGCTGGCGCAACCGGTTGGTTGGTCAAACCCTTCGATCCGGCCAGACTGCTCGAGGTGATCAAAAAGGTGATCAAGTAGTCATCTGCCCATGGCTGGAGAGCAGCAATACTAACCAGGAGTTTCGCATGGCAGAAGCGCATCAAGAAGGGGCGGGGTCGGGCGACGGGTTTGATCTCACGCAGTTTTATCAGATCTTCTTTGAAGAGGCTGGCGAGAATCTGGACTTGATGGAGCAGATGCTGCTTAATCTTAATCTGGAGACGGCCGACGATGAGGAGTTGAATGGTATTTTTCGGTGCGCCCACTCAGTCAAGGGCGGCGCGGCCACCTTTGGTTTCTCCGACGTTGCGGAATTGACGCATCAGATGGAGTCACTGCTTGACCGACTGCGGCGCCATGAGCTGCAGCCCAACTCGCTGATGGTGGATGTGCTGTTGGAGTCGGCCGATGCGTCACGGGGACTGCTGGCACGCCACCAGGCCGGTGGGGCGGGTGAATCGCCGCCGACGGCTGATCTGGTGCGCCGTATCAGTGCTTTGGCCGCCGGCCAAGTGCCAGCCCCGTCGGCGCCCGTCGTGCAACCCGTCATGCCGGCGCCGCAGCAGGTCGCCCCGGTGGTTGCAGCGCCTGCTCCTGCGGCCACCTACCCGGGCGGCGCGAGCCGGTCCCTCGTGATTCGCGTCGGCCCCCTGGAGGAAGTGGCGCAGGCCGACGCTATTAAGGAGTTGTTCCGCGACATTGCTGGACTCGGCGAAATTCAGGCCTTGCCCAGTGAGCAGGCTGATACCCGGGTCTTTGGCGTCCAGACGACGTCCAGCGACGAAGATTTGCTGGATTTGTTCGCGTTTCCTGTGTCGCGGGATCGCATAGTCATCAACGAACCCGGCAATCAGGCTTGGATTGAGTCGGCTCCCGTTTATGGCTTCTTTGACGGCGCGCCAGGCTCACCTGCTGTGCAGCCGTCGTACGCCGATGACCCGCCGCCCGGTGCGCCCCTGGCACCGTTGCCAGGATACGGGTTCTTTGATAGCGCGCCTGGGGCCCTGCCAGGTCGAGGCTGCCGCAACCGTGGCGCCAGCGGTAGCTAAGCCAGGTACAAAACCTGCGGCCGCTGCCTTGGCACAGCCCGAGGCCGCAACAATTCGCGTCGCCATCAGCAAGGTCGATCAGCTGATCAATCTGGTTGGAGAACTGGTCATTACGCAGGCGATGCTGGCGCAAAACAGCCGCGCGCTCGATCCGGCGCTGTACCAGCAGCTGCTGACGGGGTTGACGGACCTGGATCGCAACACGCGTGACCTCCAAGAGTCTGTGATGTCGATTCGCATGATTCCAATGTCGATCGTTTTCAGCCGGTTTCCGCGAATGCTTCGTGACCTTGCAACAAAACTCGGCAAGAAGGTTGAGTTTGTCACTCAGGGAGAAGCGACCGAGTTGGATAAGGGATTGGTGGAAAAGATCACCGACCCCCTCACGCATTTGGTGCGGAACAGCTGCGATCATGGCATTGAAATGCCGGCAGATAGGCTCGCCGCTGGCAAGCCCGAAACTGGAACCATTACCTTGTCGGCCGCCCACCAGGGCGGGTCGATTGTGATCGAGGTGCGTGATGACGGTCGCGGCATGTCGCGTTCGAAGATCCTGGCCAAGGCCCGCGAGCGCGGGTTGGATGTGTCGGATCAGATGTCGGATGCGGAGGTTTGGCAACTTATCTTTGCGCCAGGCTTTTTCCACGGCGGAAGTGGTTACCGATGTGTCGGGCCGAGGTGTCGGCATGGACGTCGTCAAGAAGAATATCGCGGCGTTGAACGGTACCGTCGAGATTGACTCTGCCGAAGGCTACGGCATGAAAGTTTCGGTGCGCTTGCCGCTGACATTGGCAATTATGGATGGCATGTCGGTAGGCGTTGGCGAGGAGGTCTACATCCTGCCACTGTCTTCGGTGGTTGAGTCCTTTCAGGTCAAGGCCGATGCGGTCAGCACCGTCGGCCAGGGGTCACAACTGGTCAGGTCGGGATGAGTACATGCCGGTGATTGAGCTCGAAAAGGTCTTCCAGATTCCTCGCTTCGATTTCGAGAAATCAAGCGACATCATGGTGGTGATCGAATCCGACGGCAGCCGCGTTGCGCTGCTCGTTGATGAATTGCTCGGGCAGCAACAGGTGGTGGTCAAAAACCTCGAGTCGAACTACCGAAAGGTGCCCAATGTGTCGGGCGCCACGATTCTGGGTGACGGAAAAGTCGCCTTGATCTTGGATACCGGCGCGCTGGTGCGACGCTCACGCCATTGATCGACGCGACGCGAAGGAGACGATGATGGGTGCCATGGAGAAGATCAACGAGTCAAGGGCGACTGGTGCGCGCGAGTACCTGACCTTTCGGCTTGATCAGGAGGAATATGGGATCGATATCCTGAAGGTTCAGGAAATCCGTGGTTATGAACCACCAACTCGGATTGCCAACGCCCCCGCGTTCATAAAGGGCGTAGTGAATCTGCGGGGAACGATTGTTCCAATCGTCGATATGCGGCTGAAGTTTGGCTGCTCAAGGCGGAGTACAACACATTCACTGTGGTGATCGTGCTTCATCTGCGGCAACGAGTCGTTGGCATCGCTGTGGACTCGGTCAGTGATGTGCTGGAGCTTGCGCAGGAAAATGTCAAAACTGCACCGGACGTCGTGAGCGTGATCGACCGTGATTCTATTTTGGGCTTGGGCTCTCTTGGCGACCGGATGTTGATCCTGCTAGACATTGAGCAACCTCATGGACGCCGCCGACATGGGTCTGACGGCCGACGTTGAGTGACGACGCAGACCATTGTGTCATCGATTCATCCATCAATAGTCCCATGATGAGTCATCCCCCTTTGCTGCGTTCATTGAGTCGGCCATATGCGGGCGGCGTCGCCGACGCGGGAAGCGGCATGCAGGGACGGGAGTTCGCGGGACCGATGCGGACTTTAATCGCGTGCAGTCCTTGATATACCAGCGTGCTGGCATCAGTCTGCACGATGGCAAACATGCGATGGTTTACAGCCGCCTTTCGGCGGCTGCGCGACACGGGACACCGCAGTTTCAGTGAGTACCTTGGTTGGCTGGAGAACACGATGGACCGGAGTGGCAGGAGTTCGTCAATGCCTTGACCACCAATTTGACATCGTTTTTCGCGAACAACACCATTTCGAGATCCTCGCCGAACACCTCAAGTCAAAACCCCCGGGCACCGTGGCGTGTCTGGTGCAGCGCAGCATCCACCGGTGAGGAGCCCTACTCGATCATGGTGACGGCACTGGAGTCGCTCGGACCCCGGGGAACTTCAGGCTGACTGCCAGCGATATCGATTCCAAGGTTCTGGCAACCGCGGCACAGGGCGTGTACCGGTTAGATGGACTGGAAGTCTATGAGCCCGGAGCGGGTTCAGCGCTTTCTTTATGCGGGGTAAAGGTCCCAATGATGGCATGGTTCGGGTCAAGACCGAGTTACGTGAAGCTGTGGAGTTCATCAGCGTTAATCTGATCAAGGATGATTGGCCGTTTCGCGAGCCCTTTGATGTTGTGTTTTGTCGAAATGTGATGATCTATTTCGATGCGCCCACCCAGAGGAAAGTGTTGGAGCGTATCCACCGGGTGATGAAACCGGGTGGGCTGCTCTTCGTTGGACATGCGGAGAACTTCCAGTGAGTCGCGCGACTTATTCACATTGCGAGGCAAAACTGTCTATGAACGCCACTAATATGCCTCGGGCAAGGAAATCATGAATCTGCCCCAAACCACCTCTGCCCTGGCTGCGCTTCGTGCCGGCGGTGGCTCACTTGCGCCGCCTCGTCCAACCTCGGCGGGGGGGCGGGTGTCACGTGTCGAGCAACTGAAGGCGCAGCCTCGAAATCCGGGGGAAGCGTCGTTTTTTTATGCCGATCACCATTTTCAGTATGACGCGGTTAAGGTGTTGCCGGGTGAGTATTTCGTGTCGAACGAAGAGCTGGTCATCATGACCGTGCTGGGATCATGCATAGCAGCCTGCATTTGGGATGGGCGAGCGAGGGCGGGGGCATGAACCATTTCTTGCTGCCTGACGGCGATAGCGTCGATGGATTTGGGCGCTATGGCTCCTACGCGATGGAGTTGCTGATCAATGAAATGCTAAAAAAGGGTGCCAGACGCGAATCGATGCAGGCCAAGGTGTTCGGCGGGGCGCAAGTGATGGCTGGTTTCACGACCATGAATGTTGGCGAACGCAACACCAAATTCGTTTTGGACTACCTCGCCACAGAACGGATTCCGGTGGTTTCTCAAGACGTGTTGGATATTCATCCGCGCAAGGTTTGCTTCTTTCCCGTCAGCGGTAAGGCGTTGGTCAAGCGTTTGGCCCACTCCCACCCCGAGACGCTTGCCGTCGAGGAGCGCAAAGCAATGCTGCGACAGTGGCCAAGACTACCTCTGGTGGCTCGATTGACTTGTTTTGAGGGTGTGTAGTTGAAGAAGATTCGGGTGGTGGTGGTTGACGACTCCGCGCTGGTGCGTAGCCTCTTAGCTGAAATCATCAATCGGCAAAGGGATATGGAGTGCGTCGGTTCCGCCAATGATCCGCTGATTGCGCGCGAAAATGATCCGGGAGCTGAGCCCGGACGTGATCACTCTTGACATCGAGATGCCGCGCATGGACGGCCTTGATTTCTTGGGGCGTCTGATGCGCTTGCGACCAATGCCGGTGGTCATGATTTCAACGCTCACGGAACGCGGAGCCGAGGTGACGATGCTGCCCTGGAGATGGGGCGGTTGATTTTGTTGCCAAACCCCGAATTGGGGTGGCTGACGGGTTGAGTGAATTGTCGTCCCAGATTGTGGAGAAGATCCGGATCGCGGCGACAGCCCATGTGAAACGTACACCGAATGCGACGCCAGTCAGCGCGGTCGGCGCCCGAGCGCCCGCTGCTGGGCACTCAGCCGTGGCGCCTATTGGTCGGATCTCAACCGAAAAACTGATCTGCATCGGCGCGTCAACGGGTGGCACCGAAGCGATCAAGGAGATCCTGGTGCGGATGCCTGCGGATTCCCCAGGGATTGCGATCACGCAGCACATGCCTCCGGGATTCACAAGCAGTTTTGCCGCGCGGCTCAATAGTTTGTGTCAGATCACTGTCCAAGAAGCGGTGAACGGCGAGCGCATTTTGCCAGGGCACGCCTATATTGCGCCCGGGGGTAAGCAGTTCCGGCTGGGTCGAAGCGGCGCCAACTACGTGGCGGTGGTGGAAGATGGTGAGCTGGTCAATCGGCACAGGCCATCGGTGGAAGTGTTGTTCAAATCAGCTGCTGCAGTGGTTGGTCGAAACGCGTTTGGCATCATGTTGACGGGCATGGGCGGCGACGGCGCCAAGGCAATGCGAGAGAGATGAAGGATGCTGGGGAGTTACAACTACGTGCAGGATGGGGCGGCTGCATCGTGTTTGGGATGCCACGAGAGGCGATTCTTCATGGTGCAGCGGACGAGGTGTTTGCCTTTGGCGAAATCGCGCCTGCGCTGATCGCTAGATTGAGCGGCTCCACTGACCGCTATCGACTCTAGCGGCGAAGGCGATTCATGTGTCGTCAAGCAACGGCACGCAGCCAGCGACGGACGCCGCGATTTCTACATTGACTCAGCAAGCTAGGCGTGGCCGTACCATGCTTGGCGGCGTCGCACCTACGTGCAATTTAGGCGCTTGGAAATCAGCTATAATTCAAGCTTCGCTGGTGGCAGTGCCGAACGGGTCGTGCTGCTGACAGATGGAACAGGCAGGGTATGCGCAACTAATGACGTGCGACTCTGCTTGGCGAACTTTCGGTGGCCTTATCCAAGAAAATTTCGAATGGCATGCAAGCTGCAAAAAACGTGTCATAATTCAAGGCTTCGCTGATCACAGTGAAGTGAGTGCAAAGTGCGATGTAGAAGTCGGATTTTGCTGGGATCTTTAACAACATACAGCCGATAAGCGTGGGCGTTTGAAGGCGATTGCCAAGTTCTTCGGAACTAGAGTCGTAAGGCTCTACAAACGCTCATGAAGTAAAAGAGATGTGAAAGTCAGAGATGATAATCACGTCGATTCCAATTTATGAGTTGCATAGAAATATGCAAAAAATTCAAGATCGAACTATAGAGTTTGATCCTGGCTCAGATTGAACGCTGGCGGCATGCCTTACACATGCAAGTCGAACGGCAGCACGGGAGCAATCCTGGTGGCGAGTGGCGAACGGGTGAGTAATATATCGGAACGTGCCCAGTCGTGGGGGATAACGCAGCGAAAGCTGTGCTAATACCGCATACGATCTATGGATGAAAGCGGGGATTCGCAAGACCTCGCGCGATTGGAGCGGCCGATATCAGATTAGCTAGTTGGTGGGGTAAAGGCCCCCAAGGCGACGATCTGTAGCTGGTCTGAGAGGACGACCAGCCACACTGGAACTGAGACACGGTCCAGACTCCTACGGGAGGCAGCAGTGGGGAATTTTGGACAATGGGCGCAAGCCTGATCCAGCAATGCCGCGTGCAGGATGAAGGCCTTCGGGTTGTAAACTGCTTTTGTACGGAACGAAACGGTCTGCCCTAATACGGTGGGCTAATGACGGTACCGTAAGAATAAGCACCGGCTAACTACGTGCCAGCAGCCGCGGTAATACGTAGGGTGCGAGCGTTAATCGGAATTACTGGGCGTAAAGCGTGCGCAGGCGGTTTTGTAAGACAGATGTGAAATCCCCGGGCTCAACCTGGGACCTGCATTTGTGACTGCAAGGCTAGAGTACGGTAGAGGGGGGATGGAATTCCGCGTGTAGCAGTGAAATGCGTAGATATGCGGAGGAACACCGATGGCGAAGGCAATCCCCTGGACCTGTACTGACGCTCATGCACGAAAGCGTGGGGAGCAAACAGGATTAGATACCCTGGTAGTCCACGCCCTAAACGATGTCAACTGGTTGTTGGGTCTTCACTGACTCAGTAACGAAGCTAACGCGTGAAGTTGACCGCCTGGGGAGTACGGCCGCAAGGTTGAAACTCAAAGGAATTGACGGGGACCCGCACAAGCGGTGGATGATGTGGTTTAATTCGATGCAACGCGAAAAACCTTACCCACCTTTGACATGTACGGAATCCTTTAGAGATAGAGGAGTGCTCGAAAGAGAGCCGTAACACAGGTGCTGCATGGCTGTCGTCAGCTCGTGTCGTGAGATGTTGGGTTAAGTCCCGCAACGAGCGCAACCCTTGTCATTAGTTGCTACATTCAGTTGGGCACTCTAATGAGACTGCCGGTGACAAGCCGGAGGAAGGTGGGGATGACGTCAAGTCCTCATGGCCCTTATAGGTGGGGCTACACACGTCATACAATGGCTGGTACAAAGGGTTGCCAACCCGCGAGGGGGAGCTAATCCCACAAAGCCAGTCGTAGTCCGGATCGTAGTCTGCAACTCGACTACGTGAAGTCGGAATCGCTAGTAATCGTGGATCAGAATGTCACGGTGAATACGTTCCCGGGTCTTGTACACACCGCCCGTCACACCATGGGAGCGGGTTCTGCCAGAAGTAGTTAGCCTAACCGCAAGGAGGGCGATTACCACGGCAGGGTTCGTGACTGGGGTGAAGTCGTAACAAGGTAGCCGTATCGGAAGGTGCGGCTGGATCACCTCCTTTCTGGAAACATAAGCAATTTAAGTTGAACGCTCACACTTATCGGTTGTTGGAAGGTTGTCGCTCGCGACTGAGGCAAATTTGCTTTGGTCACAAGTGACCGACTTGGGTCTGTAGCTCAGTTGGTTAGAGCACCGTCTTGATAAGGCGGGGGTCGTTGGTTCGAGACCAACCAGACCCACCAATGTCGACGAAATCCGTCATCCAATGCCTGCCTGGTTTTGGGGGTGTAGCTCAGCTGGGAGAGCGGCTGCTTTGCAAGCAGTAGGTAGCGGGTTCGAGTCCTGTCACCTCCACCAATCTTTTAATTTCTTATCTGATTAGTAGTAATCAACACCAAAGTTGCTTCGAAAGAGGCTGCTTTGTTGTTGATCGGGATTACCTGATCAATCGGCTGTTCTTTAACAATTTATAGAGTTTAATCAGCGTTGCTAGCGGAAAGTGCACATTCGTAAAGGTTTAGTGCACACCGTGCCGCTAGCGACAAATTTTGATTGCGTCAAAATGAATATCAAACTTCACGTTTGAAATTCGAGTTATTCAAGTTAAATTGAATACGGCATAACGCGTCAGGTGAAAGACCTGACAAACATTCCTTGAAAACAACTTTTAGTCTCGCAAGAGACGTCAAAGTTATAGGGTCAAGTGAATAAGAGCACATGGTGGATGCCTTGGCAATGATAGGCGACGAAGGACGTGATAGCCTGCGATAAGCTTCGGGGAGCTGGCAAATTAGCTTTGATCCGGAGATTTCCGAATGGGGAAACCCACCTGCAAAGGTATCGCATGATGAATACATAGTCATGCGAGGCGAACCGGGTGAACTGAAACATCTCAGTAGCTCGAGGAAAAGACATCAACCGAGATTCCGAAAGTAGTGGCGAGCGAAATCGGAGAAGCCTGCAAGTGATAGCACAACTCTTAGCAAAGCAGTCTGGAAAGGCTGACCATAGTGGGTGATAGTCCCGTATGCGAAAAGAGATGTGTGGTACTGAGCTTGCGACAAGTAGGGCGGGACACGTGTAATCCTGTCTGAATATGGGGGGACCATCCTCCAAGGCTAAATACTCATCATTGACCGATAGTGAACTAGTACCGTGAGGGAAAGGCGAAAAGAACCCGGGGAGGAGTGAAATAGATCCTGAAACCGCATGCTTACAAAAAGTAGGAGCCCGCAAGGGTGACTGCGTACCTTTTGTATAATGGGTCAGCGACTTACATTCAGTGGCAAGGTTAACCGAATAGGGAAGCCGTAGAGAAATCGAGTCCGAATAGGGCGAATTAGTCGCTGGGTGTAGACCCGAAACCAAGTGATCTATCCATGGCCAGGATGAAGGTGCCGTAACAGGTACTGGAGGTCCGAACCGACTAGTGTTGCAAAACTAGCGGATGAGCTGTGGATAGGGGTGAAAGGCTAAACAAACTTGGAAATAGCTGGTTCTCTCCGGAAAACTATTTAGGTAGTGCCTCAAGTATTACCGTTGGGGGGTAGAGCACTGTTTTGGCTAGGGGGTCATGGCGACTTACCAAACCAATGCAAACTCCGAATACCGACGAGTACAGCTTGGGAGACAGAGCACCGGGTGCTAACGTCCGGACTCAAGAGGAAACAACCCAGACCGCCAGCTAAGGTCCCTAAAATTGGCTAAGTGGGAAACGAAGTGGGAAGGCTAAAACAGTCAGGATGTTGGCTTAGAAGCAGCCATCATTTAAAGAAAGCGTAATAGCTCACTGATCGAGTCGTCCTGCGCGGAAGATGTAACGGGGCTAAGCCAGTTACCGAAGCTGCGGATTTGCAATTTATTGCAAGTGGTAGGAGAGCGTTCTGTAAGCCTGTGAAGGTGCGTTGAGAAGCGTGCTGGAGGTATCAGAAGTGCGAATGCTGACATGAGTAGCGTTAAAGGGGGTGAAAAGCCCTCGCCGTAAGCGCAAGGTTTTCTACGCAACGTTCATCGGCGTAGAGTGAGTCGGCCCCTAAGGCGAGGCAGAGATGCGTAGTTGATGGGAAACAGGTCAATATTCCTGTACCGATGTGTAGTGCGATGTGGGGACGGAGAAGGTTAGCTCAGCCAACTGTTGGATATGTTGGTTCAAGCCTGTAGTCGTGCCTGGTAGGTAAATCCGCCGGGCTTAGATGAGGGGTGATAACGAGGCTGCTTGCAGCCGAAGTGAGTGATACCCTGCTTCCAGGAAAAGCCACTAAGCTTCAGCTACACACGACCGTACCGCAAACCGACACTGGTGCGCGAGATGAGTATTCTAAGGCGCTTGAGAGAACTCTGGAGAAGGAACTCGGCAAATTGACACCGTAACTTCGGAAGAAGGTGTGCCTTTAGTAGGTGAAGGGATTTACTCCTGGAGCCCAATGAGGTTGCAAAAAATCGGTGGCTGCGACTGTTTATTAAAAACACAGCACTCTGCAAACACGAAAGTGGACGTATAGGGTGTGACGCCTGCCCGGTGCTGGAAGATTAAATGATGGGGTGAGAGCTCTTGATTGAAGTCCCAGTAAACGGCGGCCGTAACTATAACGGTCCTAAGGTAGCGAAATTCCTTGTCGGGTAAGTTCCGACCTGCACGAATGGCGTAACGATGGCCACACTGTCTCCTCCAGAGACTCAGCGAAGTTGAAATGTTTGTGATGATGCAATCTCCCCGCGGAAAGACGGAAAGACCCCATGAACCTTTACTGTAGCTTTGTATTGGACTTTGAACAGATCTGTGTAGGATAGGTGGGAGGCTTTGAAGTAGGGTCGCTAGATTCTATGGAGCCAACGTTGAAATACCACCCTGGTGTGTTTGAGGTTCTAACCTAGGTCCATTATCTGGATCGGGGACAGTGCATGGTAGGCAGTTTGACTGGGGCGGTCTCCTCCCAAAGCGTAACGGAGGAGTTCGAAGGTACGCTAGTTACGGTCGGACATCGTGACGATAGTGCAATGGCATAAGCGTGCTTAACTGCGAGACTGACAAGTCGAGCAGATGCGAAAGCAGGACATAGTGATCCGGTGGTTCTGTATGGAAGGGCCATCGCTCAACGGATAAAAGGTACTCTGGGGATAACAGGCTGATACCGCCCAAGAGTTCATATCGACGGCGGTGTTTGGCACCTCGATGTCGGCTCATCTCATCCTGGGGCTGTAGCCGGTCCCAAGGGTATGGCTGTTCGCCATTTAAAGAGGTACGTGAGCTGGGTTTAAAACGTCGTGAGACAGTTTGGTCCCTATCTTCCGTGGGCGCTGCAGATTTGAGGAAGCCTGCTCCTAGTACGAGAGGACCGGGTGGACACACCTCTGGTGTATCGGTTGTCACGCCAGTAGCATTGCCGAGTAGCTATAATTCGATGAAGCTGATTAGCTCTATAAATTGGTTGTCTTGACCCTCGGGTCAAGCTGACAAAAAAGTTTTGCCTGACGACCATAGCGAGTTGGTCCCACTCCTTCCCATCCCGAACAGGACAGTGAAACGACTCTGCGCCAATGATAGTGCGGATTCCCGTGAAAGTAGGTCATCGTC
>JADKDJ010000037.1 GCA_016718405.1 Candidatus Rhodoferax odensensis
CGAGGGTGATCTTGGCGTTCTGGATATTGAAACACTGCGTTCAGTTTTGGGCGCCCCATCGTCAGCGGGATCGCTCTTACAGTTGATTCATCGTCGGCCCAACTGCCTTGCAGCATGACGTGGCCGCTGTTTTCAACTTTTGGATCACCATCATGAACGCTTCCGATCGGCTCGCCCCCGTCCTGTTTGTTTCCCACGGCGCGCCGACCTTTGCGCTGGAGCCGGGCACTCTGGGCCGCTGTTTGCGTGCATTCGGCGAGCAGTTGACGGGAATCCGAGCGGTGCTGGTGGTGTCCCCCCACTGGCAGACCAGCGGCGTGCAGGTGATGACAGGCAGGCAGCCCGAGACCGTGCACGACTTCGGCGGTTTTCCCTCAGTCTTGTACACGCTGCGCTACCCGGCGGCCGGGCATCCGCAGCTCGCCGCCGAGGCCGGGCGCTTGCTCGAGCAGGCCGGGCTGAGTGTCGGCTTTGATGCGCGCCGTGGACTGGACCATGGTGCCTGGGTGCCATTGCTTCATTTGCTGCCGAATGCGGATCTGCCCGTGTTTCAGGTCTCGATGCCAGTGGATCTGGATGCCACCGGCGCGCTGCAACTCGGCCGAGCGCTGGCGAGCCTTCGCGCGCAGGGGGTGATGATTTTGGCCTCCGGCAGCATGACCCACAACCTTCATGAGCTTGACCAAACTGGTGCGGCCGCGGCGGACTATGTTGTCGAGTTCACGCACTGGGTTCGCCAGGTCGTGACAGCCCATGACACCGAGCGCCTGGTCAACTACCGCAAGCTGGCGCCACACGCGCAACGGGCGCATCCGACCGAGGAGCACTTCCTGCCCCTGCTGGTGGCGGTGGGCGCCACCAGCGGCGGCGAGATGATGCAGGTCGTCGACGGTGGCGTCACCTACGGGGTTGTGTCCATGGAGTCCTATGCCTGGGGTGCGGTGACCAGCATTCAGAAACCAAAGATGCCGGATTTCATCAGGTAGGGCCAAAGCACCAGCAACACGATACTGACCACGGCCAGGGCGATCAACACCGGTGCGCGCAAGCGTTTGAGCAAGTACTGGCGACGCCCCTGGGGTGTGAACCGGATTCCGGTTGCCTGGCACGCGTGGCAGATGTACTCCATGTAGCGGTTTTTGTGGCAGTCCCGGCGTGGGACCACTTTGCCGCAGACAGCGCACTGTCGGGTCATGAACGTGCTCCTGTAACGCTGCGGCACAGGCTGTCCTCAGCGGATTGCCCGGCGATGGTAACGCAAGGGCTCTAGGCGCGATGCGGGAGGCGTGGCTTGATCTCGCTGAGAATCACCGCCAGTACCACCATGGTGCCACCCAATGCGGCGCGCGCACCGAGCACTTCGCCCAACCACAGCCAGCCGAACAGCGCGGCGAAAACGGGCTCCAAGGCGTAGACCACGGCGGCCTTGTCAGCCGATACTTTGCGCTGGGCAATGGCCTGCAGCAGCAACATGCCCGCGGTCGCAATGACGCCCAGGTACAGAAGGGACACCCAGTGCGGCGCCAACCGTGTCCCCAAGGTCGCCAGTGAGTCGTTGCCAAGCCCTGAGAGGCCGATCCACCCGGTGGAGAATACCGCCATGAAGGCGATTTGCGTTGCGGTGAGCTGGCGCGAATCATGGCCGGCCGAACGTTGGGACAGCACAATCACGTAAAGCGCGTACGCCAAGGCACACAGCAGGGTAGCGCTGTCACCCAGCAGGTGCGCGCCGCCCTCCCAGGACATCAGCCCAATGCCCGCGCAGGCTGTCACTGCCGCGCCCAACACGATGGGCGACAGTCGTGCGCCCCAGAACAACCCGAGTAGTGGCACGATCAAGACCGCCAGGCTGGTCAGGAAGGCGCTGCGGTTGGACGAGATGAATTGCAAGCCATACGCCTGCGCTACGTAGGAGACGAGTGCCAGGGCGCCCAGCACCGCGCCGTCAATCCAGGTGCGACGGGGGACCTTCCAGATGAAGGGCGCCATGCAGACCGCTGCCACGGCAAAACGAATAGCCGAAATCTCGACGCCGCTCAGCGTGGTGGCGGCCGATTTCAGCAGCGGGAAGGTGGTGCCCCACACCATGGTGATGAGGAGCAGCAGTGCCAGGTTGAAGTTCATTGCGCGCACGTCGGGCGGCGGGTGCCGCCGCGTGAAGGAACCCGCGATGATACCGGCCCCCCGGCCCGGTCTACTCCCGCAGGATGATTTGCCCGCGAATCTCGCCGCGCGGGTGTGCGGTGGTGTCGATGCTGACGTACCACTTGCCCGCCAGCAGGTCGGCGGCCTGCGCTTGGGTCAGCGTGGCGCGACCCTCCATCGGGCTCTTGATCGGCCCTGCCACGGGCAGCGCTGCTGGCGCGTTGGCGCCGATGGCGGCAGGCCCGTGAAAGTGACCGGCAGTGGGCGCGCCTTTTAAGCCGGAGAACGACAGCTTCCAGCGAAACAGGCTGGTGTTGCGGTCGTACACCGCCACCAGCCTGCCGGTGCCTGCGGTCTTGACGGCCGGTACCTGGTTGGTACCGGTCATCTGCGTGCTGAATGCTGCCATGTGGGCGTCGGGCGGAACCACGGCGCAACCGGCCAGTACCAAGGCGACTGCGGTGGTGCTCAGTACGCCGCGTGCGGACAAGCCATGATTCATTGTGAACGTCTCCTGCGGGGCAGGACCTGTGTCCTGTGGCGGCGAAGTGTAGGGGTGTTGGCGCCGGTTTTCGGGCGCCGGTGTGCAACAGTTGTAAGCGAGTTTGCGTCGCGACCCTATCGCCCGCGCAGGAACAGGGTATCGAGTTCCTTCAGGGTGATCTGCCGCCAGGTTGGTCGACCATGGTTGCACTGGTCGGAGCGCTCGGTTTGCTCCATCTGGCGTAGCAGCGCGTTCATTTCTTCAAGTGTTAGCTTGCGATTGGCGCGTACCGCGCCGTGGCAGGCCATGGTGGCGAGCAGCTCGTTGTGCGCGCGTTGCACCACTGTGCTGGCCTCGTGCTGTGCCAGTTCCGCCAGGACGCTGCGTGCCAGCGCCACCGCGTCGCCGTGCACCAGTGCGGCGGGCACGGCTCGCACGGCCAGTGTTTTGGCGGAGAAGGGCGTGATGTCCAATCCGAGTGTTTGCAGGGTATCGGTGTGCGCTTCGGTGGTGGCCACCTCTTGTGGTGTAGCGGCAAAGGTGGCAGGAATCAGCAGGGGTTGGCTGGCCAGTTGCGCCACGGTTGTGGTCGCGCCGTTGGCGCTCTGGGAGGCAAGTTGGTTCTTGAGCCGCTCGTAGACGATGCGCTCGTGGGCGGCATGCATGTCCACGACAACCAGTCCTTGGGTGTTCTCGGCCAGGATGTAGATGCCCTGCAACTGGGCCAGGGCGCGGCCCAGGGGCCAAGTTTGCGCCGGTTCATCGCGGGCCTGTAGGCTGGACGGCAGAGGATTCTGCTTCGTGTCCCCCGCCCGCTGTGCGAGCTCCTCCTTGACCTGCGCAGAACCCTCTGCCGCCCAGCCTCCTTGAGGGTTACTGCTGGGTTGCCATGGTATGCCAATGTCGCTCACACGGTGCGCGACGGGCTCCGTTGGTGCTTGAAAATGCATAGCACGCTGCGTATGTTCCGCGAAAACTGGTGTCGGTTTTTGCTCATATGCGCTGGGTTCGCCAGGGGCCTGGGCGGCGAAGTCTGTCTGCCCGGCGCGCGGAGCCGCCAGCGCGTCTTCCACTGCATGGCGCACCGCCTGGTGCACCTCGCGGCTGTCGCGAAAACGCACCTCGATCTTGGTCGGGTGCACGTTGACGTCCACCCGCGTCGGATCGATCTCAATGTACAGCGCATACACCGGCTGGCGGTGGCCGTGTAACACGTCCTCAAAGGCGCTGCGCGCCGCGTGGGTGAGCACCTTGTCCCGCACAAAGCGGCCATTGACGTAGCAGAACTGCTGGTCGGCGCGCGCGCGCGCCGCATCCGGAATGCCCACGCGGCCCCACACCCGCACGGCCGGCTGGCCCTGCGTCGATTCGCGCCGCTGCTGATGGTTGACCAGCACCGAGCGGTCCAGAAAATCGTCACTCAGCACATCGCGTAGGCGCTGGTCCAGCGTTGTAGCGGACTCGGCCGGGCTGGCGGCGCAGGCACGCCACTGCTCGACCAGTTTGCCCTCGTGCCACACGGCAAAACCAACGTCGGGACGGGCCAGCGCATGGCGGCGCACGGCCTCGACGCAGTGGGCCAGTTCGGTGGCGTCGGTCTTGAGGAACTTGCGCCGCGCCGGGGTGCTGAAGAACAGCTCACGCACCTCCACGGTGGTGCCCCGGCCACGGGCCACCGGTTGCAGCTCACCGGTCTGGCCGCTAAGCAGGTAGGCACTGGACTGGTCGGCGGTGCGCGACAGCAAGGAGCAGTCCGCGATGGCGTTGATGGCCGCAAGCGCTTCGCCACGAAAGCCCATGGTGCCGACCGATTCCAGCTCTTGCAGGTTGCCAATCTTGCTGGTGGCGTGGCGTTTCAGGGCGATCGGCAATTCGTCCTTAGGGATACCCACGCCGTCGTCTTCGACCGCAATGAGCCGCACGCCGCCGGCCAGCAGCCGCACGGTGACCTGACTGGCCCCGGCATCAAGGCGTTGTCCACCAACTCGCGCACCACCGAGGCTGGCCGTTCCACCACTTCGCCGGCGGCAATCTGGCTGATCAGCTCATCGGGCAGTTCACGAATTGGGCGGCGGGGGAAGAGGGCAAGGACGGCGTTCACGACGACAATCTTAGTACCTTGCGGGACAGACCGGAGCGCAGCGACGCTCTGCCCTCAACTGATCGTCGGATGTCCCCGCGCTGGCGTGAGCCTGCGGGCAAGGTTCACAGGGTTTCAACACCGCACGGATAATGCCGAGCATGGAACTGCTCTCATTCTTGCTGGACTTCGTGCTTCATGTGGACAAACACCTGGAGACCTTTGTACGCAACTACGGTCTGTGGGTGTATGCCCTGCTGTTTCTGATCATCTTTGTCGAGACTGGTCTGGTGGTGATGCCGTTCTTGCCGGGCGACTCGCTGTTGTTTGTGGTGGGCGCCATGTGTGGCGTGGGGCTGATGAGTTACCCGCTTTCGGTGGGCTTGCTGCTGGCGGCGGCAATTCTGGGCAACCAGACCAATTACGCCATTGGCCGACACTTCGGCAGTCGGGTATTCAAGTGGGAGAACTCGCGTCTGTTCAACAAGGCGGCCTTCGATCGGACCCACGATTTCTACGAGCGCCACGGTGGTTTCACCATCGTTGCGGCACGCTTCATGCCGTTTCTGCGAACCTTCGCGCCTTTTGTGGCCGGTGTGGCCAACATGAGCCGCGCGCGTTTCACGTTTTTTGACGTCACGGGCGGTGCGTTGTGGGTCGGCGGCTTGATCACAGTTGGCTACTTTTTTGGCAACATGCCTTTCGTCAAAGCCAATCTGGACAAGATCATCTGGGCCATGATCTTCATTCCGGGCCTGATCATCGTGCTTGGTGCCTGGCGCAGCAAGCACAAGCAGCGGCACCGGCAGGTGCATGCACACACACAAGCACACGCCGCCAGGCACGTGCCCGAGCGCCAGCCCTAGCGACTGTTCTTGATCGCCAAAGCCGCCTGTTTGACCAGATCCGGGCCACGGTAGATCAGGCCGGTGTAGATCTGCACCACGTCGGCGCCGGCCTTGATCTTGCTCACCGCATCGGCCGCGCTCATGATGCCGCCCGACACCAATGATCGGGAAACCCTTTCCCAAGGCGTCGCGCAATTGGCTGATGACGCGGTTGCTCATCGCCAACACGGGCGCGCCGGACAGGCCGCCAGCCTCTTCGGCATGCGGCATGCCCGCCACCGCCTCGCGGCTCAGGGTGGTGTTGGTGGCCACCACGCCGTCCATGCCATGGCGTTGCAACGTGGCAGCGATCACCGCCACCTGCTCAGGGCTCAGGTCCGGCGCGATCTTCACGAAGATCGGCGTGCGCTTGCCATGCTGCCTGGTTAGTTCCTCGCGGCGCGCGGCGATTGCGCCCAGCAGCGCGTCCAGCGCGGCGTCGCTTTGCAGGGCGCGCAGGTTTTTGGTGTTGGGGCTTGAGATGTTGACGGTGACGTAGTCCGCGTGTGGGTAGACACCGTCGAGGCAAATCAGATAGTCGTCGGTGGCGCGCTCGATCGGCGTGGCGGCATTCTTGCCGATGTTCAGGCCCAGCAGCATGGCGCTGCGGCTGTTCTTCTGGCGGCACGCGGCACGCTGTACATTGGTCAGGAAGGCATCAAGCCCATCGTTGTTGAAGCCCAGTCGGTTGATCAGGGCATTGGCTTGGGGCAGGCGGAACATGCGCGGCTTGGGATTGCCTGGCTGCGGCTTGGGGGTGACGGTGCCGACTTCCACAAAACCAAAACCCATGGCACCCAGGCCGTCGATGCAGTGGGCGTTCTTGTCCAACCCGGCGGCCAGACCGACCCGGTTGGGAAATTGCAGGCCCGCTAGCGTGATCGGGTCGTCGATCGCGCCATTGCAGTAGGCCCACGACAGCGGCGTGCTCTGCGTGCGCGCCAAGGCGCCAAGCGTGAGCTCGTGTGCGACTTCCGGGTCCAGACCGAAAAGAAAAGGGCGGGCCAGGGCGTAGGGGACAAGAGACATTGGATAATTCCTGCACAACTTATGTAACTCAGCCCATTTTCCCCGATGACTACCTCCGCTCCCGCCGCTGGCACACCGCTGACCCAGGATCAACTCAAAACACTGGTCGGCCAGGCGGCCTTGCGCTATGTGGTGCCGGGGGAGATTGTCGGCGTGGGTACCGGCTCCACCGTCAACAAGTTCATCGACGCTCTGGCCACCATCAAGGACCAGATCAAGGGCGCGGTGTCGAGTTCCGTGGCCAGTACCGAGCGACTAGTGGCCTTGGGTATCCCGGTGTTTGACGCCAACGACGTGCGCGAATTGTCGGTCTACATCGATGGCGCCGACGAGATTGATGGCCAGGGCTTCATGATCAAGGGCGGTGGTGCGGCGTTGACGCGCGAGAAGGTGGTGGCAGCGCAATCGCGCACCTTTGTGTGCATTGCCGACGAATCGAAGTTGGTGCCGGTGCTGGGTCGATTCCCCTTGCCGGTGGAAGTGATTCCGATGGCCGCCGCGCGCATCATGCGACAGTGTGAGGTGCTAGGCGGGCACGCGCAGATTCGTATGAAAGATGGCGCGCCCCTGGTCACCGACAACGGCTTGATCCTGCTCGATGTGAAGGGCTTACAGATCACCGACCCATTGGCCTTCGAGATGCAGGTCAGCCAATGGCCGGGCGTGTTGACGGTGGGGGTGTTCGCCTGTCAGAAGGCGCAAGTGTGTTTGCTGGGCACCACACAGGGTGTGCGGACGATCACCTACTGATACCTTGCGGGACAGACCTTCAGCGCTGTCCTCAACTGCGGTGGTTTTCAGCCGAAACGCAACAGTGCATTGCGCGCTTGCCAATCCCGATTGACACTGGTGCGGGAGCTGTCCACAATCGCCACTTCCCTGCGGCCCTTGCGCCGCGAATTCTCAACCCACGATAAGGAGACGGCCATGAACCATCGCACCCACACTCCTTTGCCGGTTGTCGCCTGACGGGCTGGGTTGAATCGGTTTTTCTTAGGTCAGGGTCTCGCACCCCTGTAACGCCTGCGGCGCGCTGACCCGCGCCAAGGTCATTCACCCATCCCTCACTCGCGCTCCGCGTGCCTGACGCTTGGCTGTGCCACGCGTGGCCGATTGCCTTCTTGCAAATCGGCCCACCAGCGGCTTGACCGCTACCTTTCGGTTTTTCAACTCAGGTTTCGCCAGTGCCGCGAGGTGCTGCACGCACCCCTTTGGCGTGCGCTCGTGCCATGGCGAAATCAACTAGCAACCCTTGGGGCCAGATCGTCGCCGATTCGCGGCCGGCGCTGGCGCCAATTGACCAACCAGACCATCATGATCGAACTCTCTTTTGAAAATTTGCGCTGCCTCGGTTTGAGCCCCCTGATGGCGCAGACCCTGGCCGCGTGTGAAGAACCGGGCGAACGCGCCTACCGCTGGGCCCGTGTCACCGCCGTGCACCGCGAAACGCTTGATGTGCACGATGGTGTGCAACAAGCCGCAGCCCGCGCCCTGGCGCGGCTGACCCGTGAACTACTGGAGCACGGCAGCGCGCTGGCGGTGGGTGACTGGGTGCTGTGCCATGACGACGAACACGGACAGAGCTGGGTCACGCTGCGTGCGCCGCCGTTGACGCACATCGTTCGCCGTGATGCCGATGGCAGCCGCCACTCCGTGGTCAGCAACGTCGACACTGCCCTGTTGGTGATGGGGTTGGACCTGGACTTCAACCTGCAGCGCCTGGAGCGCTACCTGGCGTTGGTGGGCAGCAGTGGCGTGTTGCCCGTGGTGGTGCTGACCAAGGCCGACATCGCGGAGTTGTCCGCACCGGATGCGGTGTCCGCGCGCGTGCAGGCGCTGCGTCAACGCGTTGGCAATTCGGTCGATGTGCTGGCGCTGGATGCACGCAGCCCGGCGGCCGTGGACGCTTTGCGCGCCTACCTTGGCCCCGGCCAAACCGTGGTGCTGCTGGGCTCGTCGGGTGCCGGCAAGAGCACCCTGACCAACACGCTGGCCGGCCACGCCATTCAGGACACCGGCGCGGTGCGCGAGCATGACAGCCGTGGCAAACACACCACCACGGCCCGCTCACTGCACCGCCTACCCAGCGGGGCTTGTGTCATCGACACGCCGGGTGTGCGCACGCTGCGACCGGATGTGGATGGGCAGACTTTGGGCCAACTATTTGGCGACGTCGCTTCGTTGTCGGGGGAGTGCCGTTTCCGCAATTGCCAACATGGCGACGAGCCTGGCTGCGCGGTGCGCGCCCAGGTGCCGCCCGAGCGCTTGCGCAACTACCACAAGCTATTGCGCGAAAGCCGTCGCGACACCCTGACGGCCTTGGACCGACAGCGGCAGTTGTCCGAGTGGAAGGCGCGGGGAAGGGCTGGGCGGCAACGCGTGGAGATGAAGCGGGGTGATGGGTAGGAGATAGTGGCACGGGTGGCCCTTTTGGATGCCTGCGCGGGCGTCCAAGAGAGGCGCTCATGGCGCTGAATGTTGAGTCCAAATGTATCCCGCGCCAAGAACGCACCCAGGCTCGGAGATTTCATGCAAGCATGCAGGCGCGCGCGCCGGGCGTCCGTGCCGACTGGCCTGCGCGCCCGAGGGCGGGGCGTTTGTGGCGCGGCACGACTTGCGTGAACACCGTGGACGGCGTCTCGCCTCTGTTGCCGCCGCGAATTGGCTCCGGCCAACCGGCACAGCCACCCGGCGCGCTGGCGGGGGTCGTTAGTGGGCAAGCGGAAATCGCGAAGCTGGGAGTGTCCTGGATATGCGGCTTGCTGGCCGTAAATGGCTTGGCAGGCGCATGGTTGCTTGGTTCTGAGGCGACACTGTCGTGCTGGGCATTCACCATCTGCTGCTGTGGCGAAGCGCAACTCAGGTCATTGCTTGCTTTGCCGGACAGTATCGACCAAGGGCTGATTCATGACCAAAAAACCAACTTCAAGGTTTACTTCAGATGGCAAGGTACTGACGGACACCAACGTTGGGGCCGTGGTGGTAGCGCTTGGAAGCGCTCATGCCTGGCGGTGATTTCCCTAAAACTTGATCCCCGCCGGATTGGCGTTGGGGTCGGGGCGATCCACCGGTGCAGGAGCCGGTCGCTTCGGTTCTTCGGCCTTGGTGGCGACGGGGGCGGGTGGTGGCGCCAAGGGCGTGGCGGCAGCATTGCGGTAGTTGCGCGGCAACAGCGATGTCGCGGGATAACCAGCCGCTGTCAGGTACTGCTCCCATTCGCTTGGGGTCAGACCCTTGAGGCGTTGGACACCGATGGTCAGGAACGGAAGTGACAGATCGCCGCTAATACGTTTGAACGCCTCGCCATCTTCGGCGGTGTTGACGGTGCGTTCAACGAATGGCACGCCGCGGTTGGTCAAAAGCTCGCGGCCGCTGGCGCAGGGAGCGCAGTCTGTGGCGGTGTAGAGCGTTACCGGGTACTTGCTCACGGCTTGGCGCAACTCAAGCGGCAGGCCGCTTGGAGCCGCACTGACCGGCTTGCCGCCGGAGGTGGCAGTGGCTTTCTCCGCGGGGGCGGGTGGCTGGTCCGTGAACCGCACGCGGCCATCGGGGTCAACCACGCGGTACACGGTCTGAGCCTGTGCGGCTGTCATTGCCAGCAAAGCGCCGGACATCGCGACGGCCAGCCGATGTGTGAAGATCTTCATGTCATGTCCCCTGATAAAGGTGAGAGCTGCCCGACGGCATTGCAGGCCGGCGTCGCCTACGTCATGCCCTGATGTCGTAGCAAGGCATCGAGTCGCGGTTCTCGTCCGCGAAATGCCTTGAACGACTCGATTGCCGGCCGGCTGCCCCCGGCTTCGAGAATGGCTTGTCGGTATTTTCTACCGGTTTCGACGTTTGGCAAGCCGTTTGGCCCCACCGTTTCTTCGAACGCTGCATAGGCGTCAGCGCTGAGCACCTCGGCCCATTTGTAACTGTAGTAGCCCGCCGCATAGCCGCCCGCGAAGATGTGGCTGAAGGTGTGCGCGGTGCGGCTCCAGTCTGGCGGCTGCAGAACGGCCACTTCGTCGCGCACTTGCTGCAGCAGCGGCGCGATGTCCTGCGCTGGATCGTGCGCGGTGTGCAACAGCATGTCGAACAGGGCGAACTCGATCTGGCGCAGCGTCTGCATGCCGGCCTGGAAGTTCTTAGCTGCCAGCATCTTGTCGAACAACCCGCGCGGCAACACTGCGCCGGTGTCGACGTGGGCCGACATGTGTTTGATCACATCCCACTCCCAGCAAAAGTTCTCCATGAACTGGCTGGGGAGCTCCACCGCGTCCCACTCGACACCACTGATACCTGAGACGTCGCGCTCGTTGATCTGCGTCAGCAAGTGGTGCAGGCCGTGGCCGAACTCATGAAACAGGGTGGTCACATCGTCGTGGGTGAGCAGCGCAGGCCTACCGTCCACGCCTTCGGCGAAGTTGCACACCAGGTGCGCCACCGGAGTTTGCAACTGGCCGGTATCGGGGCGTAGCCAGCGCGCACGCACGTCGTCCATCCAGGCGCCGCCGCGCTTGCCAGCACGCGCACCAGGGTCGAGGTAGAACTGGCCGATCAGCTGCTTGTCGCGCTCAATGCGGTAGAAACTCACGCCAGGGTGCCAGACCGGTGCGGTATCCGGGTGGATGGCTACTTCGAACAGGGTCTCGACAATCTTGAACAGACCGCTCAGAACCTTGGGTGCGGTGAAGTACTGCTTGACCTCCTGCTCGCTGAAGGCGTAACGCGCTTCCTTGAGCTTCTCGCTGATGTAGGGCCAGTCCCACGCTTGCGGATCGGGTAGATTCAGGTGTGCGCTGGCATAGGCGCGCAGGTCGGCAATGTCTTGCTCGGCAAATGGTCGGGCTTTGGCAGCGAGCTCGCGCAGAAAGTCGATCACCTGCTGCGGTGAGTCGGCCATCTTGGGAACCAGCGACACCGTGCCGAAGTTGGGATAGTTGAGCAGACTGGCTTCTTCTAGTCGCAACGCCAGCAACTCCTGGATCAAGGCGCTGTTGTCAAACTTGCTCAGGTCGGCGCCGGCTTGGTCCGAGGCGCGGGTGACATAGGCACGGTACAGGGTTTGGCGCAGCGCGCTGCTGTGGGCAAACTGCATCACCGGCAGGTAGCAGGGCATCTTCAGCGTCAGCTTGTAGCCATCCTTGCCCTCGGCCTGTGCGGCGTTGCGAGCCGTCTGCTGCACGTCAAGGGGGATGCCGTCGACCTCGTCTGACGAGGCGTAGTAGGCGAACGCGTCGGTGGCATCGAGCGCGTTCTCACTGAACTTCTGGCCCAGTTCGGCGGCGCGTTCCTGGATTTCGGCAAAGCGCGCCCTGGCCGTGCCGGTGAGCTCGGCGCCGCCCAACACAAAGTTGCGCAGGGCGTTGCGATGGGCCTGACGCTGTTCGGCGTTGAGGGTGTCAGGGTCGATCGCCTTGTACTTGGCATACAGGCGCTCGTCAGCGCCCAGTCGAGTGGTGAACTCGGTGACCTTGGGCAGGGCTTCGTTGTAGGCGGCGCGCAGCTCGGCCGTGTCGGCTACCGCGTTAAGGTGGTTGACCGTGCCCCAGGCACGGCTCAGGCGCTCCGTGCTGACATCGAGCACGCGCGCAATATCGGTCCAACGGGCAGGAAAGTCTGGCCGCGTCACGGCTTCGAGCGCCTGGTTGGCGTTTTGAAGCAGGATGTCGATCGCTGGCGCCACCTGATCGGGCTCAATCTCGTTGAATCGCGGCAGGTCGTGGAAGTCGAGCAGGGGATTGGTGGTCATGGAATCGGGTGTCGTCGTGTTCGGCAAAGGCGTGAGTGTTGGTGCTGCCAGGCAATTGGGGGTGAAATCGGGCCGATCAAGCAGCGGCGCGTTCGGCCGCCTCCAACGTGTTGACCAGCAGCATGGTGATGGTCATCGGGCCGACGCCACCAGGCACTGGGGTAATGTGGCTGGCGACGGGTTGCACACCGGCAAAATCGACATCGCCACACAGCTTGCCTTCTGGCGTGCGGTTCATGCCCACGTCGATCACCACCGCACCGGGCTTGACCATGTCGGCGGTCAGCACGTTGCGCTTGCCGACGGCAGCCACAATCACGTCCGCCTGGCGCGTGTGGTACGCGATGTCGGCGGTAGCGCTGTGGCAGACAGTGACCGTGGCATTGGCTTGCAGCAACAGCAAGGCCATGGGTTTGCCCACGGTATTGCTGCGCCCGATGACCACGGCGTGTTTGCCGCGCAAGTCGGTGCCCGTGCTTTCGATCAGCTTCATGCAGCCGTAGGGTGTGCAGGGCCGAAAACCCGGCTGACCGGTCATCAGTTCACCAGCGCTCAGGGTGGCGTAGCCATCGACATCCTTGGCGGTCGAAATGGCCTCGATCACCTTGTGCGGGTTGATGTGCTTGGGCAGCGGCATCTGTACCAGAATGCCGTGCACGGTCGGATCGGCATTGAGGGCGCTGATGCGCTCGAGCAGATCGGCCTCGGGCAGGGTGGCCTCGTACTTTTCGAATATGGACCTGATGCCGGTGTCGGCGCAGGCCTTCACTTTGTTGCGCACATAAACAGCGCTGGCCGGATCGTCGCCGACCAGAATCACTGCAAGTCCCGGCGTGGCGCCGCGCGCGCGCAGCGCCTGCACCCGAGTGGCCACATCGGTGCGCAGTTTGCTAGACAGGGCAACGCCGTCAATGAGACGGCCATAGGTTGGTTGGGTCATGACTTTCTGCTCTCAATCGAAAACGCCCGCTGGCCAATGACCGGCGGGCGCAGCTTGCTATACGGCCAAACGCATCAGGCTTTGGTGGCGGTTTGCCCCAGGGCGATCTTGAGCAGGTCCGCCACGGTGTTGGCACTGAGCTTTTCCATGATGTTGGCGCGGTGCGCCTCCACCGTTTTGATGCTGATACCCAGGTCGTCGGCAATCTGCTTGTTCAAGCGCCCGGCAACAATGCGCTCCAGTACCTGGGCCTCGCGCAGGGTCAGTCTGGCCATCAGGGCATCGCGGCTGGCGGCGCTTTGATGCTCGGCGAAGGCGCCCTTGGCGTGATCAAGCATGCGCTCGACCAGGGCCACCAACTGCTCTTCCTTGAAGGGTTTCTGGATGAAGTCCATCGCGCCCTTCTTCATCGTGTCGACCGCCATCGGCACATCACCATGGCCAGTGATGAAGACGATGGGCAAGGGGCTGCGCGACTCGATCAGACGGTTTTGCAGTTCCAGACCGGTCATCCCGCCCATACGGATGTCGACGATCAGGCAAGCCACTTCGCGTGCGTCATAACGACCCAGAAAGGATTCGGCCGATTCAAAGCAGCGCACCCGGTAGTCCTTGCCCTCGAGCAACCATTGCAACGAGTCTCGCACTGCCTCGTCGTCGTCGACGACATAGACGGTGCCTTTCTTGGGTATCAAACTCATGCTCTACCTTGTTGACTTGAAAGAACGCGCCGATCGACTTCCAACGAACTATCGGGCGCCGTCACGGGGATCCGGAAAAGAAAACAGCACCCCGTCACTTCGGGCCCATTGTAGATGTTCTCGGCCTTGATGTGACCTTGATGGGATTCGACGATCGAGCGGCACAAGCTCAGTCCGATGCCCATGCCGTCTGACTTGGTGGAGTGAAACGCTTCGTAGAGGCGACCCATAACCTCAGGTGCCAGACCTTGTCCCGAATCCGTGACCGAGAACTCCACCAGCTGCTTGCCATCGATTTGCGTGGGGACCACGCGCAGCTCAACGCTGCGCCGGGCGGTGGGGCGCTGGGCCGCGTCGATCGACTCAGCGGCGTTTTTGAGCAGGTTCACCAATACCTGCTCGATCAGGATTGGGTCCACCATCAGCGTGGGCAAGCGCGCCGCCACGTAGTGGCGCAGCCGAACGTTGCGACGGCGCAGTTCGATCTCGGCCAGCTCCACCGCCTCTTCAACCATATTGCTGACCACCGAGACGCTGCGGTTGGGCTCGCTGCGTTTGACGAAGGAGCGAATGCGCTGAATGATCTGACCGGCCCGGTGCGCCTGCTTGGCGGTTTTTTCCAGCGCGCCGAGCAAGTCCTCCTCGCTGATCTGATGCGCTTTGATGCGTGACACCATGCCGTTGCAGTAGTTGTTGATGGCGGTCAGCGGCTGGTTGAGCTCGTGCGCCACGCTGGAGGCCATCTCGCCCATGGTGATCAGGCGACTGGCGTTTTGAGCCCGTTCGGTTTGGGCCGCAGCCTGTTCCTCGGCGTGGCGTCGGGCGGTGATGTCGGTGGCAATCACCATTTGAGCCAGCCGCCCATCGACCCAGCTCAGGTAGCGCGTGCGTACCTCCAGCCACTTGTCGAGCTCGGTGAGGTAGATCTCGGCGCTTTCCGTTTCGGTGTCGGGCAGGGTTTCGGTGGGCAAGCCAGCGAATGCATCGACGTCATCAAGCGACTCGTCGCTGGGCGGTGCCATGGGTACGCCGGCCTGGGCCACCAATTGCAGATGCCCGCCTGTTTGCACGCCAAACCACAGGCGGTACAGTTTGTTGGCAAAGAGCAGTTCGTCGCTGCCCAGTGGCGCCACCGAGATCGACGCGTCCAGCGCTTCGAGCACGGTGGTGAACCGCTCGTACGAGGCTGAGAGTTGTTCGCGGATGCGATTGGGTTCGGTGATGTCCGTCATGGACGTCATCCAGCCGGTCTGCGCACCCTTGGCGTCAATCAGCGGTGATACATACAAGCGCGCGTCAAACAAGGTGCCGTCTCGACGTTTGATGCGCACCTGAATGCCGCCCAGGGGGATGCGGCCAGCCAGTTCGTCTTCCAGCCGCGCGTTCAGTGCCTCGCGGTCTTCGTCGGGCCAGTAGGGGAACGGCGCGGTTCGGCCGACCAACTCGGCCTCGCTGAGGCCGGTCATCTGGCAAAAACCAGCGTTGACGTAGGTGATGCGGCCCTGCAGGTCGAGTGCCCGCATGCCGGTCAGCATCGAGTTCTCCATCGCGCGACGAAAGTTGGTCTCGGACATCAGGTCTTTCTGTGCCTGCATGCGTCGACGGGTGTGCCGCCAGTTTGCCAGCAGCATCCAGGCGGTCATGGCGCTGAGTACGCCGACGAGCCAGAACAGGCCGCTGCCGATCACCCCCAGTGATGTGCGATAGGCCTGCGCTCGAATCAACAGTCCGTTGCCGACCGGAGACACCGGCACTTCGTACTCGATGGGCGGGCTGGCCCACGGCAGTTGCATGAAGGTGGCCCGGTTCTTGGTCGGCATGGTGGCGCCCGCCAGCAGTGTGCCGTTGGCGTCGCGCAGCGACATCGCATGGCGCGCGGTCACCTCGGACGGGACGCCATACCGAAACAGACCATCGATCGAATACTCAGCCAGCAGGACGCCGGCAAAACGGGAACGGTAGGTCAGCGGAATGTGCAACTGCAGGGTGGCGGGCACTTCGGCGTTGGCGACGGGTTGCGCGTAAATGGGTTGTTGCAGGTCGCGGGCCAGACCAAAGTTGTTCTGTATCTCGTCGGCCTTCAAGCGCGCGCCGGCTGAGGACAGTTGGACGATGCCCAGGCTGGCCGCGCTGTAGCTGACCCGGACGCGCTGTTGCGCATCAATCCAGCTCAGGCTTTGAAGTTCTGGATGCATGTTGATCAGGGACTCGGCTCGCGCGGGCAGATCGTCGGTATCGATTTCCTGGTTGGAAATGTCGCGCGCGATGCGCATCAGCTGTTCTTGTCGCTCCAGCAGGTGCAGGCGCAGACGTTGCTGGGTGTACTCGACGTCACGCTGCACGGCCTCCTGGTCGCGGTGGATCTCTTCGAGCCGCAGGTAAACAAATGACGCCGCAATAGCGGTCAGGAACAACACCACCGATGCCAACGGCGCGAGCATGGCAAAGCGATCCTGACGGTGTGGCGACAGCCTGCGCCAGCGCGAGCGCAACGCCTCCAGTGCCGACACTTTGTGCGGCTCAGTCAGCGCGATGGGTTGGCTCAAGGGCATCCCCGAAGTGTAGGGGACGGTTGCCAGCAATCGTCCGTCTGTCGCGCGCCTTGTCGCCGACGGTCGGTTTGTAGGATTAACCTTGAATATCACGATATAAAATATGAAAGCACATCTTGAAATTGTCCTTTTTTTGTGCGACACTAGAGTCTGTGTACTAAATTACGTGATAAACCACAGGAGACAAGCATGTCAGCCGTTCCCGCAAGCACCGCCCAACAAAGCGTCGCCGACGCCGATTTCGCCGAAACCCGTGAGTGGATGGACGCCCTGTCCGCTGTGATTCAAAGCGAAGGTCCCGAACGCGCCCACTACCTGCTGGAGCAACTGCTGGAGCATGCGCGTCAGAGCAGTATCGACATGCCGTTCTCAGCCAATACCGGCTATGTCAACACCATTGAGTCCGACCAGGAAGAGCACTCGCCAGGCAATCTGGCGTTGGAAGGGCGCCTGCGCGCCTACATGCGCTGGAATGCCATGGCGATGGTGGTCAAGGCCAATCGCCACTACCCCGCCGACGGCGGCGACCTGGGTGGGCACATCGGTTCCTTTGCCTCGCTGGCACACATGTTTGGCGCGGGTTTCAACCATTTCTGGCACGCCGAGAGCAATGAGCCCGGCAAGGAGCATGGAGGCGATTGCCTGTTTATCCAGGGCCACTCCGCGCCGGGCGTCTACGCCCGCGCCTACCTCGAGGGGCGCTTGTCGGAAGAGCAGTTGCTCAACTTCCGCCAGGAGGTCGATGGCAAGGGGCTGTCGAGCTACCCGCATCCCAAGCTGATGCCCGACTTCTGGCAGTTCTCGACCGTGTCGATGGGCCTGGGCCCCTTGATGGCGATTTACCAGGCGCGCTTTCTGAAGTACCTGCACGCCCGCGGCATTGCCAACACCGAGAACCGCAAGGTGTGGGTGTTTTGTGGCGACGGTGAAATGGATGAGGTGGAGTCGCTTGGTGCCATTGGTCTGGCCGCGCGCGAGAAGCTCGACAACCTGGTGTTCGTGGTCAACTGCAACCTGCAACGGCTCGACGGTCCGGTGCGTGGCAACGGCAAGATCATCCAGGAACTCGAAGGCGAGTTCCGCGGCTCCGGCTGGAACGTCATCAAGGTCATCTGGGGCAGCGACTGGGACGCCCTGCTCGCGCGCGACAAGGACGGCGCGCTGCGCAAGGTGATGATGGAAACGCTTGATGGTGACTACCAGGCCTTCAAGGCCAACGACGGTGCCTTCGTGCGCAAGAACTTCTTTGGTCGTGATCCCCGCACGCTGGAGCTGGTTTCCAAGATGAGCGACGACGACATCTGGGCGCTGCGCCGTGGTGGGCATGACAACAAGAAGATGTATGCCGCGTTTCATGCCGCAACCCAGCACACCGGTCAGCCTACGGTGATTCTGGCCAAGACCGTCAAAGGCTTTGGCATGGGCAAAGCCGGCGAAGGCAAGAACAACGTGCACCAGACCAAGAAGCTCACCGACGAGGACATCAAGGCCTTTCGCGACCGCTTCAACATCCCGGTGCCCGACAGCGAGATCGCCAAGCTGCCGTTTTACAAGCCGGCGGACGACACCCCAGAGATGCGCTACTTGCACGAGCGGCGCAAGGCCCTGGGGGGCTACCTGCCGCACCGGCGCACCAAGGCCGACGAGCAGTTCACGGTGCCTTCGATCGACACCTTCAAGTCGGTGATGGAAGCCACTCCAGAGGGCCGTGAGATTTCCACCACCCAGGCCTATGTTCGCTTTTTGACGACGCTGCTGCGCGACAAGGCGCTGGGCCCGCGCGTAGTGCCGGTGGTGGTGGACGAGTCGCGCACCTTCGGGATGGAGGGCTTGTTCCGCCAGATCGGCATCTACAACCCGGCCGGCCAGAACTACACGCCAGTGGACAAAGACCAGGTGATGTACTACCGGGAAGACAAGGCCGGCCAGATCTTGCAAGAGGGCATCAACGAAGCCGGTGGCATGGCCAGTTGGATTGCGGCCGCCACCAGTTACAGCACCAGCAACCGCATCATGGTGCCGTTCTACGTGTACTACTCGATGTTCGGTTTCCAGCGTATTGGCGACCTGGCCTGGGCCGCGGGCGACATGCTGGCGCGCGGGTTCTTGCTGGGCGGCACCTCTGGCCGCACCACGCTTAATGGCGAAGGCTTGCAGCACGAAGACGGCCACAGCCAGATCCTGGCCAACACCATACCGAACTGCGTCAGCTACGACCCGACCTTTGCGCATGAGGTGGGCGTGATCCTGCACCACGGCTTGAAGCGCATGGTGGAAAAGCAGGAGGATGTCTTCTACTACATCACGCTGCTTAACGAAAACTACGCCATGCCCGGCTTGGCCGAAGGCACCGAAGAGCAAATCATCAAGGGCATGTACCTGTGCAAGGAGGGTCCCAAGATGACGCCGCGGGTGCAGTTGCTGGGCTCTGGTGCGATTCTGCGCGAGTCGCTGGCGGCACAGGAGCTGCTGGCGATCGATTGGGGCGTGGGCTCCAACGTCTGGAGTTGCCCAAGCTTCAATGAACTGGCGCGCGACGGCCAGGATTGCGAGCGCTACAACCTGTTGCACCCCGAAGCGCCGCCACGGCTGCCCTTTGTGGCCCAGCAACTCGACAAGCACACGGGCCCGGTCATCACCGCCACCGACTATATGAAGGTCTTCGGCGAGCAGATTCGCCCCTTCATTCCAAAGGGTCGCAATTACAAGGTGCTCGGCACCGACGGTTTTGGCCGAAGTGATTTCAGGGCCAAGCTGCGCGAGCACTTTGAGGTCAACCGCCACTACATCGTGGTCGCTGCGCTCAAGGCCCTGAGCGAAGACGGCACCGTGCCGGCCAGCAAAGTCAGCGAGGCGATCGCCAAGTACGGCATCAAGACTGACACCCTCAACCCGCTGTATGCCTGAAACCTTGCGGGTCAGACCACTTTGCGCAGCGAATGTGCTCTGACCCCAACTGACTAGAAAGAACAACATGGCGACAATCGAAATCAAGGTCCCCGATATTGGTGACTTCGCCGAAGTGACGGTGATCGAGCTGATGGTCAAGCCGGGCGACAGCGTGGCGGTGGACCAGTCTTTGGTGACGGTCGAGTCCGACAAGGCGTCGATGGAGATCCCGTCGAGTCACGCCGGTGTGGTGAAAGAACTCAAGGTCAAACTCGGCGACAAGGTGGCCGAGGGCTCGGTGGTGCTCATGCTGGAGGTGGCGGGAGCAAGCGCCGCGCCAGGACCAGCGCCTGCCCCTGCGCCAACGACCGCCGCTGCGCCGGCCGCGCCGTTTGTACCGCTCGCCGCGGTGGCAAGTCCCGCCGCGGCGACGGTTGCAGCCGTGGGGCCGGTGGAACTGCGGGTGCCCGACATCGGCGACTTCAAGGACGTGACGGTGATCGAAGTCATGGTCAAGGTGGGCGACAGCGTCAAGCTGGAGCAGTCCTTGATCACGGTCGAGTCCGACAAGGCTTCCATGGAAATTCCTTCCAGCGCCGCCGGTGTGATCAAGGGCTTGCTGGTCAAGCTTGGCGACAAAGTCAACGTTGGTGACTTGCTGGCCGTGCTCGAAGGCAGTGCAGTGCCCTCATCGGCACCGGCAGCGGCCCCGGTTGTTGCGCCGCCAGGGGGCAGCAGCGTGGCTGCCGTTGTCGCACCCAGTGCGCCAGCCAGCGTGAGTGCGCCACTGCCTGCGCACAACCCAACCGTGGCGCTAACCGGCTTGCCGCATGCCAGCCCGTCGGTGCGCAAGTTCGCGCGTGAATTGGGTGTGCCGATTGACGAAGTCAGGGGCTCCGGTCCCAAAGGCCGCATCACGCAGGATGATGTGCAAGCCTTCACCAAGTCGGTGATGAGTGGCGCGGCGCAGACCAGGGCCATGGCCGCCAGCGCGCCCAAGGCCGCCGCGGGTGGCGCCAGCGACGGCGCTGCGCTGGGCCTGATCCCCTGGCCCAAAGTTGATTTCGCCAAGTTCGGTCCGATCGAGCGCAAGGAGATGAGCCGCATCAAGAAGATCAGCGGTGCCAACCTGCTGCGCAATGCCATCATGATTCCGGCTGTCACCAACCACGACGACGCCGACATCACGGATCTGGAGGCTTTTCGCGTCTCCACCAATAGGGAGAACGAGAAATCAGGTGTCAAGGTCACGATGCTGGCCTTCCTGATCAAGGCCTGTGTCGCCGCACTCAAGAAGTACCCCGAGTTCAACAGCTCGCTCGACGGCGACGCCTTGATTTACAAGAACTACTGGCACATCGGGTTTGCGGCGGACACGCCCAATGGCTTGATGGTGCCGGTGATCAAGGACGCCGACAAGAAGGGCATTTTCCAGATCAGCGCCGAGATGAGCGAGTTGGCCAAGAAGGCGCGCGACGGTAAGTTGAGCCCGGCCGAGATGAGCGGCGCCACCTTCACCATCTCCAGCCTGGGCGGCATTGGTGGGCGCTATTTCACGCCCATCATTAACGCGCCCGAAGTGTCGATCCTGGGCGTTTGCCGCTCCACCACGGAACCGGTGTGGGACGGCAAGGCGTTCCAGCCGCGCCTGATGCTGCCCCTTGAGCCTGACCTGGGACCACCGTGTGATTGACGGTGCGGCCGCGGCGCGCTTCAACGTTTATCTGGGCCAGATTTTGGGCGACTTCCGCAGGGTTCTGTTGTGACCACGGTGGTTGTCGTCAAGAAGGCTGGGCAGGTGGCGATTGCCGCCGACACCATGGTGACCTTTGGTGACACGCGCCTGGGTCACCGCTATGAGCCCAACAGCAAATTGTTCAAGGTTGATGCGGTGGGCGGCGCCAGCTATGTGGGCATTGCGGGGACCGTGGCGCACTTTCCGGTGCTGCGCAAGGCCATGACGGCCTTGCCCAAGGACCAGCTCAAACTGGGCAGCAAGGACGAGGTGTTTGACACCTTCACCAAGCTGCATCCGCTGCTCAAGGAGTCGTTTTTCCTGCAGACCAAGGAAGAGGACAACGATCCGTACGAGTCGAGCCAGTTTAGCGTGCTGATTGCCAACGCAAGTGGCATCTATGGCCTGTACAGCTACCGCGAGGTGTTCGAGTTCAACCAGTTCTGGGGTATTGGCTCGGGGCGCAGCTTCGCGCTGGGCGCGATGTACGCATCGTGGGACAAGGCCAAGACCGCCCGCGAAGTGGCCAGCATTGGTATCCACGCCGGCTGCGAGTTCGACAAGAACTCCGGCGGGCCGGTGGAGCTGTTCACCCTCAAATCGAAATCGTAGTTTCAGTAACGACACACGCGAACCCAAGTTAGGTTGTAGCGCAGCGTACACAAAGAAAGACACCTATGGCGATCCTGGAAATCAAAGTCCCCGATATCGGCGATTTCGCCGAAGTGACCGTCATCGAGTTGATGGTCAAGCCCGGCGACAGCATCAAGCCCGAGCAAAGCCTGATCACCGTGGAGAGTGACAAAGCCTCCATGGAGATCCCCAGCAGCCATGCCGGCGTGGTCAAGGAGCTAAGGTCGCCCTGGGCGACAAGGTGAAGGAAGGCTCGCTGGTATTGCTGCTGGAGGCGGCGGACAGTGCTGGTGCGACGGCCACTGCTGCGGCTCCCGCGTCAATTCAGGCTGCAGCCGCCGCTGCGCCTGCTTCGGTTGCTACTAATTCAGTAGCAAACAATGGCGCCAGCGCTGCCCCGCCAGCCGCCAGCTTTGCCGGCAACGCCGATCTGGAGTGCGACGTGCTGGTACTGGGCGGTGGCCCCGGCGGCTACAGCGCCGCCTTCCGCGCAGCTGACCTGGGTCTCAAGGTCATTGTGGTCGAGCGTTATGCGCAGTTGGGTGGCGTCTGCCTCAACGTCGGTTGCATCCCGTCCAAGGCCTTGCTGCACGTGGCTGCCGTCATGGATGAAGTCTCACACCTGGGCGATCTGGGGGTGGACTTTGGCGCACCGACAGTCAACATCGACAAGTTGCGCGGCCACAAGGAAAAGGTCATCGGTAAATTGACCGGCGGCCTGGCCGCCATGGCCAAGATGCGCAAGGTGACCATCGTACGCGGCTACGGCAGCTTTGCCGGGGCCAACCACCTGGAGGTGGAAGAAACCACCGGCACCAGCCAGGAGAAGACCGGCACCAAGAAAGTGGTGGCGTTCAAAAAGGCCATCATCGCTGCGGGCAGCCAGGCCGTGCGCCTGCCCTTCATGCCCCAAGACCCGCGCGTGGTGGACAGCACCGGTGCCCTGGCCTTGAAGGAAGTACCCAAACGCATGCTCATCCTGGGCGGGGGCATCATCGGCCTGGAAATGGGCACCGTCTACTCTACGCTGGGCGCGCGCCTGGACGTGGTGGAAATGCTCGACGGCCTCATGCAAGGCGCCGACCGCGACCTGGTCAAAATCTGGCAGAAGATGAACGCCAAGCGTTTTGACAACATCATGCTCAAGACCAAGACCGTCTCCGCACGCGCCTTGCCCGAAGGCATTGAGGTGACCTTTGCACCAGCGGAGGAGGGCGGTACCGCCCCCGCACCCCAGGTCTACGACCTCGTGCTGCAAGCCGTGGGCCGCACCCCCAACGGCAAGAAGATCGCCGCCGAGAAGGCTGGCGTAGCCGTCACAGACCGCGGCTTCATCAACGTCGACATCCAGATGCGCACCAACGTGCCCCACATCTTCGCCATCGGCGACATCGTGGGCCAGCCCATGCTGGCGCACAAGGCGGTGCACGAAGCGCATGTGGCGGCCGAAGTCATTGCCGGTGAACTGCAAGGCAACAAGGAACTCGCCGCGGCCGCCTTCAACGCCCGTGTCATCCCCAGCGTGGCCTACACCGACCCCGAAGTGGCCTGGGTGGGCCTCACCGAAGACCAGGCCAAAGCGCAAGGCATCAAGGTCAAGAAGGGCCTGTTCCCCTGGACGGCAAGTGGCCGCGCCATTGCCAATGGCCGCGACGAAGGTGTCACCAAGCTACTGTTTGATGACTCACCCGAAGCCCACGGCCACGGCAAGATCCTGGGCGGCGGCATGGTCGGCACGCATGCGGGCGACATGATTGGCGAGATCGCCCTGGCCATCGAGATGGGGGCGGATGCAGTGGATATCGGCAAGACGATTCACCCGCACCCCACGCTGGGCGAGAGCATCGGCATGGCGGCGGAGGTGGCGCATGGCAGCTGCACGGATGTGCCTCCAGCGCGCAAGTAAGCCAGTAGCCAAGCGACCCAGACAAGGCCCGAACTGGCGACGGTTCGGGCTTTGCGTGCCCCAGCAATCGCCGCAGAATACTGTGCATTCGTACAGTATTCATGCCGACCACTGCAAAACCCAAGCTCTACAACCCACGCCACCCCGAGCGTACGCTGCTCTACCAAACAGTAACCGAGCACTACGAGACCTGGCTGGAGTTGGCCAGCGCGGGTCAGTTCGACGGCCAGGGCGACCACCACACCCCCAAGCCCTTCGTACGCAAAGCGTTTGCCACATATCTGGAGTGCGGCATCTTTGCCCATGGCTTCGCCCGCGCTCGTTGCGAGGATTGCGGGCATGACTACTTCGTCGCTTTCTCCTGCAAAGGCCGTGGAGTCTGCCCCTCGTGCACCACGCGGCGCATGGCCGAGACGGCGGCACACCTGAGCGACCACGTCTTCCCCCGCCTGCCGGTGCGCCAGTGGGTGCTCTCCGTGCCCAAGAGGTTGCGGTACTTCATGCAGCGCGACGGCGCGGTGCTGAACATGGTGCTGGGCATCTTCCTGCGGGTCATTGCGCAAAGCCTGCAGACCCATTGCCCTGGCGTGGCCAATGTGGACAAGGCAAAGCTGCACATCGGTGCAGTGGCCTTTATTCACCGTTTCGGCTCAAGCCTCAATGAACACGTTCACTTCCACGTCTGTGTTGTGGATGGGGTGTTTGAGGGAGTGGCAGGCGAGGGCAGCGCTGATGCCCAAATGCAATCCTCTTCGCCAAGTGTTGTATTCCACCCGGCCACCGGCATTGATGCGGCTACCGTGGCCCCAGTGCAGACCACACTGCAAAAACGCATCCTGCGCGCCTTTGTTGCTCGGGGTCTGCTGGAGAACTGTGACGCCAAAGACATGCCATGCTGGGCTACAAACACAGCGGCTTTTCGGTGGACGCCGGTGTCTGCATCGAAGCCCACGACCGCGCTGCGCTGGAGCGGCTGCTGCGCTATTGCGCGCGTCCACCGTTTTCCATGGAGCGACTGCGCAAAGAGGGAAGCAAACTGGTGTACCGCTGTGCCAAACAGCGCAGTGAGCCTGCCAGCGACAAGCGCGGTGCCAAGGCCGATGAGCTGCACCTCACACCGCTGGAACTGATCGACCGCATTGCCGCGCTGGTTCCCCCGCCACGCACCCACCGGCACCGCTATTTTGGCGTGTTGGCACCCAACTCGCCGCTCAGGGCTGCGGTGACGGCGCTGGCGACACCGGCGCAAGCCGCTCCCGTGCTGGGCGCGTCGATCAGCACGGGGGAGTGCGCGCCTGGTGTGGTACCGATGAGCAGCGCGCTGCCATCCCAGAGCGAGCCGGTGCTGCCCAAGCGTGCAGCGCACTACCTGTGGGCGGTGCTGATCGCCCGCATCTACGAGGTGTTCCCCCTCTTGTGTCCGCTGTGGCGGGCATATGCGCATCATCGCGTTCATCACGCACAGCGCTGACATCCGGCACATCCTGGACCACATCGGGGCAGATTCAGAGCCACCCCCGCATCTCCCCGGCGCGCGGGCCACCGCTGTGGGATGACTGTAGTGATGCGCAGATGGATGACGGGGCGCAAACCGAGCCAGCAGACTGGGACCTAGCGGCGCAACCGGCACCGGACTTTGAGGTCGATCAGCGCATCAGTTGGTGAATGAACAAAGCGGCGATTTTGACTTGCCGCGATCTGGCTCTGCGCCCGGTACACGCCGAGCGCCGCAAATCACTCTCCTGAACGCCAAACCCTGGTGGTGAACCTGACACCTGGGCGGGAAAATCGAGTGTCTCAGCTTCTTGATGGCGCTTCCGCGGTGCGATACTTGGCCTCATGCGGTTAAAACGCCTATCC
>JADKDJ010000038.1 GCA_016718405.1 Candidatus Rhodoferax odensensis
TGCTGGCCGGGGCCACGGCAAGATCCTGGGCGGCGGCATGGTCGGCACGCATGCGGGCGACATGATCGGCGAGATCGCCCTGGCCATCGAGATGGGTGCGGACGCTGTCGACATCGGCAAGACCATCCACCCGCATCCGACGCTGGGCGAGAGCATCGGCATGGCGGCGGAAGTGGCGCATGGCAGCTGCACGGATGTGCCGCCTGCGCGCAAGTAAGTCCGCAGCCAAGCTACCTGACAAGGCCCGAACTGGCGACGGTTCGGGCCTTGTGCTTTGCGTACCCAAACAATCGCCGCAGAATACTGTGCATTTGTACAGTATTCATGTCAGCCACTTCCAAGCCCAAGCTCTACAACCCACGCCACCCCGAACGCACGCTGCTCTACCAAATGGTAGCCGAGCACTACGAGACCTGGCTAGAGTTGGCCAGCGCGGGTCAGTTCGACGGCCAGGGCGACCACCACACCCCCAAGCCCTTCGTGCGCAAAGCGTTTGCCAAGTATCTTGAGTGCGGCATCTTTGCCCATGGCTTTGCCCGCGCTCGCTGCGGCGACTGTGGGCACGACTACTTTGTAGCCTTCTCCTGCAAAGGCCGGGGAGTCTGCCCCTCGTGCACCACCCGGCGCATGGTGGAGACAGCAGCGCACCTGAACGATCACGTATTCCCCCGCCTGCCGGTGCGCCAGTGGGTGCTGTCGGTTCCCAAGCGGCTTCGTTACTTCATGCAGCGCGACGGGCCAGTGCTCAATATGGTGCTGCGCATCTTCCTGCGGGTGATTGCGCAAAGCCTGCAGGCGCACTGCATTGGCGCGGCCAATGCAGACAAGGAAAGCCTGCACATCGGCGCAGTGGCCTTCATCCACAGGTTCGGCTCCAGCCTGAACGAACACGTCCACTTCCACGTCTGTGTGGTGGACGGGGTGTTTGAGGAAGTGGCAGGCGAGGGCAGCGCTGATGCCGCAATGCAAGTCTCTGCGTCAGGTGTCGTATTCCACCCTTGAGCCCACCAGTGACAAGCGCGGTGCCAAGGCAGATGAGCTGCACCTCACACCGCTGGAACTGATCGACCGCATTGCCGCGCTGGTTCCCCCGCCACGCACCCACCGGCACCGCTATTTTGGCGTGTTGGCACCCAACTCGCCGCTCAGGGCTGCGGTGACGGCGCTGGCGACACCGGCGCAAGCCGCTCCCGTGCTGGGCGCGTCGATCAGCACGGGGGAGTGCGCGCCTGGTGTGGTACCGATGAGCAGCGCGCTGCCATCCCAGAGCGAGCCGGTGCTGCCCAAGCGTGCAGCGCACTACCTGTGGGCGGTGCTGATCGCCCGCATCTACGAGGTGTTCCCCCTCTTGTGTCCGCTGTGTGGCGGGCATATGCGCATCATCGCGTTCATTACGCACAGCGCTGACATCCGGCACATCCTGGACCACATCGGGGCAGATTCAGAGCCACCCCGCATCTCCCCGGCGCGCGGGCCACCGCTGTGGGATGACTGTAGTGATGCGCAGATGGATGACGGGGCGCAAACCGAGCCAGCAGACTGGGACCTAGCGGCGCAACCGGCACCGGACTTTGAGGTCGATCAGCGCATCAGTTGGTGAATGAACAAAGCGGCGATTTTGACTTGCCGCGAACTGGCTCTGCGCCCGGTACACGCCGAGCGCCGCAAATCACTCTCCTGAACGCCAAACCCTGGTGGTGAACCTGACACCTGGGCGGGAAAATCGAGTGTCTCAGCCGGCTTGATGGCGCTTCCGCGGTGCGATACTTGGCCTCATGCGGTTAAAACGCCTATCCGTTGCAGCAATCCCTGCAGGCCACCCATTGGCCCACGGTCTGGGTGCGCCATGCGCAACAGGCCCGCAGCCACGCAGCGCAGGGAAACCTGCATTGCATTCTGCTGGATCTGACCCTGCCCGACGGTGACGGCCAGACACTGCTGACCGAATGGCGCAGCGCGCGCATCCACACCCCGGTGCTGGTGATGACGGCACGGGACGCGCTGGCCGACCGCATCAAGGCGCTGCGCAGCGGTGCCGACGACTACGTCATCAAGCCCTTTGCCACCGAAGAGCTGATCGCGCGGGTTCAGGCCCTGATCCGTCGCAGCGGCGGCCACACCCAGCAGCGCTGGCAGCTTGGCGACCTGTGCCTGGACGAAGTCACGGCGCAGGTGAGCATCGCCGACCAGACCATCGCGCTGACGCAGCGCGAAGCCGCCATACTGCGTGAACTGGCCCTGGCACGGGGCCGTGCGGTTTCCCGCGAGACACTGATGGACAGGGGGTGGGGGCCCGAGAGACCCCCAGCGATGGCGCCATCGAGTACCAGATCCACGGCCTGCGCCAAAAACTGGGCAGCCAGCGCATCTGCACCTTGCGCGGCGTGGGGTATGCGCTGGTGAGCCAAGGCGCTTGACACGCGGGCGACAGCGAATCACACCGGTGCCTGGGCGGACTCCTCCAGGCTCAACCCCACCGCCGTGATGCGGTCGCCCGAGAGCTTGCGCACGATGAACAGCGCCGACCCCAGGCGCACGCGGTCGCCCGCCACCGCCGGGCGGCCCAGTTCGTCGGCCAGCCAGTCGGCCACGCTGCGCTGGGCCTGCTGTGGCACCGGCAGGCCGTAAAAGGCGCAGACGGCGCCCACGGCAATGGCCGGGTCGAGCGCAAAGTCGCCAAACACCGCACGCACCTGGGGTTCGTCGGCCGGGTCGGGCAGGGCCACGCCCAGCCTGCGCGCCATGGCGCCGATGGTGGAGCCCTGCAGCAGCAACGACACCAGCACCACCACAAAGGCCACATTGAACAGGTCCATGGCGCGGGGCACGCCCGCCAGCAGCGGGAACAGCGCCAGCACAATGGGCACCGCGCCGCGCAGACCGACCCAGGCAATGAACCAGGTTTCATTGCGCGCAAAGCGCCAGGGCCACAGGCACAGCCACACAGCGAGCGGCCGCGCCACCAAGATCAGCACCAGCGCCACCCCCAGGGCCGGGCCCAGGGTGGGCAGCATGGCGCTGGGGGTCACCAGCAGCCCCAGGAGCAGGAACATGCCGGCCTGTGCCAGCCAGGCATAGCCGTCCATGGCGGCCAACGCTGGCGCCACGGCCGCGCTGGCACGGTTGGCCACCACCAGGCCAAACAGGTACACCGCCAGAAAGCCCGAGCCCCCCAGCAGCCCCGTGGATGCAAACACCCCCAGGCCTGCGGCGCACAGCAGCAGCGCCAGAATGCCGCCGCCTGCGTCGCGCCGCGCCACCTGCGGCAGCAGGCGGGCCATCGCCCAGCCGCTGCCCAGGCCTACCAGCGCGCCCCAGCCAAACTGCTGCACAAAGGCCTTGCCCAGCGCCCACAGCGCGGATCCTGCGGCGCCCGCGTCTGCGTCCGCCACCGCTGGCTGCGCTGCGGCCGTGGCCAGGGCAATGAAGCCCAGTGTGAGGTAGACCGCCATGGGGTCGTTGACGCCGGACTCGATCTCCAGCGTGGCAGCGACGCGTTCATTGAGTGTGACCCCGGCGCGCGTGAGCAGCGCAAACACCGCCGCCGCGTCGGTAGACCCCACGATGGCCCCCAGCAGCAGCGCCGTGTGCCAGGGCAGATCGAGCAGCCACTGGGCCGCCAGCCCGGTCAGCCCCGTGGTGAGCAGCACGCCCAGGGTGGCCAGCAGCGCCGCCGGGCGGAGGCCGGTGCGAAAGGTGGACAGGGCTGTGCGCAGCCCGCCGTCCAGCAGGATGATGGCCAGCGCCACGTTGCCCACCCAGAAACTCAGCGTGATGTCGTTGAAGCGCACGCCCCCCGGCCCGTCCTCCCCCGCCAGGATGCCTGCCAGCAAGAACACCAGCAGGAACGAAAACCCGATGCGCACCGAAAACAGCCCCGCCAGCACGCTGGCAAACACCAGCGCGGCAGCCAGCATCAACGGCAGGAACAGGAAGCTGAAATCCATGGCCCGAGTATCGGGCAGTGACGCTTTCCTGCGCTGCGCAGGGCTATGTCGACGGCGTGGGGGCCAGGGTCTGCGCGGGCAGCTCTTGCAGCAACTGCGCCAGCGCCTGCGCCGCCGCCAGCACCAGGGCGTGGCCCTTGTCGGCACTGGCCGCGCGTGCATCGCCCACGGCGCCTGCCGGGTGGTAGTCCTGCATGGCCCAGCCCATCTTGGCGCTCTTGCCGTTGCCCAGCACCGCATAGCGCGCGGCCCGGTCCTGCGAGCTGGAGCGCCACTGCGCCGCATGCTCCATGCGCACGGTGTCGGGCGCCAGGTGCAGCATCATCGAGGTTTCCACCGCACCGCCGTGGATGCCAAAGCGCTGCTCCTCGGCGCTGAACAGGGCCTGCACCTCGGGCGGCTGGGGCAGGCTGAACCAGCTGCTGCTGTACACCAGCAGGCCGTGGTGCTGGCGCAGCTCGCGCGCCACGATGTCCATCACCGCCATGTTGCCGCCGTGGCTGATTTTGGGTGGCGGCATCATCGGCCTGGAAATGGGCACGGTCTACAGCACCCTGGGCGCCCGCCTGGACGTGGTGGAAATGCTCGATGGCCTGATGCAGGGCGCGGACCGCGACCTCGTGAAGATCTGGCAAAAGATGAACGCCAAGCGCTTTGACAACATCATGCTCAAGACCAAGACGGTCTCCGCACGCGCCTTGCCCGAAGGCATTGAGGTGACGTTTGCGCCAGCGGAAGAGGGCGGCACCGCCCCCGCGCCGCAGGTGTACGACCTGGTGCTGCAAGCCGTGGGCCGCACCCCCAACGGCAAGAAGATCGCCGCCGACAAGGCTGGCGTGGCCGTGACGGACCGCGGCTTCATCAACGTCGACATCCAGATGCGCACCAACGTGCCCCACATCTTCGCCATCGGCGACATCGTGGGCCAGCCCATGCTGGCGCACAAGGCGGTGCACGAGGCGCATGTGGCAGCCGAAGTGATTGCCGGTGAACTGCAAGGCAACAAGGAGCTGGCCGCTGCCGCCTTCAACGCCCGCGTCATCCCCAGCGTGGCCTACACCGACCCCGAAGTGGCCTGGGTGGGCCTCACCGAAGACCAGGCCAAAGCGCAAGGCATCAAGGTCAAGAAGGGCCTGTTCCCCTGGACGGCTTCGGGCCGCGCCATTGCCAATGGCCGCGACGAAGGTGTCACCAAGCTACTGTTTGATGACTCACCCGAAGCCCACGGCCACGGCAAGATCCTGGGCGGCGGCATGGTCGGCACGCATGCGGGCGACATGATTGGCGAGATCGCCCTGGCCATTGAGATGGGCGCGGATGCAGTGGATATCGGCAAGACGATTCACCCGCACCCCACGCTGGGCGAGAGCATCGGCATGGCGGCGGAGGTGGCGCATGGCAGTTGCACGGACGTGCCGCCTGCGCGCAAGTAAGTACCGCAAGGCGCTACTGATGATTTTTCTGTAGCTGGCCGCACAGACTCCACGTGAGCAGCTCGGCTCTCTCTATTGCAGTGCCTCTGCTGATGAAACCTTTTGTCTCAGCAACAGGACGTAGCTGAAGCCGAACTGTCAATCGTCGTAATGGCCCCGGCAAGCGATCACGTCAAGGTCTGCATCATCCACCGTATATACCAGTCGATGCACGTCATCAATGCGCCTTGACCAGTACCCAGCCATGTTGCCCATCAGAGGCTCGGGCTTGCCGATCCCGGTGAACGGATCACGCGCAACCGCTTCGATCAGGGTATTGATGCGTCTCAATGTCTTTTTGTCCTGCCCTTGCCAATAGGTGTAATCGTCCCATGCCGCCGGAGTGAAACGAAGGGAGCGCGCCACGCCGCTCAGTCCTTGACCAGTTCGCGCCGCCTGGCCTTGCCTGCCTTGAGCTGCGCGATGGATTTTGCCAGGTGCGCAGCATTCGCTGGGGTTGAAAGCAGGTGCATGGTTTCCATGATGCTTTCGTAATGGTCAAGCGACATCACCACAGCGTCCGCCCCGTCGCGCCGGCTGATCACCGTCACATCAGCGTCTTCATGCACGCGGTCAAGCACCGACTTCAATGCGCTACGTGCTTCGGAATAGGTCACGATCTTCATAATTGCCATTTCTAACTTGTACTTAATACTGTCCAAGTATAGGTCATTCCGCTTTGAACAGGGTCACGCACGCACCAGGAGCCAGTTTGTCATTGCGGTCGGCACCCCACTGCGCATTTCGGCGTCCCACACCGAGGGTGTATGACCTGGTCCTGCAGGCCAGGGGCCGCAGCCCCAACGGCAAGAAGATCGCCGTCGGCACGGCCGGTGTGACCGTCACAGACCGCGTCATCCCCAGCGTGGCCTACACCGACCCCGAAGTGGCCTGGGTGGGTCTCACCGAAGACTCTGGCCTTGTGCGCAAGGCATCAAGGTACGGAGGGGCCTGTTTCCCTGGAATGCTTCCGGCCGCGCCATCGCCAATGGCCGCGACGAAGGCGTCACCAAGCTGCTGTTTGACGATTCACCCGAAGCAGGGTCAGGAGACGGCCATGCTGGCCGGGGCCACGGCAAGATCCTGGGCGGCGGCATGGTCGGTACCCACGCCGGTGACATGATTGGCGAGACCGCGTTGGCCATCGAGATGGGTGCGGATGCCGTGGATATTGGCAAGACGAGCCACCCGCACCCCACGCTGGGCGAGACCATCGGCATGGCGGCGGAAGTGGCGCATGGGTCTTGTACGGACGTGCCACCGGCGCGCAAGTGATGCCGAAGAGTTGCTGAAAGCACCAAAAAATTGGTAGCTGGACGCGCATATTCCGTAAGGGCTGCGCGGATTTTTCATCAAATCCGCCAATGGTCGCCCTGCATGGGCCTGTCACGCACGGGCCACACAGGGCAAAGCATTTGCACGACCTCCATCAGGCTCAACCACTCGGCTATAGAGTCGATCCCGGAATCGTTGCCCAACGGCGGCTGAAAAGGCACACCCGCTTCGCGCGCCAGCATCGCTCCTGCATCGCCGCGGCTCGGTGCCGCTTCGGCTTTGGTGTCGGTGTTATCCGAGAAGTTCATTCAACAGTTCCGGTTTGTTGAACAAAGCAAAGTATTCACGCAATTCGGGCATGTCAAGCGAAGCCCGGTGTCTTTGCATGAGCGCGCGAATGTCGTCCAAGTCGCGCGTTCGCGTGGCGTCATTCACGAAGCCCTGCAGTTTAAAGCCTATGATTCCTTCGACGCTGATGACGCGTAGGCGGCCCATCGGAGTCTCGCGCTCTGATGCCTGCGCCAGCAGGCGGCGCGCCAGGGGACGATGCGCGTAAAGCAAATCCAGCCCTTCTGTGCCACGTACATAGTTTGCGGCGTCATCACTGCGGTACAGGCACTGGTAGCCTAAATTCAACAGCGCGTCATGCACTTTGTCCGCAGCTTCGGCCTCCACCAGAAAATCCACATCCTTGGTGGCGCGCACCACCTGGTGCGCAACCACCGCCAGACCACCGATCAACGCGGGCTCCGTGCCGTTGCGCTCGAACATTGTCAGTGCTTCGCGAATTTGTTCGGCCAGGTTGGGCATGTCTACGGCGTGAAATAGTGGGTGCTGCCATCATAGCGTCGGCTTGCGCCTTGGCACCTCGGTTGGCGATTGGGCCACTGGCCGAAGCCGGACAAACCTGATCACGGCCTCACCCTGCCAGGCAGTGGCAGCTGCCGAGTGCTGTTGCGTCTTGACAGTTCACGTCAGTGGCGCGGCGGCGCAGGCTTGCGACGCCGCAGCAAGTATGCAGCCAGAATGGCCGTAGCAACGAGGGGTAATGTGGCGGGCGTGGGCACGGCGACCGGGTCGGTGGTTACCACGTCACCGTCGCGCACGGCCCAGACGTAGAACAACTGGCTTGACGCGGTGATGTACTGGTTGCCTCGACCCAAGTCCACGTACCACGCGCTCACTGCGCTCAAGCCGGTAGTGTCGGCCCAGTATTTGTCGGCCATGAGGTTGGTAAACAGGCTCTCATCGTTGGCCTCGATGCCGTCGACCAGGCCCCAGCCGGGTTGCTCGATGCAAAGGTTGCTGGTGCCACCACCATGGGGCGTGCAATAGCCCAGGTTGCGCAGGCTCACGTAGTACATGAAGCCCAGTTCGGTGAGCTGGCTCATGTTGGTGTAGCCCAGGTCGGTGCTGCCGTCGTTGCTTGGCAGGCGCGGCACGTCCCGTGGCTCCATGTGTGGCATGCGCCAGTCGTCGAAAAACTGGTTGCGTACCGGGTCGTAAATGCGGAGCTGGCTTACCCAGTGGTTCGCGGCGGTCCAGGACATCTTGCCGTCCGCATCTACGCCGCTGGTGCGGGCGTAGTTGGCATCGGCGAGCCAGGTGACGTCCAGCACCGTGTCGTAGATCAAGCCGCCGCCGCGGTCAATCAGCGCCGCGCAAGCGGGGCCAGGCAGGCTGAGCGTGGTGGCGAGCAGCAGGCTGAGTAGATGTGTTTTGATCATGAATGTCTCCTGGTCAGATTGCGCGGGTGGCAATGGTCAACGCTGCGTTGCCGGCGATAGTCTTGAAGCTGTCGGCGTCGCTGAAGCCGAGTTGCTCTCGTGCGAAGCGGTCGGCGCTCAGGCGCTGCGGCTCGGTCTGGGCGGTGTTCAGCGCATAGGCCAGCGTGTAGTTGTCTACCCAGGCGCTGAGAAGCGGCACGTACTCGGTGACGCTGTTGCAGTTGACCTGGCGTGAACCGATCACCGCATCGAAGCCTCCCTTCTGCAGGCCGCTGGCGTGCGAATCACCAAAGCAGCTGGTGTTGTAGAGCAGCCTCAGGCGCCCGGCGAGATTGGCGCCTTGCAGCGCCAAGCTCATTGCCTCCGAGGTAACCGGTCCATCGGCAAAATGCAGCACGTCTGGCGAGCCGTGCATATTGAGGATGGCGTCCACCGCCTGCACGCCCGGCAGCGCGGCGCATTCAGTCAGTGCACCGACAAAGGCCGCCAAGGTGGCGGCGGCGCCGTTGACCGAGCGCACGGTTCTGTAGTGCGGCGCGCAGATTGCGTGGGCTGTGGCGTCGCCGCTGGCTTCCAGGAACTGGTAGAGGCCGCGGTAGCGCGCCTGTCCGCCCTGTACGGTGTCATTGACGACCACCAGCGTGCGCGCGTCGCGCTCGATCCACTGCACCCCCCAGGGCACGGTAACAGGGTGCCGCGACGCATTGGCGAATGGAAACACCTCGTGCTGTCGACCACTGTGCCGTACGCGCAGCTTGAGCAGCAACACGTCACCGGGGTCGGGCTCGCTGCGGTCCTCCCAGTGCCCACGTGGGGGCCGCCAACTGTCCTGCACCCAGACGCGAAGCCGTCGTGTATCACGCCACTCGGCACTGGTGCCGGAAAAGCTACCGTCGGCACCGCTGGTGCCGGACCAGATCACGTCGTCCGTACCGCCGGGGTCGAGATCGATCACCTCCACCAAGGCGCCGCACAGGGGCAGATCGCGGCCCCAGGGGCCGGGAAAGTGTTGGATTCGGCCAGCGATCGAGATTCTGCTCATGACATGCTCCCAGAAGTTGATGAGTCGCATCGTGAGGGGGGGGGGGGGGGGGGGGGGGGGGGGGGGGGGGGGGGGGGGGGGGGGGGGGCGCGGGGGCGCCCCGGGGGGGGGGGGCCGCGCGGGGGGGCCGGCCCCGCCGCGGGGGGCGCGGGGGGGCCGGGCGGGCGGCCGGGGGGGGGGGGGGGGGGGGGGGGGGGCGGGCGGGGGGGGGCGGGCCGGGGGGGCGCCGGGGGCCGGGCGGCCGGGGCGGGGCGGGGGGCCGGGGGCGGCGGGGGCGCGGCGGGGGGCCGGGGGGCGCCGCGCGGGCGGCGGCGGGCGGGGGGGGCCGGGGGGGGGGGGGGGGGGGGGGGGGGGGGGGGGGGGGGGGGGGGGGGGGGGGGGGGGGGGGGGGGGGGGGGGGGGGGGGGGGGGGGGGGGGGGGGGGGGGGGGGGGGGGGGGGGGCGGGCGGGGGGGGCGCCCCTGGCGGCGACCGGCCCCCCGCGGCACGTTTTTTCCCCCAAAAAAAAAACAGACGCGAAAGAAACGCCCCCAAAAAGAGCGGGGGGGTTTTGTTTTTTTCGCCCCCCCCGCGTTTGTCTAACCGGGGCGGGAAGCGGCCCCCCCCGGGGGGGGGGGGTTTTTTTTTTTCCGGGCCCCCCCCCCTCCCTTCCCCCCGCCCCTTCCCCTTTTTTCTGTTGTTTTTTTTGTGTAGTTGGTTTGTGTTAAAAAACGTTTTGTTTCCCCCCTTTTGGGCCGGAGACCGGGCCTTTCCCCGGTCCCCCCGTGTCCCCCTCCCCCCCGCCGGCCCGGAAGGGCCGTTTTTTACCCCGCCCCCCTTTTGGTGTTTTTTTCCCCCCCCCCCCCCCCTTTTTTTTTGTTTTTCCTGGGGTTTTTTTTTTTTTTTTTTTTTTTTTTTGTTTTTTTTTTTTTTTTCGCCCCCGGGGAGGAGTTTGTTTTTTTTTGCGGGGAAAAATTCCCTGGGGAGGAGCGGGGGGAGAAAAAGTTTCCCGCGGGCCCACATTATTATGCCGGGTGGTTTTTTTTTTTGTTTTTTTTTCTCCTGCGGAAAAATATTTTTTTTTTTTTTTTTGTCCCTTTTTTTTTTTGGGGTATTTTTTTTGCGCGTTTTTTTTTTTTTGGAAATTCTTTTATCGGGGGGGAGGGGGCGGTTTTTTTTTTTTTTTTTGGGCCTTTTTTTTTTTTTTTTTTTTTTTTTAAAAGGGTTTTGAAGAGGGGAAGTTTCCCCCCCCCCCCTTTCTTTTTTTTTTGTCGGGGGCCCCCTTTTTTTTTTTTTCTTCCCCCCCCCCTGGGGTTTTTTTTTTTTTTTTTTTTTTTTTTGCCCTCCCCCTTTTTTTTTTTTTGTTTTCCCCCGGTTTTTTTTTTTCCCCGCTTTTTGGTTTTTTTTTCCCGGGGGAGCCCCCCCTTTTTTTTTTTTTTTTTTTTTGGTTTTTTTTTTTTTATTTTTTTTTTTCCTTGTGGTTTTTTTTTTTTTTTGGGGCTTTTTTTGTTTTTGGGCGGGGGGCCCGGGGCTTTTTTTTTTGTGTTTTTTTTCGCGCTTTTCCCCCTTTTTTTTTTTTTTCCTTTTGTTTTTCCCTTGCCCCCCGAATTTTTTTTTTTTTTTTTTTTTTTTCCCCGGGGCAAACCCTTGTCCTCCCCGGGCGCGGGGGGTTCTTTTTTTTTTTTTTGGGGGGGTTTTTTTTTTGTTGGTCCCCTTTTTTTCGGTGTTTCCGGCGGGTTCGGGGTTTTTGGTTTTTTTTCCGGGGAAAAAAGGGCGGTTTTTTTTTTGGTTTTTTTAGAGAAGGAATTTTTTTGGTGTGTTTTTTTTTTTTTTTGGGGGGGGCGTTGGGCCGCCCGCCCTACCCGTCTTTTTTGGTTTTTCGTAGCGGGGGGGAACCCCCCGCTTTTTGCGGGGGGGTTTTTTTTTTTTTTTTTTGGGGCGGGGTGGTGTTTTTTTGTGGCCGCTTGTCTTTCCCCTTTTTCCGCCCCTCCGGCCGACGGGGTTTAAACCCCCTTTTTATACCCCGCCGGCTTTCCCCCGGGGCCGCCCCTTCTTTTTGTGGGGGCTTTTTTCCGAGACCTTTTTTTCGGTTGCGGTTTGGCCCCCCAACCCCCCTCCTTTCCGGAAACCCCCTTTTTTTTCCCCCCCCCCCCCCCCCCCCCCGCGCCCGCGGCGCCGGGCCCCGAGGACGCGGGGGGCGGCGGCCCCCCGCCGCCAGGGGCCGGCAGGGCGCCCGGGGGGCGGCGGGCCGGCGGGGGGGCGGGCGGGGGGGGGGCGGGGCCCCCGGGGCCCCGCGCGGCGCGCGCCCCCCCCCGCCCCCGCCGCGCCCGCCCGCCCGGGGGGGGGCCCCCCCCCCCCCCCCGGGCCGCCGCGGGGGGGCCCCCGGCCGGCCCCGCGGGCGCGGGCCGCCCCGCGGGGGCCGCCGCGGGCGCGGGGGGGGCCCCCGCGCGGCCGCGGGGCCGGCCCCCCCCCCCGGGGGGGGGGGCGGGCCGGGGCCCCCCCGGGCCCCCCCCGCGGCCGGCGGGCCCGGCCCCCCCCCCCGGGGGGCGGGGGCCCGCGGGGGGGGGGGGGGGGGGCGGGGGGTTGGGGGGGGGGGGGGGGGGGGCGAAAGAGGGGGAGAGGGGGAGGGCCCCGGGGGGCGGGGGCCCCCGGGGGGGCCGGCGCCCCGGCGCCCCCCGCCCCGGGCCGGCCGGGCGCCCGCGGCCGCGGACCCCGCGGGGGGGGGCCCGCCGGGGGGGGGGTGGGCCCGGGGGGTCCGGCGGGGGGGGCGGGGGGCGCGGGGCCCCCGGGCGGGGGCCCGGCGGGCCCCCCCCGGGTTTGGCGGCGGGCCGGGGGCCGGGGCCGTTGGTTTCCGGGGGCCGGGGCGGCGCGGGGGGCGGGGGGCCCGGGGGGGGGGGGGGGGGGGGCCCGCGCGGCCGGCGGGGGCGGGGGGGGTTTGGGTCGGGGAAAAGGGGGGGGCCGGGGGGGGGGGGGCCGGGGGGGGGGCGCGCGGGGGGGGGGGGGGGGGGGCGGGGCCCGGGGGGGGTGGGGGGGGGGGGGGGGGGGGGGGGGGGCCGCGGGACCGGGGGCGGGGGGGGGGGGGGGGGGGCGCGGGCCCGGGGCCCGGGGCCCCGCGGGGGGGCGGGGGGGGGGGGGGGGGCGGCGGGGGGGGGCGGGGGGGGGGGGGGGGGGGGCGGGGGGGGGGGGGGGGGGGGGGGTGGGGGGGGGGGGGGGCGGCGGCGCCGGGGGGGGGGGCGGGGCGGGGGGGCGGCCCGGGGGGGCGCCGCCCGGGGGCGGGGGGGGGGGCGGGGGGGGGGGGGGGGCGCGGGGGGCGGGGGGGCGGGGGGGGCCGGGTGGGCCGGGGGGGGGGGGGGGGGCCGCGGGGGGGGGGGGGGGGGGGGGGGTTGGCCGGGGGGCGGGGGGGCCGCCGCGGGGGGTGGGGCCCGGCCCGGGGCCGCGGGCGTCGCCGGGGCCGGGGGGGGGGGTTGGGCGGGTTGGGGGGGGGGGCCGGGGGGCGGGGGCGGGGCCGGGGGGGGGAGGGGGGGGGGGGGGGGGAGGGGGGGGGGGGGGGGGGGGGGGGGGGGGGCCGGGGGGGGGGGGGGGGGGGGGGGGGGGGGGGGGGGGGGGGGGGGGGGGGGGGGGGGGGGCGGGGGGGGGGGGGGGGGGGGGGGGGGGGCGGCGGGGGACACGCATTTCCTGCTGACCGAGCTGAAGAAGCCGAGATCCAAGATTGAGGACGTCTTCAAACGTGTGCGCTTTCAGGTGCGCCAGAAGAGCCAGGGACGCCAGATTCCCTGGGAGTCGACCAGCCTGGAGGAGGACTTCTTCTTCAACACCCGCAAGGTGGTGGCCGTTGCCAAGCCAAACGAACGGGTGAGGGAACAGGCTTTTGCCCAGGAGAAGGCCGACTGGGACCGGATCAGCGCCAGCAAGGACGCCGACAGTTTCTACGATTTCTTGCAGAAGTACCCCAGCGGCAGCATCAGCGAGGTGGCGCAGGCACAACTTGAACGACTGCAGAAGGCGCAAACTCTCGCGGTGGCCAACAAGGACGGCATCGTGCAGCTGCCCGGCGCGGCGCGGTATCGTCTGGGCGATGTACACACGATGGTGGTGCGCGACGGTTACAGCGGGCTTGAGAGGAACTTACGCACAACCACGGTGACCCGGATTGCCCAGGACTCGGTGGAAATCAACGACGGCTCCGTCGTGTACACACCCGAGGGCGGCACGATTCGCAACCGCGACATCGCTGATCTGAACCCGCCAAGGCTGGACCTCCCGGCCGGCGACTATGCGGTGGGCAAGAAGTGGAGCTTTCGTAGCATCCAGACTGACTTTAACGGCAGGAAGGGCTGGGTCGAAGGGGACGTGAGGATCGTTGCGCTGGAGGATGTGACGGTTCCGGCTGGCACCTTCAAGGCGTACAAAGTCGAACTTACATCCATGAGCCAGGGCGGAACACGGGTGGTGCTGACGCGCTGGATGGAGCCCAATTGGGGCTTTGCCATCAAGGTACAGCAGGAGGTGCGCCGACGCACCGGTCCGGCCGATCTAGAGGTCCACGAGATGGTCGACCGCCAGCGCGGCCAGGGCTGAGTCTGTCTACCGGTCAGCGTGATCGCGGTTGAGTCTGCAGACCCACGACTCCTTAGACACGCTGCGAGGGCTGGTGCGCGAGGTGATGCGCCCCTGCGTCAGGATTCGTTCAATCACCGCTTCTATACTGGCCACACTTCAGCAGTACAGGGAGTCTGGTCTTGCCTGAACCACGCGCCATCACGATGGCTGCTCTTATGGCCGCGCTGACGCTGGCAGCCCTGGCAGCGTGGCTTGCCTCGCGGTCGCACCACGCGGGCGCCTTGCGCAGGTGGGCGGTTGGCGCTGTGCTGGCGACGGGAGGGGCGCTGCTCAATGTCTCCCAGGGGCTGGTGCCCCCAGAACTATCGCTTGTGATTGGCAACCCGCTCATGGTGGTTGGCGTGGGCCTGCTGATTGACGGCAGCCTCCGCCTGGCGGGCAAGCCCGCTCGGCCCCTGTGGTGGTGGTTGCCTGCACTGTGCCTGGTGTTCACCTCCTATTGGTGGGGCGTGAAGTCTCCTAACCTGGCCTTGCGGGTGATGGTGTTTTCGCCCATCGTCATCTGGCTCATGGCCTGCCTACTGGCGGCACTGTGGCCGCTGCGCCGTAGGGGCATCGGTGTGGGCCTGGCATTCGTCAGCATCGCCGCTTTGCTCTTGTCCGTGCTGATGCTGGTGCGGGCGCTATGGGCCTGGCACGGGCATATTCAGCCGGTCTATGCTCTGGGTACGCCATTCAATATGGTGGTCTACCTGGTGGGGGCGATGTCCTTCGTGGCCATCCAGACGGGCCTGCTGCTGGTGCACCAGTTGCTGGTGATCGCAGAGCTGCGCAGCGAGGCAGAGCGCGACCCGCTGACCGGCCTGCTCAATCGGCATGCTCTGGCGTCGCGCCTGCCCGCCACCTTGCAGGGCTGGGCGCTGGTGGCGGTTGATATCGACCACTTCAAACAGGTCAACGATACCCACGGCCACGCAGCGGGGGACAAGGTTCTGGCCTTTGCCGGCCAGACGCTGCTGCGCCACCTGCGCGCGGGCGATCTGGCGGTGCGCATGGGCGGTGAAGAGTTTGCCGTGCTGCTGCAGGGCATGCACCAGCCCGATGCGTATGCCGTGGCAGAGCGCCTGCGTAGTGACCTGCAGCGGCTGGCACCGCAGCGCACCGGCCTGGCCGTCACGGCCAGTTTGGGCCTGGCTATGGCAACGCCGGGAACCGGCTTTGCGGCACTCTGGCAGAAGGCCGATGCCGCGCTTTACGCTGCCAAGTCCGCTGGTCGCAACCGCGTCGAATGCGCAGCCACACCAGGCGCCACACCATGACGCCGACCGCTTGGGCCTACCTGGATCCGCGTGGCATGGGCATCACGCTGTCGCTGTCGGCGGCGCTGCTGGCGCTGGTGCTGCTGCTGACCAACCGCGCGTTGGGCCGCGGGTTGCCGGGCATGCAGCAGGCGGCTTGCGGCGTACTGTTGGCGTCGGTCGGTTTTGCGCTGAACATGCTGCAGGCCTGGCTGACACCCCTGGTGGCGTTGGTGTTGGCCGTGGTGCTGATGGTGGCCGGCGTGGCTCTGGTGCTGGGTGGCGTGCGGCTGCTGCGCGATATGCCGGCACGGTGGGGCTGGCTGCTGGCCTGCTGCCTGGCCGGGCTGGCCATCGCACTGTGGTTTGGACTCGTCACACCCAATCCGCGTTGGCGCATTGGCTTGCTGTCGTTGCTGCTGGCCTACCTGTCGGGCCTGCTGGCGCGCACGGCCTTGGGTGAGTCGCGCGCCCAGTACCAGGCGGGCATGCGGCTGCTGGCGTTGCTGGGGGTGGTGTTCGCGGTCTTGATGGGCTTGCGCAGCCTGGCTGCGGCCCTGGGTCTGGTGGAGAGCTCCGTCAGTTCCACGCTGGTGAATTCCGTGTCAGTGCAGGTTGCCGGCATGTCGCTCATCGGTGGCGTGGTGGGCCTGGTGCTGGTGATTTCTGGCGACCTGATGGCCCTGGTGGAACACCAACGCACGCACGATCCCCTGACCGATCTGCTCAACCGCCTGGGGCTGCGACAGTGGGTCGATCAACAGGCTTCACACCTCCCACTGGCGCTGGGCATGGTGGACCTGGACCATTTCAAGCAGGTCAACGACGCCCACGGCCATGCCTTGGGTGACCTGGTGATCCGGCACCTGGCGGTGTTGCTGCGGGGTTGCGAGTCGCCCACCTGCCGCGCAGCGCGCTTGGGCGGAGAAGAATTTGTCATCGTCGCCCTTGGGGCGGACCAGGGGGACGCGCTGCACCACAACTGGAGCAACTGCGTACGCAGTTCCAGCAGGGCGGGCCGCTGCCGGGTACCAGCCTGAGTGCCGGCATGGCGAGGGGTCATGTGAGTGGGTTCGAGGGCACGCTGCGCGAGGCCGACTCGGCGCTCTACCGCGCCAAGCAGGCCGGGCGCGACCGGGTGGAATCTGCCCCGCTCAGCACGCCTTGACGGCCGCCATTCGGTGCGGGCGGCGCTGCGCCCAGGGCTAACCGTGTGTCCGACGGCCGTCGCATTCAGTCAAGCAGGCGCCGCCGCAGAAACGCATCGCCTATCGACGTTTTGGCGGGCACGCTGTCGATTCGTCGCCAGGCCGGATACAGAGATCGCCCGTGTGTCTAAACTGGCGTGCCATGACCGACTTTTTCGACTCCCTTCGCGCCGCGCGCCAGGACTTCTTCAAGCTTCGCAAGCACCGGCCGGCGCCGGCCTGGGCGATGTGGCTGATGACAGTCTGGATTTCGGCGTTGTGGGGTCTTGGCCTGATGGCGGTGGCCGCATTCCTGGCGTCGCGACAGGGCTCGTTTGCCATGACATGGGAGCACGCACTGCCGTTCTTGCTCACGACGCTGATCATTGGGGTGGTGTTTCATGTTGTCTACACCCTGACCGAGCGCCTGGCGCCGCAACGCTTCATCGACTGGACCAACGGCGAGCCCGGCGTGCTGGTCAGCGTGTTTTTTTCCGTCACCTCCATGGCCTGTGTGGCCGGTGGACTTGCACTGGCCTATCTGTTGCTGGGCAATTTGCCGGGCATGGGGCGGGTGGACTGGTCGCCGCAGCGCACGTGGTTGTCCGTGGCCATGACCTCGGTGTTCGTCAGCGCCATATTCGGCTGGGCGGCATGGCAGGAGTGGCACGAGGAACAGCTTAAACGGCGCAGCAAAGAAGCCGAGCTCAAGCTGCTGCAGGCGCAGATCGAGCCGCACTACCTGTTCAACACTCTGGCCAATGTACGCAGTCTGATTGACTTTGCCCCGCGCGAGGCGGGCGAGATGCTCGATGCCTTTACCGAACACCTGCGTGCCAGCTTGACCAGCATGCGCGCCGAGTTGGTGCCGCTGGATCAAGAGCTGGCGCTGGTGGGGCACTACCTACGCCTGATGCAGTTGCGCATGGGCGAGCGGCTTACGTTCAGCATCGAAGCCACTGCCGAAGCCCGTGCCGCGCTGGTGCCACCTCTGCTGCTGCAGCCCTTGGTCGAGAACGCCATTCGCCACGGGCTGGAACGCCAGGTTGAGCCGGGCAACGTTCAAGTTGCCGCCCGTGTTTTCGCCGGCCAACTGCACCTGTGCGTGCAAGACGACGGAATAGGTTTGAACGCCGCCCAACCAAGCAAGGGCAGTGGCGTGGCGACCCAGAATGTTCGCGACCGATTGCATGGCCTCCACGGCAACCGTGCGACCTTCACGCTCGAACCCGCTTCGCCCAAAGGCACGCGGGCCATCATTGAGCTACCCATCACTCCATGACCCCACGACCTCATGACCCTGCGCGCCCTCATCGCTGACGATGAACCCAATCTGGTTCGTCACCTGCAAACCCTGCTGGCTCAGGTTTGGCCCGAGCTGACCTTGCTGCCTCCCGCCTTCAATGGGCTCGAAGCAGCGCAGCGGATCGCCACCGAGCAACCTGACTTTGCCTTTTTGGACATTCAGATGCCCGGTTTGACGGGCCTGGAGGTGGCTCAAGGTATCGAGGGCGCAACCCGCGTCGTGTTCGTCACCGCCTACGATGAATACGCACTGCCTGCCTTCGAGGCAGCGGCGGTTGACTATTTGCTCAAGCCGCTGCAGCTTGACCGCTTGAGAATGACCGTGGCGCGCCTGCAGGCGCAGGCCGGCACGGGCGTCGACGCCATGTCGGCGGCGGTGGCCGCACTCGCCCCGGCCCGCCCGGCACAGCCGCTGCGCTTCATTCGCGCCAGCAGCGGCGACCTGATGCACCAGATCGACGTACAACAGGTGGCCTTTTTCCATGCCGACGAAAAGTACACCGTGGTGCAACTGGTGGGCGGTGGTGAGCATCTGATCCGCACGCCGATTGCCGAACTGGTGGCCCAGCTTGACCCTGATCAGTTCTGGCAGGTGCACCGCGCCACCATCGTCAATCTTGCCCACCTCGCCGGTACCCGTCGCGACGAAGACTCGCGTCTGTTTGTCCGGTTCAAGGGTATGCAGCAAGAGCTGCCCGTCAGCCGCGCCTACGTGACGCGCTTCAAGGCGATGTGAGGCGACAGCCCTCGCCGGGCTGTCTTGGCGAACTTGTCTGCTCAGCGTGTTGGGCGCGTTACTCTTTCAAGCTGGTCTTGCCCATTTGCCACAGCAGAAAGCTGTAGATGTCGGCCGCCATGGCATTGCGCTGCGTTGCGGTGCTGCCCATGCCGTGGCCGGCCTGCATGTCCAGGCGAAGCAGGACCGGCTTGTTGCTGCTGCTGGCCGCTTGCAGGCGCGCCGCGGCCTTGCCGGCGTGCCAGGCATCCACGCGCGGGTCGTTCATGCCCTGCACGATCAGCACCGCCGGGTAGGGCACGCCGTCACGGATGTGGTGGTAAGTGCTCATCTCCAGCAGAGCCGGAAACTCCTTCGCGTTGCGATAGCTGCCAAACTCCGAGATATTGGTGATGCCATTGGCACTGTCCTCGGCCCGCACGGCATCCATCACGCCCACGTCAAACACCGCCGCCGCAAACAGCTCTGGCGCCGTGGTGACCGAGCGGCCGACAAAGATGCCACCCGCGCTGGTGCCCATGACACCCAGGGTCTTGGCCGAGGCGTAACCCTGTCCAATCAGGTACTGGGCGCAGGCGACGCCGTCTTTCCAGGTGTTGGACTTGGTGGCCTTCTTGCCGGCGAGGTACCAGTCATGTCCATGCACGCCACTGCCGCGCACGTTGGCGATGGCGATCACGCCACCATGCTCGATCCAGGCAAGCCGCCCGCCCAGAAACGACGCCGTCTCGGAAAAGCCATACGAGCCGTAGGCGTTGAGCAAGGTCGGGTTGTTGCCGTCACGACGCAGCCCCTTCTTGTGGATGATCGTCATGGGTACCATGGCACCGTCGTGGCTGGGTATCTGCACCTCGATCACCTGCACCTCGGGCTTGTTGGCAAGGGGCGGGTTGGTGCGCAAGCCGGTGTCGGTGGAGCTGTGGCCGTCCCAGCGATAGACCAGTGGCATCTCCATCCAGCCGCTGAAGGTGTACAGCACATCGGTGTAGCCGTGGCCTGTGTCGTGGGCCACGCGCGCTGCGCCCTTGCCGGGCATGGCCAGGTCTTGGCCCAGCGTGTCGCCCGCGCCAAAGCGGCGTAGCACGATATTCGTTCCTTGGCGCACCGAGGCCACCAGCGCGTCCTGGGTGAGTGAGAAGTCCTCCAGCACGCCACCGTCGGGCGCCCGCGCGGCCAGACGGGCGCGTTTGAGCAGCGGATGGCGCAAGTCCAGGCGCATGATCTGCTTGCGCGGGGCACGGGCATGGGTCATGAAGTACAAGTCGTTGTCACGCAGGTCGATCTCTACGATCTTGTCCGCATAGCCCGAGATTCGGGTCCAGCGCATGCCCGGCTTGCCCATGTCCGCGACCCGACCCACAAACAGAAAGCCCTCGGGCAAGGTGGTGTCGGTGGTGCGCGCGATCACCCAGGGACTGTCGGGCGCAAACTGCAGCGAGGCCACATCCAGCCGGCCCAGGCCCAGCTTGCGCGTGACCGTCGGGCCAAACACGGGTATCGCCTGGTCCGCGCTGGCTCCGACGCGTGCCCACAGCACGCGTGAATCCATGTAAACCTCGGTCTCGGGCTCGCCGGGCTTGCGTTCCTTGAGCTGGTTGAAGGTGAACGACTGGCTGTCGGGCAGCCAGTTCACCAGATCTTCATGCACCCGCGCAAACACCGCACCCACGTCCTGGCCGCTGGCAACATTCAGTATGTGAAGCGATGCGTCTTCCGACCCGCCGGCGGAAATGCCGTAGGCCACGTGGCGTCCGTCCCATGACGGCACAAAATAGTTGATGGCATGGGGCACACCCTTGGCGTGGGACTCAAGCTCTGGGTCTTTGAGCACGCGTTCGACGCCGCCCAGCCCGTCCCGCACGACCAATTTAAACTGGCGCTCGCCCTTGGGGCGTTTCAGATAAAAAAGCCGCTCAAACGCCACGCGTCGAATACCAGAGATGGCATCGCCGCTGGCGCTGGTCAGCTCGGTGATGCGTTGCTCCAGCGCGTCGCGCCCGGCAATACGGTCAAGGTTTGACCGCGCGTGTTTGCCTTGCCCCTCGAACCACCTCAACACGGCTGGGTCCTTGAGGTTCTCCATGGCTCGATACGGGTCGTTCACCCGCACGCCGTGCAAGGTCTCGGTGACACCTTGCACCGGCGCCACCGGGGGCGCTAAAGGATTGTTGGCGGCAGCGCCATGGCTCAATGCGACTGCGGATAGCAGCACACTGGCCAGTGTCGCCATCCGCACGGTTGGGTAGAACCGAAACATAGGCAGCCTTGATATGTACAAGGCACCGAGCATAGCGGGCGCAGCGTAGTTTCGCGCCGCGTAGGGTGGCGACTACGGGTAATCCCGAGTGCAGGGCGCTTTGATCGCAGCCATGGCGTGACTCGCGGTGCCTCTGGCAGGGGCTTCACTGGCAGCGTCATGGCCCGATCGATGGTCGAGAGCGCCGGGCGTTGGATCGGTTTTCTTGTCCAACTGGCCGTGCCATACTTGCCGCCATGCGGTCGGTTTTTCCAACAATCGTCACATCACAGCAACGGTCCAGCTGTTGCGTTTACGGGGCTCGGCGCTATGGCTGGGGCCAGTGCGTGGTGCATGTCTCATGAGTGCCGGGTCCTCGACTTCTGACACGACTGCGCCGCAGCTGCTGCTGCTTGGGCGGCCGGAGTGGGTCGGCGGTGCCGAGCCGATGTTGTTCTTGCCGGAGCGTCGCTTCCAGCTGCTGGCCCTGCTGGCATTGCGCGCGGGCGAGTGGGTTGCGCGAGACTGGATCGCTACCCTGCTGTGGCCCGAGCGCAGCAACGTGCAGGCGCGCAGCAACCTGCGCCACGTGGTCTTCAAGGCGCGCGAGCTGCCTGCGGGCGCGGGGCTTGAGGCCAATGACCACGCGCTGCGCTGGGACGTGGCCACCGATCTGTATCGCTTCGACGCGGCGCTGCGTGCGCGGCGCCCCTATGACGCTATCGCGTTGCGCCGCGGTGAGTTGCTTCTGGGGCTTGACGACGCGAGCAACTGCGCCTTGACAGAGTGGCTCGAAGGTGAACGAAGTCGCTTTCAGACGCGCTGGCACCAGGCGGCGATCGATGCGCTGGCAACGCTGCAAGCGCCACAGCAGCGCATCGAGCTGGCCCATTGTCTGCTGCAATCGGACCCCCTTGATGAAGCCGCGCTGGAAGCATCTATGCGCGCCGAGCTGGAGCTCGGGCACGTCGCCCGCGCCGAGCAGCTGTTTCGGGATTTTGCGCACCGGCTGGCCGAGGAGCTCGGTGTCGAGCCCTCGCGCCGTTTGCGCGATCTGCTCGGCCGTGCGCCGACCCACTCGATCCAGCCGGTACGGGAAGGCGCCGACGCGCCGGCACTGCCGCCGGCGCGCGCGCCGTTCATTGGCCGAAAGAGCGAGCTGGCGGAGCTCTCGCGGCAACTCGCCCAGGCGCAGACCCGGCTGGTCACAATCGTCGGCCCTGGCGGTATCGGCAAGAGCCGCCTTGCGCAGTGTGCGATGCAGGACGCCGCGGCATGCTTTGCCGGTGGGGCCCACTGGGTGGAGCTGCAAGATCTAGGCGACACGGCGTCCGTGCTGGCGCGTCTCGCCCAGCAATTGGGGGTCACCCTCAATGCAGCGCGCGATCCTGTCGCACAGCTCGGGGCGGCCCTTGGCGGCCAGCGCGTGGTCTGCGTTCTCGACAATGCAGAACACCTGCCGGATCTGCCCGAGCTGGTCGAACGTCTACTGGCAGCGGCGAGTGCGTTGACGCTGATGGTCACCTCACGGGTGCGCCTGCGCCAGACCAACGAGTGGCTGCTGCCGTTGACGGGCTTGCCCGTGCCCGACGAGGAAAGCCGCGACATCGTGGCGGCCAGCGCGTTTGATGCGGTGCGCCTGTTTGAGGCGCGCGCCGCTGCTGTGCTGCCGAGTTTCAGCCTGTCGCGCGATCTGGCTGCGGTGATCGACATCGTGGAGTCGGTCGAGGGCATGCCGTTGGCGATCGAACTCGCTGCGGGTTGGGTGCGTCTGCTACCCGTGCGCGAGATCGCACGCGATTTGCGTCAAACAGTGGACCTGCTGGAACGCAATCCTGCGCTGGCCGATGCTCCGGCGCGACCGCAGCATGACAGCCTGCGCGCGGTGCTCGACGGCTCGTGGAAACTGCTCGCGCCGCGCGAGCGCGATACGCTCGCGGCGCTTTCGGTGTTTCAGGGCGGTTTTACCAGGGCGGCGGCGTTGGCCGTTGCGCGCTCGCCGTTGCCCGTGCTGTCGTCACTGATCGACAAGAGCTTGCTGGGCGTGGACGATGCGGGACGCTTTGCCATGCATCCTCTGGTGGCTGCCTTTGCGGCCGAGCGCCTGGCCCTTGACGGTGGTCGCGCAACCGAGTTGGCGCAACAGCACGCCGCGTACTACGCCCACGCCATGGCCGCCTTGGCCGCGCGAGCCGGTGCAGACCATCGGCCCCTGGTTGAGGGGATCGAGTCGGACTACGCCAACTACCGAGCGGCGTGGCGCTTCAGTCTGGCGCGCGGCGCCACCGAATGGCTGGCGCTGTCCTGCGGGGCCTGGCGCACCTACTTCGAGGTGCGGGGTCGCGCGGGGGAGGGCATTACTCACTTCCAGCCTGCGGTGGACCTCAGCGCGCAGGGCAGGCAGCGGCAGTCGCTGGCGGCCGATGCACGATCGGCCCTGTCGCGCATGCACTATCTGCGCGGCGACCACCAGAGCGGCCTGGCCATCGCGCAATCAGGTGCCGAGCTGGCCGAGCAATGTAACGACCGGCGCGCGCTGTACCGTTGCCTGACCAACGCGGGAAGTTGCCACAGCGCGCAGGCCCAGTGGGGTGCCGCACGCCCGTACTTTGAGCGCGCGCTGGCGATCGGACGAGACGACTGTATGGCGATGGAAATCGCCGCAGCATTGAACAACCTGGGCATCATTGCCAAGAACGAGGGCCGATGGGACGAAGCGCTCGAGCATTACACCCAGGCGCTGGCGATCGAGCGCGAGCACGAGCGCCACGCCGCCGTGGTGCGTTGCCTCAGCACCCTGGGCGGCATGCACCTTTCCCGCGGCGACTGGCCAGCGGCGCGCCAGTGCATGGAAGAGGGCTTGCGCCTGAGCGAGCGTTTCCGGATCGACTTTTTCGTGCCGGTCCACGCCTGCGGGCTGGGTGAGGCCTTGCTCGAGATGGGCGAACTCGATGATGCGCAGCGGCATCTGCTGCGGGCGCTGGAGCGCGCTCGCAGTGCCGATATTCCGATGATCGTGGTCAACGCCCGGGCCAATCTGGGGCGCATTGCGACCCTGCGCGGCGAGCGCGCGGCGGCAATCGAGCACCTGCGCGATGCCGCACGGGGTGCCAGCGAGCGCGGTTGGAGCAACATGTGCCTGCATGTTGCGATGCTGTATGGCGAGTGGTTGCGTGCGGCGGGGCGCGGCCTCGAGGCGGCGCAGGTTTGGCAACTGGTGAGCAGTGATCCAAAGGCTGACGCGGGAATGCGCGAACGAGCACGCCGCTGGTGTGATGCGCTCTCTGCTGATTTGTCGCCCAGCGTTCTCGCGCAATCGGGCGCGGTCACACTCTCGGCGATCATGGATCGTTTGCTCGGCTCCGACCCGACCGTCGACGACCCTTCATGCGCCCCGGGGCCCTGAGCTGACACGCCAGCCCGCAGGGTGACCTTCGCAAGGTCGCGCCTTGCCCCGCCCACCCTCAGTGGATATTGCGACTGCGACAAACGCTGGGCAAACGCTGCTCCAAGTAAGGTCTATCGCAGAGCCCTTACGCAGCAAACCATGGACGAACCCCGGTTGTTTCTTGTGCGGGTGTGGCAGCACCTGAGCCAGTTTCGCGCCGCCGTGCGTGGCGTCGACGAGGCCGAGCCGCACCTGTTTGACGAGCCGGCGCAACTCAGCGAGTACCTGCGTCAGGCCAGCGCGGCGCCGTCGCCACCCGCCGAGCCGGGCGACGCCACGGCAAACGCTTGGCAAACGCCACCCCGATAGGCTAAAGGTTCGAGCTAAGTCAACGCCGGCGGCCAGAGTCGTCGATCTATCCCAAGGAGGCAAGCATGATTCATAGTCGATATACCCAAACCCGGAATTTCCCGCCAAGGGCGCCAAGCGCCGCCGCGACCATTGCCGTGCTGGCGGCAGTGCTGACCCTGCTGCCTTGCGTTGGCGAGGCGGCGGTCGAATTCGTCACCCCGGTCAACGTCTGCAACAAGGTCGACACCATGGGCGACGGCAGCGATTTATCGGTGCAGGCCGGCAACAACGTTCGATTCGAGGTGTGGGGCGACGGCGTGGACATCAATCCGGCGGTGCGTGTCACAGCCGACGACGGTGACGCAGGCACCGTTACCGCCCGGATCGTGCGCGCGCACAACGGGGCCGAGAACCTGGGTCGCGGTTGCAAGATCGCCAAGGGGTCGGTGGAGGTGGAAGTCGACTCGCCCGCCGCCACGGACGCCACGCTTGAGCGCTCGCTGCGCTTTCGCATGCCGCTAGGCGACGAATCGCGCCTGCAGATGCGCGTGGTGCCGTTCGTCACGCCGGCGTGGACCTTTCACCACACGTTCGAGCGGCCTGCGCTGTATCAAAGCCCGCCGGAGTGTCTGACCAAGAACGTCGGGCGCGTGGATCGGGACCTTAACGACTCGCGCATGACCATCACACTGCCGCCGGGGGCCAACGGCGACACCAGCAATTGCACGCTGGAGTTCCGCACTATCGTGAACCCTTCGGTGCGCCCGCAGATCGATATTCAGCAGCCGTTCGGCTACACCGTGACCTCGCCGGCACACATGCGGCTTGTCAGCGGGGATAACAGCGCCACCGGTGCGCTGGCCACTCGAGCGATTCGCTTCACTGGCGACGTGGCCAACATCCGCGGTACACGTGCCGTGCGCACATCGACGCTGACTGTCGCCACGCCCAATCCAGGGCGCTCCGACACGCTGACGCTGGTGATCAATCCGCCGCCGGCCAGCAACGCGTTTACCCAGGCGTGCGTATGCCGAAATGCTCAGACCGGCGACACCATCAATGTCAACGACGCCTTCCAGTGTGAGCTGAGGCTGTCTCAGACGCCGCCGGCACTGGGGCAGCTCATCAGCTTCGAAGCGCAGGATCGCAATTGTGTGGCGGCTGGCGCAGCCAACGTGAGCTACAGCAGCGCCAGCGGGCAGGGCAGCTTCACCGCGCCAAACAGCGGCACGTTCCACCAGATTTCGCTACGCGCGCTGGGCGGCAACACCTCGGCCGGGACGAGCTGCGCAAGCAGGACAGCGCCGGTGGCGGACACCTTGAAATTTTGGCTGGGAGCGCGCGGCGCGGAGTCGGGTCCGACTTACACCCAGTGCCAGATCCGGATCCGCCGCCCTCAGTAGTTGCACGCTTCGGTGCCGACTTGACCCCGGCCCGACCACCTCTCACGAATCAGGAAGGAGACTGTCATGAAACCAACCGCTGCCTTACTCGCCACTGCCGTGGCGTTGCACCTGACGTGTGGCCATGCCGTTGCCAGCGAGCGCGACGGCGTGGCCTGCCCCAACGGTACTGACGCGAGCGTCTCCGATGGCGTGCTCCGGTGCTCCATCACGCTTGAATTCATGCGCATGTCGATGTGTCCGCGTCTGGACTTTCCCAACTACACACAAATCGAGTTACGCGGCGTCGACCAGTGCAAGCCGCAGGGTGTGCCGTTGCATGGAAAAGCGTCGGTGGATTCGGCGATGACGCCCATGACCACCGAGCCTCGGCTCGTGCCGAGCAATCGGCCAATCTCGGATGTGAAGGTGCTGGCAACCACTGGTCTTGTACTGCCCATTCCCCCGGCCGATTCGGCCTATCAGCGCCGCACCGACCAGATCAGCCAGGATCGGTTCGTTGCGCAGCAGACCATCCACTTCTGGCCGATCGGCATGCCCTTGTCAGCCACGGTAGGCCACGATCCCCGGAACGGTGTGACATGTCCTACCGGGTTCGCCACCGAGCTGCTGGACAACCGCAGACGCCTGCGCTGCATGAATGCTGATGTTCGCAAGGCCGGCTGCGACGCCGTGAACCCGCTCAACCCCTTGTCACCGTGGGCGGTGGAACGGCGCAGCGGGCGCGACCTGTGCGTGAGCAAGGACATCACCGGTAACCGCGTCGTGGGCCAGTACACGATCCCAACCGGTGTCGGCTACGTTGGAGCCCTGGGTAACCCTGCCTCACATGGCTGGACGCTTGACACCGACCGAAGCGGACACGGCAACGTGGACTACTGGGTCAACAAGGTCGCGGTGCTCAAGTACCCGGTGGCACGTTAAACAGCAATACAGGACAGCCATGCACTACTCAAGCTCTTTACTGCTGAACCGGACCGTGGCCGGCGCAAGGCGCACAACGCACTTGCTTGCGGCGGCCCTCACCCCACTGAGCCTGGCGCTGGCGCTGGGCGGCTGCGCGACCCCACCGCCGGTTGAGGGACCATCGCTTCACGCCGGCCGACCGATCGACCGTGGCGCGCTTGCTGCGGCACTGAACGACGACCAACCGCAGGCGGCGCGCCAGCTTTTAACCGCCGCGTTGCGCGCTGAGCCACAAAACGGCTACCTGCACCTGCTCAATGGGCTGCATTACCAGTTGGTCGATGGTTCGCAGCGTTCGACCGAGCTGGCGCAGGTCGGCTATGACGCCGCGGTGAAGTTTGCCCCGGGCTACTACTGGTCACACTATTACGCTGGTTTGGCGAAGTTCGGCCAGAAGGACTACGCCGGTGCGGCCGAGGAGTTCGCGTGGGCTGTGCTGGACCGGCCCGACACGCCGCAGGCCTTCGTCGGCCTGGCTGCCGCGGCCTACTTTGGCGGCGATCTGGGTGTGGCCAGCCTCGCCGCCGGGCGCGCCCTGGCGCTGGTGCCCAACGATCCTCTAGCGCTACGAACATCGGCCTACGTGGCCGCTGCCAGCGGCGACACTGAGCAGATGGCGCAGGTGCTCGAGCGGGCCAATGCCTTGCCCACAGGTGCGCTGGACGCGCACCGCTCGAGGCTGGCGCAGCTGTTGCGAACCGCCTCACAGCTGGCCCCGGCGCAGCAGCCACCGGCCAACCAGGAGCCGCCCGCGCGCCTGCCCGCCGATAGTCCGCCGCCGTCGGCCGATGCGCCGCAGCAGGTGATGGTCGAGGTGACGCTTTTGCTCAGCCAGGACACCAGCAAACACAGCGTCGGCATCAACCTGCTCGACGGCCTGAAGCTTCAGTTCGGCACCGACCGCAGGACCGAGCGGCACCGCGGCAGCAGTGCGGCCGATACGCTCAACCGGGTACTGACCTCGGCGCTGACCGTGCCACAGATCACCTACAGTCTGAACCTGTTCAATACGCACGATGACTTCTATGATGTTGTGGTCCGCCCGTCATTGGTGGCATCGCTGGGACAGCAGTCCGAGTTTTTCATCGGCCGTACGATGAGCGTGGCCGTCAGTGGCATCAACGCCGGTGCGCTGCAGACGATCGATATCGGCACCTCGGTCAAGCTCACACCGCTGGAGATCTCCCGCGAACGCACCAAGTTCCGCGTCGACACCGTGCGCTCGTTCTTCGTGCCCACGTCAAGTGGCACATTTCAGGAATCGGTGACCACCTTCAAGCAGACCGTGGGCGCCACCGCCGAGGTTGAGTTCGGCAAGACGCTGATTCTGTCGGGCCTGTACGAGGCGGTCAACGTGGGTTGGACGTCCAAGGTGCCGGTGTTGGGCGACCTGCCAGTGGGCAACGTGTTGTTCAACGAACGGCAGAAGACGCAAAGTCGGGATGCGGCGATCGTGCTCGTCACGCCGCGCCTGGCGGGGACGATCGACACTGACACGCGCGAGTTCCGTGCCGAAACCCTGTCGCGGCTGCTGTCGGTGTGGCGGGACACGGTGGATCCGCTGGCCAACATGGACGCGCTGACCAGCAAGATCCGGCGCAAACTGTCGCGGCATTTCGGGCCGCAACAGGGCGACTTGCAGCTGCGCCTGGCGCGGGAGGCGCAGACCGCCCGCCAGGCCATTAGCGAGACGCTGGCGCGGGCGTTTCAGGACTGAGCCGCTGGCACGCACATGTGGCGCAATCGCTCTATCGTCCTGGCCGCCGTGGCGCTGTGCGCCGCCAGCGGCGACGTATTGGCCACCGACTACACGGAATTGGCTGGTGGCAGCGGTGGCAGCGCGTTCAATCTCGACTGCGGCGCAAACATGTCGTTGGTCGGCATTCAGGGCAAAGCCGGCAGCATGGTCGATAGCGTGCAGGGAGTCTGTGCGCAGATCAATGCCGATGGCAGCAGGCTTGGCGGCAACAAGCTTACTGGCAAGGCGGGTGGGGCGGGAGGTGACAGTTACTACCTTCAGTGCCTCAGTGGCAGCACGATCAAGGGCATCAAGGGCCACGTTGGTGGGTATGTCAATGGACTCACGGCGCTTTGCAGCGCGACCACGCCCGAGTTCACCGGCTCGGTCGGTCGCGCCAACGGTACGTGGTTTAACCGATCCTGTCCCGCCAACATGGATGCGCGCCTGATACGGGGTCGAGCGGGCAGTTGGATCGACGCCATCGGCCTGGGGTGCAAAACCGCACAGCGGTTGAAAGTCGACACGGTGAGCATTCCCAGTTCGGTTCGTGTGGGTCAGACCGCACCCTTGACCGTAACCATGTCGATGGTGCCGGTGGAGAGCGTCAGCGTTCATTTAGGTAGTAGCAATGTTCGTCTGACCCCGATGCCTGGCAGTGTGACCGTTGGGACTTCAACAACGAAGGCTTCTGCGAACGTAGCAGCCTCCGAGACGGGATGCGCGCGCGTCACCGCGTCGTACAAAGGGTCCTCGGCATGGGCGGATCTGGTTGTGCACGGCCCGGCGTCGCCCGGCCTGGTGGTAACAGGGCCGACGACGATCAGACGCTACGGGCCACCTGCTTCGTTTACGGTGTCGATACCATCGGCAGAGCCGCAGTACACGTCCGTCCAACTGAGTGTTCGCGGTCCCCAGACCTTGCTCGGGCCAGCGGTGTATTTGCCCTCCGAGCTCGTCAACTTTGCCCCTGGCAAGGTTTCTGCGACATTTCAGGTGCTGCCGCGCACGTTGGGGTGCGCACTCATTCATGCCAGCATCAGCAAGGTGGGCGTCCCCAGTGTGATCCATGCAGTCATGGTCATAGAGTGAACGGGTCGCTGGCTGGCTGGCATACCAGGGTGCGCAGCGCCTGCAGCGGCAGCGGGCGGCTGAACAGATAACCCTGGTAGGCATGGCAGCCCAGATGTGCCAGGTAGTCCGCCTGCGCCTGCAGCTCCACGCCTTCGGCGATCACCGCCAGGCCGAGGCTCTCAGCTAGCACCACCACCATCTTGGCGATCGCTGCGTCGTTGGGGTCGGTGACGATGTTGCGTACAAAGCCCTGGTCGATCTTGAGCTGGTCCAGCGGCAGACGCTTAAGGTAGGCCAGCGACGAGTAGCCGGTGCCAAAGTCGTCCAAAGAGAAGCCCACGCCACGGGCCTTGAGCGCGCCCATCTTTTCAATAATGGCTTCGACATCGTTGACGAGCATGCTCTCGGTCAGCTCCAGTTTGAGCAGCCGCGGCGTGGCATGGGTGCGCTGCAGCGTGTCGAGCACGCGGTCGACAAAATCAGTTTGCTGAAACTGGCGTGCACTCACGTTGACAGCGATCGTCAAGAGCGACAGCGCGGGCTCCTTCGCCCAAGCCGCCAGTTGGGCGCAGGCCTGCTCGAGAACCCATTGGCCGATCGGCAAGATCAGACCGGTCTCCTCAGCCAATGCGATGAACTCGGCTGGCGCGACCATGCCGCGAATCGGGTGCTGCCAGCGCAACAGCACTTCAACTCCCGTTATGCGGCCCGCGCCAACAACCTGGGGCTGGTAGTGCAGCACCAATTGATGTCGAGGCAGCGCTTCGCGCAGGTCGGCTTCCAGCGCCGCGCGGGTATTGACCTCGGCTTGCATGCGTACGTCAAAGAAGCGCAGCGTGTTGCGTCCGGCGGTCTTGGCCTGGAACATGGCCAGTTCAGCCCGCTTGAGCGGCTGATCATCCCCCTCAAGCGAGTGGCTCCCAAACAGCGTGATGCCAATGCTGGGGGTACTGTGGTGCTCGGCTTGTTCCAATGTGAAGGCCTGTTCGAAGGCCTTGAGAATATTGTTCCCAACCGTCTCGGCTTGCGTCGCTGCCTCGATGCTGTCCTCGCTGAGATCTTCGAGCATCACCACAAATTCGTCGCTGCCGAGGCGAGCCACTGTATCGCCGTCGCGCAGGCAGTTCTTCAGGCGCTGCGCCACTTGGGTCAGCAATTGGTCCCCCTGATGGTGGCCCAGTGTGTCGTTAAGGGTCTTGAAATTGTCCAGATCTACAAACAGCAGGGCGTTCTGGCGCGTGTGGCGTGTGCTGGCGTGCAGCGACTGCTCCAACCGGTCCAGCAGCAGACGCCGGTTGGGCAACTGGGTCAGAGGGTCATAGAACGCCAAGGTTGCGATTTGGGCCTGCGCGCTCACTTGTTCGCTGACGTCGGTGAAGATTGCCACGAAGTGCGTAACCTGTGCGCCGCTGTTCTTGACGGCGCTGATGGTCAGCCATTCAGGGTAGACCTCGCCGTTCTTGCGCCGGTTCCAGATTTCACCGGACCACGCACCGTCGCTCTGTAGGGCTTGTGCCATGGTGGCATAGAACAAGCTGTCGTGACGCCCGGACGACAGCATGCGCGGGTTTTGTCCAATCGCTTCTTCAGCGCTGTAACCGGTGATTTGCGTAAAGGCCCGGTTGACTCGCAGGATGATGCGCTGCGCATCAGTGATGACCATGCCCTGTTGGGACTCGAACGCGCAGGCAGCGATGCGCAGTTCCTCTTCCGATGCCTTGCGCTCGGCGATAAAGCCGTTGATCGAATCAACCAGCACGTCAATCTCGTCGCGGTGACTGGTACGCCGACTTCGGGTCAGCGTAAGTCTAGGCGCGTCCGTCTTGTTCCCCAAGGCGACGACACTTGTGGCTAGCACGTGCAGGTGCCTGGCGACCTTGCGGTAGACGATGGTGAACAGAATCAGGGCCAGGCCGACGATCTTCATCAAATCGGTGGCCACCTGAATCCGCAGGGAGTCCATGACCTGAGCCAGCGTGCGTGCGTACGACTCTGATATGCGAAGCGTACCAATTGGCGTTGACTGATCCCGCGCGGTGATGGGCAACTGCCAGACCCGGTCGACTCCGCCCACAAAGCCGCTTTGGCGCACGTCCGCCAAGGGCTTGTCCAGCACAAGCACCTCGGCGCGCACCACCACGTGTGATGCCACCAGACCCGACAAGAGTGCGTTGAGTGCGGCAACGTCGTATTGCCAAAGCGCATTGGAGACAGCGGGCAGGCTGCGCTGCGCCAGCTCGCCGACTTGGGCTTGAGTCGACTGCACGGCCTTGTGGCGCTCATAGGCAAAACCCAGGGCAGTGGCAAGGGCAAACACCGCCAAGCTGGCCGCTAGCACCCACACCAGAACTCGCAGTGCAAGGACTGAGTGGCGCAAGAAACCCATGGTTACTTTCCGCTCCAGACTGCGCCGTACGCGGCCTCAAATCCTGGTTTGTCCTTCGCACCACGACGGCTCGCCAGGCGCAGTAGCTCGGTCGTCAACAGCACCGGTTGGGACTGAAATCCACTAGGCGGCGCGCCCGCCATCGCGCGGTTGAGTTCATCCGCCAACTGGTAGCCGTGCAACTTCAAAGGCTCGGCCACGGATGCGACCTGCTGTGAAACGCCAGCCTCAATGCGCCCCAGCGCCTTGGCCGATCCGTCGCCGGCTGAAACGTGCAGGATGTCCGCGCGCTTGGCCATCAGCAGCGGGATGTTGATCTCGTCAAAATAGACGTCGTTAATGGCAAGACTGTAGGTCCATGCCGAGCCATGTGCCGCCAGCAGTTTCGACACTGCAGTTGCCATGCCTGTGGCGGCCTCGGAGATCAGCACGTTCTCGATGGCCAGCACCTTGCACCCGGCGTACCCCTGGCACGCTTCAATCGTTTGTCGCATGACGGCGGTTTTGGCATTGGCCACGGCGTACTGGTTGTCGTTGAAGATGACCACACCAACGGGTCGTTTGCTCGCGACAGCATGGTTGACAACATGGTCTGCGGCGATCCTGGCTACATCGCCGGCGTGAGTTGACACGTTGACGAACAGGTCTGATGTGGGCCCCGGATCTTTGGCCGCGTGCCAACCCACCAGCACAATGCCCTTGCGCCGAGCGCTGGCGGTCTGGTCGCGGAACTCAACGGGATCAAATCCACCAAAAACGATGCCGTGCACTGCCCCGGCAATGGCACGTTTCAACAGCGCCGCCTGCTGTGTACGGTCGCCTTTGCCGTCCTCCAGGGCGAGTTTCCAGCCGAGCGTCTTGCACGCCTCCTGCATGCCGCGGTAGACGCCCATCACGCCACCGTTGCGAAAGTCCGAGGCGATGAACACCACGGATTTGCCCGCCTGCGCCGCTGGGCCAGGTGGTGGGGTCTGCAAGGATACCTGCGCCATGGTGGAGGCAACCACCAGAGCAAGCACCCCGGCACAAAATCGATTGACCTTGGGCATCACACCTCCATGCGCCTAGTGCGCCATTGTCCGACCAAAACCGGTTCTGTGCCAGGCCGCATCCGGCAAAACTGCAACTGCTGTGGGATAGCTCTCAAACCGGGTACTATCTCCGTGCAGGCAACCGTCTAATTGGGGAAATCATCATGGTGCACACGCCAGTCTGGCGCGCGGTGATGGATGCATGGCATGGAGCGACCCTGCCATGAACGCTCGACATGTGCTGGCGCTTCGCGTCGCAGTGCTGCTGTGCGCCACCCTGTTTGCGTGCCTGCGCCCGGCGCTGGCCCAGCCCGCGCCACTGCGCATGGCCTTGATTCCCTACTTGTCACCCAATGTTCTGGTGCCCCTGTTTCAACCCCTGGCCCAGCATTTTGAGAAAGACCTGGGACGACCGGTCGAGTTGTACACAGCCCCTGCCATTCGCTCCCACGTCGAGCGCATTCTCAAGCCCGATTTCGATATCGTTTTCACCGCGCCCCACATGGGACGACTGTCCCAATTGGACGCGGGCTATATTCCCATTGGCAGTTTCGAGCGCTCACTCAAAGGCGTGATCACGGTAAAGAAGTCGGGGCCGATCCAGACAGTCGAGCAATTGCGTGGGAAAACCGTCGCCATCAACGACCGTTTGGTGCTGAACTCGATCCTCACCCTGCAAGAACTGGAAAAGCGCGGCATCGGCCTGAGCGAACTCACCGTGGTGCCTGCGGCTTCACAGAACTCAGCCATCCTGTCGGTGGCTACGGGCGATGTGGATGCCGCCATCACGGTCAATTTTGCATTGGGTCTGGTGCCCAAAGATCAGCTGGAGCGGGTGCGTGTGCTGTTTCAGACCGACGATGTGCCATCCATGCCGAGCACGCTGATTTTGGTGCACCCGCAAATGCCCAAAGTTGACCAGACCCGGCTGGAACAGTCGCTCCTGCGCTTTGGCCAGACAGCGCATGGAAGGCAGTTCTTGATCGCCAGCAGCTACCACAACGTCGTGCCAATCAACACGAGCCACTTGAAAAATTTGGATATCTATCTGCCCGAATTGCGCCGTCTGCTGGCGATCAAACCGGGATCGTAAACGCATGCGTTTTCCCCACTGGACCACGGTGTCGTTGCGCTGGAAGCTCGTTTTGGGCAGCGCCCTGATCGAGATCGTGATGCTCAGCGTGTTGATCGCAAGCAACGTGCGGCTGATCGAAACCAGCCTGCAAGAACAGGTGGAGTTGCGCATTCGGGAGCTCTCGGTGTTGCTCAATGCGTCCATTGCTCCCTCGATGGCTCAACTTGATTACGGTCCGATTCAGGGCGTGTTCAGCGAGAGCCGCAGCAAGGGAGAACTGGTCTACTTCGCGCTATTTGACAAGAGCGGCAAACAGGTGGCAGGTGAGGGCTGGGCCAGCGGCAAAAGCCTGCCGCCTGTGCAAACCGATATTGACATCCATAGCAGTGGGCGGCGTTTTGATACCCGCATTCCGATCCGCATTGGCGACCAAACTTATGGGCAGCTGCAGTTCGGTGTTTCCACCGAATTCTTGCATCTGGCACGCGAAAAGCTGGTACGCCAAAGCCTTGTTATTGCCGCCGTGGAGATCCTGCTCTCGGTGATTCTGCTGGTGCTGTTGGGCATCTGGCTGACACGCCATCTGCACAAACTCGAAATCGCCAGCGTTGCGGTGGGTCAAGGCGACTTTGATGTTGCGGTGGAGGTGCAAGGCGGCGACGAGATTGCCCGCGTGGGGCAGGCCTTCAACCGCATGACCCAGGAGATCAAACACAGGCTGGCCGAGTTGGGCAGCAGCGAGGCGCGCTTTCGCAGCCTGACCGAGCTGTCGGCCGACTGGTACTGGGAGCAGGACGCTGATTTTCGATTCACCAGTTTCCAGGGTGGCGAAGCGGAGTATCGGCAACGAATGGAACGCGAGCTCATCGGAAAGACACGCTGGGAAGGTTGGGGCGTGGGTGTGGCAGACGATCTTTGGGCGCAGCACAAGGCCCAACTGGAAGCGCATCTGCCCTTTCGTGACTTCGAGTACGAGACTGCTCCTGCTGGCAAATTCCCCGTCTATATATCGGCCAGCGGCGCACCGTTCTTCGACCGGAACGGAGCGTTTGCGGGCTACCGGGGCATTGGCAAGAATATTACCCAGCGCAAGCAAGTGGAAGTTGCCCTGGTGCGCAGCGAGCGGCTGCTGCGCTTGTCGTCGCAGGCGGCGCAGATTGGAAGCTATGTGATCGACCTCGATACCCTGCGTTGGGAAAGCTCGCCCTTGCTCGATGCCATTTTGGGCATCGGCCCCCAGTTCGACCGCACATTGGCTACTTGGCAGGACCTGATCCACCCCGACGACCGCCAATGGGTGGGGGGGGACTTTCAGGCCACGGTCACCAACGGCCGGGCTTTCTCGCGCGAGTACCGTATCGTGCGGGTGGCCAACGGCGAGACGCGCTGGGTCACGGCCTGGGGCGACTTCGAATACGACAGCGCGGGCCAGCCGGTATTGCAAGTCGGCGCCATGCAGGACATCACCGAACGCAAGGCCGCTGCCGGAGAGATTGAGCACCTGGCCTTTTATGACCCGTTAACGGGCTTGCCCAACCGGCGGCTGTTGCTCGACCGCCTGCGCCAGGCCTTGGCCTCCAGTACCCGCACCGAGCGGCATGGCGCGCTGTTGTTTCTCGATCTGGATAACTTCAAAGCCCTCAACGACACCTTGGGTCACGACATCGGAGATCTGTTGCTGCAACAGGTTGCCCAGCGGCTGGTTGGCTGCGTGCGCGAGGGCGACACGGTGGCACGGCTGGGGGGTGACGAGTTTGTGCTGATGCTCGAAGACCTGAGCGAGAACTCGCAAGAGGCCGCCACCCAAACCGAGTCCGTGGGCGAAAAGATCCTGGCGGTGCTCAACCAGCCCTACCAGCTGGAGGCGCAGCGCTACCACAACACGCCCAGCATCGGCGTGACCCTGTTCGTGGACCATGATGGTTCGGTTGATGAGCTGATGAAGCGTGCCGACATGGCTATGTACCAGGCCAAGGCGGCTGGGCGCAACACACTGCGTTTCTTCGATCCGGTGATGCAGGCCGAAGTCACCACCCGCGTGGCGCTGGAGGCCGACCTGCGCGAGGCGGTGCTAAAAGGCCAGTTCGTGTTGCACTACCAGGCCCAGGTGGCCGGCGACGGGCGTCTGACCGGGACCGAGGTGCTGTTGCGCTGGAACCATCCGCAGCGTGGTTTGGTCTCGCCCATGGAGTTCATCCCGCTGGCCGAAGAAACGGGTCTGATTCTGCCCATGGGTCTGTGGGTTTTACAGACAGCCTGCACGCAGCTGGCCGCGTGGGCGCTGCGGCCCGAGATGGCGCACCTGACGATCGCGGTGAATGTCAGCGCCTGCCAGCTTCACCATATCGACTTTGTGGCCCAGGTGCTCGCGGTGTTGGATGCCACCGGTGCCAGGCCACAACGCCTCAAGCTGGAACTGACGGAGAGCCTGCTGGTCAAAGACGTGGAGGGCGTGATTGCCAAGATGACCGCCCTGAAGGCGCGCGGTGTCGGGTTTTCACTGGACGATTTTGGCACCGGCTATTCGTCGCTCTCGTACCTCAAGCGCCTGCCGCTGGACCAGTTGAAAATCGACCAGGGTTTTGTCAAGCACATCCTGACCGACGCGAACGACGCGGCCATTGCCAAGATGGTGGTGGCGCTGGCCGAAAGTCTGGGACTGGCGGTGATCGCGGAAGGCGTTGAGCTCCAGGAACAGAGTGACTACCTGGCGCTACAGGGTTGCCATGCCTACCAGGGCTATCTGTTTGGGCGACCCCTCCCCATCGAAGCCTTTGACCCGGGAACAGCGCCTGTGTAATTGGCCAAGCACTGGCCCGGCCGCACGGGGTTGTTCACCTCGATGGCCCCTCGCAGGGCGTCAGTCTGCCAGCACCACCTGATTGCGCCCGTGGTTTTTCGCCCGGTACATCGCTGCGTCGGCTCGTTGCACCAGGCTGGCCGAACTCTGTCCTGGTGCTGGCACACACGATGCCACGCCGATACTGACTGTGACCACGCCCGTCACCGCGGCTTTGGCGTGCGGCAGGCCTAGTGCCTGGACCGCCACCCGGACTCGTTCCAACATGGCGCAGGCCTCCGGCCCGCTCAGGCCCGGAATGATGATGGCGAACTCCTCCCCGCCATAGCGGGTTACCATTTCACCCGCGCGTTGCACCGCGCCGCCCAGGGTTTGGGCCACGATTTTCAGGCACAAATCGCCCATCTGGTGCCCATAGTGGTCGTTGTAGGCCTTGAACTGGTCCACATCTACCATGGCAATGGCCAAGGGCAGAGCCTGGCGGCTGGCGCGCTGCCACTCGGCCTCCCACTCCAGGTCAAATTTGCGGCGATTGGCCAGGCCGGTCAGGCCATCGGTGGCGCTGAGGGCCTGCAGTTGCCGGTTGGCGGTCTCCAGTTCGGTGGTGCGTTGGCGCACTTTGTCTTCCAGCTCCCGATTGGATGCGGCGATCTCTTCGCGCAGGCGAGCCTGCTGGGCGACTTCCTGGCGCATCCGGCGCGAGAACATGGCACCAATCCACAGCAGCAACAACAGAGCGCCAGCCCGTGCGGCCTGTGCGGCCAGCCGCAGGCGGTTGAAGTACTCCACGGTCTTGGCCAGTTCGCCGGTCAGGGCACCCACGGCGGTCTCGCTGTTGATCTCGTAGACCTTTCTGGCCAACACATACAGGTCGTCAAACAGTATTTTGTGTGCCTCGCCCCAGCGCTCCTGGCGCATCAGCTTGAGCGCGGCGTCTTCCGTGACATGCAGTTTGCTGCGGTCGTCGCTAAGCGCCGACATCTCTTCCGAGAGATCGAGTTTGCGTGTGAGCTGGCTGACCGTCTTGATGGTGGATTCCAGGTCGGCGTTGACGGTGTCGTAGCTGGCCGTGCGCAAAGTGTTTTGTTCCAGCACCGCCAGCAGCAGCATGTTGGTCAGTTCCTGATTGAGCCGCACCATGCGCTCCAGCCCGGTATTGATCTCCAGATGGCGCGCATGCATGGCGTCGTTTTCGTTGTCGACGTAGGAGCCCACCGCCATGGTCAGCACCAGGACGGCCACCGCCACGTACATGCTTCGGGTGGAACGCATGGGCGCTTGAGGCGTGGTCTTGCGGGCCAGGTGCTGCGCTATTCAATGACCTTGGCGGCGCGCTTCAACAGGTCGGGCGACACGGCCACGCCCTGCGCCCGGGCGGCCTTCAGGTTGATGACCAGACTAAACTTTTCCACTGGACCCCACGGGATGTCACCCACCTTGACGCCCTTGAGCACCAGCGCGGCCTTCTTGCCGGCCGAGTAGCCGACCAAAAAGTAGTCCATGCCATAAGCAGCGATGGCGCCACGCGGCACGCTGTCCACATCACCCGCAAACAAGGCAATCTTGTTCTGGTCGCACACTCGCGCGATGGCGTCGATATTGGCAACCGTGGTGTTGTCCGATGTGATGGTGATGGCCTGCACCTTGCCGACCAGCGATTTGGCTGCCGCTTCAACTTCGCTGCTGCTGGCAACGGTGACTTCCACCAGCTTCAAGCCCAGCGAGGCCGCTGCGGCGCGAATGGCCTTGACGTGCGTGACCGAATTGGCCTCGGCCGGGTTGAAAATCGTCCCCCAGGTCTTGGCTTTGGGCACAAACCTGGCGTAGGTTTCCATCTGCAGCGCCACCGGCCACATGTCGCTGACGCCGGTCACGTTGGAGCCGGTCTTCTTGCCCGGCGCACTGTCTTTGGGAACCACCCCGGCGTCCACTGGATCGCTGATGGAGGAAAACACCACCGGAATCTGGCTGATGACCTTCACGACTGCTTGCGACGTGGGGGTGGCGATACTGTGCACCAGATCGACTTTGTCTTGCTCGAACTTGCGCGCAATGGCAGTCGCCTTGCCTGGATCACCCTCTGCGTTTTGGCGGTCATAGCTGACATGGACCCCCTCCTTGAAGCCGGCACTGGCCAAAGCCGCCTCAAAGCCTTTTTCGTCGGCGTCGAGCGCGGCGTGTGACACGATCTTGGTCACACCAATGCGAATCATCTTCTTGTCCTGACCCCAGGCCGACGTGGGTGTGCCAATCCACATCACCATCAAGACGGCCACGGCGGCGTGTACAGCGGCGCGCGTGGTGGCTGCGCTGAAAACTTGCTTGCACGGCATACGGTTCTCCAGGAGATCGGTGGTTACGGCCCAACGCCACCGGGGCTCGTCCCAAGCCACGGCGCGCCGGGACATCTTACGCCGCGCGGGCCGACTCAGGGCTCCGGAAGAACACTTACAAAAGCGTGCTGTTTCACTGGCCGTCTCGTATACGTTGTTCCGACAACTCGTGCAGGTACACCTCAAGATTGGTGTAGCCTGGCACGCCCACGCTCGACATGGACAACTGGGTGCCATTGTGGTCCTGCACCAACGGGTTGAGGCCGTGCGAAAGCTCCCAGGCATCGGGCATACCGTCGCCATCGGAGTCAAGCGGCGCGGGCGGTGTTGGCCCTGGTGGCAGTGCGCTGCCGTCCGCGCCGGGATTGATGTTTCGCGGCTGCAGCACGATTTGGCCGCGTTGCACGGCGTCCATCAAGCGCCGATCCATCGGGTCGCGCGGAAACGCGCCGGCGCGCAGCACCGCGAGTGGCGCCAGGTCAGCGGCATCGTTGTAGCCGAGAAACGCGAAGTTGTGTCGCTGTGCGGCGGCAAAACTCGGTGGCGTGCTGACGGGCTGGATGTCGGGGTAGTCGTTGCAACAGTACATCAGCTCATAGTCGCGCCGCTGTGGGTACAGGTTGTGGCCATTACCAAAAAACCAGGTACTGGTTTGGGGTTGCGTCCCTTGTGGCGCCGCTACCGAGATCAGCCCGAAGCGCGATGGTTCGGTTTGGGTCGGGCCACGCGCCACCGCCTGGTTGCCGACCAGATTCATGCGGTAGTAGATCGGCTGCCCGGCGTCTGTGCCGGACTGGGTGGTGTTGTTCACGTCGATGAAGTAGCCCATATCCCAGTACAGGTTGTTGGACACCTCGATGTCCATGACGGAGTTGGCTGCTGCGGCGCTTTCGCGCGAGAGTTCGGGGTAGCGGCCCAGGATGCGGTTAAACACGTTGTGGTGCAGGGCGAGGCGCGTGAGCTCGTAGCCCTGCGCGGGGTTGCTGTAGTTCACCAGCACACCGCCGCGGTCGGCGTGGTCACCCACCGTCTCGGCAATGATGGTGTTTTGCACCGTGATGTCTTGCGCATAAGAAATCTCGATCGCCTCGTCGGTGGCGCCGCCAATGGAGACCTGATCGACGATCGCGCGGCGTGTGTAGCGCAGGCGCAAGCCATCGTCGTGTTGGCCGTCGGGGCGCACCCGAACGTGACGAAGAATCCAGTTGTCGGCCTTGCGGCTGCTCGCGATGCAGGGGCCTTCCTGGTCACAGTATGGCTCTTCCGTGGTGTGAAACTGCCGGATGGTGATGCCGCCCGGCGAGGTTTGACCGGCAATGGTTACGTCCCCACGGGTGAGTTGAATGGCCGCATCGATCAGACCGCTGACGGCAAACACCACCGTGCGCGCACCGCTTTCGTCCAGTGCCGCCTGCAACGAGCCCGGTCCGTTGGCGTTGAGGTTGGTGACGGTGATGACACGTCCGCCGCGACCGCCGGTGGCCTGCGCGCCGAAACCGCCAGCGCCTGGAAACGCCAGCGCACTGCCCTCGGTCCAGGAACCGACTTGGACGATCTCCAACTGGGCGCCTTCGATTCGAACACCGGCGTAGGCGTGGCCTTCGTAAATGAGTGTCGGTAGGTGCAGCGCGGCAGTAGCCGGGTCAAGGTTGAAAGTCGTGGCGCGCACGTCATTCAAGTACACGCCCGTCAATCCGACCAGCCGAAGCGTCACATCCCGGTAGCGTGTGGCGCTACCGCTCAGCCCAATCTCGGTGATGGTCAGCTGGTTGTTGGCGCTGTTGAAGGTGGCCGAGGCCGCCTGCGCTGACGCGGCGAATAAAACACAGGTGAGCAGGGCGGCAAGGCGCAGCATGTTTACTCCTGAGAGGTGACGCGACGGTCGATACGCGCCAGCATACCGGCCCGCATGCGGTTGCGCAACAACTTGACGCTTTGTGGCGTCTTCCTGCCTTGCCTACGCCTGCGCCAAACAGTTCAGTCTTGCAGCAGTGACAGGTCCCGCACCGCGCCCTTGTCAGCCGACATCACCAGCTTGGCGTAGGCTTTCAGCGCGCTGGAGACCTTGCGTGGGCGTGGCAACGCCGGCTTCCAGCCCAGCTTGTCTTGCGCGGCGCGGCGTTGGGCCAGTTCCTCATCCGACACCAGCACGTTGATGGAGCGCTTGGGAATGTCGATGCGGATTCGGTCACCGGTCTTCACCAGTCCAATGGCGCCACCCGCCGCAGCTTCGGGCGAGGCGTGGCCGATGGACAGGCCGGAGGTCCCGCCAGAGAAGCGGCCATCGGTCAGCAAGGCGCAGGCCTTGCCCAGGCCTTTGGATTTGATGTAGCTGGTCGGATACAACATCTCTTGCATGCCGGGGCCACCCTTGGGACCTTCGTAACGCACGATGACCACGTCACCGGCCTTGACCTTGTCGGCCAGGATATTGGCCACCGCTTCGTCTTGCGACTCCACCACGTGGGCCGGGCCTTCGAACACCATCAGTGCGTCGTCCACACCGGCCGTCTTGACCACGCAACCGTTCACGGCGATGTTGCCCACCAACACCGCGAGGCCACCCTCTTTGCTAAAGGCGTGCGCGACAGAGCGGATACAGCCTTCGGCTCGGTCAATGTCCAGACTCGGCCAGCGTGCACTCTGGCTGAACGCCACCTGGGTGGGAATGCCGCCCGGGCCCGCCATGTAAAACGTTTTGACGGCTTCGCTGGGCTTGCGGGCAATGTCCCATTGGTCCAGCGCGTCTTTCATGGACTTGGCGTGCACCGTGGGTACGTCGGTGTGCAGTTTGCCGGCACGATCGAGTTCGCCCAGAATGCCGTAGATGCCACCGGCGCGATGTACGTCTTCAATGTGGTACTTGTCGGTGTTGGGCGCCACCTTGCACAGCTGGGGTACCACCCTGGAGAGGCGGTCGATGTCTTTCAGGGTGAAGTCGATCTCGGCTTCCTGTGCAATCGCCAGGATGTGCAGGATGGTGTTGGTGGAGCCACCCATGGCGATGTCCAGGGTGATGGCGTTCTCAAACGCCTTGAAGCCCCCGGCGCGCGGCAACACGCTGGCGTCTTCCTGCTCGTAATAGCGCTGACAAAGCTCAACCGCCAGGCGTCCGGCGCGCTTGAACAATTGCTCGCGGTCGGCATGGGTCGCCACCACCGTGCCGTTGCCGGGCAGGGACAGGCCCAGCGCCTCGGTCAGGCAGTTCATGGAGTTGGCGGTGAACATGCCCGAGCAGGAGCCGCAGGTGGGGCAGGCAGAGCGCTCCACCTCGGCCAGATCGGCGTCCGAGATCTTGTCGTCCGCCGCCATGACCATGGCGTCGATCAGGTCGAGTTTCTTGAACTGCAGGGTGTGTGTGTCGGGGTTGGCCAGTTTGACCTTGCCCGCTTCCATCGGGCCGCCGCTCACAAACACCACGGGAATGTTCAGGCGCATGGCGGCCATCAACATCCCCGGCGTGATTTTGTCGCAGTTGGAGATGCACACCATGGCATCCGCACAGTGAGCGTTGACCATGTATTCCACGCTGTCAGCGATGATGTCGCGACTCGGCAGCGAATACAACATGCCGTCGTGGCCCATGGCAATGCCGTCGTCCACGGCAATGGTGTTGAACTCTTTGGCCACGCCGCCTGCGGCCTCGATCTCGCGCGCCACCAACTGGCCCAGGTCTTTGAGGTGCACGTGGCCGGGCACAAACTGGGTGAAGCTGTTGACCACCGCAATGATGGGTTTGGAGAAGTCGGCATCTTTCATGCCGGTGGCGCGCCACAGGGAGCGGGCACCTGCCATGTTGCGGCCGGCGGTGGAGGTTTTGGAGCGGTAAACGGGCATGAACAAACCCTCTGGGTGGGTATACGTGTTGAAGTGTGTGAGCCGTGCAACAGGCAGGCGTTGCGCTCGGGCCCTAATTATCTTCGAAGGCCATAAGACCCTGACGCTTGATGAAGTGTTTGTCCATCTGAAGCGGCCCCGCTGTCGGGCCAGGTCGGGCTGGGTGTCATCGGCGGGCGGTTGCTTGCCGTCGCGGCAACTGGCGCGGGTCCGTTTGCGTGCGCAGGGCCTGCCGCGCCTGACGCCACTGCAAGGGGCTGCAGTCGAACCAGGCCTTGAACGCCCGCGTGAAGGAGCTCTGTTCGGCGTAGCCCAGCAGCAGTGCAACGTCCAGCACGCTCAGGCCCGGGTCACGCAGATAGACCTTGGCCAGATCCTTGCGCGCGGCGTCCAGCACCTCGTGAAATCCCAGGCCGGCCTCGCTCAGGTGGCGCTGCAGTGTGCGTGAGGACACCGCCAGGGATCGCGCGCAGTGATGCAGAGTCGCCTCGCACTTGGGCATCAGGGGCATCAAGGCCCGGCGCAGGCGCGTTGCGATGTCGCGCTCGTTGAACACTTTCTCCATGGCAGCGCGGGCCTGCTCACGCATCGCCAGGTGCAGGGTTTCATCGGCCTGGACCAGCGGCATGTCCAGCAGTTCGCGCGAGAACACCAATGCGTTCTGGGTCGCCTGAAAGCGCACCGGGCACTCGAAGAATTGCTCGTAGGCCGCCGCCTGTGCCGGAGCGCGGTGCGTGAACATCACTTCCTTCAGCGGCAAATCGACGCCCGCGATCCAGCGTCCGAACACGTACCAGCTGGCGATCAGGGCTTCGGCCAGTGTGGCGCTGTAGGCGTGCGCGCCCTGCAGGACGTGCCAGCCCAGCCACACGTCCTGCCCATCACGGGTGACTCGCATTTCGCTGTAGCCAATGTCGAACACCAGACGACGGTAGTGCGGTACCAGGGCAATGGCCTCACCCAGCGTCTTGCAGGTCATCAGGGCATAACCCAGCACATGAAAGGTGCCGGGGCGCACATGACGCGCGAACTCCAGCCCGATGTCACCGCGTCTGCTCAGGGCCACTGCGGCGTCAAACAGCGCAATCACGTCGGCCACGGCCAGGCGAGCGTCAGGCTCGTCCAGCACTGAAGGTGCCAATCCGGCACGCCCGAGCAAGACCGGGCGCGAGATGCCAGCGCGCGACATCGCCTCCAGCAAACCAGCCACGAATCCTGCGCCCACCGTACTCATGGACTCCATGCCACACCTCCCCGAGTTGGCGTGAAATGACAAAAACATGGCATTGTCGGACAGGCGCAATTGGCCCGCAAGTCCTACCATTACCGCCAATCGTCCCTGCGGCGGGCATAACTATTTGAACGAGGACAGACGCATGCTACCGATTGACCAGGTTCAACTGCATTTCAATCCGGCCACGCTGGCCGGGCTCAACGTTATTCTGGGTCTGGTGATGTTCGGCATCGCGCTGGATCTGAAGGTGGCCGACTTTCGCGTTGCGTTCAAGTCCCCCAAGGGGCTGGTGCTGGCGACGGTGGGCCACCACATCATCTTTCCGGCCATGACCTTCGGGCTGATCTCGATCATCAATCCCGTTCCCAGCATTGCCCTGGGCATGATCCTGGTGTCGTCCTGTCCGGCCGGGCATCTGTCGAACTTTCTGACGCATCTGGCACGCGGCAACACCGCCCTGTCGGTCAGCGCCAGCGCGGTTTCCACCGCACTGGCGATCGTGATGACGCCGCTGAACTTCAACTTCTGGGGCAACCTGCACCCCATTACGCATGACTTGATGCGCACCATCTCGCTGGACCCGCTGGTGATGCTCAAGGACATCGTCATCCTGCTGGGGCTGCCGCTGGTGGCGGGCATGTGGGTGGCGCACAAGTATCCGACCTTCGCGGCGCGCGCCGAAACCCCCATGAAGCGCTTCTCGCTGGCGGTGTTTGCGCTGTTCGTGGTGGGCGCCTTGGCCGCCAACTTCCAGCATTTTCTACAGTACGTGCAGTTCGTGGTGGTGGTGGTCTTCATTCACAACGGGCTGGCGCTAACCACCGGCTATGCGCTGTCGACGCTGGTGGGCCTTAGCGACCGTGATCGCCGTTCCGTGACCTTCGAGATGGGCATCCAGAACTCCGGACTCGGGCTGATCCTTATCTTCAACCTGTTTAACGGGCTGGGCGGCATGGCCATCATCACGGCCTGGTGGGGTATCTGGCACATTGTCTCGGGGCTGGCGCTGGCAACTTGGTGGAGCAAACGCGAGCCACGCGTTGGCGCGTCGGCGGGAACCGCGACATGACGCAAAAGACCGTGCTCGTCACGGGCAGCTCGGGCTATCTGGGTAGCCAGACCGTCGCTGCACTGGCGCAACGGCCCGATCTGAACGTGGTGGCATTGGATGTCCGCGAGCCTGCCGCGCGCTTGGCCGGCGTGGTGTACGAGGTGGCCGACATTCGTGCGGCTGAGGTCAACGGCATCGTTGCTCGCCACGCGCCGCAGGTCGTGGTGCACCTGGCCAGCATCGTGACGCCTGGCAAGCACAGCAACCGCGCGTTTGAGTACGACGTGGATGTCAACGGCACGAAGAACCTGCTGCAAGCCTGCATCGCGCACGGGGTTGGGCGCGTGATCGTGTCCTCCAGCGGCGCCGCCTACGGCTACCACGCCGACAACCCCGAGTGGCTGGTGGAGACCGACGCCCTGCGCGGCAACGACAGCTTTGCCTATGCCTGCCACAAGCGGCTGGTCGAAGAGATGCTGCGGGACTACCGGGTGAGCCATCCGCAGCTGGAGCAAATCGTCTTTCGCATTGGCACGATCCTGGGCCCGACGGTGCACAACCAGATTACCGATCTGTTCGAGAAGCCCAGGCTCATCGCCATTGCGGGTTCGGACAGCCCGTTTGTGTTCATTCATGACCAGGATGTGGTGGGCGCAATCGTGCACGGCATTGACTCAAGCGCAGTGGGTATCTTCAATGTGGCGGGCGACGGTAAGTTGACCATCCACGAGATTGCCCAACGCCTGGGCAAGACTTGCCGCGTGATGCCCGCCGGTGTCTTGCGGGCGGGCTTGTGGCTACTGAAAAAGCTCCATCTCACACAGTACGGCCCTGAGCAGCTCGATTTTTTGCGCTACCGCCCGGTCTTGCTCAACACCCGGTTGAAGGAAGAGTTTGGCTATACGCCCAAGCTCAGCTCGGCGCAGGTGTTTGAGTTGTACCGCGCCTCACGTCAAGCCACCACGCCATGATGCGCAGCAGTTTCGTGGGCAAGGTGGTGCTGGTCACCGGCGCGGCTGGAGGTCTGGGTGCCGCACTGTGCCGCGCATTTTCAGCAGCTGGCGCCCGTCTGGTTGCCATGGATTTGGACCAGGCCAGACTAAGCAGTCTGCTCGCGCAGCTTCCTGCAGGAACGCTGGCCGTGGGTGGCCCGGAGCATGGCGACATCTCCAATGCAGAGGCTTGTCAGCGCGCCATCGCGCAATCGCTGACCCACTTTGGCGCGCTGGACGTGCTGGTCAATAACGCCGGCATCTCGCATCGCAGCCTGCTGCAGGACACCGACCCTGGGGTCATCCGCCGTGTTATGGAGGTCAATTTCTTCGGCGCGATGCAGATGACCCATGCTGCGCTGCCGCACCTGCTTGCCAGTCGGGGCGTGGTGGCGGCCATCTCCAGCGTGGCGGGCTTCGCGCCGCTGGTGGGGCGCACCGGCTATTGCGCTGCCAAGCATGCGCTGCATGGGTTCTTTGACACCCTGCGCACCGAGGTTGAAGACCGGGGTGTGCAGGTCACCTTGGTATGTCCATCCTTCATTGCCACCGGCATTGGTGGCGCCGCGTTGGGCCCAACGGGCGTGTCGGCCACCTCACCACGGATCACGACCGGCGGTGAGTCCGACCCGGCCGACGTGGCGCAACGCATTCTGGAGTCGATCGCACGAGGACAGTCGCTGCTGTTGCCGGACCGCACCTCGCGCCTGGCTTGGTGGGTCAGCAAACTGGCGCCAGGCCTTTATGCCCGAGCCATGAAGCGCCGAGTGGGCGCTGAATTTCAACAACTCTGAAGAGGAGACTGGTTCATGACAATACGGATAGCGCATCGGGCGGCCCAGGCCGCCCTTGCTGTTCTGGCCACTGCGGGCCTGTTGACTGGCCAGGCGGGCGCGGTGGTGATTACCGTCAACGATCCTGGTGGCAAGCCGGTGCCAACCGTCATGGTGAGCCGCCAACCGGTCAAGGTCGCTGTGGTGGATACGTCGGACAACGGTTACCCGTCAAGCGGCAAGCGTCAGCAAGCCTACGTTGAGCTGGCACGCTTCACCGATGCAGCCGGGCGCGTCGACATTCCCGCCGCCGATCACCCCTGGAAGATCCGCCTGCGCAAACCCGGCTACCAGGACCGCACCGTTTTGGCGGCAGACTTGGCAGGCTCGCCGCTGGTGATGACCCCCGAGCGAGATGTTGCGGCGCTGGCCATGCAGCAACCGGCCAATGCCTGGTCGTCCACCATCGACTTTGGCGACGAGAACCTGAAGAAGGAGTTCATGCTGCAGTGCAACTTCTGCCACCAGCAGGGCGGGGCCTTGCTGCGCCGGGAGCGCTCGGCGGACGAGTGGCGTGCCGCCATCAAGCGCATGGTGCGTTATGGCGCGCGGCTGTCCAGCGAAGGCCAGGAGAAGATCCCGGCCATGTTGGAGGCGCACTGGAAAAAGGTCCATGCCAATCCCGCGTTGGTGCCGGCTGGCACGCCCTGGGACAAGTCCCTGGCCACCACCACCATCCGCGAATTGCCGATTGGCGACGGCATGTCGCAAATGCACGATCTACTGTTGCACTCCAATGGCATGGTCTACGTCGGCGACAACCTGCAGGATCGTATGTACGAGGTCGATCCCGCCAGCGGTCACTATACGGTCTACAAGATTCCGCCGCAGCCGGGTGACAAGCTCGGCGGCCTGCTGGCCGGGCGCTTGCAGGAGTTTCCCAAGCACGAGGTGTACCAGGGCATTCACTCGCTGGCGGAGTCGCCCAAAGACCAGCACATTTTCATCACCCCTTCGCACCAGCGCAGGTTGATCGAGTTCGATCCGAAGACCAAGGCCTTCACGGTTCACGAGATGGACGGCGGCTTCTATCCGCACACACTTCGCTTTGATGCCAAGGACCGCGTCTGGTTCACGCTGGCCCTGAGCAACCAGGTGGGCATGTTTGACCGCGCGACCCGGCAGTTCACCCGGTACGACCTGCCGTTTCGCAGTGTCATGGAGCGCATCACGGTGAAGCTCACCCCCTTCATCTTCAAACTGCTGGAGTGGGGCATTCCGGTCGCCAACTACGTCAAGGTTGATCACGTGTCGACCGGCGTGCCCTTGCCCTATGGCATTGACGTCACGCCCGATGGCAAGGCTTGGATCGCGCGCTTGCACACGGATGAAATCGCCTCGGTTGACGCCACCACCGGCACCGTGACGATGATCAAGACACCCTTCAAGGCACCGCGGCGGCTGCGCGCGGACCGTGATGGCAACCTGTGGATCGTCGGTTTCAACGAATCCCAGCTCGTGCGTTACGTGCCCAAGTCGGGCGAGTTCACCCGCTTGGATCTGCCCGTTGCGCCCCTAGGCAGCGATACGCCGTACTCGCTCAATGTCGACCGTTCGCGCCACCAGGTGTGGGTCAATGGCACCAACTCCGATTCGGTGTACCGGTACGACATTGCCACACAAGCCTGGTCGGTGTTTCCCATGCAGCGCAAGGTGACCTTCACCCGCGACGTGGAGATCTCGCCCAAGGGCCAGGTGTATGTCAGCAACGCGTCGTTTCCCAGCTGGCACATTGAAGACGCACAGCCCACGCTGATCGAAATCACCCCATGATTCGTTTCTACCTGTCCTGTCTGCTGGCGTTCACCGGTGGGCACATGGTCAACTACGCCGTCATCCTGTACCTGCAGGAGAAGGTGGGGTCCGATCTGTTGTCGGGCATTGGTTTTGGTTTGTCGTTTGGCAGCGCCATCGTGTTCGGCTGGTTTGCCGGCGTGTTGTGTGACCGCATTTCGCCGGCACGGGTGATCCATGGCGCGCAGGCCTTGTTTTTGCTGTGCCTGGCGGGCCTGTGGTGGACCGATGTGGGCGCCACCGACCAGACGCGCGTGGTCTGGACCCTGTTCTCGGCCTTTCTGGGTGGGCTGGCCTGGTCTTTTGTCGGCCCGGCGCGTTTGGCCACGCTGGGGCAGATTGCGCCACCGGACAAGCTCAAACCGGCCACCATCATCTTCAACTTGCAGGTACTGCTGGGCTTTGGCCTGGCGCCTCTGGTGATCGGCCTGGTGCGCAGTCGTGCTGGCTGGCCGGCGGTGTTCGCCACCGGCATGGCCCTGTTTGTGGCATCGTCGCTGCTGCTGTTGGGCATTCGGACCCAGGGTAGCAGCCAACCCAGCCAGGGTGTGATGCGTGAGATGGGCGAGGGCTTTGCCGCAGTGCGCGCCAACCCCTTGCTGACGCAACTGATTCTGGCGGCCATTATGGCCTATGCCATGACCGGGCCGATGCAGATCCTGCTGCCCAAGCTGGCGCGCGAGGTGCTGGGCCTGTCCGAGCTGCAGCGCGGCGGCTACCTTGGGCTGATGGCGCTGACACTGATTGCCGGTGGCGTATCGGCCTTGCTGCTGGGCAAGCACCTGCACCATGGCGCCGCCATCTTCGTCGGCACCCTCACTGCCTGCCTGCTGTTTGCATCGCTGAGCTACTGGAGCAGCGCCACCGTGTCAGCCACGGCGCTGGGCGGCATGGGCCTGCTGGGCGGGATGGTGATCAGCTTCGTCATCGCGGGTATTCAAGGTCAGGCGCCAGAGGCCCTGCGCGGGCGCATCATGGGCATCTATTCGATCATTTCCCAGGTGGTTCCGGCGGCCTCCGGCGTGGCCGCAGGCGCCTTGGTGCGCGCTACCGGGGTAACCCGCGCCATCTGGATGGCGGGTGTGGGATTGGCATTGCTGGCCCTGTTGGCCGCCATGCTGATGCCGCAGTTGCGTCGCGCCAGGGCCTGATGTCAACGCCTTACAAAAGGACCAGCATGCGCAGACGAAACTACACGCTGGCGATTCTCCTGGCAGTCCTGTTGGCGGGCGCTGCGGCGCTGTGGTTCAAGCCGGCCAAAGGACTGTTGCGCGATGCGCCACGCCAGTTGCCCTGGACCGTGCCCGACCATCGAAGCGCCAGCGCCGCGCATTCGGTATTGCCTGATGGCCGCCTAAAGATCGAGATCACGCACCTGCCGCTTACCGGTATTCGTCCTGAAATGCTGGCTTGGTGGTACCAGAAGCTCCCCATCTCCACGGTTGACATTGGCGGCGTGCGCTACCCTTTCTATCACGTGTTTCACCCCACCGAGCACGGCCGCATGCGCGTGGTGGAGCCGGCGCGCGACGGCTTGCCCGGCATGGGTGTGGGTGCGCTGGTGGAGCGCGAAGAATGGTTCGGCCCGTTTGACAGCAAGGGGGCAGGGCGCATCACGCACTTGTCAGCCACCGGCATGACCGTGGTGCCCGAAGTGGCGGGTATGCGATTTGGCGAGATTCAGCACCGCTTTGAGGCCACGCCTACCGGCACGCGGTACCGGGTGGTCAGCGTCATCGGCGTTGAGTGGCCGCTGGTCGGTGGGGTGATGAACGGGCTCATTCGCCGCGCCATGTACCCAGAGGCCATGCTCAAGGAGTGGGAGCGGCACCAGATCGAAGAGGTCGGCATGCTGCAGCATTTCCTGCCGACGCTGTACAGCAGCCAGCCGCAAGGGGAATGTACCGGCGTTGTTTTTTTTTTGGTTTTTTGTTTGTTTTTTTGTTTTTGTGTTGGGTTGGTTTTTTTTTTGTTTTTGTTCTTGGGCGGGGTGGGCCTTCCCCCCCTGTTTGGGGGGGTTTGGGGGGGGGTTTTTTTGGGTTTGTGGGGGGGGCCCCCTTTTCTTTTGGGGCCTTTTTGGGGTTTGTGTTCTTTTGGGGCGTTTTTTTTTTTTTTTCCCCTGTTTTTTTTTTTGTGTCTTGGTTGGTCCCTTGGTTTTTTTTTTTTTTTTTTTTTTTTGGGTTTGTTTTTTTTTCGTTTTTTTGGTTTTTTTTCTTTTTTTTTTTGTTCGGCCGCCTTCTTTTTTTTGTTTTTTGTCCCTTTTTTTTTTTTCTTGGTTTTGGTCGCCTTTTTCTTTTTTTTTTTTTTTTTCTTTTTTTTTTGTTGGGGTTTTTTTTGTGGGGGTCGGGGGGGGGGGTGTTTTCTTTCCCCGTTTGGTTTTTTTTTTTTGGTTGTTGTGGTGTTTTTTTTTTGTTTGTTGTGCCCTTTTGGGGGTGGTTCTTTTTTTTTTTGGGGGTGTGTCGGGGGGCGGTTTGGCGGTGGGTTTTTGGTGGTTTTTTTTTTGTTGTTTTTTTGGGTTTGTGCCTTTTTGTGGTGGGGGGGTTTGGTGGGGGTTGTTGGGGGGGGTTTTTTTTGGTTGTTTTTTTTGGTTTTTTTTTTTTTTTTTTTGTTTTTGGTTGGGTTTTTGGTGGTTTTTTTGGGTTTTTTTTGTTGTTGTCCGTTCCCTTTTTTTGGTTTTTTTTTTTTTTTTTTTTGGTGGTTTTTTTTTGTTTTTTTTTTTGGTCTTCCTCTTTTTTGTGGGGGGGTTTTTTTTTTTTTTTTTTTTTTTTTTTTTTTTTTTTTTTTTTTTTTTTTTTTTTTTTTTTTTTTTTGTTGTTTTTTTTTTTTTTTTTGTTGTTTTTTTTTTTTTTTGTTGGTTTTGGGTTTTGTTTTGGGGGTTTGGTTTTTTTTTGGTTGTGTCCCTGGGTTTGGTTTTTTTTTTTTTTTGTCTTTTTTTTGTCGTTTTGTCCTTGGTTGGGTTTTTTTTTGGGTGGGTGTCGTCCCTTTTTTGTGTTGGTTGTCCCTGTTTTTGTTTTTTTTTTTTTTTTTTTTTTTTTTTTGGTGGGTTTTTTTTTTTTTTTTTTGTTGTGTCGCCGGGTTGTTTTTTTTTTTTTTTTTTTGTTGGGTTTTTTTTGGTGTGGTTTTTTTTTTTTTTTTTTTTTGGTTTTTTTTTTTTTTTGGTTTTTTTTTTTTTTTTTTCGTTTTTTGTGTTTTTTTTTTTTTTTTGTTTTTTTTTTGTTTTTTTTGTTTTTTTTTTTTTTTTTTTTTTTTTTTTTTTTTTTTTTGTTTTGGTTTGGGTGGGGGGGTTTTTTTTTTGTTTTTTGGGGTTTTTTTTTTTTTGTGGTTTTTTGGGGTTTGTTCTTTTGTTTTTTTTTTTTTTTTTTTTTTTTTTTTTCTTTTTTTTTTGTTTTTTTGTTGGTTGGGGTTTTTGGGTTTTTTTGGTTTTTTTTTGGGGTTGGGGTGGTTTTTTTTGGTTTTTTTTTTTGGGGGTCCCTTTTTGTTTGGTTTTTTTTTTTTTGTGGTTGGTTGTGTTTTGTGGTTGTTTGAGCGTCGACGCTCGATCAGGTGTTCAAGTAGCCCACAGGTCAGCAAGGGATAATCCCGGCCACATGGCACTTATCACCCTACTTGACGCCCAGCTGGCTTTTGGACACGTTCCCCTGCTCGACCACGCTGATTTTTCACTCGAAACCCAGGAGCGCGTGGGCCTGATTGGCCGCAATGGCGCGGGCAAATCGTCCATGCTCAAGATCTTGGGCGGCCTGGACAAGCCTGATGACGGCACCGTGCAGGTGCAGAGCCACACCCGTATTGCCTACGTGGCGCAGGAGCCCCAGCTTGATGCGGATGCTACTGTTTTCATAGCTGTGAGTGAAGGGTTGGCGCGCATCATCGGCCTGATTGACGAGTACACCCAGGGCCATGGCGACCTTGACGCGATGCAAAGCGAAATTGAGGCGCTGGACGGCTGGAACTGGGAGCAGCGTGTCACGGAGACGCTGCACCGCCTGCACCTGGACCCGCAGGCCATCGTCAGCACGCTCTCAGGGGGCACCAAGAAGCGCGTCGCATTGGCCCAGGCGCTGGTGGCCCAGCCCGACGTGTTGTTGCTCGATGAGCCGACCAACCACCTGGACCTGGATTCGATCGAGTGGCTCGAAGGCCTGCTGGTGGAATTCAAGGGCTCCATCATCACCGTCACCCACGACCGGTCTTTTTTGGACAATGTCGCCACTCGTATCGTGGAGCTTGATCGCGGCAAGCTGCTGTCCTACCCCGGCAATTTTGCGGCTTACCTGACGCAGAAAGAGGAGCAACTGGCACAGGAGGCGGTGATCAACGCCCGCGCCGACAAGTTACTTGCCGCAGAAGAGGTGTGGATTCGCAAGGGCGTGGAAGCGCGTCGCACGCGTGCGCAAGCGCGCATCGTGCGCTTGCAGGAGTTGCGCGCCAAGCACCAGGCCCGTCGCGACGTGGTGGGCAGCGTGAACATGGATGTCTCCAGTGGCGCGGCCAGCGGCAAGCTGGTGGCCGAACTCACGCACGTATCCAAGAGCTTTGCCCCCGCCGACGGTGCCGGGCCGGTCAAGACCATCGTGCGCGACTTCAGCGCCACCATTTTGCGTGGCGACAAGATTGGACTGCTCGGCCCCAACGGCGCGGGCAAGACCACGCTGCTCAAGCTCATCCTGGGAGAACTCCAGGCCGACCCGGCGCCGGCCAACGCGCCGCCGCCCGAGCCCGGCCACAGCCCCTGGGGCACAGTGCGCCAGGGTGCCAACATCTCGGTGGCCTACTTTGACCAGATGCGCAATGCGCTCAATCTGGATGCCACGCTGGAAGATTTCATCAGCCCTGGCAGCGAGTGGATTGAGATAGGCAACCAGAAGAAACACGTCAAGAGTTACCTGGGCGACTTTCTGTTCTCGCCCGCGCGCGCCAACTCGCCGGTGCGCAGCCTGAGCGGCGGCGAGCGCAACCGGCTGCTGCTGGCGCGCCTGTTCGCCCGCCCGGCCAATGTGCTGGTGCTCGATGAACCGACCAACGACCTGGATATTGACACCCTGGAGCTACTGGAAGACCTGCTGCAGAACTACGATGGCACGGTGTTTCTGGTCAGCCACGACCGTACCTTTCTGGACAACGTGGTGACCAGCACCATTGCCTTTGAGGGCGAGGCGAGGTGGCGCGAGTATGAAGGCGGTGTGACGGACTGGCTCGTCCAGAGCAAGCGCGCCAATGACATCGCCCAGAGCAAGGGGCAAAAGGGTTCGAAGCCGTTTAATTACGGGCGTGATCAGCTATCGAAATCAGAGCAGACTGCGACGCCAGTAGCGGCATCCACGGCGGTGGCGCCGGCGGCCAAGGCCCGCAAACTCAGCTTCAAGGAGCAACGTGAGCTCGATGCCTTGCCGGGCGTCATTGCGGCACTGGAGGCGGAGCACAAGGCGATCCACGAAGCGCTGGCCGATGGCAGCCTGTACGCCAGCGACAACACGCGCGCCGTGCAGATGTCCGAGCGCAGTGCCAAGATAGATGACGAGCTGATGCAGGCGCTCGAACGCTGGGAAGCCTTGGGCGGCTGATAACGCGGCGGCCCGGCACAGTCCGGCGCGGTCAGGCCAGACGCGGGTAGTCGGTGTAGCCCTTGGCGCCGCCGCCGTACAGGGTGGCGCGGTCCAGCTCAGTCAGGGCGGCACCTTCGCGCAGGCGCCGGGTCAGATCGGGGTTGGCGATGAAGGGTCGGCCAAATGCCACCAAGTCGGCGCCGTGGCTCAATGAGTGTTCGGCCAGCTTGCGGTCGTAACCGTTGTTGACCATCCACGCTCCGCTGCCTCCAGCTTTGCGGTAGGCCTGCCGCAGGGCGGTGTAATCAAACGCGGTGTCGCCTTGCACGTGGTCGCGTGGCCCGCCGGTGGAGCCTTCGATGATGTGCACAAAGGCAAGATTCAAGGGCGCGAGCTGGGTCACCACATGCTCGAACAGCGCTTGCGGATGCGGGTCCTGGGCGTCGTTGGCAGGGGTCACTGGCGAGAGGCGCAGTCCGACCCGGTCGCCGCCAATCTCTTGTGTCACGGCGGCCATCACCTCGATCAGCAGGCGGGCACGGTTTTCGATGCTGCCCCCGTACGCGTCGGTGCGAAGGTTGGAGCCCGAGCGTAGGAACTGGTCGAGCAGGTAACCGTTGGCGCCATGCACCTCCACGCCGTCAAAGCCGGCTGCGATCGCGTTGTGGGCGGCACGGCGGTAGTCGGCCACGATGCCGGGCAGCTCTTCGAGGGTGAGCGCGCGGGGCGGGGAGGTCTCGACAAACTTGGCCACGCCATCCTTGATCAGCACCGTCTTGGTCTTGGCCGTCACGGCAGAAGGGGCCACAGGCGACTGGCCACCGGGTTGCAGGTCCACATGCGAGACCCGGCCCACATGCCACAACTGCATCACGATTTGGCCGCCAGCGGCATGTACCGACTGCGTGACCGGCTTCCAGGCCTGCACCTGCTCGTCACTCCAGATACCGGGCACGTCCGCATAGCCCTGTGCCTGGTGGCTGATGGCGGTCGCCTCTGTCACGATCAGCCCGGCGCCATCCCTGGGGTCGGCACGCTGGGTGTAGTAGGTCGCCATCAGGGCGGTGGGCAGTGCGCCTGCGGCACGGTTGCGCGTGAGCGGGGCCATTACGATGCGGTTGGCAAGGTGCATGGCGCCGACTTGAATGGGATCAAAAAGAGTGGGCATGGTGGGCGAGCCTATTCGGAAGGGGAGGGTAACCATCTTGCGTCATTGCGGCCCAATGCAAGGGCCGGTGCCGACCTGGATGGCACAGCGCTGACGCCTGCGCGACACTTCGCGCGCAAGGTGGCAGACTGTGATAAGCCGCGCTGTGGCCAAGAATAAGCATCCTGGGCGCTGACTACTAGGGCGCTTTGGCGGCAGCCCTGAGTTTGTCCTTCTTGTTGGGTCGCTTGCCCTTGATGCCGCCCTTCGGGTCTGGCCGACGCTCCGGTTCGGCAGAAGGTGCACGCGAGTCCGGGACCGGCATCGGCATCGGCTCAAACCCCTGGATGTTCTCAAGCGGGACCTTCAGCCCCTGGCGCTTTTCGATCAGGTGCCAATGCGCATGGGTGTCCGCGCTGACAAAGCTTACCGCTACACCACTTTCGCCGGCGCGACCGGTTCGACCGATGCGGTGGGTGTAGTCCACCGCCGAGCGTGGCAAGTCATAGTTCACCACCACCGGCAGTTGCTCGATATCGATGCCTCGGCCCGCCAGGTCGGTGGCCACCACCACGCCGACGCGCTCGGCCTTGAAGTCGGCCAGTACCTGTGTGCGCTTGCCCTGACTCAGCAGGCCATGAAACGGCTCTGCGTCGATGCCGGCCTTGCGCAGCTTGTCGGCCACGATCTCCGCCGCGTGTTTGGTGGCGACAAAGACCAACACGCGGCTCCACTTGCTGGCCTGAATCAGATGCCGCAACAGTTGGGTGCGGCGTCCCGGATCGACCGCAATGGCGCGCTGGGTGATGTCGGGCTTGGACTGTGGCGCCGGCAGCACGTCAACGCGAACCGGGTCGCGCAGCAGGGATTCGGCCAGCACCTGAACCGCCGGTGCAAACGTGGCGGAGAAGAACAGGTTTTGGCGTTGCCCCGGCAGCAGCGTGAGGATGCGCGCCAGTTCGTCGGAAAACCCCAGGTCCAGCAGTCGGTCAGCCTCGTCCAGTACCAGCGCACGCACGCCCGACAGGCTCAGGGCGTTGTGGTCCAGCAAGTCCAGCAGTCGCCCCGGCGTGGCCACGACCACGTCGGTACCGCCACGCAGGGCCATCATCTGGGGGTTAATGGAGACGCCACCAAACACGGCGCTGACCTTGGGTGGCGGCGTCAGGCCAACCGCCAGCTTGACGATGGTGTCGCTCACTTGGACGGACAGTTCACGAGTGGGCACCAGAATCAGGACCGAGGCGCGCCTGGGAGACTCCCTTCGCGCTGTTTGCTGATGCTGCAGCAGCGGCAGCACAAAGGCCAGAGTCTTGCCCGAGCCGGTCTGCGCGCAGCCCAGAACGTCACGACTCTGCAGAGCGGCCGGAATGGCCAACTGCTGAACGGCGGTCGGTGTGCTGAAGCCTTGGGCGCGCACGGCGTCCAGGAGCGTGGGCGACAGACCCAGTGAGGAAAATGGCATGAGGAGATGATTGGTTGCCGGCAAGGTCAATCCCGGATGCCCCAGTTTAAGCGGGCCAGCTTGCCAAGTCTGGCTCACTGGGACGGCGCGGTCAGCCCCAGGGCGTGGTAGACCTGCATCGCCGCCCAGGCGTCGTTGGCGGCATAGACAATCTGGCTCTCGGAGAGCTGGCGGTTGGCCCAGTTGGAGGTGGTGGCTTTGCGTGACTTGATCAAGCGCCGGTTGAGCACCACCGCAATTGCCGCCTTGACGCCAATTTCCTTGGGATAACCACGACTGCGGAAGATCACGTTCAGGTCCAACACGTTTTGGGGCGTGACCCGCAAGTTACGTTCGATCTGCTCATGGTCGCCCGCCAAACCAAAACCGACCTTGGTGACGCGCTGCGACTGAAGCAGGGCGCAAACCACGTCGCGGCATACGGGGTCGTGCAGTTGGAAGACGTGGGCCCGGTGCAGGGTTGAAAATTGCACCACGTGCGGACCGAGCGAAACTTCGTCCTTGGCGAAGGTTGGTTTCGACTCGGTGTCAAATCCCAGTACCGGGCTGGTGACAAGTGCCTCGAACGCCTGTTCTGCCTGGGCACGTGACGTCACCACCGTGATGTCCTTCAATGCCAGCCGCTCCAGAACCTCCAGCGAGGCAATGTCATCCTTGGTCGGCGACGCGAGTCTACGACGCGAGTTTGGAATCGGGTCGATCGTCTTGGCTTTCAGTGGCCGCTGCCGGCAGGGTTGGCGCGGGCGTCTCGCCCATCGAATGGCTGACACGGCGGGCGCCGTCAAAGCGCCGTTTCCAGTAGCTGATGCGCATGTCCTCCACACGGACCTCAGCGCCGGGGCGCGGGGAATGGATGAACTTACCGTCGCCAACATAGATCCCGACGTGGCTGAACGCGTGGCGCATGGTATTGAAGAAAACCAGGTCACCGGGCTGGAGGTCGGAGCGGTCAATCTTCTGGGTGGCAGCGGCCTGTTGCGCGGCCTTGCGCGGCAAGGCCAGGCCGATGGTTTGTTCGTACATGGCTCGCACGAAGCCGCTGCAGTCGAAGCCGGTCTCGGCGTTGTTGCCGCCACGACGGTAGGGTACGCCCAGGAATCCCATCGCGTTGAGCACCAGTTCCGAGGCCTTGGTGCTGACAGTCTGGCGGACTTGGTCAATCTTGCCGAGCAGGCCTTTGTCGGACAGCAGGCGGTCAAGGTCATCGCCGTTTGGGCCCGGATTGGCGTGCGCACAAGTGGCAAGCAGCAGGGCGGCAAGGGCAAGTGGCAGACGCATGCGGGCAGGATACCCGTTCCGGCAAGGCTGTGTCAAGGTTAAAGTTTATTCTTGAATACCGGCGTAACTGGCTGATTTGTTTGATAGTTTGTTGCGGTAGGTGCCGGTTTTAGAGCCCGCGAGGGTGTCTGGCTAGGGTGCTCGCAGCACAAGGGTAGGCGTTGAGGCGTAGCCATGGTTGTCGCAAAAAGGGGCGACGAGACCGATGCCTCTGCGGTCTAATCAGGTCTACTCAAACGGCGTGTGACCGCCAGGACCTTTCCCTATGTTGCTAGACGTTTCCCAATCCCAGTTGGTTTTGATCGATTATCAGACCGCCTTGATGCCCGCTGTGGCAGACAGCGCCCTGGTGCTCGCCAACGCGGCTCGCCTTGGCCAGATGGCCGCCTTGCTGGATGTGCCTGCCTGGGCCACGGAGCAGAACCCGTCGCGCTTGGGGCGCAGCGTCGAGGCTATCAGTGCCCTGGGTCTGAGGACCTTGAGCAAGATGCACTTCAGTGCCGTCGAGGAGGGTTTGGGCGAGTGGTTGCGCCCACCGGCCAAGCCGGCGGCAGGCAATGCGCGCAGTTTGCCCAAGCACCTGCAGAAGGCCAGCCAGGAGGCGCCGCAACGCAATGCCATCGTGATGGCCGGTTGCGAGGCACACGTCTGCTTGTTACAGACGGCACTGGATTGCCTGGAAGACGAGTTTGAGGTCTGGGTCGTGACCGATGCCTGTGCTTCGCGCACCGAACGCAACCGCGATGCTGCCTTTGACCGGCTGGCTGGTGCCGGTGCCGAGCTGGTGACGACTGAAATGGTGGCGTTTGAATGGTTGCGCACGGCCGAGCACCCGCAATTCAAGGCGGTGCACGGCCTGATCAAGTAGCGCAGGGCCGGTCTGCGGGTTGACGGCGAAGTCAGGCTGACGCAAGATTGGAGTCCATAATTATGAATTCAGTTTGATGGAATCTTGTTTTCGACACCCAACAACCCGTTGAGGACAGCGCCAGAGAGCTGTCCCGTTCCGTATCAGGAGATCCCATGACCGCTTATGCCGACTTTCACCGCCGTTCCATCACCGAACGTGACGCCTTCTGGGCCGAGCAAGCCAAGTTGATTGACTGGAAGGACCAGCCCAAGCAGATCTGCGACTACAGCACTCCGCCGTTTGCCCGCTGGTACGTCGGTGGCACCACCAACCTTTGCTACAACGCGGTGGATCGGCACCTCAAGGACCGCGCCGAGCAGGCCGCCTTGATTTTTGTATCCACTGAAACCAATCAGGAGACGGTCTACTCTTTCAAACAACTGCACGCAGAAGTGCAGCGCATGGCGGCCACCTTGCGCGAACTGGGCGTGCAAAAGGGCGATCGGGTGCTGATCTACATGCCCATGATCGCCGAGGCGGCCTTTGCCATGTTGGCCTGTGCGCGCATTGGCGCCATCCACTCGGTGGTATTTGGCGGCTTTGCCTCGGGTTCGCTGGCCACGCGTATTGAGGACGCGTCGCCCAAGGTGATCGTGAGCGCCGATGCCGGTTCACGCGGCGGCAAGGCGGTGGAATACAAGCCCTTGCTGGATGAGGCGATCCGGCTGTCGGCCCACAAGCCACAGGCGGTACTGCTGGTCGATCGCGGTCTGGCCAAGATGGCGATGGTCGACGGGCGCGACCACTTGTGGGCGGGGTTGCGCGAGAAGCACCTGCACGCCAGCGTGGAATGCGAATGGGTCGATGCAACCCACCCGAGCTACACCTTGTACACCTCGGGCACCACCGGCAAGCCAAAGGGCGTGCAGCGCGACACCGGTGGTTATGCCGTGGCGCTGGCCGCCAGTATGAAACACATCTACTGCGGCAACGCGGGTGAAACCTACTTCTCCACCAGCGACATTGGCTGGGTGGTCGGCCACAGTTACATCATCTATGGCCCGCTGATCGCCGGCATGGCCACCATCATGTACGAGGGCTTGCCGATTCGTCCCGACGGCGGCGTGTGGTGGAGTCTGGTTGAGAAGTACAAGGTCACCGTGATGTTCAGCGCCCCCACCGCGGTGCGCGTGCTCAAGAAGCAGGACCCGGCTTTCCTCAGCAAGTACGACCTCTCCAGCCTGCGCGCCTTGTTCTTGGCGGGCGAGCCGCTCGATGAGCCCACGGCGCAGTGGATCAGTCAGGGCCTGGGCAAGCCCATCATCGACAACTATTGGCAGACCGAAACTGGCTGGCCGATTCTGGGCCTGGCCAACGGAGTGGAGGCTCAGACCAGCCGCTTTGGCAGCCCCGGCGTGGCCATGTATGGCTACGACGTGAAACTGCTCGATGAAAGCACTGGCCAGGAGTTGGTCGGTCCCGATCAAAAGGGCGTGGTAGTGATCGAAGGGCCCTTGCCTCCCGGTTGCCTGCAAACCATTTGGGGCGATGACGAGCGTTTCGTCAAGACCTACTGGAAGAGTATTCCGGGCCGTCTGGTCTACAGCACTTTCGACTGGGGCGTGCGCGACAAGGACGGCTACTTCTTCATTCTGGGCCGCACCGACGATGTGATCAACGTGGCCGGGCACCGTTTGGGCACGCGCGAAATCGAAGAGAGTATTTCCGGCCACCCCAACATTTCCGAAGTGGCCGTGGTGGGCGTGGCCGACCAGCTCAAGGGCCAGGTGGCGATGGCCTTCGCCGTGGTCAAGGACGCCAGCCTGGTCCCCGACGAGGCCGCTCGCCTCAAGCTCGAAGGCGAAGTGATGAAAGTGGTGGACAAGGACTTGGGCGCAGTGGCGCGCCCGGCCCGCGTGCGCTTTGTCTCCGTTCTGCCCAAGACGCGCAGTGGCAAACTGCTGCGCCGCGCCATCCAAGCCGTGTGCGAGGGGCGCGACCCCGGCGATCTGACCACCATGGACGATCCAGCCGCCTTGCAGCAGATCAAAGATCTGGTGCAGCAAGCGTGATTTGTTGACGCCGCCAGCGCGCCGCCGCCGTGGCAGCGCGTTGGGGGCGCCTGTGCACGATATCGCCGCCGCAGTGTCATGGCGGTGCCGCAAGTCGCCAGACAGCAATTGATGGCACAATACCGCCCGTAACTAGGCCCTTCCCACGCCACAGTCGCATCCGCTAAACGGTTAAGCCGTGACGCGGAAGGTTTCTTCAACCAGCTCAGTTTCCTCAAGGGAAACAAAGGTCAGCGCAATATGAGTGATTCCTCGTCCCAAGGGGCGAAGTCGGCGACGTCCGCCGCGTCCGTCTACCAAGCCTATCAAGGCAACACCTATTTGTTTGGCGGCAACGCCCCGTACGTCGAGGAGATGTACGAGAACTACCTGGCCAACCCGGGCAGCGTGCCCGACAACTGGCGCGACTACTTCGACGCATTGCAAAACGTCCCCGCAGTGGACGGCAGCGACGCCAAGGACGTGCCCCACCAGCCCGTCATCAGCGCCTTTGCCGAGCGCGCCAAGCAAGGCGGCACCAAGGTGGTCATGGCCACTGGCGCGGACTCCGAGATGGGGCGCAAGCGCACAGCCGTGCAGCAGCTCATTGCGGCTTACCGCAACGTCGGTGCCCGCTGGGCCGATCTGGACCCCTTGAAGCGCACCGAGCGCGAGCACATCCCTGAATTGGAACCGTCGTTTTATGGCTTTGCCGACGCGGACCAGGAGACCGTGTTCAACACCCACAACACCTTCTTTGGCCGCGAGAGCATGAGCCTGCGCGAGCTGATGAACGCGTTGCGCCAGACCTACTGCGGCACCATTGGCGCCGAGTACATGTACGCCACCGACCAGAATCAGAAACGCTGGTGGCAGCAAAAACTGGAATCCATTCGCAGCAAACCCACCTTCTCCGCTGAGCAGAAGCGCCGGATCCTGGACCGGCTGACCGCCGCCGAAGGGCTGGAGCGCTACCTGCACACCAAGTTCGTGGGGCAGAAGCGCTTCTCCCTGGAAGGCGGCGAGAGTTTCATCGCCTGCATGGACGAGCTGATCCAGACCGCTGGCGCCAAGGGCGTGCAGGAAATCGTGATTGGCATGGCGCACCGGGGGCGTTTGAACGTGCTGGTCAACACCCTGGGCAAGATGCCCGGCGACTTGTTCGCCGAGTTTGACCACACCGCACCGGAAGATTTGCCCAGCGGTGACGTGAAGTACCACCAGGGTTTCAGCTCCGATGTCAGCTCGCCTGGCGGACCGGTGCACCTGACCTTGGCCTTCAACCCCTCGCACCTGGAGATCGTCAACCCGGTGGTCGAAGGTTCGGTGCGCGCCCGCATGGACCGCCGTGCCGATCCACTGGGCAAACAAGTGTTGCCGGTGCTGGTGCATGGCGACGCCGCCTTCGCCGGCCAGGGAGTGGTGATGGAGACGCTGGCGCTGGCCGAAACGCGTGGCTACTCCACTGGCGGCACGGTGCACATCGTCATCAACAACCAGATTGGCTTTACCACCAGCGACCCGCGCGACAGCCGCTCTACTCTGTACTGCTCGGACATCGTCAAGATGATCGAGTCGCCCGTGCTGCACGTCAATGGCGACGATCCGGAAGCCGTGGTACTGGCCACTCAACTCGCGCTGGAATTCCGCATGGAGTTTCGCAAGGACGTGGTAGTCGACATCATCTGCTTCCGAAAGCTCGGCCACAACGAGCAGGACACGCCGGCGCTGACACAGCCGCTGATGTACAAGAAGATCGCCCAGCACCCCGGCACCCGCAAGCTCTATGCCGACCGCCTGGCCGCGCAAGGCATGGGTGAGTCGCTCGGCGATGAGCTGGCCAAAGCCTACCGTGCCGCCATGGACGCGGGCGAGCACACCTTCAACCCCGTTATCACCAACTTCAAGAGCAAGTACGCCGTCGATTGGTCGCCCTTTTTGGGCAAGAAGTGGACTGACGCTGGCGACACTGCTATTCCGCTCACCGAATGGAAGCGCCTGGCCGAGCGCCTGACGGCCTTGCCCAGCAGTATTTCACCGCACCAATTGGTCAAGAAGGTCTACGACGACCGCGCGGCCATGGGCCGCGGCGACATGTCGGTGGACTGGGGCATGGGTGAACACATGGCATTTGCCTCGTTGGTGGCCAGTGGCTACGCGGTGCGCCTCTCCGGCGAAGACTGTGGTCGGGGCACGTTCACGCACCGCCACGCGGTCATTCACGACCAGAAGCGCGAGAAGTTTGACGAAGGCACCTACACGCCGCTGCAAAACGTGGCCGACGGCCAGGCGCCGTTTGTGGTGATCGATTCCATCCTGTCGGAGGAAGCCGTGCTGGCCTTTGAGTACGGTTACGCCTCCAACGACCCCAACACGCTGGTGATTTGGGAAGCGCAGTTTGGCGACTTCGTGAACGGCGCGCAGGTGGTGATTGATCAGTTCATCGCCTCGGGTGAAGTGAAGTGGGGCCGCGTCAACGGCATCACCTTGATGCTGCCGCACGGCTATGAGGGTCAGGGCCCGGAGCACAGCTCAGCGCGGCTCGAGCGTTTCATGCAGCTCAGCGCGGACACCAACATGCAAGTGGTGCAGCCCACCACAGCCAGCCAGATTTTCCACGTGCTGCGCCGCCAGATGGTGCGCAACCTGCGCAAGCCGCTGGTCATCATGACGCCCAAGTCCTTGCTGCGCAACAAGGACGCCACGTCACCCCTGTCCGAGTTCACCAAGGGTTCGTTTCAGACCGTCATTCCCGAGCAAAACGAGCAAGTCACCAAACGTGCCGACAAGGTCAAGCGGGTGGTGGTGTGCTCGGGCAAGGTTTACTACGACCTGGTCAAGAAGCGTGAAGAGAAAGGCTCCGACGACGTGGCGCTGGTGCGCATCGAGCAGCTCTATCCGTTTCCACACAAGGCCTTCGCCAGCGAGCTCAAGCGCTACCCCAACGCCACCGAAGTGGTGTGGTGTCAGGACGAACCACAGAACCAGGGTGCCTGGTTCTTCGTGCAGCACTACATTCACGAAAACATGCTCGATGGCCAGAAACTGGGCTACTCGGGCCGCGCCGCGTCGGCTTCGCCCGCAGTGGGCTACGCGCACCTGCACCAGGAGCAGCAAAAGGCCCTGGTTGATGGCGCCTTCGGCAAGCTCAAGGGCTTCGTGCTGAGCAAGTAAGACGATGCACCGCATCGCATTCCCCCCATATTCACGGAAAGAACAGTCATGGCAATCGTAGAAGTCAAAGTGCCCCAACTCTCGGAGTCGGTGGCCGAAGCAACCTTGTTGCAATGGAAAAAGAAGGTCGGCCAGGCGGTCGCGATCGACGAGATCCTGATCGAAGTGGAAACCGATAAGGTGGTGCTGGAAGTGCCCGCGCCCGCCGCGGGCGTGCTGGTTGAGCTGGTGCAAGCCGATGGTGCCACTGTGGCTGCCGAGCAGTTGATCGCCCGCATCGACACCGAAGCCTCTGCCTCGGCCGCCGCGCCGACGCCACTGGCGGTCGCCACCGCCAAGCTCACCGCCGCTGCACCAGCGCCCGTCGCGCCTGCCATGGCTGGTGTGGCCATGCCCGCTGCGGCCAAACTGATGGCCGACAACCAGCTCGCGGCCGGCTCGGTGCCCGGTACCGGCAAGGATGGCCGCGTCACCAAGGGCGACGTGCTAGCGGCAGTGGCCGGCGCCAGCGCGCCCAAAGCCGCTCCCGCCGTGGCGATTCCTACCGGCGTACCCACCGCCATGCTGCCGCAAGTAGCAGCGCCCAAGCCCTACCTGGGCGAGCGCCCCGAGCAGCGCGTACCGATGAGCCGCCTGCGCGCGCGCGTGGCCGAGCGCCTGTTGCAGTCGCAAGCCAGCAACGCCATCCTGACCACCTTCAACGAAGTGAACATGGCCCCGGTGATGGAGATGCGCAAGCGTTTCCAGGACAAGTTCGAGAAGGAGCACGGCGTCAAGATCGGCTTCATGAGCTTCTTCGTCAAAGCTGCCGTGCACGCCCTCAAGAAGTACCCGGTGCTCAACGCCTCGGTGGATGGCAATGACGTCGTGTACCACGGCTACTTTGACATCGGCATTGCCGTGGGTTCCCCGCGTGGCCTGGTGGTGCCGATTCTGCGCAACGCAGATCAGATGAGTTTTGCCGACATCGAAAAGAAAATCGCCGAATACGGCGCCAAGGCGCGTGATGGCAAACTTGGCATTGAAGAAATGACCGGCGGCACCTTCTCCATCAGCAACGGTGGCGTGTTCGGCTCCATGTTGTCCACGCCCATCATCAACCCGCCGCAATCAGCCATCCTGGGCGTGCACGCCACCAAGGACCGCGCGGTGGTGGAAAACGGCCAGATCGTGATCCGCCCCATCAACTACTTGGCCATGAGCTACGACCACCGCATCATCGATGGCCGCGAGGCGGTGCTGGGCTTGGTGGCCATGAAGGAAGCGTTGGAAGATCCGGCGCGCTTGTTGTTTGATATTTAGGCACACCCCAGGCTGCGCGCACTGCGTGTCGCTTCGCCACCCCCTTGCAGGGGCAACACCAGCGGCCCGGCAAAGCCGGTTCCGCGGTGTTCTGGCTAAGAGACCCGCGCTCCGGAAGCCTCAATTTTTGGAAGAACTATGAGCAAACAATTCGACGTCATCGTCATCGGCGCGGGCCCAGGCGGCTACATAGCGGCCATCCGCGCAGCCCAGTTGGGCATGAGCGTGGCCTGCGTGGACGAGTGGAAGAACAGCGCCGGTGGTCCGGCGCCGGGCGGCACTTGCACCAATGTGGGCTGCATCCCAAGCAAGGCGCTGCTGCAGTCGTCCGAGCATTTCCATCACGCCAACCATCATTTCGCGGAGCACGGCATCACCGCCAGTGGCGTAAGCATGGACGTGGCCAAAATGGTGGCGCGCAAGGACACAGTGGTCAAGCAAAACAACGACGGCATCTTGTACCTGCTCAAGAAGAACAAGGTCAGCTTCTTCCATGGGCGCGGCTCGTTTGTGAAAGCGGGGGACGGGGGTTATGAGATCAAGGTTTCCGGCGCTGCAGAAGAAACGCTACAGGGCAAGCAGATCATCGTGGCCACCGGCTCCAACGCGCGGGGCTTGCCGGGCGCACCGTTTGATGAGGAAAACATCCTGTCCAACGACGGCGCACTGCGCATTGGCGCCGTTCCCAAGAAGCTCGGGCTGATTGGCTCGGGCGTCATCGGGCTGGAAATGGGCTCGGTCTGGCGCCGCCTGGGCGCCGAGGTCACCATTCTCGAAGGCTTGCCGACCTTCCTGGGCGCGGTGGACGAGCAGATCGCCAAAGAGGCCAAGAAGGCGTTTGACAAGCAGGGCCTCAAGATCGAGCTGGGCGTGTCGGTTGGCGACGTGAAGGTGGGCAAGAAGGGCTCGGTGTCGGTGGCCTACTCCAACGCCAAGGGTGAGGCTCAAGTGCTTGAAGTGGACAAGCTGATCGTCTCGATTGGCCGGGTTCCCAACACCACTGGCTTGAACGCCGACGCGGTGGGCTTGAAGCTGGATGAACGCGGCGCGATTGTGGTGGACGACTTGTGCCGGACCAATTTGCCAGGCGTGTGGGCGGTGGGCGATGTGGTGCGCGGGCCGATGCTGGCGCACAAGGCGGAAGAAGAGGGCGTGGCGGTAGCCGAGCGCATGGCCGGCCAGCATGGCCATGTCAATTTCAACACCATTCCCTGGGTGATCTACACCAGCCCGGAGATTGCCTGGGTCGGGCAGACCGAGCAGCAGCTCAAGGTGGCTGGGCGCGCCTATAAATCCGGTACCTTCCCCTTTCTGGCCAATGGCCGCGCGCGCGCGCTGGGCGACACCACTGGCATGGTGAAGATGCTGGCCGATGCCGCCACCGACGAAATTCTGGGTGTGCACATCGTCGGGCCAATGGCCAGTGAGCTGATCTCGGAGTGTGTGGTGGCGATGGAGTTTCGCGCCAGCAGCGAGGACATTGCTCGCATTTGCCATGCCCACCCAAGTCTGAGCGAAGCCACCAAGGAAGCCGCGTTGGCGGTGGACAAGCGCACGCTGAACTTCTAAGTTCGTGACCCAGAAGACTAGCCCTGTGCCTTGTCGATAAAGCGCATGCAGCTATAAAAACCGTAGCACACCAAGCCCGTGTCGTCCAGCGTCCTTGACACCTACCAGACGGAGCTGGCCGCACGCGGCTACCAGAGCGACCCGGCCCAACTGCGCGCGGTGCAGGCGCTGGAGCGTTGCGCCAGCGAGTGGGCGCAGTACAAGGCGCAGCGTTCCAACGCCTTCAAGAAGCTCATCAACCGGCCCGAGATTCCGCGTGGTGTCTACCTCTACGGCGGCGTTGGGCGGGGCAAGAGCTTCTTGATGGATTGCTTCTACCACGCGGTGCCGTTGCGGCGCAAGACGCGCCTACATTTTCACGAGTTCATGCGCGAAGTGCACCGGGAGTTGGCCGCTTTGCAAGGCACCGTCAACCCGCTGGACGAACTGGGGCGACGCATCGCTCAAAAGTACCGCTTGATCTGCTTCGACGAGTTCCACGTGGCCGATATCACCGATGCGATGATTCTGCATCGCTTGCTGGCGGCGCTGTTTGACAACGGCGTGGGCTTCGTCACCACCTCCAACTTCAAGCCGGACGACCTCTACCCCGGCGGCTTGCACCGCAACCGCATTCTGCCGGCCATCGCCTTGCTCAATGAACGGCTGGAAGTGCTTAACGTGGACAACGGCACCGACTACCGTCGGCGCACCATGGAGCAGCTCAAGCTCTACCACGTGCCCTGTGGCGCTCTGGCAGATGCGGCGATGCGCGAGGCCTTTGAGCGCTTGGCCGAAACGCAGGATGAAGACCCGGCGCTGCACATCGAGGCGCGCGAAATCCACGCCCGGCGCAAGGCCGGCGGGGTGATCTGGTTTGACTTCAAGACGCTGTGCGGCGGGCCGCGTTCACAGAACGACTACCTCGAAATCGCGACCCAGTTTCACACGCTATTGCTGAGCGATGTGCCGCAAATGTCGGTGCGTATGGCCTCCGAAGCGCGCCGTTTCACGTGGCTGATTGATGTGCTCTACGACCGGCGTGTCAAGCTGATCGTGTCGGCACAGGTCAGCGCCGAAGCTCTTTACCTTGAAGGCCCGCTGGCGCATGAGTTCCCGCGCACGGTGTCGCGCCTGAACGAAATGCAGTCCAGCGAGTTCCTCGCCCTGGAGCGCCGCACAGTGGACACAAGCTTAACTTGATACTTTACTAGCGACGCTCTGTCCTCAACCGACTAGGGGTGTTTTGCGGGACAGACCGGAGCGTAGCGACGCTCTGTCCTCAACTGCCGCTACGATCCCAGGGGTTCGAGCTTGACGATTACCAGCGACAGATTGTCCCCGCCACCGTGAGCCCGCGTGCGCGCCTTTTCGATCAGGAACTCGGTCGCCTCGCGGGCCGACAGCGTAGACAGGACCGAGCCAAGTTCGGTGGTGTTGAAATAGTGCCAAACACCATCGCTGCAGGCCATCAGCACGTCGCCCGCTCGCAGCTTGGGAATGAAATGGATGTCCGTCGGCGGGTCGTTTTCGGTGCCCAGGCAACCCATCAGAATGTTGGACTGCGGGTGCACGTTGGCTTCTTCCTCGGTCAGTTCGCCTCGCTCCACCAGAGCCTGCACGTAGGAATGGTCCATGGTGCGCTTGACAAACTTGTTGCCGTGAAAGTGGTACACGCGTGAGTCGCCGGCATGGGCCCAATAACAATCGCCACCCGGGTTGACCAGGAAGGCGGCGACGGTGCTGTGCGGCTCCTCTTCGGATGAGACGGCGGTCAGCTTGATCACCACATGCGCTTCCTGCACCAGTTGCGTCAGCAGAGCCGAGGCGTCGTCGGTGTCTGGCGAGTAGCGTTCGAACAGCTGCTTGGCGGTCATCATGACCTGGTCGGACGCCTTGCGCCCACCACTGCGGCCACCCATACCGTCGGCCAGCACGGCCAGCACGCAACCATTGACGCGAGGGTGGTTCAGCAGGGCAACCTGATCCTGCTGGTAGTCTCGATCACCCTTGTGGATGCCCGTCGATGCCGTAAGTCGGTAGCCCTTGATCATATGAAGCAATGCAAAAGACGAAACCTTGTGAGTGGGGGTTCGAAGGCCGTATTATCGAGCCAACGCAAGCATACAACCAGCAAGACGCATTTCGTGGACTCGAATCTACACTCTCCACAGCGCCGATTGATCGAACTGCGCATGGAACACGCGGATCTGGACGCATTGATTGACCGGGCAGTCCATCAGACACCGGTTGACGAGCTGATGATGCGTCGTTTGAAGAAGCGTCGGCTAGGCCTGCGAGACGAGATCGCCAGGATCGAGCGTGAGATCGACCCCGATCAGCCTGCTTGACCGATCGCGCGCAAGCTGGCCCCGGCTGCATTGAATCCGGCTACCAGAACCGCCACCACGGATTGGTTTGGGTTCGGTATCCCAGCGACAGGTATTCGCTCTTGGGGAAGTTGAGTGCCAGCACCCGTTTGGCGTCGTCGCGCAATTGCGCCATGCCCAACGCGTCATAGGACTGGACCATGATGAACAGTGCCTCTTCCAGCGCACTGACGCCCTGATAGTCGGCCAGGGCCAACTGAGCCCGATTGATGGCGGCCACGTAGGCGCCCCGGCTGTAGTAGAAGCGGGCAACGTGGACCTCGTAGCGCGCCAGCGCGTTGACGATATAGGTCATACGTTGCGTTGCATCCGGTGTGTAACGCGAGTCTGGGAAACGGGTCGTGAGTTCCTTGAAGGCTTCGAACGATTCCTTGGCGGCCTTTTGATCACGCTCGGCCAGATCCTGGCGCGTGATGAAAGTAAACAGTCCGAGGTCGTCGTTGAAGTTGACCAGTCCCTTGAGATAGAGCGCATAGTCCAGCGCCGGACTGGCCGGATGGAGCTTCATGAACCGATCCAGGGTCGAGATCGCTTGTGCGGGTTCCGCAGTGCGGTAGTAGGCATAAGCCTTCTCCAGCTGTGCCTGCTGCGCCAGCGGTGTGCCAGCGGCGCGCCCTTCGAGCCTCTCGAACAGGGTGATTGCCTTGTCGTAGGCTCCGGCATTCATCTCGTCCTTGGCGTCGGCATAGATCTTGTTCGGGCTCAACGCACCGGTTTTGTCCTCTGGAGTTGACGAGCAGGCCGCCGCGAGCAGGGCCAGCCCGACAATCGTCAGACGGCAGACAACCGATAATTTGGCACGAAACATGTCGGACAGCTTTCTTGAAAGAATCGAATTTGATTATATCGACCGACCTTGCTGCGCAGGATGCGCAGGAGGGCGAGGAGATCGGGCCGCAGTCTGACTCGCGTGCGTTGACCTTCGGTGCCAGCTTGCATGGCCAGCGGGTCGATCGCGCGGTCGCTGAACTGGTACCGGAGTTCTCGAGGAGTTATTGCCAGCAACTGATTGAACTGGGCGCCTTCGAGCTCAATGGCAAGATTGTTGGCAAGGTCTCGGCGCGCGTGCGCGCGGGCGACGTTGGAAGCATCGAGCTGCGTCCAACGCCTCAGAGTCAGGCCTTTAAACCCGAACCCATGACGCTTGAGGTGGTGTATGAAGACGCCCACCTCCTGGTACTGAACAAGCCCGCCGGTTTGGTTGTTCATCCAGCACCCGGCAACTGGAGTGCAACCTTGCTCAACGGGCTGTTGGCGCGCGACCCACGTGCCTGCGAGTTGCCGCGTGCCGGAATCGTTCACCGGCTGGACAAGGACACCAGTGGCTTGATGGTGGTGGCGCGCACGCGTTTGGCTATGGATGCGCTGGTCAAGCTGATTGCCGCGCATGAGGTTAGTCGACCGTACTTGGGGCTGGCGTACAAGCCCTGGCGCGGGCCCGTTGAAAGAACTATTGACGCGCCAATTGGTCGCGACCCCCGCAACCGGTTGCGCATGGCCGTCGTGAACCTGGAGCAACACGCCGGGAAAGCAGCCCGGACCGACGTGCAACTGCTCGACAACGGGCAACAGGCCTGCTTGCTGCGTTGCACGCTGCATACCGGGCGCACCCATCAGATTCGGGTGCACCTCAGTTCGATCGGGCACCCGCTGATCGCCGACGAGACCTATGGCGGGCCCGACGGGGCTGGACTTGCGCGGCAGGCCTTGCATGCTTACCGGCTGTCGTTTATCCATCCGGTCACGGCGAAGTTGCTGCGGTTTGAGGCTGAGCTGCCAGCCGATCTGCAAGCGGCCTTGGCCGTGTGGGGCCTGCGCTACAATCCGGCCTAATGGCTTGCGAGAGCCAGCATCCCGTCAGTCCGCACCGGACTGTGCCGCGCGAGGCCCGATCTGCCCGCAGCCGCCTGTATTGAGCCTCACTGATATCGCACCGTGTGGGTGCCACTCCAAGAATTGCACGACCATGAATACGGCGCAAGCCAAGCGTGTCCTCGAAACTGCGTTGATCTGTTCACCGCAACCCATGCCGGTGCGTGACATGCGTACTTTGTTTGACAACCAGCTGGGTGCGGACACGATCAAGGATTTGTTGCAGTCACTGCAACTGGAGTGGGCACAGCGCGGCGTTGAACTGGTCAGTGTAGGCACCGGGTGGCGGTTTCAGAGCCGACCTGAGATGAGGCCCTATCTGGATCGCCTCAATCCCGAAAAGCCGCCGCGCTACAGTCGCGCGACCTTGGAGACACTGGCCATCATTGCCTACCGTCAGCCAGTAACGCGAGGTGACATGGAGGATATCCGTGGTGTCACGATCAACTCCCTGATCATCAAGCAGCTCGAGGACCGTGGGTGGATTGAAGTCATCGGCCACCGAGAGGCCCCTGGTCGCCCGGCGTTGTTCGCCACAACCAGACACTTTCTTGACGACCTGGGCCTGGCCTCGTTGGATCAACTTCCGCTGCTGGATACACCGGGCGGCCAGGCATCTGTGATGGATGCGCTGAACCTTTCCCCCACAGACCCTTTGCCGGGCGAGCCGAGCCTCACCGACCCTGACCGCGAGCCGGTCGCGCTGTTGGTTGATGGTGAACGTCCCGGACCGATCGGGCCCGACCCCGCTGATGCGCCACGCTTTCTCCTGGATGGACCCTCACATGACGCCTAACACTCAGGACGCTGACGCTTCGATGCCCGGCGCCGACGACGCCACCGCAGTTGGTTCCAACCGCCCCGGCGGCGTGCCCAGTGAGCAAAGCCAGTCAGCCGCTCCCATGCCAGCGATGCAAATCGCGCCGGATGGCCCCGATGCAGCTGCCCGCCCCGATGTCCGTGACTTCGGGATCGGCACCAACCGCTTTGAGGATGTCGTTTCTGGTCAGTTTGATGCCGACGAGGAACAAGAAGATCTGAGCGCTCCCAAGCGTGTTCTCGCACCACTGGCTGAGAGCCCAAAGCTGCACAAGGTGCTGGCGCAGTCCGGCATGGGATCGCGGCTGGAGATGGAGCAGCTCATCATGGAGGGGCGAATTACCGTGAACAATGAGCCCGCCCACATCGGGCAGCGGATTCAGTTCGGTGACCACATCAAGGTCAATGGCAAGCCGATTCGTTTCCGGATCGATCCTCCGCCAGCGCGCGTGATTGCTTACCACAAGCCGGTTGGGGAGGTGGTCTCGCATGACGATCCGCAGAGTCGGCCAACGGTCTTTCGGCGCCTACCCAAGCTGCATCAGGGGAAGTGGCAGTCGGTGGGTCGTCTGGATATCAATACCGAGGGTCTGTTGTTGTTCACCAGCTCAGGGGAACTGGCCAACAACCTGATGCACCCGCGGTTTGGACTGGAGCGTGAGTACGCCGTGCGGGTGCTCGGCGCCCTGAACAAGGAAGAGCGTCAGAGCCTGCTTGATGGCGTCAAGCTCGATGACGGCATGGCACGTTTTGGCTCCATCGAAGAGGGTGGCGGTGAAGGTTCAAACTGTTGGTACCGCGTGACCATTTCTGAAGGCCGCAACCGGGAAGTGCGCCGCATGTTCGAAGCGGTTGGACACGCAGTCAGCCGCCTGATTCGGATTCGATACGGCGCCATGATGCTGCCGCGCGGTCTCAAGCGCGGCGCCTGGATGGAGCTCGACGCCGCCGACATCCGGGCGCTGGCCAAGGCCAGCGGTGGTGGTGATCGTGGCGGGTCCTCAGGCGCGACGGCGCAGGGTGAGCGCGGCGCGCCGTCCCGCACCGATGCGGGCGGCGGTCGACGACGGGGCGGCCGCGGGCGCTCCGGCGGACCGCGCGGCTCAGGCAACGGGCAACGCGGCGTGCCGCCGCTCAAGCAGGGCGGAGGCGTGCCGCGCAACGAACAGCGTCCCCCCAAAACCGATCGCCAGGCAGAGGCTGGGCAGCCCGATCCGATGAAGACCTCTTTTGGATACATTGGCGCCGACAGCTTCACGCGTCAGCGCCAGGCGCCGGCACAGGGGCGCCGGCGCGGCGGGGGTGGGGGCGGGGGCGGCAATGGTCCAGGTGGCGGCGGCGGTCGTCGCGATCGCAACCGCTGATCCGCCACGTGCCGAAGGCAAACCCTAGCGCGCATCGCTTGGCAGAACGTTTCAGTCTGCGCGCAACAGGCTAAAATCCAAGGCTTTGCCCAAGCGGCAAGATAAACCCTTTCATCACTACAGTTCAGGAAGATTTCATGACGATCGAACGCACTCTCTCCATCATCAAACCCGACGCCGTTGCCAAGAACGTGATCGGTCAGATCTACGCGCGCTTTGAGGCGGCTGGCTTGAAGATCGTGGCTTCCAAAATGGCACACCTGTCGCGCAACGAAGCCGAAGCCTTCTATGCCGTACACAAGGCGCGCCCCTTCTTCAAGGATCTGGTTGAGTTCATGATTTCGGGTCCGGTCATGATCCAGGCTCTGGAAGGGGAAAACGCGATTCTGAAGAACCGCGATTTGATGGGCGCTACCGACCCGAAGAAGGCTGCTCCCGGCACAATTCGCGCCGATTTCGCCGACAGCATTGATGCCAACGCGGTCCACGGTTCGGATGCGCCTGAAACCGCCGCCGTGGAGATCGCGTTTTTCTTCGCCGGCATGAACGTCTACTCGCGATAAAGATGACCCCCACCCTCCACTGCGTTTCGCTGCCCCCCGAGGGGGCAGTCGCGCGCGTGGGGCAGTCCGGCACTGCGCCGACACAATGACGGCCAACCTGCTCGATCTTGATCTCGACGGATTGGCTGCTTTTTGCCAGCGGCTGGGGGAGAAGCGTTTTCGCGCGACCCAGCTGTTTCGCTGGATTCACCAACGCGGTGTTCATGACTTCAGCCAGATGAGCGATCTGGCGAAGGGCCTGCGCGACAAGCTCGCCGGTCAGGCCGAGGTCAGGGGTCTTCGCCTGCTGAGCCAAAACCTCTCCGGCGACGGCACGGTGAAATGGCTGTTTGATGTTGGCGGTGGCAATGCGATCGAGACCGTGTTCATCCCTGAGGATGACCGCGGCACCTTGTGCGTCTCATCGCAGGCCGGGTGTGCGGTGGGTTGCCGGTTCTGTTCGACTGGCCACCAGGGCTTCAGTCGCAACCTGAGTACTGCCGAGATCGTTGGACAGCTGTGGTTCGCGGAGCATTTTCTGCGTGAGCACCTGAAGCGACCTGAACGCATCATCTCCAACGTTGTGATGATGGGCATGGGCGAGCCGCTGCAGAATTACGATCAACTGCTGCCGGCGTTGCGCGTGATGCTCGACGACCATGCCTATGGCCTGTCACGGCGTCGCTTGACCGTTTCAACCTCAGGTGTCGTGCCAATGATTGATCGTCTGGCACAGGATTGCCCAGTGGCGCTGGCGGTTTCCCTGCATGCGCCAAACGATGCGCTACGCGACAATCTTGTGCCGCTCAATCGCAAATACCCGCTGTCCGAGCTGCTGGCGGCCTGCAAGCGTTACCTGGTCCACGCGCCAAGAGACTTCATCACGTTCGAATACTGCATGCTCGACGGGGTCAACGACCAGCCCGAGCACGCCCGACAACTGGTTGAGTTGGTCAAACCCCACGCCGGCGCAAAAGCCTGGTGCAAGCTCAACCTGATTCCCTTCAATCCGTTTGAGGCGTCCGGGTTGTTGCGTTCGCCAACGGAACGAGTTGCGTCCTTTGCCAAAATCCTCAGCGATGCTGGTATCGTCACGACCGTGCGCAAGACGCGCGGTGACGATATTGCGGCGGCCTGTGGACAGCTTGCGGGCTCGGTGCTGGATCGTACGCGCGTGGACGAGCGAATGGCCAGGCAGCGCACCGTTCTTTTGAAACCGGTCAAGGAGATCTAAGGCATGGACTATTCAGTGGCGTCATGGCGGCGAGCCGGCGTGTTGATGCTGGGAGCGGGCCTGGTTGTCGTCTTGGCCCTGACGGCAAGCGGGTGCGCCTCTGGCGCAGGGGCAGCGGCCACGACCGCGGGCAAGCCAGATATGGTGACGGATTCGGATGAACCGGACGCCCGAAAGCGCGCTCGCATCAGGCTGGAACTGGCGGTTGGCTACTACGAGCAGGGACAAACCGCGATTGCGCTCGATGAGCTAAAGCTGTCGTTGGCAGCCGATCCGAACTATGGCGAGGCGTTCAACCTGCGTGGCCTGATCTATATGCGGCTTAACGACTACGCCTTGGCCCAGGACAGTTTTCAAAGAGCCATTGCTCTCAACGCCAGCGATTCCAATGCCCAGCACAACTACGGCTGGCTGCAGTGCCAGCGCGAGCAGTACGCCCAAGCCGATCAGCTGTTTGCCCAGGCTTTGGCCAATCCGTTTTATGGGGAGCGCGCCAAGACATTTATGGCGCGGGGGCTGTGCCAGGTCCGAGCCAACCAACTCGACGAGGGGGAGCGCAGCCTGACCCGATCCTACGAACTGGACGCTGGCAATCCCATCACCGGCTATAACTTGGCCAAGCTGTTGTTTCGGCGCAGCGAGTTCGTTCGAGCCCAGTTCTATGTTCGCCGCCTCAACAACAGCGAATTGGCCAATGCCGAATCTTTGTGGCTAGGCGTCAAGATTGAGCGCCGCGTTGGCAATCAAGATGCCATGCGGCAGCTCGCCGCGCAGCTCAAAAAACGTTTTCCTCAGTCCAAGGAGGCCTTGGCCTACGAACGGGAAGCCTTTGATGAGTGAACTCGATCTGACCCGCGACACCTCTGCAAGCCCCACTGACAGTGCGCAAGCTGGGCCGACCGGCGGCGCCATGCTCAAGGCGGCACGTGAAGCAGCCGGGTTGCACATTGGCGCCTTGGCGGTAACGCTTAAGGTGCCGGTCAAGAAGCTTGAAGCCCTGGAGGCAGACCGTATGGATCTGTTGCCAGATGCCGTGTTTGTGCGTGCCTTGGCAGCCAGCGTGTGCAGGACACTGCGAATTGATGCCGCCCCGGTGCTGGCGCGCCTTCCGGTCACAGTGGCTCCGAGGCTCAAGACCGTGGAGGCCGGCATCAACGCGCCGTTCCGGGTGCCAGGAGGTGATCCGGCCGTATCGATCAGGGAGCGCATTGGCAGTCCTCTGGCCATGGCCGTGACAGTGATGCTCCTCGGGGCTGCTATTTTGCTCATATCACCACCGCTCGATCGTATCGAGCAATGGCTTGGTCTGGCGCAGTCCGACGCTTCAAGTCAGACGGCTGTGGCGCCCCTTGCGCCAGCGCCTGCGGCAGTAGCGCCAGCACCGATCGAAATCAAGCCGAGTGCCATCGCCACACCGGGGGGTGTTCAGGAATCGATCGTGTCGGCAGCAGCGCCGAGCGGCGCCGTGGCGTCGTCGGCGCCCAGTTTGCCGGTTCCTGCCGCGGTAACGCCGCCGCCAGTGAGTGACTTGTCTGGCAGTCTCGTGCTGCGTGCGCGGGGTGCCTCGTGGGTCGAGGTCACCGACGCTGCGGGTGTGGTGCAGTTGCGCAAGATGCTTACTGCCGGCGAAGGCGTTGGTGTGTCAGGCAAGCGACCCCTGATGGTCGTGGTGGGGCGTGCCGATCTGGTGGATGTGACAGTGTCTGGCAAGCCCTATGACCTGGTTAACGTCAGCCGCGACAAAGTCGCCCGCTTTGAGGTGAAATAGTGCTGAATCGTCTGCCAATCCTCTGTGCCGAACCGCAGGCCCGTCAGACCCGCCAAGCGCGGGTTGTGTGGGGATCGCGGGTGGTGAGCGTGGGCGGCAATGCGCCAGTGCGCGTGCAGTCCATGACCAACACCGACACGGCGGATGTCATCGGTACCGCGATCCAGGTCAAGGCGCTGGCCCTGGCCGGCTCCGAACTGGTCCGTCTCACGGTCAACACGCCTGAGGCGGCGCAGGCCGTGCCGCATATCCGGGAGCAGCTTGATCGCATGGGTGTGGACGTTCCTCTGATCGGCGACTTTCACTACAACGGTCACCGTTTACTGACGGACTACCCTGCTTGTGCCCAGGCTCTGTCCAAGTACCGGATCAACCCCGGCAACGTTGGCAAGGCCGACAAACGCGACAAGCAATTTGGCCAGATGATCGAAGCGGCCCTGCGTTGGAACAAGCCAGTGCGCATCGGTGTGAACTGGGGCAGCCTCGATCAGGATTTGCTGGCCGACCTGATGGACCAAAATAGCCGACGCACGGTTCCATGGGACGCCAAGCCGGTGATGTACGAAGCCTTGGTCACCTCCGCACTCGACTCGGCGCAGCGCGCCAGGGAAATGGGGATGGATCCCGGGCAAATCATCTTGTCGTGCAAGGTCAGTGGGGTGCAGGACTTGATCTCTGTTTATGGCGAGCTCGCCAAGCGCTGCGATTACCCGCTCCACCTTGGGCTGACGGAGGCGGGCATGGGCACCAAGGGTATTGTGGCTTCCACCACAGCCCTGTCTGTCTTGCTGCAGCAGGGTATCGGCGACACGATTCGCGTGTCGCTGACGCCGGCGCCAGGCGAATCCCGCGCTCAGGAAGTTGTGGTCGCAATGGAAATTCTGCAGGCCCTGGGACTGCGGTCTTTTGTGCCCAGCGTCACCGCTTGCCCGGGCTGCGGGCGCACCACCAGCACGACCTTTCAGGAGTTGACCAAACAGATTGACGACTTCCTGCGCGCGCAGATGCCGGTTTGGCGCGAGCGCTACCCTGGGGTCGAAAAGCTCAAGGTGGCGGTGATGGGCTGCATCGTCAATGGACCGGGTGAAAGTAAGCACGCCGACATTGGCATCAGTTTGCCCGGCACCGGCGAGGCGCCGGCGGCGCCGGTTTTTATCGACGGCGAGAAACGCCTTACCCTGCGCGGCGAGCGCATCGCCCAGGAGTTCCAGCAAGTTGTTGAAAACTATATCGAACAGCGGTTTGGTGGTGCACGCGCACCAGAAACCGTTTGAGCAGTGCCATGGCTGACACCTTACCCGCCGCGAAAGCGGAAAAAATCTTCGCCGTCAAAGGCATGAATGACATTCTTCCGGCCGACTCATCGCGCTGGGAGTGGTTTGAGCAGCACGTTCGCGAGCTGATGTCCAGCTACGCCTACGGCAGCATCCGTACCCCAATCGTCGAGCACACGCAGCTGTTTGTGAAAGGGACCGGCGAGACCACCGACATTGTCGAGAAGGAGATGTACTCCTTTGAAGACCGACTCAACGGTGAGCAGCTCACGCTGCGCCCCGAAAACACGCCCGGCGTGGTAGGTGCCGCCATCGAACACAACCTGACCTACGACGGCGGCAAGCGTCTGTTTTATATGGGGCCGATGTTTCGCCACGAACGGCCGCAGCGTGGCCGGTATCGCCAGTTCTACCAACTCGGTGCCGAAGCGCTGGGTTTTGCTGGCCCCGAGCTCGATGTCGAGCTGATGTTGATGGTCTGGCAACTATTTCAGCGCTTGGGTTTGCGCGACATCCGCGTCGAGCTCAACAGCCTGGGCCTGCCGCCTGAGCGTCTGGCGCACAAAGCGGCGTTGGTGAGTTACTTCGAGCAGCATGCCGACGTGCTCGATGCCGACTCGCAGCGCCGCCTGCGTACCAATCCACTGCGTATTCTGGACACCAAGAACCCGGCCATGCAGGCCCTGGTGCAGGGCGCCCCGCAACTGCTGAGCTTTCTTCAGGAGGCCTCGCTGGCCCACTTTGAGACGGTCACGTCGCTGCTGACTGGCTGTGGTGTGCCGTGGCGGATCAATCCCCGCCTGGTGCGCGGTCTGGATTACTACAGTCACACGGTGTTCGAGTTCATCACCGACGAACTTGGCGCGCAAGGAACCCTGTGTGGCGGCGGACGCTACGACGGGTTGTTCGAGATGCTGGGCGCCAAACCAACTGCGGCCGTGGGTTGGGGAATGGGTATCGAGCGTGTACTTGAGCTGATGCAGGTGCAGGGCGTGCAGATCCCGAGCCCTGCGCCAGACGCCTATGCCGTTATTCCCGACGCGCTGGCCTTGCCCGTGGTGATGCAAACCCTGCTGATGCTGCGCACGGCAGGAGTAACCGTTCAGATGCACGCGGGTCAACATGAGGGTCTTGGCAGCATGAAGTCACAATTCAAGCGAGCCGATACCAGCGGTGCGCGATTCGCGCTCGTGTTTGGTGCCGACGAGCTGGCGCAGAACATGGTGACCGTGAAGTCACTTCGTGACGGCAGCGGCGCGCAGGTGCGCCAGCCGCTGTCGGATGTGCTCCAGTGGGCGCCCACCCTACAATCGCGGGCTTAGCTAAGTCCAAATAACTGACATTTTCCATGGCAAACCAACTCGATCTCGAAGAGCAGGAACAGCTCGATCAACTCAAGCACTTCTGGAAGCAGTACGGCAATCCGATCACCTGGGTCCTGATCGTTGTATTGGCGGGCTTTAGCGGCTGGAATGTTTACCAGTATTGGCAGCGCAGCCAAGCCGCCCAGGCGTCTGCCATGTACGACGAGGTGGAGCGTGTTCTGCGCAGCCGCGACCTGGAGAAACTCGATCGCGCCTTCAACGACATGAAGGACAAGTTTGGCTCGACCGCCTATGCTCAGCAAGCAGCCTTGCTGGTGGCGAAGAGCTATCACGACGCGGGCAAAATGGATGCGGCCAAGGCGGCGCTGAGCTGGGTCGCGGACAAGTCGGGTGATGAAGGCTATCAAGCCATTGCCCGGTTGCGCCTGGCGGCCGTCTTGCTGGAGTCCAAGGCCTACGACGATGCACTCAAGCAGTTGGCGGGCTCGTTTCCTGCGGACTTTCAGGCGCTGGTGGCGGACCGCAAGGGCGACATCTTTCACCTGAAGGGTGACAGAGCCCAAGCGCTGGCGCAATACAACAAAGCCTACAAGGCGTTCGATGAGCGCACGGAGTACCGGCGCGTCGTTGAAATCAAGCTCAACGCCTTGGGTGTCGATCCGCGTGAATCGGCCAAGGGCGGGGCGGTGGCCACCAGTCAGACGGCAAGTGCTGCGGCGGCAACGGGCGCGGAAGGCAAGAAATGAAGGCTCTCATGCTCTTTGGCAAGGCCGCTCAAAGCGTGCTGGTCGTTGGTTTTGCAATGGCGCTGGTTGCCTGTGCCAGCGGACCGGACAAGCCAAAACCGACCGAACTCGGCCCCAACGCCAATTTGATCGGCGTGCGGCCAGTCTGGGCCACGAAGATGGGTGGCACCGACTTCCCGTTGAACGTACGGGTTGTGGATCAAAGCGTCTTCCTGGCCAGTGCGGACGGCGCGGTCCTGGCGCTCAACAGCGCGACCGGTGCGCAACTGTGGCGCGCCGATGTTGGTGCAAAGGTGGCCGCCGGCGTGGGCAGCGATGGACAGTACGTTGCCCTCGTGACCCGCGCCAATGAGCTGTTGGTGTTGGAGGGTGGGCGCGAGCTGTGGCGCCAGAAACTCTCGGCTCAGGTGTTTACCGCGCCACTGGTGGCGGGGCGCCGGGTCTTCGTGCTGGGCGCGGATCGGGCTGTCAGCGCCTATGACGCGGCGTCGGGCCGCAAGATCTGGATGCAGCAGCGCCCTGGTGAACCGCTGGTGTTGCAGCAGGCAGGTGTACTGCTGCCGGTTGGCGACACGTTGGTGGTTGGTTTGGCGGGGCGTCTGGCCGGAATGCAGCCTGCCAACGGCTCGGTGCGCTGGGAAGTCCCGATTGCCTCACCGCGCGGCACCAACGACGTCGAGCGTCTGGTCGACCTTGTCGCGCACGCCAGTCGCGTGGGCGATTCTGTCTGTGTGCGTGCGTTTCAGGCATCGGTTGGTTGCGTCAATGCGGCGCGCGGCAACCTGCTGTGGACCAAACCTGCAGTTGGCGCGGTCGGAGTCAGCGGCGACGACCGCTTGCTGTTTGGGACCGAGGCCGATGGCAAGGTGCTGGCCTGGAGCCGTAGTACCGGCGAGCGTGTTTGGGTTTCCGAGCGGTTGAAGTACCGCGGCCTCTCGGCCCCGTTGGCGCTGGGACGTTCGATTGTGATTGGTGACGAGTCGGGCTTGTTGCACTTTCTGTCGCGCGAAGATGGCTCGGCGCTGACCCGCGTGAGCACCGACGGCACCGCAGTGGCGGTCGCGCCGGTGGTCGCGGGTGACACACTCATTGTCGCCACCCGTGGCGGTAGCGTCATGGCCTTCAGGCCGGAATGAACCTGAGCTTTTCAACATGATGCCCGTATTGGCCCTCGTGGGTCGCCCGAATGTGGGCAAGTCGACGTTGTTCAATCGGTTGACCAAGACCCGCGATGCCATCGTCGCAGACTTCGCCGGCTTGACGCGCGACCGCCACTACGGTAACGCCGTGCACGCAAAACGCGAATTCATCGTGATTGATACCGGCGGCTTCGAGCCCGACGCGGCCAGTGGCATCTTCAAGGAAATGGCCAAGCAAACCCGTCAAGCTGTCGCGGAGGCGGATGTGGTGGTGTTTGTGGTGGACGCGCGCGATGGCCTGTCCGCGCAGGACCACGACATCGGCAAGTACCTTCGTCGCTTGGGCAAACCGTGCTTGCTGGTGGCCAACAAGGCCGAGGGCATGAAAGCGGGCACCCAACTTGGCGAGTTCTTCGAGCTTGGCCTGGGCGAGGTGGTACCGATCTCGGCCGCCCATGGCCAAGGCATCAAGGAGCTGTTGGACCGCTCATTTGAATCGCTGCCGGTGGCCGACCCAGACACGCCGCTCGAAGCGTGTGACCCCAGCGTGATCAAGCTGGCGGTGGCGGGTCGACCGAATGTTGGCAAATCGACCCTGATCAACACCTGGTTAGGCGAGGAGCGCCTGGTCGCCTTTGACTTGCCTGGAACGACCCGCGATGCCATATCGGTGCCGTTTGAGCGAAATGGCCAGAAATTCGAGCTGATTGACACGGCCGGGCTTCGTCGCAAGGGAAAAGTGTTTGAGGCAATCGAGAAGTTCTCGGTGGTCAAGACCTTGCAGGCGATTGAGTCGTGCAACGTGGCGCTGCTGCTGATTGATGCGATGCAGGGCGTGACCGACCAGGACGCCCACATTGCAGGCTACATTCTGGAGAGCGGGCGTGCCGTCGTGATGGCCATCAACAAGTGGGATGCGGTCGATGAGTACCAGCGCGAGTTGGTCAAGCGATCAGTCGAGACTCGCTTGCCGTTTCTCAGATTTGCCAACATGCACCTGATTTCGGCCCAGAAGCGTCAAGGGCTGGGGCCGCTGTGGACCTCGATCGTGCAGGCGCATCGGGCCGCCAACTGCAAGATGTCGACACCCATCCTGACGCGTCTGCTGCTTGAGGCGGTTCAGTTTCAGAGTCCGAAACGTGCTGGCATGTTTCGCCCCAAACTGCGTTACGCCCACCAGGGCGGCATGAACCCGCCAGTGATCGTCATTCACGGCAACTCGTTGGAGCATGTCAGTGATGCTTACAAGCGATTCCTCGAAGGGCGATTTCGCAAGGAGTTCGATCTGGTCGGCACACCGCTGCGCGTCGAGTTCAAGTCGTCCAGCAATCCGTTCGTCGACAAGGACTGATGCGTCGCAGATTGCCGCGGCCGTGCGGCGCGTGCCGCCCTTTTTGCAACAGCGACAGCAGAAACCCCGAGCACTCTCTTTTTGACCTCTTTCGACACGGCATTTCAGGGCGCTCGGCATTAACCGCTTCGCGCTGTGGTATCGTGAACCCCTCTTCATTTTCTTGAACACGGAGAATATCGTGAGCAACAAAGGCCAATTACTCCAAGACCCGTTTCTCAACGCCTTGCGTCGGGAACACGTACCGGTCTCCATCTATCTCGTCAACGGGATCAAGCTGCAGGGGCAGATCGAGTCGTTTGACCAGTACGTCGTGTTGCTTCGCAACACGGTAACGCAGATGGTCTACAAACATGCGATTTCAACCATCGTGCCCGGCCGCGCGGTCAATCTGGCCAAACTCGATGGTGATGAGCCGAGCGCGCCCTGATGTCGCATGGCCCGCAGGCAGGATCTGATGCGCGCTTGCATCGACCGTTGTCGTTGATCAAGGTTTGAGTTCCGAGCCTGAGCGCCCGTCCGCCACGGTCATCCTCGTCGGCGTTGATTTGGGTCTACCGAATTTCGACCAGGAGCTCGAGGAGCTTGGGTTGCTGGCGCAAACCGCTGGTCTGACAGTGGTCGGGCGCGTCACCTGCAAAAGGCGCGCACCTGACCCAGCGCTTTTTATTGGCAGTGGCAAGGCCGATGAGATCAAAGCGCTTGCCGCCCAGTTGGGTGCCGCCGAGATCTTGTTTGATCAGAGCATCAGCCCGGCGCAACAGCGCAACCTCGAGCGTAACCTGGAGCGCCCGGTCAATGACCGTACGCTCTTGATTCTGGAGATTTTTGGCCAGCGTGCGCGCAGTCACGAGGGCAAGCTGCAGGTGGAGTTGGCGCGTCTGCAGTACCTCAGCACCCGGCTGGTGCGCCGGTGGTCTCACCTGGAGCGCCAAAGCGGCGGTATCGGCATGCGCGGCGGACCCGGCGAAACCCAGATCGAGCTCGATCGCCGCATGATCGGCGAGAGTATCAAGCGCACCAAGGAGCGTCTGGAACGCGTCAAACGTCAGCGCAAGACGCAGCGCCGCCAGCGCGCGCGCCGCGATGCCTTCAACATCTCCCTGGTCGGCTACACCAATGCCGGTAAGTCGACGCTGTTCAATGCCCTGGTCAAGGCGCGAGCGTATGCGGCCGACCAATTGTTCGCCACGCTCGACACCACAACGCGCCAGCTGTATCTGGCCGAAGCCGGGCGCTCTGTGTCGTTGTCGGACACCGTGGGATTCATTCGTGACTTGCCCCATGGCTTGATCGAGGCGTTCGAAGCGACCTTGCAGGAAGCGGTGGACGCCGATTTGCTTCTGCACGTGGTGGACGCCGCAAACCCTGGCTTTCCTGAGCAGATTGCCGAGGTTCAGCGCGTGCTCGGTGAGATCGGTGCACAGGATGTTCCGCAGATCCTGGTCTTCAATAAACTTGATCACCTTGAAAACGAGCGTCGGCCCCTGCAACTGCAGGATCTGTTTGACTTGGATGGAGCGCCCACCCCTCGGCTATTCTTGAGTGCCCAAAGCGGGGAAGGTCTGGCCGGGTTGCGGACACGGCTGGCCAGTACCGTGAAAGCGGACAGCGCCGAGGCCATGGTTACCGAAGAATCCCCGGAAAGCCGCGAGGCTGATCTGTGATTGGGCACAATCTGCCTTGGAACAATGCGAGAAGATGCGATGAAACTTCAATTACCTGGCTTTCGCTGGGCTGTGCTTCCCGGCCGAATCAGGGGTGTGTTCAATCTGAACGACCCGAAGTGGGGGCGGGGCGAGGACAAGCCGTCTGAGCCACCCAAGGATGGCGCCGGCCGCGCCGGCGATCCCGTGCCGGACAACAACCCACCCAAAGGCAATGACCAGCGAGGTCAGAAGCCGGGCCCCAATCAGGGACCACCGGATCTGGATGAACTGTGGCGTGACCTCAATCGAAAGCTCGGTGGGTTATTTGGCGGCAGCAAATCCGCCAATCGGGGCAAACCGGGATTCGGTTCCGGGGGCGGCGGCGGCTCGGGGGGCGGTTTTCAGCCCGACATGAAGAGCGCGGGCATTGGTATTGGCCTGATTGCCGCTGTGGCGGTGGTGATCTGGCTGGGCACAGGGTTCTTCATCGTCCAGGAAGGTCAGCAAGCGGTGATCACGCAGTTTGGCAAGTACCACTCGTCGGTCGGCGCGGGCTTCAACTACCGGCTGCCGTATCCGATTCAGCGGCACGAACTGGTGTTTGTGACGCAAATTCGCTCGGTCGATGTGGGTCGCGATACCGTGATCAAGGCTACCGGACTGCGCGAATCGGCCATGCTGACCGAGGACGAGAACATCGTCGAAATCAAGTTTGCGGTGCAATACCGCCTCAACGACGCGCGAGCATTCCTGTTCGAGAGCAAGAACCCGGCTGACGCTGTGGTGCAGGCCGCCGAGACTGCCGTGCGTGAGGTGGTGGGCAAGATGCGCATGGACAGCGCGCTGTCCGAAGAGCGCGACCAAATTGGACCACGTGTTCGTGCCTTGATGCAAAAGATTCTTGACCGATACAAGGTCGGCATTGAAATCGTTGGCATCAACTTGCAGCAAGGTGGTGTGCGGCCGCCCGAGCAGGTGCAGGCGGCGTTTGACGATGTGCTCAAGGCCGGGCAGGAGCGCGAAAAGACCAAGAACGAAGCGCAGGCCTACGCCAACGACGTGGTGCCACGTGCGGTGGGCTCCGCGTCTCGGCTCAAGGAAGAGGCGGACGCCTACAAAGCGCGAATCGTTGCCCAAGCACAAGGTGATGCTCAACGCTTCAAATCGGTGTTGGCCGAGTATCAAAAGGCGCCGCAAGTGACGCGCGACCGCATGTACCTCGACACCATGCAGCAGGTCTACAGCAACGCCACCAAAGTGATGATTGACTCGCGACAGGGCTCAAACCTCTTGTACCTCCCGCTGGACAAGATTGTCCAGATGACAGGGCAGGGCGCGGATGTGGCAACGATAGCGTCGCCGTTAACCCTGCCAGGCTCCACGACACCCATCGTCCCCACGCCGGACGCGCGGACGCGGGATGCTTCCCGTTCGCGTGATCGCGACACCCGCTAGGAAGATCATGAACCCCCACGCTCACAATCGTTCGCTGCCTCCCAAGGGGGCCCTGCCTCCTTTGAGGCGGCTCTGCTGGAGTCAGCCATGAACCGGATTGGATTTGTTTTCTCGTCGTTTTTGGTGGTGCTGGCGCTGGCCAGTTCGATGCTGTTTGTGGTCGATCAGCGCCAGTTTGGTGTCGTGTATGCACTAGGGCAGATCAAGGAAGTGATCACCGCGCCCGGCCTGAACTTCAAACTGCCACCACCCTTTCAAAATGTGACCTACATCGACAAGCGGTTGTTGACGCTGGACAGCAGCGATACCGAGCCCATGTTGACTGCGGAGAAACAGCGCGTGGTAGTGGATTGGTACGTGCGCTGGCGAATCTCGGAACCCACCGAGTACATCCGCAATGTTGGAAACAACGAAGCGGCCGGCGCAACTCGACTTAACAGCGTGGTGCGCGATGCCCTGCAGGAAGAGGTCAATAAGCGCACCGTCAAGGACCTGTTGTCGCTCAAGCGTGAGGCCTTGATGGCGGACGTCAAGCGCGAAGTGCTGGCCAAAGTGCGCGGTGTCACGCCCTGGGGTGTTGACGTGGTGGACGTGCGGATTACGCGCGTCGATTACGTGGAAGCCATCACCGAATCGGTCTACCAGCGCATGGCAGCCGAACGAAAACGTGTCGCCAATGAACTGCGCTCCACCGGCGGTGCCGAGGGCGAAAAGATTCGTGCTGATGCGGACCGGCAACGTGAAGTGACGGTGGCCAATGCTTACCGAGACGCACAGAAGATCAAGGGCGAGGGCGACGCCGAGGCGGCCCGCATCTACGCTGATGCCTTCGGTCGCGATCCCCAGTTTGCCCAGTTCTACCGCAGTCTGGATGCCTACAAGGCCAGCCTGGGCAAAAAGAGCGATGTGATGGTGGTCGACCCCGCCTCGTCCGAGTTCTTCAGGGTGTTCCGTGGCACCACGGCGCCGCCGCCTGGCAAGAAGTAGGCCTTGGATCAGCAGACGTCTTGGTTGGCACTGGCCTTGGTGCTGGTGATCGAGGGCCTGTTTCCGTTTGCGTCGCCCACCGGATGGCGAAAGATGTTCGCTCAGTTGTTGCAGCTCAACGACGGACAGATTCGCTTTTTCGGCCTGTGCAGCATCCTGGCGGGGCTGGGCATGATTTGGTTGCTGGCGTAAGGACGGCGGGCCAATGAGCCCGGTAAAATCACCGTTTTAACAGCCCACCAAAATTACATGTCTGCTTGGGTCCTGCCGGATCACATTGCCGATGTGCTGCCCTCAGAGGCGCGCCACATCGAAGAACTGCGTCGAGATCTGCTGGACATGGCCCGCTGCTATGGCTATGAACTGGTCATGCCGCCACTGCTGGAGCATCTGGAGTCGCTGCTGAGCGGTGCCGGCCGGGCCCTTGACCTGCAGACCTTCAAACTGGTCGATCAGCTTTCGGGGCGCATGATGGGTGTGCGTGCCGACAGCACACCCCAGGTTGCCCGCATCGATGCCCACTTGCTCAATCGCCAGGGTGTCGCGCGCCTGTGTTACTGCGGTCCGGTGGTTCACACCCGGCCGGCCGGCCCCCATGCGACACGCGAGCCAATGCAGTTCGGCGCCGAGATTTATGGTCATTCAGGGCTTGAGGCCGACCTTGAAGTCCTGCAACTGGCGCTGGACGGTCTTAAGGCGGCCAAGCTGCAAGCGGCATGTGTTGATCTCGCTGATGCACGCATCGTGCCGGCCGTGCTGCACGGCGTTGCCGCCGATGCGCAGGTGCTGGCGCAAGTGCACCAGGCGCTGGCCAGCAAGGATCGCAGTGAACTGGCCGGGTTGACAGGGACTTTCCCGCCGCCTCGCGTGAAGCGCTACTGGCCTTGGTTGAGCTGTATGGCGACGCCAGCGTACTGACGCAGGCGCACAGCAGCCTGGCGGCTTTTCCAGCGGTTGGGCAGGCCCTTTCCAGTCTGAAGTGGCTCGCCGGTCATCTGGAGGGTGTCGCTGTGTCCTATGACCTGGCAGACATGCGCGGTTATGGCTACTACAGCGGCGCGCGCTTTTGCATCTATGCGCCGGGTGCCAACGATGCCTTGGTTCGCGGTGGCCGGTACGACCACGTTGGTGCGGTGTTTGGCCGCAACCGGCCGGCAGCCGGGTTCAGTCTGGACGTCAAGGCTTTGGTTGGTGCGATTGAGCCGCGCACCTTGCGTGCCGCCATTCGTGCACCCTGGAGCGAACAACCGGCGCTGCGCGCGGCCATTGCGGCGCTGCGCCAAGGCGGCGAGACTGTCGTGTGCCAGTTACCGGGACACGAAAGCGAGATCGATGAATTCCATTGTGATCGTGAACTGGTGCAGCTTGCCGGGCAATGGGTAGTGCAAGCCGTTTAGTCTCCACTGAAATCCTGATTTGAGAATGTCCAAGATGAATGCAAGCAACGGTAGAAATGTTGTCGTCGTTGGTACCCAGTGGGGTGACGAGGGCAAGGGAAAACTGGTGGATTGGCTGACTGAAAGCGCGCAGGGCGTGGTGCGGTTTCAGGGCGGCCACAATGCTGGTCACACCCTGGTGATCAATGGCGTCAAGACCGCCTTGCACCTGATCCCTAGCGGAATCATGCGCCCCGGCGTCAAGTGTTACATCGGCAACGGCGTGGTACTGTCGGCGGCCAAGCTGTTTGAGGAGATTGAGGGTCTGGAACGGGCGGGCGTCGAGGTGCGCTCGCGCTTGCGCGTCAGCGAGGCGTGTCCGTTGATCCTGCCTTTTCATGCGGCATTGGATGTCGCGCGCGAGGCGGCGCGCGAGCAAGGTGGTGTCGAAAAAATCGGTACCACTGGTCGGGGTATTGGCCCGGCCTACGAGGACAAGATTGCCCGGCGTGCCTTGCGCGTGCAGGACCTCAAGTACCCGGAACGATTTGCCAGCAAGCTGCGCGTGCTGTTGAGTCTGCACAACCACGTGTTGACCTCCTACCTGAGCTCGGGCCGGTTCCAGTTTGGCGAAGCGCTCAAGCCCTACATCGTCAACGGCGAGGTTCAGTTCGAGGCTGTGTACGCGGAGGCCATGCGCCATGCTGAGCTGCTTAAACCGATGATGGCTGATGTGTCGCGTGAGCTCAACGCGGCGCATGCGCAGGGTGCCAATCTGCTTTTTGAAGGCGCTCAGGGTACGCTGCTCGACGTGGACCATGGCACCTACCCCTACGTCACGTCGAGTAACTGCGTGGCGGGCAACGCGGCGGCGGGCTCGGGCGTGGGTCCGGGCATGCTGCACTACATCCTCGGCATTACCAAAGCGTACTGCACACGTGTCGGCGGCGGGCCGTTTCCAACTGAACTTGACTGGGAAACGCCCGGCACGCCGGGTTACCACATGAGCACCATCGGTGCCGAAAAGGGCGTGACAACCGGACGCAGTCGACGTTGCGGCTGGTTTGACGCGGCACTGCTCAAGCGCTCGGCGCAGGTCAATGGTCTGTCAGGCTTGTGCATCACCAAGCTCGACGTGCTCGATGGGTTGGCTGAACTCCAGCTCTGCACCGGTTACGAACTCGACGGCGAGGTGACTGATATCCTGCCCATGGGCGCGGACGACATCGAGCGGTGCACACCGATCTATGAAACCATGGCCGGTTGGTCCGATAGCACGGTGGGCGTCACCGACTACGACAAGCTGCCGCTCAATGCACGGCGCTACCTGGCGCGTATCGAGGAAGTCGCGGGGGTGCCGATCCACATGGTGTCTACCAGCCCGGACCGGGACCATACGATCATGATGCGTCACCCCTACAGCGCGGGCGCGCGCGGCGAGTAGGTGAACTGACACAAATCCAGCCGAACCAGACCCAGGCTAGGCCCACCAAGCTATCAAATCAGGAGCAATTTAATGCTGACCGAAGACGGTAAACACCTGTACGTGAGCTATGACGAGTACCACAATCTGATTGAAAAGCTGGCCATCAAGGTCTACCAGTCGGGTTGGCAATTCGACACCATCCTGTGCCTGGCGCGAGGCGGCATGCGTCCAGGCGACATCCTCTCCCGGGTGTTTGACAAGCCATTGGCGATCATGTCCACCAGTTCCTACCGGGCCGATGCCGGCACCTTGCAGGGCAACCTGGACATTGCCCGCTACATCACCACGCCCAAGGGTGAGATCGCCGGACGCGTGTTGTTGGTCGATGACCTGGCCGACTCCGGTCACACGCTGAACGCGGTCATCAATCTGCTCAAGACTGGATACGCACCGATCACCGAGCTGCGCAGCGCCGTGTTGTGGACCAAGGCGCTGTCCACGTTCACGCCGGACTACTCGGTCGAGTTCTTGCCGACCAACCCCTGGATTCACCAGCCCTTTGAAGGTTACGACGCCATGCGTCCGGCGCAACTGATCGAGAAGTGGAAGGTCTGAGTCCCTCATGCGCGACCAGTCCACCCAACTGATTCACCACGCCTACACGCCACCCGAAGGGTTTTCGGCGCCGCAACCCGGCGTGTTCAAGGCATCCACCGTGTTTTTCCCCAGTGCGGCGGCGATGCGCAGCCGGGAATGGAAGGACAAAAGCGCCTACACCTACGGCCTGCACGGCACGCCCACCACTTATACGCTGGAAGAACGTCTGTGCGCGCTGGAAGGCGGCTTGCAATGCGTGCTGGCACCCAGCGGGTTGTCGGCCGTCACCCTGGTGGCCATGGCTCTACTCGCAGCGGGTGATGAGGTCTTGATCCCGGACAATGCCTACGCCCCAAACAAGGCGTTCGCGCAAGGCGAGCTCAAAGCGTGGGGCATTTCGCATTGCTTCTATGACCCGATGCGCGCGAGCGACCTGGCTGACAAGATCGGCGCGCAGACGCGATTGGTTTGGTTGGAGGCAGCGGGTTCGGTCACGCTGGAGTTTCCGGACCTGTGTGAACTGGTGCGCACCTGTCGGTCCGCGGGTGTGCCAACGGCGCTGGACAATACCTGGGGCGCTGGGCTGGCGTTCGCGCCGTTTGATCTGGCGCCAGGACTTGCAGAACCACTGGCGGTGGACATCAGCGTGCACGCGCTGACCAAGTACCCCAGTGGCGGCGGTGACGTGCTGATGGGCAGCGTCATCACGCGCGATCCGGCGCTGCACCTCAAGATCAAGCTCACCCACATGCGTTTAGGGCTTGGCGTCGGCGCCAACGATGCGGAGGCCGTGTTGCGCGCCCTGCCGAGCATGGCGCTGCGCTACCAGGCGCACGATCGGCGCGCACGTACCCTGGCCCAATGGTGCCTGTCGCAGGATGTGTTTGCCCAGGTGCTGCACCCTGCCTTGTCCGCCTCACCTGGTCATGCCCACTGGGCGGCACTGTGCGGAAGTGATCTCGGCGGTGCCGCGGGCCTGTTCAGCGTGATCTTCCGGCCAGACGTGGATCCACAGCGGGTGGATGCGTTTTGCGATGCCTTGAAATTGTTCAAAATCGGATACAGCTGGGGCGGGCCGATCAGTCTTGTGGTGCCCTATGACCTGGCCAGCATGCGCGGCACATGGCCAGAACACCTCGCCCGGGGCACGCTGGTGCGTTTCTCGGCGGGTCTCGAAGCGGTTTCCGACCTGCAGGCGGACATAGCGCAGGCGCTGCGTCACGCCATGGCCTGATGCGCGATAGGCCCGTCAGGAAAAAAATTCCAACCGGTTCGCTTGACGCTTCTCCCGAGCTGTTACAGTGCCCACAATCCTATTGAAAGCATATTGTGGCCACACCGAACTACGGATACGAAAAACGCCAGAAAGAGCTGGCCAAGAAGCGCAAGAAGGAAGAAAAGCTCAAGCACAAGGCCGAGCGCAAGGCCGGTGACACGGAGCATCTCCCCACGCAGGGCCAAGACTCCGACACCACCGGCGACACGCCCACGCCGGGCGAGGCTCAATAGAGCACTTCTACTTAGGCAGCCAGCCTAGTCCCTTGGCGTGTAGGCTCTGAATGTAGAGTCGGTCGACCGTCTCCGTGACCGCCGTGGTCTCGGGGTAGATCCCGCTGGGGTCTTGCAAGTCGGCCACGATCTTGCCATCTTCCGTGAAGGCCATGACGTGGCCATAGGCCTTGGGGATCGGCCACAGCGCACGTGGCAGGCGTAGCGTCACTTTTCGCAAGAACGGTTGTGGCCCCATCTTGTCGATCACCGGATTGCGCGGTTTGGCCAGTCCGAGCCAGATTTTTCCGTCCAGCCCACGCATCAAGTTGTCGGGGTAGCCTGGCAGGTTGTCCAGCAGCACTGAGGCCAGCGGGCTGGCCTGGCTGATGTCGAGTCGATTGGCCTTCACCGAAATCTTCCACACGCGGTACTTGCCGGTCTCATTCACAAACAGAGTCTGTCCATCCTGGCTCAATGCAATGCCATTGGCGAAACTCAGGCCTTTGGCCACCAGGCGCGTGGCCCGCGTGAGAGGGTCGTATTCCAGCACACGCCCGGTCGAGGACTGTTCCAGGATGTCGAGCACACTCGACTCAAACGTGCCGCCCCAAGCGGCGGGGGCGAAGCGCGTCGAGGCATCAGTCAGGTAGATTTTGCCGCTGGGCGCCACCACCACACCGTCGGCATAACGTATCGGGTCGGTATCAACGGTATCGGTCAGCACCGTGACCTGCTTGTCCGCGGAGATGGAGAGCAGGCCCTTGATGGAGTCGGCCGCAATCAGGTTGCCTGCGGCATCGAAGTCAAAGCCCAGCACGCGACCGCCCGTGTTCACAAACACCTCCCGGGCGCTACCGTCGGGGTTCATGCGAAGGATGTTGCCGCTCAGCACGGTGGTGTAGAGCTTGCCGTCCTTGGCCAGCACGATGTGCTCGGGGCCCTCTTCGTCGCCCAGCGAGATCAACTTCAGATTGGCCAGCCGGTTGTTGACGGCGTGTGCACCCTGGTAGCCCGGAGCTGCTGGTGCCGGCCAGTAAACAGGCGTGATCGGTACCGGCCACAGCGTCAGGTAGGCAACGGCGCCAAGCAGCAGCAGGCCCAGGACAGACAGCGTTTTCTTCATGTGATCTCCTTGATCATTCGTTCTGCCAGAACCGCCATCGCCTGGGCAGTGCGGTCGGTCGGGCTCAGGGTTTGGGCCAGCGGGAATTGGATGAAGTTGCGCCGCATCGATTGCAGGTAACCCGGATCGTAGTGCTCGGTCAGCAGCGACTGCACCACTGCTTCGATCATGCCGGCGCGGACCGATGCTTTCCAGGCCCCGACCACGGCGCGGCCTCGAAACTCGATCAGCACATCCAGGCGGCTGCAGAACAGCTCGGCATCCTGCACGAAGAAGCTGTAATCCTCAACCAGCAAGGCCACGCGCTCAGGGTCGGGCAGGATCAGGTTCAGGCACGGGCTGGCCCGCATGGCTTCGATCAATGGCATCGGTACCGCGACGTTGCCCACCTTCTTGCTCTCACTCTCCACAAACACGGGCCGGGTCGGGTCAAACCGGCGCAAGGCATCCCACACCAAGGTGTCGAATCGTTTTTGGCTAGGCTGCGCCACGCCCGGGATGGCGCCCAGCACCGAACTGCGGTGATTGGCCAGTGCTTCAAGGTCGATGACCTGAGCGCCCTGCGCTTGCAGCGCCTGCAGCAAACGCGTCTTGCCCGATCCGGTGGTGCCGCAGACGACCCGAAACTGCAGGCCCGGCACGACACGCGCGATATCGAGCAGCATCGCCGCGCGAAACGCCTTGTAGCCACCTTCGAGCAGGGTGACACGAAAGCCGATCTGATCCAGGATTAGCGCCAGCGATCCACTGCGCTTGCCGCCACGCCAGCAGTAGGTCAGCGGCTTCCAGTCCTTGGGTTTGTCAATCACCTCTCGGTCGATGTGGGCGGCGATGTTGCGTGCCGCGATGGCCGCGCCGCGTTTCTTGGCCTCGAAGGCATTGACCTGGACATACATCGTACCGATGGCATGGCGTTCCTGATCGTTGAGCGTTGGCCAGTTGACGGCGAGCGGCAGGTGATCGAGCGCGAACTCGCTTTCACTGCGGGCGTCGATGATGGTGTCGAACTCGCCCAGGCGCGCCAGCACCTGCGCGGCGTCTTGCACGGCCAGACTCATTTGAGCAGCTTTCGCAGTTCGGGCCAGACGTTGTTGAGCATCAGTGGGTGTGCCTCTTCCTTGGGGTGGATGCGGTCCGGCTGAAACCATTTCGTGCTGTCCGCCGAGTCCGCAATGCCTTTGAGGAAGAACGGCACCAGCGCCGTCTGGCGGCCCTTGGCGACCTCGCTGAACATCTCGGCAAAGCGGCGCGCGTAGTCCTGCCCGTAGTTGGGTGGCACCTGCATGCCCACCAACAGGACTCGGGCGCCGTTTTGCTGGGCGGCTTGTGTCATGTGTGTCAGGTTGTCTCGTGTCATCTGCAGAGGTAGGCCGCGGATGGCGTCGTTGGCGCCCAGTTCGATCACGACATGGGTCGGTCGGTGTTGTGCCAGCAGGGCGTCCAGCCGGGAGCGGCCGCCAGAAGTGGTGTCGCCACTGATGCTGGCGTTGACCACCCGGGCGGCAATTTTTTCCGCGTGCAGTCGCTGCTCCAGTAGCGCCACCCAGCCACTGCCACGGCGCAACCCGTACTCGGCGCTGAGGGAGTCACCAACCACCAGTATGACGGCCGGACCTGGCGTGGGTTTGTTGCTCACCGACGGCGCGGCCGCCACCGCGGTTGCGCTGAACAGGGATGACCCCGCCAGGGCAGCTATCACGGAGACTGCGCTAAAGTGACGTCGAACCACAGAAAACCTCATGTCTGAATCCATCATTGCCGTTGAACACCTCTCCAAGTCAGTTACCGATTCCGCCGGAACCCTCGACATTCTGCGCGATATTGATTTTGTGCTGGCGGCGCGGGAGACTGCGGCCATCGTGGGCGCCTCGGGTTCGGGCAAGAGCACGCTGCTGTCCATCATCGCGGGCTTGGACACGCCCACGCGTGGTACGGTCCGTTTGGCTGGGCACGACCTGTTTGCCATGGACGAGGACGCGCGCGCGGCGCTGCGTGCGCAGAAGGTAGGCTTTGTGTTCCAGAGCTTTCAACTGCTGGGCAATCTCACGGCGCTGGAGAACGTCATGTTGCCGCTTGAACTGGCCGACCGGCGTGACGCGCGCAGGGCGGCCACCGAGATGCTGGCGCGTGTGGGCCTGTCTGAACGCCTGGGTCACTACCCGAAAGTGCTTAGCGGCGGAGAGCAGCAGCGTGTGGCGCTGGCGCGTGCCTTTGTGGTTCAACCGGCGCTGCTGCTGGCCGACGAGCCAACCGGCAGCCTGGACTTTGCCACTGGCGAGAAAGTGATGGAACTGATGTTTGCGCTCAATCAGGAGCTGGGCACCACGCTGGTTCTGGTCACGCACGACCGGGGGATCGCGCAGCGTTGTCAGCACTGCATCACCATCGAAGCTGGGCGGGTGGTCCCTCAAGGCTCGCCGTCCCAGTAGTCAAGGCTGTTGGTGCGTCGCTGAATCAAGGCCGGGCCTTTGGTAAAGACGCTGGTTTTGCCGGAGTCCGGGTACTCGCAGACCTCCGGGCGCTCTTGCGTACTGATGGACAGGTACTTCAACTCTGCTTGCGAGGTGTTGAGCAGGTGGTGCGGGTAGTCCGGTCCACAGGGGATGAAGATCACGTCACCGGCCCTCACTGCCAGCATTTCCCCGGCCACGCGGCCGGGCCCTCGAGGATGATGAACATCTCTTCCTGACTGTGGTGGTAATGGTAAGGGCAGCTCTGTTTGCCTGGCGCCACCGTGTCCACGCCACAGCCGAGCTTCTGAGCTGCCGTGCCGTCGGAGACGCCGCCCACCATGCTGTCGTACAGGGGCATCCGTTCGAAGTGCTGGCGTGGCAGCTCCGACCAATTGCGGATCAGTTTTGGCGTAGGCGCGGCGGGGGTCGCTCATGGGCGTCCTGATCTTGCGGGACGCCGGGGGCGCGCCACCGGGTGGGGTGGCAGTTCGGGCGATGGTAGCGCGACGCTTGCAGGCGTGGCTCCATGCGTGACTTGCAGGGATAATCCAAGCATGTCCTCTCCCAAAGTGCTGTTCGGTTTTCATGCCGTCGGAGTGCGCCTCAAGACTGCGCCCCAATCTATTGTCGAAATCTATTTCGAGCCCACCCGGCGTGACGCGCGCATGCGCCAGTTTCTGGAGAAGGCCAACGAGGCGGGCGTGCGGCTAATCGAAGCCGACAGCATGCGCCTGGCCAAGCTCAGCGGCGGGCATGGGCATCAGGGGGTGGCGGCGCGGGTGCATGAGCTCAAGCCGGTGCGCTCGCTTGACGAGTTGCTGGAGCAGCTTGAAGCCAGCCAGGCCGAGTTGCCGCCCGAGCAGCGCCAGGCCGCGTTGATCCTGGTACTCGATGGCGTGACCGATCCCCATAACCTGGGCGCCTGCCTGCGCGTCGCCGACGGCGCCGGTGTTCATGCGGTGATTGCGCCCAAAGACCATGCCGTGGGCGTCAACGCCACGGTGGCCAAGGTCGCCAGCGGCGCTGCCGAGACCGTGCCCTACTTCATGGTGACCAACCTGGCGCGCACCTTAAACGAGCTCAAGGAGCGCAATATCTGGATCATCGGTACCAGCGACGTGGCACCCAAGACGCTGTATCAGGCCGACTTAAAGGGGGCAGTGGCGCTGGTCCTGGGTGCCGAAGGCGACGGCATGCGCCAGCTCACCGCCAAGACCTGTGACGAGTTGGTGAGCATCCCGATGCGCGGTGCCGTCGAGAGCCTGAACGTCTCAGTGGCCAGTGGCATTTGTCTATACGAGGCGCTGCGCCAGCGGACCTCGGGTGTGTCTTGAAACTTGGGAGAACCTGCTTTGATTCGATTTGCTACTGTTTTGATAGTGATTTCCTCAATGCTCATGCTAGCAAGCTGCACACAAGAGCAACAGAACAAGATCAGCCGGGATATCCAGAACTGGACCGGTACCAACGGTGTCCTGGAGGTCTATGCGGGGGACAAAGTGGTGCGTCGTTTCCTGAAGATCGACAAACTCAGCACCGCGATAGGCACCGACGACAACAAGCCTCGCCCCTACCGTTTTGGATACGGTGTGCTTGACGAAAACCTCAACATGGTGGCCGACCCGACCGAGAAAAAGGTCTACTTCGAGATCAGCGATTACGGCACGAACTACGTCTTTTTCGAGAGTCCACGCTAGCCTTGCCGGCTCCAACGCGGAGGGTTCATTCAGACCCAGCCGAGCCATCCCATCGCCGCGCCAGCACCCAATAACCACAGCATGTGCAAGCGCACACGCCAGATGATGGCCGCGGTGGCAAATGCCAGCAGCCACAATGGCCAGTCGCGCATTGAGCCGACTTGACCGCGGGCCAAAACCCAGCCGGTGGCCATCAACAAGGCGATCACGATGGGGGCCATGCCTTGCTTGAAGGCGCGCACGGCGCGCATTTCGCGATTTCGGTGACCCCAGCGCGCTGCGGCGTAGGTCAAGGTTGTGCTGGGCAGCATGATGCCGACCATTGCGACCAGCACGCCCAGTAGCCCCAAGCTCCAAGCGCCTGCGCCGGCGGCGATGCCGCCACCAGCGTTGAAGCCGACGTTCCAGCCCATCAGCGCCACAAACAGCACATTGGGGCCCGGTGCGGCCTGGGCCAGCGCGATGGAGGCGCTGAATTGCGCCTCGCTCAACCATCCCTGCTGCGTGACCAGGTAACGATGCATGTCCGGCGCGGTGGTGATGGCACCGCCAACTGATAGCAGCGACAGCGACAGAAAGTGTGTGAACAGCGACAGCCAGTCGGCCGTGGTGAGCGTCAGGCTCATTCTTGAACGTCTCCCGACGCGGCGGTGCCAAGACGCCGGTAGGCCCAGATACAGGCGCCACCGCCCAATCCCATCAGAACCCATGCCAGCGGCAGGCGAAACCCGGCGATGGCCACGAAGGTTGTTGCGATCAGGCCCCAGCACACTGCCCAGCCCATCACGTTGCGTCGGAGTGCCGCCACCAGTTTGAGCCCGGTGCCGGCAATCAGCCCGGCCGCCACGGCGCCCATCCCGCGCATGGCGCCCTGCACCTGCGGCGCCTCGGCCACGCCCGACAGCAGCGCCGCCAGGGCCAGCACAATCAAAAGCGGGAACAACAGCATTCCGGCCAGCGCGGCAAGTGCGCCGCGCAAACCAAAGTAACGGTCTCCGATCATCATCGAGAGGTTGACCACATTGGGTCCCGGCATGATCTGGGCCACCGCCCAGTCTTCAATGAACTCCTCGCGGGTGAGCCACTTGCGACGTTCGACCAACTCGGCTTGCACCACCGCCAACACACCGCCAAAGCCCTGCAGGGCCAGCCACGTGAAGGCCCAGAACAGCTCCGCCAGCGAGTGTGGGCGCGGCTTTTCGCCTCGGGGGGGAGTCGCTGGTGTACCCATCCCGTGCTCAGCTTAGACGGACATGCCGCCGGACACTTCGATCACAGCGCCATTGATGTAACTCGCCTCGTCGCTGGCCAAGAAGGCGTACACGTTGGCAATCTCTTCGGGCTTGCCCAGGCGGCGCAGCGGGACGCGGTGCTCCATCTCGGCAATGACTTTTTCTGGAATGGTGGACAGGATCGGGGTTGAGATGAAACCTGGCGCCACCGCATTGACCCGAATGCCTTTGGGCCCAAGCTCGCGACTCCAGGTCTTGGTGAAGCCGATCACGCCGAACTTGGTGGCGGCATAGTTGGTCTGGCCGAAGTTGCCGTAGATGCCAACCACCGAAGATGCATTCAGGATCACGCCGCTGCCTTGTGACACCATGGCGTCGGTCACGGCTTGCGCACAATGGAACACGCCGCGCAGGTTGACGTCAATGACGCGGTCAAACTGCTCCATGGTCATCTTCTGCAAGCGGGCATCCTGCGTGATACCGGCATTGTTGACCAGCACGTCGATGCGACCGAACTCGTCAATTGCCTTGGCCACCACGGCGTCGACCATCTCGCGCTGGGTCACGTCCATCACATAACCCGTAGCCGTGGCGCCCAACTCGCGGCATTGGCGTACCGCGGCGTCAACGCCAGCTTGTTGCACATCGCAGACGATGACCGTTGCGCCCTCGCGGGCAAATTTGAGGGCCGTGGCCAGGCCAATGCCTTGGGCGGCGCCGGTAATGAGGCTGACTTTGCCGGACAGGCGCGCGGAAATCGACAGAGAGGATGACATGAAAGTGAGAAGGTAAAGGGAGATAGAAAGGTGAGAGCGGCCGGGCCAAGCGGCGCACGGCCAGCCTTTGAGTTTAGCCCGACCTGGCGCCGCGACGACTTGGCGCCTTGCGCACAGCGGGGATCAGGCCGCCTCGGTGCGCGTTTGGCGGCGCTTGCGCGCCGTCTTGACGGGCGCCTTAGGTGTTGTCACTGGGGGTGCGGGTTCGTCGACGTCAAAGAACACCCGCGCCAAGCCGTGCGGCCGGTAGGGTTGCCAGGTGTCATCTGACGACTGGGCCAGCCGCTTGGCAATCAGGTACAGCGCGGCGGGCGCACTGGCCATGCCGATGTGACTGTGGCCGCGCAGGTTGATGTTCTCGGCTTCGGGTTGCCGCTCTTCAATAGAACAGGGCCAAGCCACAACGCCGTCCACCTTGCTGTAGACGGAGGTGGTGGGCACCGGTGGCTTGCGGCGCATCTCCAGGTGCTGGCTGAAGTCCTGGTCTTCCAGGCGGTCGCCAGACAGCCATTCATACAGGTGCGTGCCAGTGGAGGCCAGTGGGTGGCCCGTGAAGGGCGATCCGAGCATGATCACCTGGCGTACCAGTTTGGGCTCCATGCGCGCCAGTTCGCGCGCGTAGACGCCGCCCAGGCTCTGTCCAACGATGCTGATTTTTTGACCGTAGGCCTCATACACCGAGCGCAGCCGTTCACGCATGACTTCCCGTTTTTCCTCGTGCCAGCCTTTGTTGCGCCCCAAATCCCAGGGATAACTGGCGTAGCCAATTTCGTCGAGGAAGTTGCGCAGCAAAGCGGTCGAGTAGTCGCCCGCGCCCAGGCCCGGAATCACCAGTACCGGGTGACCATCGCCGCGCGGCACCATGTACTGCAATGCTTTGAACGAGGCCACGCCGGCCCAGAACTCCCACACCGCGCGCGACTCCATCGCCAGCAGCCAGGGCGAGGGGGGCTCGATGTCTGGAAACTGGGTGAGCGACTTGCGCAGGCGTTTCATGCGGGACATGGTGGTCATTCTCCAGCGACGGGGCTCGATCAATGCGTCAATAAACGGGCTGAAAACGCCGGATGGCGGCCTTCACCTCGTCACTCAAGGCAAAGCCTACGCCATAGCGGGCGGCGAGCTGGTCGGCACGTGTCACAAAGGCGTCAATACCCAAGCCGTAGATGAACTGCATGGCGCCTCCCGTCCAGGCCGGGAAGCCGATGCCGAAGATCGAGCCGATGTTGGCGTCGTGCACCGTGGTGAGCACGTTTTCGCTCAGGCAGCGCGCGGTCTCCACAGCTTGACGGTACAGCAGCCGGTCCTTCAGGTCCTGGATGTCCCACCGCACATCGGCCTGCTCGAACAAGGGTTTGAGTTGTGGCCAGAGGAACTTGCGCGTACCCTTTTCGGCCGGGTACTCGTAGAAACCGGCGCCAGCGGCGCGTCCGGCGCGACCGAATTCGGTGACCATGCGACGGGTTAGCGCCTCGCCCGGTGTGGGTGTGTAAGTTTTGCCCTCGGCGGCGTAATCGGCTTGGGTCTGGTCCATCACATGCACACTGAGTGACAGGGACGTCTCGTCGATCACGGCCAAGGGCCCGACCGGCATGCCACATTGCAGGCCGGCATTCTCGATGGCCGCTGCAGGAACCCCTTCGCCCAGCATCGCGACACCTTCCATCACGAAGGTGCCAAAGACGCGGCTGGTGAAGAAGCCACGCGAGTCGTTCACCACGATCGGAATCTTGCCCAATGCCTGCACATAGTCGAAGGCGCGCGCCACGGTCTCGTCGTTGGTCTGCGGGCCGCGGATGATCTCCACCAGCTTCATCTTGTCCACGGGGCTGAAGAAGTGGATGCCGATGAACTTCTCCGGCGCGGCGCTGGCCTTGGCCAGGCCGCCAATCGGCAGCGTGGAGGTGTTGGAGGCGAAGAAGCCGCCCGGCGCCAGTTTGGGCTCGGCCTCCTGCGTGACCCTGGCCTTGAGTTCGCGGTTCTCGAACACGGCCTCGATGATCAACTCGCAGCCCTGCAGGTCGGCCACGTCGCCGGTGGCATGGATGCGCTCCAGCACTTGTTGCTGCACCTCGGTCGTCATGCGGCCCTTGTCGACGCGAGCCTGCGTGAGTTTGGCGCTGTAGGCCTTGCCGGCTTGGGCTTTCTCCAGATTCACGTCCTTCAGCACCGTCGTGATGCCCCGGCTGGCTTGGGCATAGGCAATGCCGGCTCCCATCATGCCGGCGCCAAGCAGCCCCACCTTGGCCGGCTTGAAGCGCGCCACATCAACGAGGGCGCCGTCCCGTAGCGACTTGGGCCGCGACTGGCCGCTCTTGATGGCGTTGAGGTTGAAGAAGAAGGTGTTGATCATGGCCCGCGCGTTGGTGCCGGTCATGAGTTTGGCCAGGTAGCGGCTCTCGATGCGCAGAGCGGTGTCCAGGTCGACCTGCAGACCCTCCACCATGCAGGCCATGATGGCCTCGGGGGCGGGGTACAGGCCGCGGGTCTGCTTTTTGATCATGGCTGGCGCCACGGCCAGCATGCCGGCCACGGCCGGGCTGGAGGGCAGGCCGCCGGGCACTTTGTAGCCCTTGGCTTCCCAGGGGTGCTGCGCGCTCGGGTTGGCGGCAATCCAGGCCAGTGCCTTGGCGCGCAACTCGCTGGCGTCGGCCACCAGTTCGTGCACCAGCCCCAGGCCCTTGGCTTCCTTGGGTGAAAAGGTCTTGCCTTCCACCAGGTAAGGTTGCGCGCCCATCAGCCCCAGGTGACGGGTCATCTTGGTCACGCCGCTGGCGCCGGGCAACAGGCCGAGCGTTACCTCAGGCAATCCGAACTGGATTTTGCTGTCATCCACCGCGACTCGGTGGTGGCCCACCAAGGCCACCTCCCAGCCGCCCCCCAGCGCGGTGCCATTGAGGCAACTGACCACGGGCTTGCCAAGGGTTTCGATGGCGCGGAAGTTCTTCTTGACGCGCTCGATCTCGGTGAAGATGGCGCCTGCATCGGTCGGCTGCAGCCGCATCGCCCCTTTCAGGTCAGCACCGGCGAAGAAGGTTGACTTGGCGGACGCCAGGATGACCCCCTTGATCGCCTCCTTGTCTTGCTGGACTCGTGAGGCCAGCTCGGTCATGTCTTCCTGCCACTGCAGGCACATCGTGTTGACCGGGGAATTGGGCTCGTCAAAGGTGATGGTGGCGATGCCGTCTTGCAGTTCGTAGCGGATGGTTTTCATACATTTCCTAGTCAGTTGGGCACAGCGCTAAAGGGCTGTCCCTCAATGAAATTGATGGGTCCTTGCGTCTCAGATGCGCTCAACAATCGTGGCGATACCCATGCCGCCGCCCACGCAGAGCGTGGCCAAGCCGTAGCGCAGTTTGCGGCGGTGCAGCTCATCGATCAGGGTGCCCAGAATCATGGCGCCTGTGGCGCCCAGGGGGTGGCCCATCGCAATGGCGCCGCCATTGACGTTGACCTTGTCGTGTGGCACACCCATCTCCTTCATGAAGCGCATCACCACCGCCGCAAAGGCCTCGTTGACTTCGAACAAATCGATCTGGTCGATGGTGAGGCCGGCCTTTGCCAGGGCCTTGCGCGCTGCGGGCATCGGACCGGTCAGCATGATGGTGGGGTCGGCACCACTGAGCGCGGTGCTCACAATGCGTGCCCGCGGCGTCAGGCCGTGTGCCTTGGCAGCGGCCTCGGAGCCCACCAGCACCGCGGCGGCGCCATCGACGATGCCCGATGAGTTGCCGGCATGGTGCAGGTGGTTGATGCGCTCAACCTGCGGGTAGCGCGTTTGCGCCACCTGATCGAAGCCCATGCCGCCCATTTGTTCAAAGGCCGGCTTCAGGCTGGCCAGGCCCTCCATGGTGGTGTTGGGTTTGATGAATTCGTCGTGATCCAGGATCGTTTGGCCCAGGAGGTCTGTAACCGGCACCAGCGAATGCGCGAAGTAGCCGGCGGCGCGCGCCTTGGTGGCGCGCCGCTGCGACTCCAGTGCAAAGGCATCCAAGTCTTCGCGGCTGAAACCTTCCAGCGTGGCGATCAAGTCGGCGCCAATGCCCTGCGGTACGAACAGAGTTTGTGAATTGGTCTCCGGGTCCATGGCCCACGCGCCGCCGTCCGATCCGATGGGTACCCGGCTCATGCTTTCGACGCCGCCGGCCACCACCAGGTCCTCCCAGCCGCTGCGCACCTTTTGGGCAGCCAGGTTCACCGCTTCCAGGCCCGAGGCGCAAAAGCGGTTGATCTGCACACCAGCGCAGCGGTAGTCCCAACCGGCTTTGAGGGCGGCTACCTTGGCGAGCACCGCACCTTGGTCGCCCACCGGTGAGACCACACCCATCACCACATCGTCGACCTGTGCCGTGTCGAACCCGTTGCGGCCTTGCAATTCGGTCAGCAGACCGGCGAGCAAGTTGACGGGCTTGACCTCGTACAGGCTGCCGTCCTTCTTGCCTTTGCCACGTGGCGTGCGCAGGGCGTCAAATACAAATGCTTCTGTCATGGGTTGCTCCGAAATTGTGACCGACCGGGGATCGGTGGGTCATGGCTTGGCGGCGCTCGCTAGGGCGCCGGTTTTTGAGATCGGAGATCAGTATATTCTATTTATGCCAAGCATTCGCTTTGTATAAATAGCCAGACTCGACAATTTTGGGAATGGCCCGGCTCGGATCGGGGTTTGTCCTGTGGCACACTCGCGGCCTTCTTTCCATCGTTTGTGAGCCGCTTGAGGCGGCCAGTGCTGAGAGTTATGCAAAAAATCATCGCGCAAATTGCGCAGGAAATCAGGGTTCACGGCAACCAGATCGAGGCGGCGGTTGCTTTGCTTGACGGTGGCGCCACCGTGCCCTTCATCGCTCGTTACCGCAAGGAAGCCACCGGCGGACTTGATGACATTCAATTGCGCGAGCTGGAGGCTCGCTTGAGCTACCTGCGTGAACTCGAGGATCGGCGCAGCGCGGTGCTGAAAAGCATCGAGGAGCAAGGCAAGCTGACCCCGGTGCTGCATGCTGCCATCGCCGGCGCGGCCACCAAGCAGGAATTGGAAGACCTGTACCTTCCCTACAAACAAAAGCGCCGTACCAAGGGTCAGATTGCCCGCGAGGCCGGCATCGAGCCGCTGGCCGACCAGTTGTTTGCCAATCCCACGCTGGTCCCCGCCGACGCGGCCGTGGCCTTCGTGAAGCCCGAGAAGAACGAAGCGGGCGATGATTTCACCACCGTCCCTGCGGTGCTCGACGGCGTGCGCGACATCCTGAGCGAGCGTTGGGCCGAGGATGCCGCCCTGGTGCAGGACTTGCGGGAGTGGCTGTGGAACGAGGCCGATTTCAAATCGACCCTGATGGCCGGCAAGGATGAGAACAACGCCGACGTGGCCAAGTTCCGCGACTACTTCGACTACGCCGAACCGATTGCCCGCGTGCCCTCGCACCGTGCCCTGGCGGTGTTTCGCGGTCGGGCCCAAGACTTCCTGGATGTGAAACTGGCCCTGCCCGAGGCGCAAGCCGCGCCGGTGGCGAAGCCGGGCCAGAAGGCTGCCCCGGTGGTGTCGCTGGCCGAGGCGCGGATCGCGCTGCGCCTGGGCTGGAGCCATCAGGGCCGCGCCGCAGACGATTTGCTCAGGAAGTGCGTGGCCTGGGCTTGGCGCGTCAAGCTCAGCCTGTCCACCGAGCGTGATCTGTTCTCGCGCTTGCGCGAGGACGCCGAACGGGTGGCCATCAAGGTGTTCGCCGACAACCTGCGCGACTTGTTGCTGGCGGCACCGGCCGGGCCCCGCGTGGTGCTGGGGTTGGACCCCGGCATCCGCACCGGGGTCAAGGTGGCGGTGGTGGATGCCACCGGCAAGCTGGTCGAGACCGCCACCGTGTTTCCACACGAGCCCCGGCGCGACTGGGAGGGTTCTTTGCACACGCTGGCCAAATTGAGCGAGCGGCACGGCGTGAACCTGATCGCCATCGGCAACGGTACCGCCAGCCGCGAGACCGACAAGCTGGCTGCCGACCTGATCAAGCTGTTGGCCAAGGCGACCGACTGGCAGATCGACAAGGTGGTGGTGAGCGAAGCCGGCGCCTCGGTCTACTCCGCCAGCGAATTCGCCTCGCAGGAAATGCCCGATGTGGACGTCAGCCTGCGCGGCGCCGCCAGCATCGCCCGGCGCCTGCAGGACCCGCTGGCCGAACTGGTGAAGATCGACCCTAAATCGATCGGGGTGGGCCAGTACCAGCACGATGTGAACCAGAGCGATCTGGCGCGCTCGCTCGAAGCCGTGGTGGAAGACTGTGTGAACTCGGTGGGCGTCGACCTCAATACCGCCAGCGTGCCCTTGTTGGCCCGCGTCTCCGGTCTGTCGGGCAGCGTGGCCAAGGCGGTGGTGCGCTGGCGCGAAGCCAACGGCGCATTCAACAACCGGCAGCAGTTGCTGCAGGTGTCGGGCCTGGGCGCCAAGACCTTTGAGCAAAGCGCCGGTTTCCTGCGCATCCGCGGTGGCGACAACCCGCTGGACCTGACCGGCGTGCACCCGGAAACCTACTCGGTGGTGGAACAAATCATCGCCCACACCAAGAAGCCAGTGGTCGAGCTGATGGGCCGCGCGGACGTGCTCAAGACCCTCAAGCCCGACCTGTTTGCCAACGACAAGTTTGGTGTCATCACGGTAAAGGACATCCTGGGCGAACTGGAGAAACCCGGCCGTGATCCGCGACCGGACTTCAAGGTGGCGCGGCTCAATGACGAGGTGCAGGACATCAAGGACTTGCGTGAAGGCATGATCCTGGAAGGCACGGTCAGCAACGTGGCCGCCTTTGGCGCGTTTGTGGACCTGGGGGTACACCAGGACGGGTTGGTGCACGTCAGCCAGCTGAGCCACAAGTACGTGACCGACCCGCACGAGGTGGTCAAGACCGGCGACATCGTCAAGGTGCAGGTGGTCGAGGTTGACGTGGCGCGCAAGCGCATTGCGTTGACCATGAAGCTGGGCGCCGCGCCGCAGCGTCGCGATGCGGCGGATGGCAACCGCTACCAGGCTGCTGGCAACGGTCAGCGCACACGTGCGATGCAAGCGCCAACGGGTGCGACCGCGATGGCTTCGGCCTTCGCCCGACTGAAGGGCTAATTTGGGCTCCCGCGTCGCGACGCATTGACTCCGCGCTCGGCATGTCTGCGTGAACTATTTCCGCCTATCTCGCGCCGGATGTTTGCTACAGGTGGTTTGTTTTGCAGCCGCAGATGGATAATGCAAGCACTGTGCACTCATTGCGCGGAGGTTGATTTTGAAAGCGCTGCACGCTTTGCTGGCTTCCCAATTCACGCTGCCGAGCATTCCCAAGGTGGTGGCGTTGCTGTTGAGCGAGCTCGATCGCGATGAGCCCGATCTGAAGAAGATCACGCAACTGATCAGCACCGACCCCGCTCTCACCACGCGCTTGTTGCGGGTGTCCAACTCGTCGCTGTTTGAGCTGTCGGGCAAGATCAACAGCGTATCCGAGTCGCTGGCCATTCTGGGCCTGGGTCACGTGCGCACCATGGCGGCCGAAGCGGCTAGCGGCACGTCCTTCAAGGCGGTTCCCGGCATTCATTTGCAGCAATTCTGGGGCTACAGCCTCAACGTCGCCAAGGTCTCCCGATCACTGGCGGGCGTGGTTCGGCAAAACCCACAGGCGGCATTTACCTGTGGTCTGATTCACGCCGTGGGCGAATTGGCCATGCACATTGGTATGCCCGAGGATGTTGCTGAGCTTGACCGCGAGGTGCCGCCGCTGGACCTACGGCGTGCCAAGGCCGAACGTAAGCAGTTTGGCTTTTGTTATGCGCAGGTCGGCTCGGGCTATGCCCGGCAGTGGCGCTTTCCCGAGCCCATGGTGGACGCTCTGGAGCATCAGTACGAGCCCTTCGAGAACAACGTCTACGAACCGCTCGCGGGTGTGATTCACCTGGCGACCTGGCGCGCCCGCGCGAAGGAGGCCAATCTGGACGAGCGCGCCCTGGCTGTCAGTTTCCCGGGCGAGGTTGGCGAGGTGCTGGGCCTGGACATCGACATGGTGTTGCAGCAAGACCCGATTGACTGGCACGATCAGCGGCCCGGACGGATTTCCTTGTAGGGCGTGACGCAAGCGACCGACTGGCTACGCCAAGTCGGTGGTCAAGTGTAAAACGGCGTTTGCGGTGGGCGGCCGGTCAGGTTCAGCTTGGCAATACTGGCTGGGCTGCTCGCCAGGAGTTTGCCACGCCGATAGACCTTGAGCCGGGTCGCGCGCAGTCGAATCGCCTCCACCGGGTCCCGTGCCTGCAGCAGCACAAAGTCGGCGTGGCAACCGGCGTCCAGCCCGTAGCCCTGCAGTCCCAGGATGCGCGCTGGGTTGATGGTCACCGCATCGAAACACTGATGCATGGCGATCTGGCTGGTCATCTGGGCCACGTGCAAGCCCATGTAGGCGACATCGAGCATGTCGGCGCAGCCCAGGCTGTACCAGGGGTCCATCAGGTCGTCCTGACCAAAGGCAACAGTAAGGCCAGCGGCCATCAGCTCGGGCACGCGGGTGAGGCCGCGGCGCTTGGGGTAGTTGTCAAAGCGGCCCTGCAGCGTGATGTTGACGCAGGGGTTGCTGACCACGTGCAAGCGGGCTTCGGCCATCAAGCCCATCAGCTTGGAGACGTAGTAGTTGTCCATCGAATGCATGGAGGTCAGGTGTGAACCGGTGACGCGGCCCTGTAGTCCCAATCGCTGCGTTTCGAACGCCAGCGTTTCCACATGGCGCGAGAGCGGGTCGTCGGATTCGTCGCAGTGCATGTCGACTGGCACACCCAATTCGGCAGCCAGTTCGCACAGCAGTTTGACGCTGGCAGCGCCCTCTTGCATGGTGCGCTCGAAGTGCGGAATGCCGCCCACCACGTCCACCCCGAGCGCGACGGCACGGCGCACGTTGTCCAGAGCGCCAGGGTGACGCAGCACGCCCATCTGCGGAAAGGCGACCAGTTGCAGGTCGAGGTAGGGTGCTACCTGGCGCTTGACGTCCAGCAGCGCCTGCACCGCCATCAGGCTGGGGTCGCTGGTGTCGACATGCGAACGCACGACCAGCAGGCCCTTGGCCACGGCCCAATCACAATAGGTCAGTGCGCGCTGGATGATGGCGTCCGCCGTCAAACTGGGCTTGAGCTCCCCCCACAGCGCAATGCCTTCGAGTAAGGTGCCGCTCTGGTTGACGCGGGGCATGCCGTAGGTGAGGGTAGCGTCCAGGTGAAAGTGGGCGTCGACGAAGGGCGGGCTCAGCAGCAGTCCGCCGGCGTCCAGCTCTTCATGGGCCGGCGCCTGCAAACCGGGCTCGACGGTGGTGATGCGTCCCGCCTGCACCGCCACCGACATGCCGGTTCGTCCATCGGGAAGGGTGGCGTTGTGAATGAGCAAGTCCAGCATGGCGGGCCTCCTGATACTTTGCGGGACAGGCCTTTGGCTCTGTCCTCAACCGATTGTTGGATGTCGGATGTCGGATGTTCAATTGCTATCGAATAGATAGCATACAACGACCGCGCTATATGCCTTGAAGGCCAATTTGTTTCTATTCATGGGCAAGCAGGTTGTGAAAGGGCTTGCGGCTCTTCCAGCGGTAGCTGCCAAAGTCACGCTCGTCGGTGGTGAGGATGCGCCCGTGCCCCAGGTGCTCTGCCAACAAGATCAGCGATGCGTCGGCCAAGTCCATTGGCAGGCTGGTGTAGCGTTGCATCATGGCCGGAATGCGGGCTACCTGGTCTTTTGGAACATCCCACGCAAGCAGCGCGCCGTCGGCCACCTCGTCCATGAGTGCTTGGGCAAAGCGCGAACCCAAGCGGCGCGCCATCAAGTGAGTCGCCTCGGTCAGCACCGGCCAGGTGGTGACCCAGCCCTCCTGGGCGGTGGGCGCTGCTACCACCGCACGCGCGTGCCAGGCATCACGCTTGTCGAGCAGGGCGTACAGAAAACCCGTGTCTACCGCGATCATTTGGCAGGATTGGGCCGTTTGGCGGGGCGTTGCCGCACCGTGGCAGGGCCGTATTTGGTCGCCAGGCCCTCGTCCAGATAGCTCTTGATGTTAGAAGCGATGTCGCTTTGCCCGCTGTCACCTTTGCCAATCCATTTGGAGAGGTGCTTGAGTTGGGTGCCTTGTGAGCGGACGTGGCGGTAGTAAAAATCCACACTGTCGCGCAGCACGTCGCTGACCTTCAAGCCCGTGCTGGTGGCCAGGTAGCTGACCTGTTGTTCGGCAACGCCTTCAAACCTTGCATTGACTCGCATGGCTACTCCTTCGCGTAAGTGTTCTGCCAATTGTATGACATTGCATGACAGATCACCACGGTTTTCGAGATCTCCCCCAAAGGCGTGTCGCCCCTCAAAACGGGCCCCTACTGCGTCCCAAAAATCCTGTCCCCGGCATCACCCAGGCCAGGCAGGATGTAGCCGTGGTCGTTGAGTTCACGATCGATGGCGGCAGTGAAAATGGCCACGTCGGGATGTGCCTTGTGCATGGCGGCGATGCCTTCCGGGCAGGTCAGCAGGCACAGAAACTTGATCGACTTGGGTTTGAGCTGTTTGAGCCGGGTTACAGCGGCTGACGCCGAGTTGCCGGTGGCCAGCATCGGGTCGACCACCACTACGTCGCGCTCCTGCATGTCCTTGGGCATCTTGAAGTAGTACTCCACGGCTTCCAAGGTTTTGGGGTCGCGGTACAGACCAATATGGCCGACGCGTGCGCCGGGCACCACCGACAGCACACCGTCCAGAATGCCGTTGCCGGCGCGCAGGATGGAGACAAACACCAGCTTCTTGCCGTCGATCATCTTGGCGGTCATGGTCTCCAGCGGGGTCTCGATCTCCACGTCCTGCGTGGCCATGTCGCGGGTAACTTCGTAGGCCATCAAGCTGCTGAGTTCGTTCAGCAGCCGCCGAAAGCTGTTGGTGCTGGCCTCCTTGTTGCGCATCAACGTCAGCTTGTGCTGGACCAATGGGTGGTCGATCAGGTGCACGTTAGCGGGCAGGGGGGATGGCTTGCTCATGTTGTCTCCTTCTATCAGCAGTTTTGGATTCTGTTCGAAGTGCCGCAAGCGCCGCACTCAGCGCCTGCCACCACCAAAGATGCCACCCAGGACACCCCGAATCACCTGGCGCCCGACTTCACGACCGATCGAACTGGCCGCGCTCTTGATCAGTTGCTCGCCGGCACTGGTCCGGGTGCGCCGCGCGCCGCCGCCCAGCAAGTTGCCCAGGCTGTCGAGAAATCCGCCGCCCTGGGAGGTGGTTTCCGGGGCGGGACTGTCGGAGCCGCTGGACGCACTGGGAGTCTGGTCGCGTGTCACGGTGCGAGACATGGTTTGTACGGCCTCCTTGGCCTGCGCCGGCTCAGCCATGCGGCTTTGGGTGCGGCCCTTGATCGCTTCGAAAGCAGATTCCCGGTCCACCGACTTCTCATAGACACCAGTGACCAACGATTCGGCGATGAGCGTTCGACGCTCGTCTGGCGTCAAAGGCCCGATTCGGCTTGCCGGGGGCAACACGAAGACACGCTCAGTCGGCGCCGGCCGGCCCTTTTCATCAAGAAAACTCACCAGCGCTTCGCCCACGCCCAGTTCGGTGATGGCCGCTTCAAGGTCCAGTCCAGGATTGGGCCGCATGGTTTGCGCTGCTGACTTGACGGCCTTCTGGTCGCGTGGCGTGAAGGCGCGCAGTGCATGCTGCACCCGGTTGCCCAATTGGGCCAGCACGGAGTCAGGGATGTCCAGCGGGTTTTGGGTTACGAAGTACACGCCGACCCCTTTCGATCGCACCAGGCGCACCACCAGTTCAATGCGTTCGAGCAGGGCTTTGGGTGCGTCGTTAAACAGCAGGTGGGCTTCATCAAAGAAGAACGCGATCTTTGGCTTGTCCAGGTCGCCCACTTCGGGCAGTGTTTCGAACAACTCGCTGAGCAGCCACAGCAGGAAGGTCGCGTACAGGCGCGGCGCATTCATCAGCTTGTCGGCCGCCAGCACGTTGATCACGCCGTGGCCGTTGACATCGGTCTGCATGAAGTCAGCGATGTTGAGCATCGGTTCGCCAAAAAACGGTCGCCGCCTTGGCTCTCAATCTGCATCAGCCCGCGCTGGATCGCGCCAATGCTGGCGGCGCTGATGTTGCCGTACTCGGTGGTGAAGTCCGATGCGTTGTCGCCGACCAACTGGCACATGGCTCGCAAGTCCTTCATGTCCAGCAGCAGCAGGCCGTCGTCGTCGGCGATCTTGAACACCAGTTGCAGCACGCCGGCCTGCGTTTCGTTGAGGTTGAGCATGCGTGCCAGCAGCAGTGGCCCGAGATCGCTGACAGTGGCGCGCACCGGGTGGCCCTGTTCGCCGAACACGTCCCATAGGGTGGTGGGAAAGCTCTGGAATGCCGGTGCGACCAAGCCGCGTTCCTTGATCACCTTGCCGAGCTTCTCGGTCAGTGCGCCAGGGTGAGCAATACCGGACAAGTCACCCTTGACATCGGCCATGAAGACTGGCACGCCGATGCGCGACAACCCTTCCGCCATGGTCTGCAGGGTGATGGTCTTGCCGGTGCCAGTGGCACCGGTGATCAAGCCATGCCGGTTGGCCTTGTCGGGCCGAAGAAAGCACTGTGTCTTACCGTGTTGCGCCAGCAGAATCGGATCAGCCATTGGGAAACCTTCGAAAAGTACAATCCAGCCGATAGCGTAACGAATTTTCGAAGGATTCCCCGTGGCAGGACACAGTAAATGGGCCAACATTCAGCACCGCAAGGGGCGCCAAGACGAGAAACGGGGCAAGATATGGACTCGCATCATTCGTGAAATCACGGTGGCCGCGCGCGCCGGTGGTGGTGATCTGAGTGCCAATCCCCGGCTGCGCCTGGCGGTGGACAAGGCCAAGGCCGCCAACATGCCGGCCGATCGGGTCAAATACAACATCGACAAGGCCACCGGCAATGCCGAAGGCATCAGCTACGAGGAAATCCGCTACGAGGGTTACGGCATCGGCGGTGCCGCGATCATCGTGGACACCATGACCGACAACCGCGTGCGCACCGTGGCCGAAGTGCGCCACGCCTTCAGCAAGCACGGTGGCAACATGGGGACCGAGGGATCGGTGGCGTTCCAGTTCAAGCACTGCGGCCAATTGGTTTTTGCCCCTGGAACGAACGAGGACAAGCTGATGGAGGTGGCCCTGGAAGCCGGCGCGGAGGATGTCATCACCGATGACGATGGCGCCATCGAGGTGATTACAGCGCCGGTTGACTTCGAGTTGGTCAAACAGGCGCTGGATAGCGCTGGTTTCAAGCCCGAGGTATCGGAAGTGACCATGCGTGCCGAGAACACCATCGATTTGTCGGAAGAGGATGCCGTGCGCATGCAAAAACTGCTTGACGTGATTGAAGACCTCGATGACGTGCAAGCCGTCTACCACAACGCAGCATTATGAGCCCCCACGTTCACTATCGCTCTCTGCCCCCCGAGGGGGCGCTCGTCCACCTTGAGGCGGCTCTGCGGAGGACGATGAGCCCCCACGTTCACTATCGCACTCTGCCCCCCGAGGGGGTGCTCGTCCGCCTTGAGGCGGCTCTGCGGAGGACGACATGAAAGTCCTTGTCATTGGCGGCGGTGGGCGCGAACACGCGCTGGCCTGGAAGTTGGCACAGTCACCCAAGGTGCAAGTGGTGTATGTGGCGCCGGGCAACACCGGTACGGCGCTGGACAGTCGGCTGGAAAACGTCGGGATCACCGACAACGCCGAACTACGGGCATGGGCCATGACGAACAAGATCGAGCTTACGGTGGTGGGTCCAGAGGGTCCGTTGGCGGCTGGCGTGGTGGACGAGTTTCGCAAGCACGGTCTTCGCGTGTTTGGCCCGACCCAAGCGGCCGCTCAATTGGAGAGCTCCAAAGCGTTCTCCAAAGCCTTCATGCAGCGCCACGGAATTCCGACGGCCGAGTACGAGACCTTTTCGGACCCCGTGGCGGCGCACGCCTATGTCGCGCGTAAGGGGGCGCCGATTGTCGTTAAGGCTGATGGTCTGGCCGCCGGCAAAGGGGTGGTCGTTGCCAGCACCCTGGCTGAGGCACACGAGGCGATCGATTTCATGCTGGGTGACAACATGTCTGGGGTGACCCACAACGGCGGCGCAAACGCCAAGGCTGTGCCGCAAGTCGTGATCGAAGAGTTTCTGCAAGGCGAGGAAGCGAGCTTCATCGTCATGTGCGACGGCAAGAACGTGCTGCCGCTTGCGACCAGCCAAGACCACAAGCGCCTGCAGGATGGTGATGTGGGCCCCAATACCGGTGGCATGGGCGCTTATTCGCCTGCGCCGGTGGTCACACCCGAAGTGCACGCGCGGGCTATGCGAGAGATCATTTTGCCGACCATCAAGGGAATGGAACAGGATGGCATTCCGTTTACCGGTTTCCTGTATGCCGGCCTGATGATTGACGCAGAAGGTCAACCCAAGACGCTGGAATTCAACTGCCGCATGGGCGACCCTGAGACCCAACCGATCATGATGCGTTTGAAGACCGACCTGGTAGAGGTGTTATGGGCTGCGACCGAGCCCGGACCGCACGGCAAGCTCGACCAGGTTGAACTTCAATGGGACCGGCGCTGTGCCCTGGGGGTGGTGGTGGCTGCGCATGGCTACCCTCTGAATCCCAGAAAAGGCGACGTCATCTCGGGGTTGCCTGCCGCGACGGATGACGCGGTGGCGTTCCATGCCGGCACCACCCTGGCGAGTGGCGAGGTCAAGACCTCAGGCGGCAGGGTCTTGTGCGTGACTGCGCTGGCGGACAACGTCCGCCAGGCCCAGCAGCGTGCCTACGAGGTGCTGCATGGCATCCATTTCGACGGTATGCAGTACCGTCGTGACATCGGTCACCGGGCGGTTCGACTCTGATGTCCGGCGTGAACCCGGTTCGGCTCTACCTCGCCGACTTGCAGCAACGCATCACCTCGTCGATAGAAAGCATTGACGGCACCCCGTTTCTGGTTGATGCCTGGAGCAAGGCGCCGGATGAACCTCTGCAAGGACAGGGCGTCACTTGCATTCTTGAGAACGGCTCGGTGTTTGAACGTGCGGGTTGCGGCCTTTCGCATGTGCGCGGGTCTCGCCTGCCGCCATCGGCTACCCAGCACCGACCTGAGCTGGCAGGTGCCCCGTTTGAGGCCATGGGCGTGTCGTTGGTGTTTCACCCACGCAACCCCTATGTTCCCACGGTGCACATGAATGTTCGCATGATTGCCGCGAAGGGGCACGACGGGGCAGAGGTATGCTGGTTCGGTGGTGGCATGGACCTCACGCCGTACTATGGGTTTGAAGAAGACGCGGTTCATTTCCACCATGCCTGCAAAGCGGCGTTGTTGCCCTTTGGCGAAGACAAGTACCCGCGCTTCAAGACCTGGTGTGACGAGTATTTCTACCTCAGGCACCGCCAGGAGCAGCGTGGCGTTGGTGGCGTGTTCTTCGACGATTTCTCGGAGTTGGGCTTCGAACGAAGCTTTGACATGATGCGCGCCGTTGGCGATGCCTTTTTGGGCGCCTACCTGCCCATCCTCGAACGCCGCCAGTCCACGGCCTATGGCGAGCGCGAGCGCGAGTTTCAGCTCTATCGGCGCGGACGGTATGTGGAGTTCAACCTGGTATGGGATCGTGGCACCCACTTTGGCTTGCAGTCGGGGGGCCGCACCGAGTCCATCCTGTTGTCGATGCCGCCGCTGGCGAGCTGGTCCTACCAGCGGACCAGTCCCGAAGGTTCGCCAGAAGACGATTTGTACAAGCGGTTTCTGGTGCGTCGTGACTGGGTTTGATTGTCAGAACAAGCACGACCTCTCTGATGCCGCCATAGTGATCCCAGTGCGGGAACGGCGCAATGACGACCCATTACACGCGTCCGCATAGGCCGGAAATGGCACTCGGTCGCTCGACTCTCTATAATCTGCGTCGCTGCACGCGCGGATTCGGCGCAAACCGATGCGGGCTTTAGATCGCCGATCGGGGTTGCTACCCGGTTGCCGACTCTGCGAATTTCCCCTTGACATTGAGCGCGGTACGATTTCGTGGCTGCGTGGCAACGCAGCGAGTTATCGTTCCCCTGGTTTTCGGACCGGTTGCGCGTTATATTGACTACCACCACTTTTACCAAGACGCTTGATGACACCTAAGACCGTAGCCAAAAAGAACGACATTCAAAAACTGCAGCGGGCGATCGTCGATGGGCTCGAAGCAGTCAAGGCGCAGGACATCGTGGTCTTCGATACTGAGCATTTGTCGGCATTGTTCGAACGGGTCATCGTGGCATCGGGCACCTCGAACCGGCAGACCAAAGCGCTTTCGGCCAGCGTCGTTGACGCGGTCAGAGACGCCGGCTTCAACAAGCCGCGGGTTGAGGGCGAAGGCAACGGTGAGTGGATCATCGTTGATTGTGGCCAGGCAGTCGTGCATGTGATGCAACCCAACATACGGCAGTACTACCACCTGGAGGAACTGTGGGGAGAGAAACCAGTCCGCCTCAAGCTGGGTGCGGCCAAACCGGCTGTCGCCGCCACAGCCAAGGCGGCGAAGGAGCCCAAACCCGTGACCAAGGCAGCACTGCCGAGCCTTAAGCGTGCCAGTGCGGCCAAGAAGGGCGTGGAGGAAGCGTTTCCGTCGAAAGCACAGCTAAAGAAAAAAGCCGACATCGCGGCGGCCGCAGCCAAAAAGGTGACGCCAAGGGTTGCCGCGAGCGCGACCGCCAAGACACCCGCCAAGAGCGCCGTGAAAGCGGCGACGAAACAGGCGATCAAAGTCGTTGGTAAGCCCACATCCAAGCCGCCGGTCAAGCGCACGACGCCTACTGGCGTCAGGTCCAAACCCGCCGCGAAAAAGGTCGCGTCACGCAAAGCCTGAGGGGCACGCCGTGAAGCTGCTGGTGGTGGCAGTGGGGCAGCGCGTGCCAGACTGGGCGCAAGTCGCTTGGGACGACTATGCCAAACGGTTCCCCCACGAACTCAAGGTGGAGCTAAAGGCCGTCAAGACCGAGCCTCGTGGCTCCAAGACGCTCGAGACGCTGTACGCCGCTGAGCGGGCCCGCCTTGAGGCCGCCATTCCGCGCGGCAGTCACATCGTGGCTCTGGACGAGCGTGGAACGCCACTGAGCACGCTGGCGCTGGCCGACCGGCTGAAGTCATGGCAGCTCAACAGCAACGACGTGGCATTGCTTATTGGAGGGCCTGATGGTCTTGATCCAGCGTTGCGGCAGTCTGCGCACGAGCGCATTCGCCTGTCGGACTTGACGCTGCCCCATGCCTTTGCCCGCGTATTGCTGATTGAACAGCTCTACCGCGCCTGGTCCATCAACGCCAATCATCCTTACCACCGGGAATAGGCTGCTGTTTACGTTACGATGACGTAACTGACGCAGTGCCCACACCTATTCCTGTCATTGCGAGCTTATGTCCCGCTTTATTTATCTGGCCTCGCAGAGCCCAAGACGACGTGAGCTGTTGGCACAGTTGGGCTGCCGTCACGAGTTGTTGTTGCCCGATCCCGATGAGGATACGGAGTCGATCGAACGTGCATTTCTCTGCGAGCCGCCTCTCCCCTATGTCAAGCGTGTGACCCAGCTCAAGCTCGATGCGGCCTTGCTGCGGCTCAAGCGGCGGGGCTGCTCACCGGGACCAGTGTTGTGCTCGGATACCACGGTGGCCCTGGGCCGAAGGATCTTTGGAAAACCCGAGGACGCCGACGACGCGTTTCGCATGCTCTCGGAGCTGGCGGGCAAGACGCATCGGGTATTGACCGCTGTCGCTTTGGCCAATGGCCGCCAACGAGAGCTGTTGCTGAGTGAGTCAAGGGTTACATTTGCACCCGTGTCCGAGCGTGCGTTGCGAGCCTACGTTGCCAGCGGAGAGCCTATGGGAAAGGCCGGGGCGTATGCCGTGCAGGGCAGGGCGGCGGCCTTCATTCAGCGTATCAGCGGGTCCTACTCTGGCATCATGGGCCTTCCCCTATACGAGACGGCGCAGTTGTTGGGCAGGTTTGGTGTAACCACCTGAGACCAACAACTAGCGTACAACGCCATGCAAGAAGACATCCTGATCAATTGGTCGCCACAAGAAACCCGGGTTGCCCTGGTCGAAAACGGCGCCGTGCAGGAGTTGCACGTTGAACGTACGCTGGAGCGCGGGCTGGTTGGCAATGTCTACCTCGGCAAGGTCGCGCGCGTGCTGCCGGGTATGCAGTCGGCGTTTGTCGACATTGGTCTGGAGCGCGCTGCCTTCCTGCACGTCGCGGATGTCTGGAACAGGCAAGCGGATGGGGAGCCACCCAACGTGGCGCGCAGCACCGCGGCATTGATTCCGATAGAGAAGCAGGTCTTTGAAGGTCAGGCACTGATGGTGCAGGTGATCAAGGATCCGATCGGAACCAAGGGCGCGCGCCTGTCCACGCAAATCAGCATTGCCGGGCGATTGCTGGTGTTTCTACCTCAGGATGACCACATCGGCATATCCCAGAAAATACCCTCCAATCAACGCGACGAGTTGCGCGCGCGCTTGCAGACCCTGGTAGGCGCGCCTGGCGGAGGGTTCATACTGCGAACCAATGGCGAGGATGCTTCGGACGCCGAGCTCTCGGAGGACATCAGCTACCTGCGAAAGGCCTGGGCGCGCATCAAGGACGCCGCACTGCGCCTGCCACCGATGTCGCTGCTCCATCAGGACCTGAATCTGTTGCAACGCGTGCTACGCGATATGGTGGGCGAAACCACGCAGACGATCCGGGTTGATTCGCGTGAGCAGTTTGAGGCCCTGAAGGCTTTTGGCCTGGAGTTCATGCCGGCGGCGGCAGACAAACTCCAGCACTACACCGGCGAGCGGCCGATTTTTGACCTATACAGCATTGACGAAGAAATCGGCAAGGCCCTGGGGCGCCGGGTCGAGCTCAAGTCGGGTGGCTACCTGATCGTCGATCAGACCGAGGCGCTGACGACGGTGGACGTCAACACCGGAGGATTTGTCGGGGCACGCAATTTCGACGACACCATCTTCAAGACCAACCTCGAAGCGGCACAGGCGATTGCGCGGCAACTTCGACTGCGCAACTTGGGCGGCATCATCATCGTGGACTTTATTGATATGGCGCGCGAGGACCATCGTAGCGCGGTGTTGACCGAGTTTCGCAAGCAGTTGCACAAGGATCGAGTCAAAACCATGGCGGGTGGTTTTTCGCAGCTCGGTCTGGTCGAGATGACACGCAAGCGAACGCGTGAATCGCTGGCACACATGCTGTGCGAGCCATGCTCGGTTTGTGGCGGCAAAGGCAGCGTCAAGACCGCGCGCAGCGTGGCCTACGATATCTTTCGGGAGATTCTGCGCGAAGCGCGCCAGTTCAATCCGCGTGAATTCCGCGTGGTCGCCTCGCCCAAGGTGATCGAGCTGTTCCTGGATGAGGAAAGCCAGCACCTTGCCGGTCTGAGCGAGTTCATTGGGAAGCCGGTGTCCCTGCAAAGCGAATCGACCATGGGGCAAGAGCAATACGACATTGTTTTGCTGTGAACGCAGTCCAGCAAAGCGCGTTGATGCCCGGTCGTGTTACTTTGAACGGGCGCCCGATTCCGATCCTGGTCTATCACCAGATTGACGAGGCACCACCCAAGGGCGCACCTTTTCGTGGCCTGGTGGTGTCGCCGTCTGGCTTTGCACGTCAGATGGCCATGCTCAGGCTGCTGGGATTTCGCGGCCTGTCAATGCGCGACCTGATGCCTTACCTGCTGGGGCAGCGTACAGGTAAGGTGGTGGGCCTGACCTTTGATGACGGTTACTTGAACAACCTGACTCATGCCTTGCCGGTGTTGCAGCGACATGGCTTTACGGCGACTTGCTACGCGGTCAGTCAACGCCTGGGGCAGACCAATGTGTGGGACCAGGCACTCGGCGTTGCTCAAACGCCGCTGATGGACGCCAAACAACTGCGTTTGTGGGTACAAGCCGGGCAGGACCTTGGCGCGCATACCCGCCACCATGTGCGGCTGCCTGAACTGTCGGACGTGCAAAGCCGGCAGGAGATTGAGCAAAGTCGCGTTGAACTGGAGTCGGCCGGCAGCGTGCCAGTGACACATTTTTGCTATCCCTATGGCGAATTTCGGGCTGAGCACCCCGCAATGACGGAAAATGCAGGTTTTGCCACGGCAACAACCACCCGGCGCGGGCGGGTTGCGCGCGGCACCGATATTTTGCGATTACCGCGTGTACCCGTGCTTCGAACAACGTCCCTGGTGACGTTCTGGCTCAAGCTGGCGACCACCTACGAAGACCGGCGCGCTGCATGAGACCCGTGATACTCGAACCAATAACGACCAACACCGGCACGCAGCCGTCGCGGAGCGCACCTAAACGATTGCGTGTCGCCGTACTGAGCAGGGTGTTTTCGCCCACCGGCGGTGGCGCTGAGCGCTACTCGATTGCGATGGTCGAGCAACTGGCACAACAGCATGAAATCCATGTCTTTGCCCAACAGATCGACCACAAGTGGCCGGGTGTCACCTACCACCGTGTGTCGATGCCTCTGTCCAGGCCAAGCTGGGTCAATCAACTTTGGTATGCCACCGCCACGTGGTGGGCCACCCGTCGCGGCTTTGATGTTGTCCATTCGCACGAAAACACCTGGCACGGCAACGTGCAGACGGTGCACGTGCTACCGGTCAAACACAATCTTTTTGACGGGCGCCGCGGTCTGGCGCTGGCATTGCAGTGGCTGATGGCCTTCACGAGTCCGAGGCTGCTGACCTACCTGATGCTGGAGCGGCTGCGTTTTGCCCCGCGTGCCGGGCGCAGCATTGTGGTTACCTCAACCATGTTGTACGGCGTCATGTGCCGGGCCTATCCTCAGTGCAAGCCCAACCTGCAAGTGATCACACCGGGCGTGACGCTGCCCGTTCGTCCGGCTGACTTGGCCGCAAACAAAGCGAGAGCGCGCGAGCTGCTGGGCTTGCCGCTGAATGCGCGATTGATAGCGTTTGTGGCGAACGACTACTGGAAGAAAGGCCTGCCAACTTTGCTGGAAGCGTTGGCTTTGTTGCCGACGGATTGCGAGCTAGCGGTGGTTGGAAGTCCGGCTCAGATTGTCGAGTTCAGAGCCATCGCGAACGGGCTTGGTGTCGAATCACGCGTGCACTTTTTGGGGGCCTTCAACGACGTGTCGCCGCTGTACGAGGCCGCCGATTGCCTGGCTCACCCCACTACGGAAGACACATTTGCGATGGTCGTGCTTGAGGCCATGGCCCACGGATTGCCGGTTGTCGTGAGTGACGTGCGCTATTGCGGCATCGCGGGCAAGTTGACCCATGAGGTCAACGCGCTCATTCTCTCGTCGCCAACCGATGTCGCGGAGTTGTCGGAGCAGTTGTTGCGTTGCTTGAGCGTCGCCGCGGCTCAGTCCCCGCTGAGCGATGGGGCTCGGGAACTGGCACAACGGTACATCTGGGTAAGGCTCGCCACGCGGCAGAATCAGATCTACGTCGACTCCCGGTCATAACCGGCAACGTCGTCCAATCGCGCCTGGCGGGTACACGTTGGGCGACCGGTGGGTCATGTCCGCGGCAGTAGACTGGAGTCGGTTGCGCAAGCATAACGCGCGACAGTTGAAATCCCCCATGAAAACGGGCCGCGTAACTGCGGCCCGTTTGTCGGAACTCTAGCCTGTGGCGACTAGAACTCGTAACGGGCGGTCAATCGCACCGATCGCGGAGCCTGGAATCCCTTTGGGTTGCCGTAATTGAGACTCAAACGACCCGGTGTTCCGACCGTGGTCGTGCCACGGCTGAAGTCATTCTGCTCGTCATACTCTGTGGCAGTCTGAGAATTGAGCACGTTGAAGACGTCAGCCTGGAGTGTCAGCCTGTTCTTGCCCATCTTCATCGTGTACTGCGCCTGCAAGTCCAGGGTATGGGTCCAAGGGGTGCGGCCTTCCGTCCCGCGTTGGCCCAACACCGTAACGCCTTGCGAGTTCAAGTAGTAGTAGGTCGACGCGACGGTGTAGCCCGATGCATCACCGGGTGTGGTGCTGGGCACGAAACCAATGCGGCTCAGGGGGCGGCCTGATGTGGAGTTCAGGTTGGCACCAAGCTTGAAATTTTCGGTAATACCCAAGGTACCAAATAGCTTGATGGAATGGGTGCGATCATTCGGCAAATAGCCGTTGGACCCATCCGTGAACACACCAAAGTCAAAGTCTTGGCTCACACCGGCATCGTCCTGGTCAATGGTCGAGTTCACATATCCTTCGGCCGTTCCCTTGCTACGCGAGTAGGTGTAAGAACCGGCGAGACCCCACTTGCCATCAAACGCCTTTTCGAACGAAAATTCAAGTGCATTGTAGGTCCGTGTGTACAACGCTATGCCGGTCGCTGCGGCTGGCACCGTGAACGGTTTTAACACGCCGTCGTTATTTAGGTCCATCATCAACGTTACATCACGACCCGGGTTGATCAACTGGCAGGTCGCCATGGTGTGGTAGTCAAAATTGGCATACCCGTGTGTGGTGACATAGTCGCCCACGGATGCGGGGTCACACCAGTCGTCCATGCCGTTATTGATCTTGCGATGGGTGTACTTTGCGCCCACCGTCCAACCCTTGGCCACTGCCTTTTGGAAGCCCAAAATGACCTCATCTTGGGACATCGGGTTGAGTTCAATGTCTGCAATCGTGGCGGGCAACGCCAAACGACCGTCGCTGGAGACATTGGTGGTACCCACCTGAACCAGGTTCAGCGGCTTGGCGGTCACCGGATCGCGACCGTTGAATGTGTAATAGGACTCGGCAGAATACTCGCTGCGGGTTGCTCGAATGTTGGTGTTAGACGCAACCGGGATGAAATAACGGCCCAGATTGCCATACACCTTCAGCGATGAATCACCATTTACGTCCCACGATGCACCGATACGTGGCGCAAGTAGGTTCTCTTTCTTGATGAAACTGTCGCCATCACCATTCTTGTTATTAAACGACTCCCAGCGCAGGCCGCCAACCAACATCAGATTTTTCTGAATGCGCCAGTTGTCCTCAAGGTAGTAGGCGCTTTGCTCAACTGCGTAGTTGCCGGTGGTGTTATTGCTTTCCCGCAGCCGTTGGTAACGGGTTCCGGCCGGTAATACTACGCCGGCGACGGAGCTGGTTCCATTGGCTTGGAACTCGCGCCAATATTGGGCGCCGTCAAAGGGCGATCCGCCGGCGGCGCCCGAGATGAACTCCAGTTTGTCGATACCACCGCGGATGGTGTGGTTTCCCACTGTGTAGTCAAGGTCAAAACGAAACGACGTGCGTTTGTCGTCGTCGGTCGGTGGCGCGTTGGGGTCACGACCGCCACCGCCCGGAAAGGGCTCCGCCCAACAGCCAGCATAGGTGGTGCCAGGCAGCATGAAGACCACGGGGCACATGGACGCAGAAGTGCGACTACCGGTCGTGGATTCTTGTTGATCGTTCACACGACCCCAAGAGGTTGACAACGTCAGGTTATCCGTCAGATAGCCCGTGTATTTGCCAATGACCACATCAGCACCCGACGTCCGAGTGCTGTTGACGGCAGGCCCGGTAAGTGCCGTCAGATAACTACCGTAGCCGTTCTTGACATGCAAGTAGTCATCAATCTGCTCTTCCTTCTTTCCCGCAATCGCAGTGAGCTCAAAACGGTGGCTATCATTGGGCGTAAAGTCAATCTTGAGCAGTCCCTTTGGCTTTTTTGACTTGATGACGGAGGCTGAATTTTCTTTGAAATTGGTATTGACATCACGGATACCCTCAACCAAGGCAAACATGAACAGTTTGTCCTTGATGACAGGACCACCAATATAGAAGTTGGTGCTGAGCGAACTAGCGGTGTCGGGTTCTTCGAACAGCGTATAGCCCAGGCCAGCGGCTTCAGGTTCGTTGTCCTTGACATTTTTGCCCTTGGAGCGCAAGGCGGCTGGCTCCCAATACACGGACGCACCGCCCTTCCACTCATTGGTACCCCGCTTCGTCACCAGGCTGACCACACCGCCCAATGACCGTCCGTATTCCACGCTGTAGCCTCCGGTCTTGATTTGCTGCTCAGCAATTGCATCAAAGGGCAAGTCAGCGTAGGACAGAAAGTTTCGAATATTGGTGACATCGAAACCGTTGATGTAATAGCCGTTTTCTGCCACGGAGGCGCCGCCAAACGTAGGCAAACCACCCGTGCCATCGGCGCCACCGCCCAAACCCTTGTCACCCTTGACAACACCTGGGGCCAGCAATGCCACCGAGTTGACATTGCGGGGCACCGGCAGGTTGCGCAACTGCTCCTGGGTAAACACGGTGTTGGACTCAACGCTGGACACGTCAATGCCACCCTGAGCACGTGAGCCGGTGATTTCGACTCGCTCCATGGTTACAGCCGCATCCAAAACGACCTTGGTTCCCGAGCCGATGGCTACGGTGACGTCGCGTGTGACACCATTGGAAGTGACCTTGTAGCGTCCTGGTGGCATTTTTGCCAGGGAAAAGTTGCCGCTTGCGTCAACATTCACTTGGCGTGTCGTGCCGGTGTCAACGCTGGTAATGACAACCTGCGAACCCGCTTTGCCTTGGCCATAGATCGAGCCTTCGGAACTTTGCGCGATGGCTGCCGACGACACAAGCATGCCGACGGCCATGGCCAAGGTTGACCGACGCCATCTGGTCGCGTTGGACTGTTGTGCTTTATGTTTGAACATTGATACTCCAAAGGAAGATTAAGGGAACCAGCCAGTTTGCCGAACGAAACGCTGTTGAATCTCTCCATGAATGGATAAACACCCGCGTCTAATCAGTTGGCGCCGTGGTCATGGTCGGAACCGCCATTGTGATAGCCCTGTTGTCAGGTTGCCTTCAACCACACCAGACCTGCAGCCTTTATTGGTTGGGTCAACTTCGTAGATGTTGCTTTAGAAAGTAGTCGTAACTAATTGATACATATAATGATGTTGTCAAGCATCTCACCTTTGCATTGGCACGGACTTTGATCTGCAGGGTCGGCATGCAGGGTTTCACCTAGGTGTTACAGGGTGGTCGTTGTTGCCTTGATGCGACAAGTCGTTCACCGGTCCGATGTGCGTGACTTCTAGTCAACAATGATCGCGACGTCAAAACCATCAGCGAGTCGAAAAACCTCGCCACCTTGAAGGGAGGTGCGCGTCATGGCCGTTGCTGCCGCGCAACAAACCGACGAACTTCCTTATTAGAGAAAACCCTCGTCCGTGGTCCGGTTGCCGATCTTGTCACACAGATGAAATCGCAGAAATCGAGTAAAGCTCATATAAATCAATGAGTTACGGATGAGTCCGTTTGACGGATGGCTCTGTCCCGCCGCGAATCCTTGGTGCCACGGGGAAACACTACCGGTAACAGCTCGTAAGAGATGGAGAATCTCCGATCCAACTTAAATGTGGCGAGTTTCCGTCTTGTGTTGTTTCGTATTGGTTTCGAAAGGCGCCAGCGGATCAGCGGCAAACCGGGGGCTCGCTTTTTATCCCTCAACATGGAACTTCGCATGCAAAGCAAAAAGCTTGTATTCAAAAAGACTCTGGTCGCTCGCGCACTATTCGTTGCGTTCGGCGCCACGGCTCTGACGGTCGGCATCAATACGACCGCGCTGGCGCAATCCAACGCCACTGGCAGCATCTTCGGGCGACTCGACGTTGCGGCGGGGGCGACGGTAGTGATCGAAAACACCGGCACGGGTCTGAAGCGGACCCTTACCCCCGACGCCACGGGTCGCTTTATCGCGACGTCATTGCCGGTGGGGACCTACAAGGCGACGATGATCAAGAATGGCACGGTCACGGGTACCCAGACCGGTATCGAAGTTGTCCTGGGCCAAGGCGCGGAAGTTACCTTCACCACTTCAGCCAGTCTGCAAACGGTTCAAATTGTCGGCCGCCAGCAGAGCATTGACGTCACCAGCACCAACCCGGGCGCCAGCTTCACCGCGAAACAACTTGACGCTTTGCCTGTTGCACGCAACGTTGAGGCCATCATTCAGCTGGCACCCAACACCACGCGGGCGGACTCGCGCTTTGCGGGCGGCGCCTCCTTTGGTGGCGGTGCAGCGTCTGAAAACTCCTATTACATCAATGGCTACCCGGTCGTGAATCCGTTGACGGGGCTGGGCGCATCACAGCTGCCCTTTGGTGCGATTGCCGAAGCGCAGGTGCTTACCAGTGGTTTTGGTGCTGAGTTTGGACGTTCTGTTGGCGGCGTCGTGAATATCATCACCAAAAGCGGCACCAACAACTGGGTCGCTGGTGCAAATGTGTCTGTGTCACCGAAATCATTGCGCGGCGATCCGAAAGATATTTACTACATCGACACCAAGCAGTACAACGGCGGGGCAACCTACAACAACGCGACAGACGGCACGCTTCGTTTGGCACGCGCCGAGAACACCCAGGGTCGCCAAAGTTTTGGGGGGTACCTGGGCGGACCCATCATCCAAGACAAGCTCTTCTTCTTTGGCGCTCTGGAACAAAGCACGACCGATGACGGTTTTGTGCAGGGGCAGCGCATCGGAACATCAAACGCGGCGGACGGTTGGCGCGATCGAGAGACCAAGATTGACCGCTATCTGGCCAAGCTCGACTGGAACCTAACCGACAACCATCGACTTGAGTTCACGGCCATTGGCGATACCCCGGTCGAATCGATCAGCGACAGCGGCTTTGACTATGCCACGCGCCAACGCGTTGGCACTGTGACGTCGCAGCAAAAGCTGACAAATATCGACAGCAATGGTGGCGAAACCAAGATGTTCAAGTACACGGGCAATCTCACTACAGATCTGACCCTGACCGCACTCTATGGCCAGACCAATTCGAAGCACTTGAACGAGTTCCCGAATTACGATCCGGGCAAAGTACTGCTATCGACCGTGTCTACACCCAGCGATCGCGCGCCGGGACTCAACTACGTCGATCCACAACCGATCAAGGGCAAGGTGCTGGCGCCTGGCTCGGAAGACATCGTGAAGTCATTCCGCCTGGATCTGGAGTGGCAGCTCGGCAAGCACTCCATTCGTGCTGGACTCGATCAGAACAAAGTCTCGTCGGTCAACGCTGGCGAGTTCAAGGCCGGCGGCGGAACCTGGACGTACTTCAAGACCGACACGCCTGACGCCGTGCTGGACCAAACAGGCGGCACGAGTGCTCCAACCAACAGCACCGGAAGTCCGCTCGGCGCGGAAGGCTATTTTGTTGGCAAGACCTTGTTCTCGACCGTGACAACAGCCAATGGCGAGCAGACCGCCCAGTATATTGAGGACAAGTTTCAGGTCACGAAAGACCTCTTGCTGGTTGGCGGCGTGCGTCGGGAGGCTTTCAAGAATATCAACGACGCGGGTAAAGTCTTCTTGAACAACAAGGCACAGATACTGCCACGCCTTGGCGCAGCTTGGGATGTATCCGGCGACGCATCGATGAAGGTATTTGCAACCGCGGGACGCTACTCGGTGCCCATTCCGACACACATTGCGGTGCGCGGCGCGGGGCGGTCCACCTACACCGATCAGTACTTCACCTACACCGGCATCGATGCAGAGGGTCAGCCCACTGGCTTGGTGGCTTTGAGTGCGCCACTGAGCGGCAACAATGAGTTTGGGCAGGACAAAGTCGTTGAGACCCTGTCCGCGGTTGACCTGAAGCCATCGTTCTCCGATGACTTCACGATCGGCTTCGAGAGAGCTTTGTCCAAAGAGTACAACGTTGGCGCGAAGTTGACCTACCGTTCGCTGAAGTCAACAATTGACGATTTCTGCGACGTACGGCCAGTTGAGAAATGTGCTGCCGACAATGGGATTGCGATCACCAATCCGCTGTGGGGAAATACCTGCCAGACGTTCAACCCGGGAATCGACAATACCTTCAAAGTGGACTTTGCAGGTGACCCAACCAAGTTGACCACGGTGGCGTTGACAGCAGCCGATCAGGGGTTTGATCCGGTCAAGCGGACCTACACGGCGATCGATTTGTTTGTGGAACATCCGCTGCGCAACGGCTGGTACGGGAAAGTTAACTACACATGGTCCAAGAACAAGGGCAATACCGAAGGTCAGGTCCGCTCGGACAATGGCCAAGCGGACGTCGCTGTAACCTCAGTGTGGGACTACCCCGAACTGATGAAGGGCGCGGATGGTCTTTTGCCAAATGATCGGACGCACCAAATCAAGGCATACGGTTTCGTTGAGCTGACCAGCGAGTGGGGCGTTGGGGCGAACCTCTTGATGGCTTCTGGCCGCCCACGCAGTTGTTTGGGTTACGAACCGAATCCAGGTGCAACGGGCTCACCAGGTTACCGCAACCAGACCTACTATTGCCTTGGTACAGATCGGACCAAGAACACTCTTTACACCCGTGGTTCTCTCGGCCGGTTGCCCTGGGACAATCGAGTGGACCTGAGTGTCAAGTACAAGCCCAGTGCCCTCAAAGGCTTGGAGTTGAAGCTGGACATTTTCAACCTGCTTGATCAGCAGACTGTGCAGAACGTGACCGAGGGCTATAACGTTCGGTTGGGTGGTCGGGTTGCCACCAACTACGAGTCACCAATCAGCTTGACCGCGCCGCGTTCAGTGAAGCTGACTGCTTCGTATGACCACAAGTTCTGATTCATAGAGCTTGCTTGATCACCTGCTCGCGTAAAAGTGGGCAGGTGGTTCGGCTTTTGCGACGTGACGTCGGTCTGGGCCGACGAAATTGTTGTAATAAGCCGGTTGAAATGAATGCACAAAATTCTATGGCCGGCTGATAAAACGGCACTATAATGCGTCCTTCACGACCAAACGGGCGGGTATCTACCGCCCGTTTTTTTTGGTCGATCGTTTTTGCAGGGTGTCCGAGTCATGTGACTTGAGCGCGGATGAAACGGAAGAGGGCCAGTGGCACTGCAGGAAATTGTTGAACAAACCGTGGCCGGTTTCGGCTATGACTTGGTGGGCATCGAACGGTCTGCCGGCGGGCTGCTGCGCGTGACGATTGACATGCCGTGGCAGGGCCTCTCGCAGCCCGAGCAGTTTGTCAATGTCGAAGATTGCGAGAAAGTGACCCGGCAACTGCAGTTTGCGCTCGAAGTCGATGGTGTCGAATACAAGCGCCTTGAGGTGTCGTCACCAGGCATTGACCGACCATTGCGGCAGGCAAGAGATTTTGAGCGATTTACGGGACACGTGATCGATATCACGCTCAAGGCGCCAATGGGTGCGGCGGCGGGCGGGCAGATGAATGCAAACCGCAAGAAGTTTCGCGGCACGCTGGAGCGAGTTGATCGGGTAGGCGCAGCGCCTGGCTGGCAGATCGTCTGGACCGATGCGCCGGAGGTCAAGCCAGGGCAGAGAGTCAGCAAGAAGAGGCCGCCGCCGCCGGTTCAGGCGTTGGGGTTTGAATTGGACGAACTGCGCGAGGCGCGCTTGGCGCCTATCGTCAGTTTCAAGGGTCGGGGCACGGCGGGTGCATCCGACCTGGGTAGTGATTGAATACAGGAGAGTCATGGCATGAATCGCGAAATGTTAATGTTGGTCGAAGCCATCTCACGTGAGAAGAACGTCGAACGTGATGTGGTTTTCGGTGCCGTCGAGGCTGCGTTGGCGCAGGCTACCAAGAAGATATTTCCTGGCGACGTCGACATCCGCGTGGCGGTCGACCGTGACAGCGGCAACTACGAGACCTTCCGTCGCTGGCACGTGGTGCCCGATGAGGCCGGTCTGCAGCTGCCCGATCAGGAGATCTTGCTGTTTGAGGCCAAAGAGCAAATCGAAGACATCGAGGTTGACGAATACATTGAGGAAACCGTGGAGTCGATTCCCATCGGTCGAATCGGTGCCATGGCGGCCAAGCAGGTCATTTTGCAGAAGATCCGCGACGCTGAGCGCGAGATGTTGCTCAACGATTTCATGTCGCGTGGCGACAAGATCTTTGTGGGCACGGTCAAGCGCATGGACAAGGGCGACATCATTGTTGAGAGCGGTCGCGTCGAAGGCCGACTTCGCCGCGGCGAGATGATTCCCAAGGAGAATCTTCGTTCGGGCGACCGGGTTCGCGCCATGATCATGGAAGTTGATCTGACGCTGCGCGGCGCGCCGATTGTCTTGTCGCGCTCAGCCCCGGAGTTCATGATGGAGCTGTTTCGCCAGGAAGTGCCGGAGATTGAGCAAGGCTTGCTGGAGATCAAGTCCTGCGCCCGAGACCCTGGGTCGCGCGCCAAGATTGCGGTCTTGTCGCACGACAAGCGCATTGACCCCATTGGCACCTGCGTCGGTGTGCGCGGCACCCGCGTCAACGGCGTGACCAATGAGTTGGCCGGCGAGCGCGTCGACATCGTGTTGTGGAGCGAAGACCCTGCCCAGTTTGTCATTGGTGCCCTGGCGCCTGCCAACGTCAGCTCCATCGTGGTCGACGAAGAACGCCACGCCATGGATGTGGTGGTGGACGAAGAGAACCTCGCCATTGCCATTGGGCGCGGCGGGCAAAACGTGCGTTTGGCATCGGAATTGACGGGCTGGAAGATCAACATACTCGATGCGGCCGAGTCGGCGCAGAAGCAGGCGTCTGAGACCGACGTCAGCCGCAAGTTGTTCATGGAAAAGCTCGACGTCGACGAGGAAATCGCCGATCTGCTGATCGCAGAAGGCTTTACCAGTCTTGAGCAAGTGGCCTATGTGCCGCTGGAAGAAATGCTGGAGATCGAAAGCTTCGACGAAGACACGGTCACTGAGTTGCGCACACGTGCCAAGGACGCGCTCCTGACCATGGAAATCGCGCATGAAGAGAGCGTCGAGGAGGTCTCTCAGGACCTTCGCGATCTGGAGGGGCTGACGACCGACCTGATCGGCAAGCTCGCTGACAGCGGTATTCATTCACGCGATGACTTGGCCGATCTGGCCGTTGACGAACTCACTGAAATCACCGGCCAGTCGGCAGACGACGCCAAGACCCTGATCATGAAAGCGCGCGAGCATTGGTTTGCCAATGAAGCCGCTTCTCAAGAGTAACGGTCATGAAAGGTTACCCAAGAAATGTCCAGTACGACCGTCGCCGAGTTTGCTAATGAACTCAAAAAATCCACCGAAACACTGCTTGATCAGTTGAAATCCGCTGGCGTGGCCAAATCGGCCGCCAGTGACAAGTTGACCGACGCTGACAAGCAGCGTCTGCTGAGCTACCTGCAGGCCAGCCACGGCACACTGAGCGCCGAGCGTAAGAAGATCACCTTGGTCAAAAAGTCGACCAGCGAGATCAAGCAGGCAGACTCGACCGGAAAGGCGCGCACCATCCAGGTGGAAGTGCGCAAGAAGCGCACTTTCGTGCGTCGCGAGGATGGGGCCGATACGCCAGCAGAGCAGGCCGAGCAGGAGGCAACGCAAGCGCTCGAGGCCGCGCCCCTGATTGACCACGCAGAACTGGCGCGCCGTGAAGAAGAAGCGCGGCGTCAAGCTGAACTTATCCGGCGCCAGGAAGAGGAGTTGGCCGTGCGCCGGCGTGAACGTGAGGAGCGTGAAGCGCGTGCCCGCGAAGCGGCCGAGTTGGCTGCCACGCAAGCGGCTGAGCAACAGGCCAAGGAACATGCGACAGAGCCCGCGTTGACCTCGGACGCTGAGTCCGATGGAACGATTGCCGACAAAACCTCGCGTCAAGCCAGTCAGGCAGCAGAAAAGGCACAAGCGCTGGAAAAGGCGCAAGCAGTGGCCCGCGTCAAGGCCGCTGCCGATTCCAAGGCCAAGGCAGACGAAGAAATTGCGCGTGCCGCCGATTTGGGTGAGCGCCGCCGCAAGGCCGAGGCCGAGGCAGCTGCCATTCGTTCGATGATGTCCGCTCCGGCCAAAAAGCCGGTTGTGGCCAAGAAACCGGAAGAGGCAAAACCGGTTGCCAAGGTGGCCGGTGTGGAGGGCGCGAAAGCTGGCATGAAGGGTACCTTGCACAAGCCGGCCGTCGGCTCAGGTGTGTCCAAGGCAGCAAAACCCGGAACCACCAGCCCCACGACGGCAGCACCGGGTGGAGCCGGCAAGGAAGTCAAATCCGCCAAGCTGTCGAGCAGTTGGGCCGGCGACCCGGCCAAAAAGAAGGCGATTCCCACGCGCGGCGACACGGGTGCGGGAGCTGGCCGTGGCAGCAACTGGCGCGCTGGTCCGCGCGGCAGGCGTGGGGGCAGTGATCGCGATCAAGGCCAACACACGCCGGCGGCACCTGTCGAAGCACGGGTGATTGAGGTACACGTGCCTGAGACCATCACCGTGGCGGAACTGGCGCACAAGATGTCGGTCAAGGCCTCAGAGGTCATCAAGCACTTGATGAAGCTGGGACAAATGGTCACCATCAACCAGCCACTGGATCAAGACACCGCGATGATCGTGGTGGAAGAAATGGGCCACAAAGCCATCGTGGCGGCCTTGGATGATGCCGAAGCGTTTACCGACGATGAAGTGCAACAACAGCATGCCGACGCACTGCCACGCGCACCGGTGGTCACCGTCATGGGTCACGTGGACCATGGCAAGACCTCGCTGCTGGACTACATCCGTCGCGCCAAAGTGGCGTCTGGCGAAGCCGGTGGCATTACCCAGCACATCGGGGCCTACCATGTCGAAACGCCCCGGGGTATGGTGTCCTTTCTGGACACGCCGGGACATGAGGCGTTTTCGGCCATGCGCGCGCGTGGTGCCAACGCCACCGACATCGTGATTCTGGTGGTGGCTGCTGATGACGGTGTGATGCCTCAGACCAAGGAAGCCATCAAGCATGCCAAGGCGGCCGGAGTTCCGATCGTGGTTGCCATCAACAAGATCGACAAACCTGACGCCAACCCAGAACGCGTCAAGAACGAGCTGGTGGTGGAAGAAGTGATTCCAGAAGAGTTCGGCGGTAGTTCGCCGTTTGTACCGGTGTCCGCCAAGACCGGGCAAGGCATTGACGAGCTGCTTGAGCAAGTCTTGCTGCAAGCCGAAGTGCTGGAGCTCAAGGCGCCCGTTGATGCGATGGCCAAGGGTCTCGTGATCGAGGCGCGACTGGACAAGGGCCGTGGCCCGGTAGCCACGATTCTGGTTCAGTCGGGCACGCTCAAGACCGGCGACGTGGTGCTGGCAGGTCAGACCTATGGTCGCGTGCGCGCCATGCTGGACGAAAACGGCAAGAGCATCAAGTCGGCTGGTCCATCGATCCCGGTCGAGATTCAGGGCCTGACCGAAGTACCGCAAGCCGGCGACGAATTCATGGTGCTGGCCGACGAACGCCGGGCGCGGGAAATAGCCACCTATCGGGCTGGCAAGTTCCGCAACACCAAACTGGCCAAGCAGCAAGCCGCCAAGCTGGAGAACATGTTCACCGACATGACGGCAGGCGAAGTCAAGATGGTGCCCATCATCATCAAGGCCGACGTGCAAGGCTCGCAGGAAGCACTGGCGCAGTCGCTGCTCAAACTCTCGACCGACGAGGTCAAGGTCCAATTGGTCTACACCGCGGTTGGCGCCATCAGCGAGTCTGATGTGAACCTGGCGATTGCCTCCAAGGCCGTCATCATCGGCTTTAACACACGCGCCGACGCAGGCGCACGCAAGCTGGCCGAGAACAATGGCGTCGACATTCGGTATTACGACATCATTTACGACGCCGTGGACGAACTCAAGCTGGCCATGTCGGGCATGTTGACGCCGGACAAGAAGGAAGAAGTCATCGGTACCGCCGAAATCCGGCAGATCTTCAAGGTGTCCAAGATCGGCTCGATTGCTGGCTGTATGGTCACCTCCGGACTGGTACGCCGTACCGCGCGACTGCGCCTGCTGCGCAACAACATGGTGATCTTCACAGGCGAACTCGATTCGCTCAAGCGCTTCAAGGACGACGCCAAGGAAGTGCGCGAAGGTTTCGATTGCGGTCTGAACATCAAGAACTACAACGACATCCAAGAGGGTGATGTACTGGAGTTCTTCGAGATCCGTGAGATCGCCCGAACGCTTTGATACCTCTCTGACCATCGAGCTACCGTCTTGCGCAAGAAGTCCGCTACCCCCAACCGCAGCTTCAAGGTTGCCGATCAGATCCAACGCGATCTGACGGAGTTGATCGCGCGCGAGCTCAAGGATCCGCGGGTCGGGATGGTCACCCTGTCCGGTGTCGAGGTGACGCCAGACTACGCGCACGCCAAAGTGTTTTTCAGCGTTCTTCAAGGCACCCCGCAAGAGTGCGCCGACGGGCTTAACCAGGCGGCCGGCTTCTTGCGCGCAGGCTTGTTCAAACGGTTGCACATCCACACTGTGCCGACATTGCATTTCGTGTTTGATCGCACCACCGAACATGCCGCCGACATGAACGCTTTGATTGCACGCGCGGTGTCGTCTCGCGCGAAAGAGGACTGAAGCCCATGCATGCGCCACGTGCACGGGTTGCCAGGCGCCCCGTGCACGGGGTGCTGCTGCTGGACAAGCCTCTGGGCCTGTCGAGCAACGACGTCCTGCAGAAAGCGAAGTGGTTGTTGCGCGCCGAGAAGGCGGGGCACACCGGCACGCTGGACCCATTGGCCACTGGCGTGTTGCCTCTGTGTTTCGGTGCCGCAACCAAGTTCAGCCAGTTGCAGTTGGACGCTGACAAGAGCTATGAGGCTGTGTTGCGACTGGGTATCACAACAACCACCGGTGATGCCGAGGGCGCAGTCGTCAGAGAACGCCCCGTGCGGGTTACCCCCGAACAGGTGCGCAACGCAGCACTTGAGCTCACTGGCCCGATCAGCCAGATACCCCCCATGCACAGCGCCCTGAAGAAAGATGGCAAGGCCTTGTACCAGTATGCGCGGGCCGGGATCGAAGTCGAACGCGAGTCACGAGACGTCATGATTCGCGAACTGTCGGTCGACCTTGCGCTTTTGGAATCAGCGCAACCCGCGATCAAGATGCGCGTCACCTGCAGCAAAGGGACCTACATTCGAACCCTTGGGGAAGACTTGGCCGAACGGCTTGGTTGTGGCGGCCATCTGACGGCGCTGCGCCGCGTGGCGACCGGCGGCTTTTCACTGGCGCAGGCGATTACACTGGCTCAACTGGAGTCGATGACCGAGGTACAACGTGTGGACTGCTTGTTGCCGGTGGATGCGCTGCTGGCAGGGCACACCGTGATTCGTCTGGACGCGGCGAACAGCCAACGATTTCTGAGTGGCCTGCGCCGACGTGGCGCGTGGGACGATGCGCCGCAAGTGGCGGTGTATGCCGAGCAGCCCGCAGCACTGCTGGGTAGTGCGCATGTGCAAGGCGGCGAGCTGATACCCGACCGCCTGCTCAACCCGCTTGAAATCGAACAATCTCACGCGCAGGGGCGAGTCGCCCACGCCGAACCCCTTTTAAACCTGGCGGGACAGACTGCGGCGCCTACACCGCCAGCACTGTCTTCAACATTCTGAGGAAACCATGAGCACCAACCAAATTCGCAACATTGCCATCATCGCGCACGTCGACCACGGCAAGACCACCATGGTTGATCAATTGCTGCGCCAGTCGGGCACCTTTGCTCAGCACGAGAAAGTGGTTGACACCGTGATGGACAACAACGCGATTGAGAAAGAGCGCGGCATCACGATTCTGGCCAAGAACTGTGCCGTGACTTGGCAGGGAACCCACATCAACATCGTCGATACACCCGGTCACGCGGACTTTGGTGGCGAGGTGGAGCGCGCGTTGTCGATGGTCGACGGCGTCGTCCTGCTGATTGATGCACAAGAAGGTCCTATGCCGCAAACGCGCTTTGTGACCAAGAAGGCGCTGGCCTTGGGGCTCAAGCCGATTCTCGTGGTCAACAAGGTGGATAAGCCTGGTGCCCGCCCGGATTGGGTGGTCAATGCCGCTTTCGACCTGTTTGACAAACTCGGCGCCACCGACGAGCAGCTCGATTTCCCCGTGGTGTACGCCTCGGGCATCAACGGCTGGTCGTCAATGGAAGAGGGTGCTCAGGGCGAGCAATGGGGCCCCGACATGTCGGCGCTGTTCAACACCATTCTTGAGCATGTTCCGCACCAGTTGGGTGATCCGGCCGCTCCGTTGCAGTTGCAGATTTCCGCTCTCGATTTCTCGACTTTTGTGGGTCGAATTGGGGTTGGCCGCATCAGCCAGGGCACGATCAAACCCATGATGGACGTGGTGGTCATGGAGGGACTCGACGGCAAGCCGATCAAGGGTCGCATCAACCAGGTACTGACATTTCAGGGTCTGGAGCGCGTACAAGCCAAGGAGGCTGGCCCGGGCGAAATTGTGCTAATCAATGGCTTGCCCGAAATTGGAATTGGCGTGACCATCACCGACCCGGTCAACCCGGTGCCGCTACCGATGCTCAAGGTGGACGAGCCGACGCTGACGATGAACTTCTGCGTCAACACCAGCCCGCTGGCGGGGCGTGAAGGAAAGTACGTCACCAGCCGTCAGATCTGGGATCGCCTGCAAAAGGAGCTGCAACATAACGTGGCGTTGCGCGTCAAGGAAACCGACGAGGAAGGCATCTTCGAAGTCATGGGCCGTGGCGAACTGCATTTGACGATCCTCCTGGAGAACATGCGCCGCGAGGGTTTTGAGATGGCCGTCAGCAAACCACGCGTGGTCTTCAAGGACATCGATGGTGTGCGCTACGAGCCAATCGAGATGGTGACCGCCGACATTGAGGACCAACACCAGGGTGGCGTGATGCAGGCCCTGGGCGAGCGCAAGGGAGACTTGGTCAACATGGAGCCGGACGGTCGTGGCCGTGTGCGCCTGGAATACCGCATTCCGGCTCGTGGCCTGATTGGCTTCACCAACGAGTTCATGAACCTGACCCGCGGTTCCGGCTTGATTTCCAACATTTTCGACAGCTACGAGCCGCACAAGGGTGAGATCGGCGGGCGCAAGAACGGTGTGCTGATCTCCATGGACGCGGGGGAGATATTCACCTACGCCCTGGGCAAGCTTGACGATCGCGGTCGCATGTTTGTGCGGGCCAACGATCCCGTCTACGAAGGCATGATTGTCGGAATCCACAGCCGCGAGAATGACCTGGTGGTCAATGCCACGCGTACCAAGCAGTTGACCAACTTCCGTGTCTCCGGCAAGGAAGATGCCATCAAAATCACGCCTCCGATTGAGCTGACTCTTGAGTATGGAGTCGAGTTCATTGAGGATGACGAGTTGGTAGAGATCACGCCCAAGTCGGTTCGCCTTCGCAAACGCCACCTGACCGAAGGCGAACGCAAGCGCGCCGCCCGCTAGCCGGGTTGACGCGGGGCGAAGGGGAGCATGCGGCTCAGTCACAATCGCGCCGTTGCACTGATGGTGCTGGTGGCCCTGATGTGGTCCACTGCGGGCGTGGTCACGCGTCACCTTGAGTCGGCGCGCAGCTTTGAGATCACTTTTTGGCGGGCGCTGTTCACGGCCCTGTCACTGTTGGTGATCTTGCCGTTCTTCCAAGGCCGAGCGGTATTCAGGAAGGTGGCCCAAGGCGGACGTGCTTTCTGGATTTCAGGCGTGTGCTGGAGCGTCATGTTCACCGCATTCATGGTTGCGCTGACCTTGACCAGCGTGGCCAACGTTCTGGTGACGATGGCAATCGGACCCTTGTTAACGGCCATGGTCGCGCGCATCTTCATTGGTCACCGGGTGGCGCTTCGCACCTGGGTAGCGATTGTCGTGGCTGGCTCCGGCATCGTCTACATGTATGCCGCGCAACTCGACCAGGCTTCAGTAGTGGGGACTCTGGTCACGCTGTGTGTGCCCTTGGCCGGTGCGGTCAACTGGACCTTGACGCAACACTCCCACGCACAGGGACATGACGTCGATCTGATACCGGCGGTACTGGTGGGCGCCGTCATCTCAGCCTTGTTGACCTTGCCGCTGGCCGTTCCATTTGCTGCCACGCGGCATGACCTGCTACTCCTGGCGTACCTTGGACTGGGGCAATTGGCGATACCCTGCGTGCTGTCGGTGATGTGCGCGCGCGTGCTCAAGGCGCCCGAGATAGCTTTGCTCGCGCTGCTGGAGGTTGTCTTCGGCATCCTACTGGCCTGGCTGGGAGCGGGCGAAACGCCGGCGCCCTCGGTGTTGACGGGGGGAGCGCTGGTGATTGGTGCTTTGATCGCAAATGAATTGATTGGATGGAGGCAGCGGCAATGACTGACGACGCATTGACGCAAGCTCACGACGTCCTGACGGAGGTCAGGGGTCAAGTTGGGTGCATCACACTGAATCGACCCAAAGCGCTCAACGCCCTGTCGCTGTTGATGATTCGTGCTATCTCGCAAACCCTGCTGACTTGGCGCGATGATCCGGCTGTCAAAGCGGTGGCGGTGCGCGGCTGCAACAAGCACGGAGTGTTTGGCGCATTCTGCGCGGGTGGGGACATTCGCTTCTTTCACAGAGCAGCACTGGCTGGAAACCCGCAGCTGGAGGACTTTTTCACCGAAGAGTACGCGCTCAACCACCTCATTCACAACTACTCCAAGCCCTACGTCGCGTTTATGGACGGCGTGGTGATGGGTGGCGGCATGGGGATCAGCCAGGGTGCCAGTGTGCGTCTGGTGACCGAGCACACCAAGATGGCCATGCCCGAGACATTGATCGGGCTGTTCCCGGACGTCGGTGGTGGCTACTTTCTGAGCCGCTGTCCGGGCCGCACTGGCGAATGGCTGGCGTTGACCGGTGAGACCATCAACGCGGGTGATGCGGGTCGGCTTGGACTGGCGGACCGGCGCATGGACATTGCGCAACTAGGGCCCGCGTGGGACGCGCTGGGGAGCCTTGATTTGGAGCGTGACGGTGCACTGCAAGCGTGGCTTGCGACGTATTCGACCGCATGCGGCAAAGGTGCCTCAAAGGATGCGACCGAGATAGACCGGTACTTCTCGCTCCCAACCGTGCCGCACATCATCGCCGCGCTGGAGTCGGCGGACTCTGCATGGGCGAGGCACACGGCGGCAACCCTTCGCAAGCGTTCGCCTTTGATGCTGCACGTCGTACTGGAGCAGGTGCGTCGCGCTCGCGGCATGAGCTTGGCCGAAGACTTGCGCATGGAGCGTGACCTGGTTCGCCACTGTTTCAACACCCATCATCTGGAGCGTAGCGGCGCCGCCAGTGAAACGGTCGAAGGCGTACGCGCGTTGGCGGTGGACAAAGACCACAGTCCAATGTGGACACCTGCGCGCATTGAAGAGGTCACGCCCGAGATGGTGCTACCGTTCTTCGCGAGCCCGTGGCCGGCGCATGCGCACCCGTTGGCGCATTTGCGCTGAGACAGTGTCCGATTGAGTCAGACTGCGGCTTGGGGCAGCGTTATCGGTTTCGGTTTTTCATTGCCCGCTCAACTTCGCGTTTTCCTTCGCGGTCTTTTATGGTGTCGCGCTTGTCGTGTTCCGCCTTGCCTTTGGCCAGGGCGATGTCGATCTTCACTTTGCCCGCCTTCCAGTGCAAATTGAGAGGCACCAATGTGTAGCCCTTTTGCTCCACCTTGCCAATCAGACGCTTGATCTCGGCTTTGTGCATCAGCAGCTTCTTGGTGCGCACCTTGTCTGGACTGATATGCGTGGAGGCGGTATTGAGCGGGTTGATCTGCAGACCGATCACGAACAGCTCACCGTTGCGGATCACGACGTAACCATCGGTGAGCTGCACCTTGCCTTCGCGCAGCGACTTGACTTCCCATCCTTCGAGGACCAGCCCGGCCTCGTACCGCTCCTCAAAGAAATAGTTGTAGGCAGCCTTCTTGTTGTCGGCAATGCGGGCGGTGGAGGCGGGTTTCTTGGCCATGGGGTCCATGTGGGGTTGTCAGTCATGCGTACAAGGCTTGTCTACAATCCCGCGCAGACCGCCATTCTATGAAAACCGTTCACAAGTCCGTCCTGATCTGGTACAGCCCGAGTGAAATGTATGCATTGGTGACGGCGGTTGACCAGTATCCGACGTTTCTGCCCTGGTGTGACCACGCCGCGTTGCTCGACACCCATGATGGTGGGGTGACGGCCGAGATGGGGATTTCGTTCGGCGGCATTCGCCAGACCTTTACCACCCGCAACCAACTGACGCCGGACCGGCAGGTGGTCATGCAACTGGTTGACGGCCCCTTCAACAGGCTAGACGGACAGTGGACGTTTCACACTTTGGGGGACGGTTCGCAGCGTGCTTGCAAAGTCGAACTGATGCTCAACTATGGTTTTGGCAACGCGGCCCTGGGCAAACTGGTGGGACCCGTGTTCGACAAGATTGCTGCCAGCCTGGTGGACGCTTTTGTCAAGCGTGCCGCCCATGTCTATGGTGAGTGAGCCCTGCATACGCGTCACGGCAGTGTTCTCGCCCTGCGCTGGCCAGGTACTCGAGGAGACCTTGAATCTGCCAACTGGCAGCACCCTTGGCCGGGCTATCGAGGCAAGTGGCTTTCTGCGGCGGTGGCCCGAGCTGATGGGGACGCCCGTGCGGTGTGGCGTTTGGGGCAGGACACTTGGCCACGACCACCCGCTGCGATCAGGGGACCGGGTGGAGTTTTATCGGGCTCTGACGGTTGACCCCAAGACTGCCCGGCGGGAGCGGTTTTCGCGGCAGGGCGCGCGAAGCGCCGGGTTGTTTGCGCGCCCAGAAACGGCGCCTAAGGCACGCAGGTAGGGCCCAAGGCTATTTGCAGTCCGCGTCAATGATCGCCTGAACGCGTTTTGACTCGGCGGCACGTGCCGCTTCGTCAAGCATTTCACGTTCGCCCTTTTCATTGGTGCGCGCGATTCGGATGCCAGAGTCGTAGGTTGCCTTGGCCTGCTTCGCACGGGCGCAGTTCTCTGCCTTGGCTTTGGCCGCTTGTTCCTCAGCCTCCTTCTTCTTTTCCTGGTCGGCTTGCGCGGCCTGCTTCTTCTTGGCTTCGAGATCTTTGTCGACGCCACTACCCTTGGGGGCGCTGGCCGAGCCAACCGGCGCAGAGGCGCCCGCTGACGACTTGTCGGCTCCGTCGGCGATCACTGGCGCGATCTGGGCCGGCATGCGCGTTCGCGCGGGGGGCTGCTTCAGAATGTCCTTCGCGGGTATGTCCGTCGGTGGTGGCCGGTCACTGAATACTTTGCGACCATCTTTGTCAACCCATTGATACTGGGCCATCAGGGACGTTGAAACCGTGCAGGCCACAAGGACCAGCCCCGTTTGGAGAAATCGAATGGCATTCATGCCGCAAGTTTAGCGCGGCGTTGCGCAAAATCGACCATGTTCGCGCCTTTTGGCGCGTCAATGCATCCGTTTGTCGTGCTCAAGCGCCACCCTGAGGGCTGCAAGGGCGCGGGTACAATCGACTTTTTGGAGCTTTGACATGCGCCTGCTCGGAAAAGCGCTCACCTTCGACGACGTTTTGTTGGTGCCAGCGTTCTCCCAAGTCCTTCCCAAGGACACCTCCCTCGCCACCCGCTTCTCCCGCAACATCGCCTTGAACCTGCCACTGGTGTCCGCCGCCATGGACACCGTGACGGAAGCACGCCTGGCCATTGCCATCGCGCAAGAAGGCGGCATGGGTATCGTGCACAAGAATCTCACCCCAAAGCAGCAAGCCGCTGAAGTAGCGCGCGTCAAGCGCTACGAGTCAGGCGTGCTGCGCGACCCGGTGGTGATTACGCCAACGCACTCCGTGCGCCAGGTCATGGACCTTTCCAGTGAGCTTGGCGTCTCGGGCTTTCCGGTATGCGATGGCGGCAAGGTGGTGGGCATCGTCACTGGGCGCGACTTGCGCTTCGAAACCCGCTACGACCTGCCGGTAAGCCAGATCATGACGCCGCGCGAACGGCTGGTGACCGTGCCCGATGGCACCACACTGTTGGAGGCCAAGGCACTGCTGAATAAGTTCAAACTTGAGCGCCTGCTCGTGGTCAACGACGCGTTTGAGCTCAAAGGCTTGATTACCGTCAAGGACATCATGAAGCAAACCAGCTTTCCCAATGCGGCGCGCGACGCCTACGGCAAGCTGCGCGTTGGTGCCGCCGTGGGGGTGGGCGAGGGCACCGAAGAACGGGTGGACGCGTTGGTGCGCGCCGGTGTGGATGCCATCGTGGTGGACACTGCACACGGTCACAGCAAGGGCGTGATTGACCGTGTGCGCTGGGTCAAGCAACACTACCCCCAGGTCGATGTGGTGGGCGGCAACATCGCCACCGGCGCGGCGGCGCTGGCCTTGGTCGAAGCAGGGGCCGACGCCGTCAAAGTGGGTATTGGGCCGGGGTCGATCTGCACCACTCGTATCGTTGCGGGCGTGGGTGTGCCACAGATAATGGCCATCGACAGTGTGGCCACCGCGCTCAAAGGCACGGGGGTGCCCTTGATCGGCGACGGCGGCATTCGCTATAGCGGTGATATCGCCAAGGCCATCGCCGCAGGAGCCAGCACTGTCATGATGGGTGGCATGTTTGCGGGCACCGAAGAGGCACCGGGAGAAGTGATTTTGTATCAGGGGCGCAGCTACAAGAGCTACCGCGGCATGGGCAGCATTGGCGCCATGCAGCAAGGCAGTGCCGACCGCTACTTCCAGGAATCGAGCACCGGCAACCCCAACGCGGACAAGCTGGTACCCGAAGGCATTGAAGGCAGGGTGCCGTACAAAGGCTCAATGGTGGCCATCGTGTTCCAGATGGCCGGCGGCATTCGCGCCAGCATGGGTTACTGCGGCTGCGCCACCATTGACGAAATGAAGGAGCGCGCCGAGTTCGTGGAAATCACCTCGGCCGGCATTCGTGAAAGCCACGTTCATGACGTGCAGATCACGAAAGAGGCGCCTAACTACAGGGCGGAATAGTGGAACACCCTCAGGCTTCGCGCGCTTCGTGTCGCTGCGCCAAGCAGACCCATGCCAGAGGCAAGGACTCTTCGGTCGGTCCAAGTCTGCGCGGGCAGACTTGGAGCCGCCGACCTCAGCCCCTTGCAGGAGGGCAACACCAGTGGCCCCGCGTAGCCGGTTCCACGGTGTTGCTGGGGTGAGACACGTCGGCTGGCAATGATCAAAATGGTCAATCCTATGCATCAGAAAATCCTCATTCTTGACTTCGGCTCCCAGGTCACGCAACTGATTGCGCGGCGGGTTCGCGAAGCGCATGTGTTTTGCGAAGTTCACCCGTGTGACGTCAGTGAGCAGTGGGTACGAGACTACGCCGCCGACGGTCAGCTCAAGGGCGTCATCTTGTCGGGTAGCCACGCCAGCCTATGGGAGGACGAGAGCTTGCGCGCGCCGAAGGCAGTGTTCGAACTCGGCGTGCCGGTGCTGGGCATCTGTTTTGGCATGTACGCCATCGCGGACGCGCTCGGTGGCAAGGTCGAAGGCGGCCACAAGCGCGAATTCGGCTATGCCGAAGTGCGCGCGCGTGGCCACACCAAGCTGCTGCAGGGTATCGCCGACTACACCAACGCCGACGGCCACGGCATGCTGCATGTCTGGATGAGCCATGGCGACAACGTGACGCAAATGCCTCCGGGCTTCAAACTCATGGCCAGCACCGACAGCTGCCCGATTGCCGGCATGGCCGATGAAGAGCGCAAGTTCTACGCCGTGCAGTTTCACCCCGAAGTGACGCATACCACGCAGGGCGCGGCCATATTGAACCGTTTTGTGCTGGACATCTGCGGAGCCCGCGCCGATTGGGTGATGGGTGGCTACATCGAGGAAGCGGTGCAGCGCATTCGTGCGCAAGTCGGCAATGAGGAAGTCATCTTGGGTTTGTCGGGCGGCGTTGACTCCTCGGTGGCGGCGGCTCTAATACATCGTGCCATCGGCGACCAACTGACCTGTGTGTTTGTCGACCATGGCCTGCTGCGCCTGCACGAAGGTGACATGGTGATGGACATGTTCGTGGGCAAGCTGCACGCCAAGGTGGTGCGGGTGGACGCCAGCGAGCAGTTTCTGGGTCAACTGGCGGGCGTGACCGACCCAGAGGCCAAGCGCAAGATCATTGGACGCGAGTTTGTCGAGGTATTCAAGGCCGAGGCCGCCAAGCTCAAGAATGACCACTCGCGCCATGTCGCCTGGCTGGCTCAAGGCACCATCTACCCGGACGTGATCGAGTCGGGCGGCGCCAAGAGCAAGAAGGCCGTCACCATCAAGAGCCACCACAACGTAGGTGGCTTGCCGGAACAACTTGGTCTCAAACTGCTGGAGCCGCTGCGCGAGCTGTTTAAGGACGAGGTGCGTGAACTGGGCGAAGCGCTCGGCTTGCCGCATGACATGGTGTACCGCCATCCGTTCCCCGGCCCAGGCCTGGGCGTGCGTATCCTGGGTGAAGTACGGCGCGAGTATGCCGACCTGTTGCGCCGCGCCGACGCCATCTTCATCGAGGAACTGCGCAACTTCCGTGACGAAGCCAGCGGCAAGAGCTGGTACGAGCTCACCAGCCAGGCATTCACCGTGTTCTTGCCGGTGAAGAGCGTGGGCGTGATGGGAGATGGCCGAACCTACGACTATGTGGTGGCGCTGCGTGCCGTGCAAACCAGTGACTTCATGACTGCTGACTGGGCCGAATTACCGTACCCGTTGCTGAAAAGAGTATCCGGGCGCATCATCAACGAAGTGCGGGGCATCAATCGCGTGACCTACGATGTCAGCTCGAAGCCGCCTGCCACAATTGAGTGGGAATGACGCCCGACGGGATGTGACAATGACCAACGGTTGATGCACAATCAATCCATGATTTCCGCCAATGCCTTCGAATCGTCGGACGAATCCGATTTCCTGGATGTGGTGGATGACTCGGCCCCATCGACCTGCGGCGCCGGGTCCGTTTGGCGCCTACTGATTGTTGACGATGAGCCTGACGTGCACCGGGCGACGACGTTTGCCCTCAATGGGCTCTCGATCTTTGGGCGTTCGCTGGAGTTTTTGCATGCGTATTCCGCAGAACAAGCCATTGCAATCCTGCGCGAAGAGCGAAACATTGCGATAGTTCTGCTCGATGTGGTGATGGAACGCGAGGATGCGGGTCTTGCCTTGGTCAAAGTGATTCGTCGGGATCTGAATTTGACCGACATTCGCATCATTTTGCGCACCGGCCAGCCTGGTTATGCGCCCGAGATCGAGACGATTCACGCTTTTGATATTAACGACTACAAGACAAAGTCGGAGTTGACCCGTGCCAAGCTGTACGCGACGATCACGTCTGCCCTAAGAACCTACGAGCAGATTCGAGCGCTTGATGACCTTGCCTTCTACGATCACCTGTCGCGACTGCCCAATCGCAATCGATTTATCAAAGTTATCGACGAGCGCCTGGCAAGTGAGGCGTCTGGCGATACCGTGGTCGCGATTCTTGATATCGATGACTTCTCCGAATTCAACGACTCGCTCGGACATCAGCAGGGTGACCGCCTGCTCCAAGCGGTAGCGCAGCGGCTCACCGCGTCGCTGGGCAGCTCAACCGTTGTTGCTCGCATTGGAAGCAACGCGTTTGGCCTGATGGGTCCGTCTGGCTCACTCGACCCGATTGCCTTGCTGGACCTGTTTCACTCGCCGTTCCAGGTGCAAGATGACTCGATGCTGGTTACCGCAACCATCGGTCTGGTAAGGCTGACCGATACCAACGAGGCTGGACGCGGCGCGATCAAGGACGCGAACATCGCCCTCAAGCGAGCCAAGAAGAATCGGCGCGGCAGCTTCGTGGTCTACACCAAGGACATGGGAATCGAGATCCGTGAGCGCGTGCGCTTGCTGCAGGGACTGCGTTCAGCGGTTGATACCAATCGTTTGTTTGTGGTTTATCAGCCGCAGGTCATGCTGGGTTCGGGTCAAGTGGTCGGAATAGAGGCTTTGCTGCGATGGCGCAATGACGACGGTCGCTTCGTGCCGCCCGAGCGTTTCATCCCTTTGGCTGAAGCCTCCGGCCTGATCATCGCGCTGGGCGATTGGGTGCTTCGCATGGCTTGCCACGAACTGGTTCGCATCCATGCTTTGGGCCTACCCGCCCTGCGTGTCTCGGTCAATGTTTCCCAACTTCAGTTCCGCAATCCGGACTTCGTCGAAAAGCTGGTCAAGGCCATTGCCGACACCGGTGTTGATGCGTCTTGTCTTGAGCTTGAAATTACAGAGTCAGTCGCCATGGAGGACCCTGATTTCATGCTGGAGCGTTTCGCGGCCATCAAGACCATCGGCGTTACGATCGCCATTGATGACTTCGGTACGGGCTATTCTTCATTGAGTCATCTGCGCCAGTTGCCGATCGACCGGCTCAAGATTGATCGTGCCTTCGTCAACGAATTGAGCTCGGATATCCTGGGGGGGCCGATTGCCGCGATGGTGATTGAACTTGGACGCAATCTCAACATGATGGTGATCGCCGAAGGCGTGGAAACCGAGAAGCAGGCCGCGATTCTGCGCGAAATGGGCTGCCATGAAGGGCAGGGCTTCTTTTACTCGGAACCGCTGGCACCACCAGAACTGAAAGATTGGTTGCTTGCGCACCGGGCGGGCGCCTGACCGGTACTGGTGCAGCCGGATATCAAGAAGGGGCGTCGCGTGCGAATTGTTTTGAGTGTGCTGAGTTTGTTGATGGTGGTGGCCGTGATCGGTGTATTGGCAAAGAGGCAGCTTGGTGCCAATACCGGCGTCCGTTTGCCCGCCGCGTCGCAAGCGGGCGGCAGTATCGGCGGCGGGGCCGTGATGCAGCAGAGTCAGCAGCTCCCGCAGCAGATCAAGCAATCGATTGACGCGACGATGCAGCAAGCCAGACCCGAGCCAGACGACAAATGACATCGTCAAAGATGTCGGACGACGCATTCATGACGCTTGCGCTCGCCCAAGCCGAGCTTGCCATGGCCAACGGGGAAGTCCCCGTTGGTGCGGTAGTAGTCAAGGATGGACAGGTCATTGCAGTCGGGCGCAATTCGCCCATTGGCGGGTGTGATCCAAGCGCTCACGCGGAGGTCAATGCCTTGCGCGCCGCCGCCGTGGCATTGGGCAACTATCGGCTCGATGGCTGCGAACTCTTTGTGACTCTGGAGCCATGTGCCATGTGCGCCGGCGCGATCTTGCACGCGCGTCTCTCACGGGTGGTGTACGGGGCCCCCGATCCGAAGGCGGGCGCTGTGGGATCGGTTCTTAACCTGCTGGCAGTGGCGCCGCTCAACCATCAGACGAGTGTCGTGAGCGGGGTGCTGGCGCAGTCTTGCTCAAGCCTGCTTCAGCGATTCTTCATGTCAAGACGCGAGCTCGCTCGTAGCAGCGCCACGCCGCTTCGAGACGACGCAATTCGAACGCCGGCAGACCGGTTTGACAATCTGCCAGACTACCCTTGGCAGGGGCAGTACATCGACGACCTGCCGTCTTTGCAATCGCTGCGTCTGCACTTGCTTGACCTGGGGCCAAAGGAAGCGCCGCTGACTTACCTGTGCCTGCACGGCAACCCCACCTGGAGTTATCTGTACCGAAAGATGATTCCCGTGTTTTTGGCCGCTGGGCACAGAGTCGTGGCGCCGGATCTGATTGGATTTGGAAAGAGCGACAAGCCCAAGAAGGAGTCGTTTCATACTTTCAGCGGGCATCGCCAAGTGCTGCTGGAGCTGGTGCAGCGCTTGGACCTGCAACGCATCGTGCTTGTGGTGCAGGACTGGGGCGGTCTGCTGGGTTTGACCTTGCCGATGGCGTCGCCGGACCGCTACTGTGGCCTGCTGGTGATGAACACGACCTTGGCAACGGCAGACCAGCCACTGACGCCGGGCTTCCTGGCCTGGCGCGAAATGTGTGCCAAGAATCCCGACTACGACATCGCCCGCCTGATGGCCCGTGGCAACCCCGACCTGAGTGCGCAGGAGTGCGCGGCCTACGCAGCGCCGTTTCCAGACCGGGGACACCGGGCTGCCCTGCGGGCATTTCCCACGATGGTGCCCGATCATGCCCAGGCTGACGGCGCCATGTTGTCGCGTCAGGCACGCGATTTCTGGCAAACCCGATGGAGCGGGCGGTCCATGATGGCCATCGGCGTACAGGATCCGGTTTTGGGATTGCAGCCGATGATGGCGTTGCGACAGTCCATTTGCGGCTGTCCACCACCGCTCTTGATTGATCAGGCAGGGCACTTCGTGCAAGAGCATGGTGCGGCCATCGCGCAGTCTGCCGTAGCCCATTTCTCATGAGTCCACCCCCTAGACAGGCGCCGCCTTGAAGAAGCACATCTATATTTATTCACCGAGTGGCGCCGTGCGCGACAAGGCCGCGTTCAGGCGCGGCGTGGCCAGGCTGACAACTCTGGGGCATGAGGTCGAAATTGACGCCGACGCGCTGGCGAGCTGTCAACGATTTGCCGGCGACGATACGACACGCCTGGCTGCGATCCACCGTGCCGCCGCGAGTGGGGCGGACGTCGCACTCGTGTCCCGCGGTGGCTATGGCCTCACCCGGCTGCTTCCGCAACTGCGCTACAAGGCGATCGCCAAAGCAATTGACCGTGGCATGCTGTTCATGGGTATCAGCGACTTTACGGCATTTCAGTGCGCCGTTCTCGCCAAGACGGGAAGCGTGACCTGGGCCGGCCCTGCGCTGTGCGAGGGATTTGGCGTGGGCGGCAAGCCTGCGGGCAAATCAGTTGCACAGGCATCTGTCACGATGGCGCCAGATGAGATCATGGAAGCCTGTTTTGACGACTTGCTGCGTGGCCAGGGGGAGGGCGCCGGCTGGCGCCAGCCTCGAGTAGCGGTTCGCTCGCGCCAAGACCAGACCAACGACATGGCCACGGCCACGACCGCCCTAAGCGTAAGCAATGCGATCCTGTGGGGCGGAAACCTGTCGGTGTTGACCTCGCTGATCGGAACACCCCACTTCCCGCAGGTCAAGGGCGGCATTCTGTTCCTGGAGGATATTGGCGAGCATCCTTACCGGATCGAACGCATGCTGACGCAGTTGCTGCGTGCCGGTGTCCTGGCTCAGCAAAAAGCGATTGTGATGGGCCAGTTCACAGGCTACACGCTAACGCCGCATGACCGAGGCTTCAACTTGAACAGTGTTTGGTCATGGCTGCGCAGGCAGATCAAGGTTCCGGTTCTGACCAATCTGCCGTATGGGCACGTTCAGACCAAAGTGTTGCTGCCGGTGGGACAGAAGGTTGACCTGGTAGCCGAAGATCGCGATGCAATGCTGTTTTGGGGTGGCTCGCACTGAGCACAGCCAGTTACGCGCTCAGCCGACTCTGACGTGACGCCATGCTGCGTGGGAGTGCGCCTTGAAACAGAACCGAGATTTCATCCATCTTGCGGCGAGCCATGTACTCCCCCTGCAAGGATGACAAGGCTTCCATCATGTCGCCGCGCAAATACCACAGTCCCTGCACATCACTGGCAAAACGGACTCGGCGCTCAATCGCCGGAAAGGCCGATCTCCCGGAGTCGCCGAGCGACTCCAGCATGGCCTGTCTGATGCTTTCAATTCGACTGCCAGCGCGCGCGGCGGTTTCGGACATGATCCCGCCCAGAGCGCCGTGAACAGTTCCAAACAGATTTTTTGTCATCCAACGCATAGGTTCAACTTTCGGGAAGTTCAGACTGAATGCAAGGTCGCAAAGCTAACCGTTTCTGTGACAAAAGACAAGCGGGTAAGCACCATCCCGTTCACATGAAACAACATATCAATCATGTGGTTGCCCGCTGAATGTCACGTAAACTCTCATGTCACGCGACTGGCCGCCCTGTACATGTCGGGTGCGTGCGGGCAGGGAGTCGCGACGGGTATTTCACTCCGCGCATGGCAGAGTCATCACTCGACGACGAGCACGGCTTTCAAAACCGCACCAATCGTTCCCATTAGTCGGTCAATGCCCTAAACTGCGATCTGAGCAAAAAGACGGAAACCACCCGGCATGAGCGTTCATTCAACTGTTGTATTCACTGACTTGATTGGGAGCACAGGTGTTTTTGAGGCACTGGGCAACGCGAAGGCCACCCAAGTTGTTCGGGAAGTTACACAGTGGATTGCATCGGTGTGCGAGTCCAACGGCGGACGAGTCGTCAAGACCATGGGAGATGGGGTTCTGGCCTTGTTTCCCAGCAATTCGTGCGCCATTGACGCCGTGGTCGAGATGCAGCGCAAACAGCAGCAGCGTATGTCGCAGTCCCCTGAGATGCCACACCTGCCCATCCGGATTGGCGTCGCCAGCGGTGATGTCGAAATAGTCGCCGACGATTGTTATGGTGATGCAGTCAACGTCGCCTCGCGGTTGAGTGATTTGAGTGGGGCTCACCAGATATGGGCCAGCAGCGCCGCTCTTGAAGGAGTGCGCGAGCCCGAAGGTGTGCGGTTTCGCGTACTTGGGCCGATCCATGTGCGGGGTCGCGCCGAGCCCTGCTCGGTCCATCAGATCGAGTGGCATGAGGAGTCACAGTCGGACTTTCTAACCATGCAGGCGGCGCTGGATCCCATGTTTGACATCCACAAGCAGGACGTGTTGGGTGGACAGATTGAGCTCTCGTGCAAGGGTGAGACCAAGACGTTTCGTTCGTTCGATCTGCCCATTCACATTGGGCGCGTTCGACAAGTCGAGTTTTCCGTCAACGATCCCCGGGTCTCACGCACACATGCTCGAATCGACTGGCGCAATGGTTGTGTGATGTTGGTTGACGTCAGCTCGTACGGCTGTTGGGTCAGATTCTCTGGCGGGGGATCGGATTTGCTGCTACGACGCGATGAATGCGTACTGCACGGGCGCGGCGAGATCGCCCTAGGCGCCTCCTTTTCCGATCAAAACGTTCCCACCGTGTCGTTCCAGGTCTCCTGACCCGCGAAGAGACTTGTCAGGCGTAGACGGTGCGCGCCTGCTTGAGATCAATCAGGCCCGCCACCACTTTTTCCAAAGCGTCTTGCTTCAAGGTGCGCATGCCCGCACGTGAGGCCTCCATGAATATCTCGTTGGTAGGAGCTCGAGCCTGAATCTTCTGCTTCATCGACCCGACGTTTTCGAGGACCTCGTAGATCCCCGTGCGGCCTTTGTATCCAGTGTTGGCGCAGCGCTCGCACCCTACCGCGATTCGTGTTGAGGGTGGCGCACCGCTCGGCTCGGATGTGGCGGCTGTGACGGACGGAAATAGCCGCTGACGGGCCTCGACCACGGTCACGGCAGTACCTTCGGCATACTCGCTCACCAGGGAATCGACTTCTTCAGGCGAGAGCCAGTGCGTTTGAGCACAGTGTTTGCACAGGCCGCGCACCAGCCGCTGTGCGACGATCCCTATCAGCGAGTCGCCAAAGTTCATTGGATCCATACCCAAATCCAACAGGCGGATCACACTTTCGGCTGCGCTGTTGGTGTGCAACGTCGACAAAACCAGATGCCCGGTCAGCGACGCCTCGATGCAGATACTTGCGGTCTCTTGATCGCGAACTTCGCCGATCATGATAACGTCCGGATCGGCTCGCAAGAAGGCCCGCATGGCCGACGCAAAGGTCACGCCGATTTTGGGATTGACCTGTAACTGGCGCAGGCCCTTCTGGGTGATTTCGATCGGATCCTCGGCGGTCCATATCTTGCGATTGTCGGTGTTGATGTGAGCCAGCAAAGAGTGCAGGGTGGTGGTCTTGCCGGATCCGGTTGGGCCACATGCCAAGATCAGACCAAAGGGCCGTTCTGTAAGGCGTTTGATGATTTGGTCGTCGCGAGCCGAGAATCCAAGTTGCGGCAGAGGGATCGGTTTGGAGGACGCCAGCAGCCGCATGACCACGTCCTCAAGGTTGTCGTGGGTCGGCAAAATCGCCACGCGCAATTCCAGCTTGATGTTCGTGAACTCGTTGAAATTGATCTTGCCGTCCTGTGGTCGACGACGCTCCGCAATGTCAAGTCGGCTCATGATCTTGATGCGCGACACGATCGCGGCCCGTATGGCCAGCGGCAGCTGCAGGTATTCCTCCAGGTCACCGTCTTTTCGAAACCGAACCCTGGAGATCTCGTCACCCGGATTCGTTTCGATGTGTATATCGGAGGCCCCTTGCTCATAGGCATCGGTAATCATGCGCGTCACCAGTTTGATGACGCTGGAGCTTTCGTTGACGGCGCTAACCTGTTCAGGGCCGCCAGCGCTCTTGATTTCGCCCAGCGCCTGATTGAGCAGGGCGTGAACATCAATGACGTTTCCGTCCTCCGGTCCCCGCGGCATGTCGGTCTTGGCTGCGGCGCCAGCTCCGTGCGGAACTTGGGCATGGTTCTCCAAGGCCAGTCGACGGTCAATCTGATCTTTAGGCGCCCACACCAGGGAGACCAGACAATTCACCAAAACGCCAAGTTGAAGCTCAATGTCGCGTCGAATGGGTGTTGCACAGGCAACATACAAGACGCCATTGGCGACGCCCAGCGGAAGCACATGATGGCTCAAGGCGCTGGACCAGCTCAGGCGGTCGAGTGCGGCCGGCTCCACTTGAAACTGGCTGGCGTTGATCTCTGGCGTGTTGAGCATGTGCGCGCGCGCGTGCTCCAGTTCCAGTTCCGTCAACAGGCCCGCGTCGATCAGGGATTGCTCGGTCGCCCGACCGTGGGCGCTGGGCTCGGCGTCAAATTGGGCGACAACGCCGGGTTTAAGAAGGTTGAGGTCCAGCAGGGACTGTGCGAGCGTTCTAAATGGCGCACTGCGGGCGGCATCGACTTGCGCCAGCAATTCGCCCATGGTTCTCGACACGGGGCTAGCCGTGGCGCCTGAAAGTGGACTGGGCGAGGTGGTGGCCCACTGGTCAACTTGCATGATTGAACACTCGTCGAGTTTTTCCGTTACTTAACATAATATACATCGTATGAAGTAATGGTTGAGTTGATGTAAGACCTCAAGCAGCTTCCAGCGTACGCTCCGCAGCCCGCAAGGCATTGACACGCGTCACAGACATCACCATTTTCCGCGGGGCTGCAAACTGCGAATGAACGCGGCGATCAACTGAGCTGACTCGGTGCGCTGGTCCCGATTCGCAAAATCGATCGCGCTCAAACCCTGGGTGTTTTTAAGTAAGGGGTCGGCACCGGCCTCAAGCAAGACCTTTACGGCCGCAGGTGTGCCATACAGGGCTGCCATCATCAAGGGTGTACTGCCGTTGGGCGATGCCGCGTCAATGTAGGCGTGGTGTTCAAGCAGCAGGTTCATGACGTCTATGTGGCCATGTGTGGCGGCGTAATGCAGTGGCGTCCAGCCGGGCTTGTTGACGCTGGCGCCTTTGGCAATGAGTTGCTCGCATACGGCAAGTTGACCCTTGAGCGATGCCAACATGAGCGGACTCTCATCGTGCTGGTTGAGTGCATCCAGTTCAGCTTTCGGCGTCTCAATAAGCAACATCGCCACCTTCGGCGATGGCTCGCGAATCGCCAGTGTCAGAGCATGTTCTCCGTCAGGATTGCGCGTGTTGGGGTCAAATCCGCGTTGAAGTAGCGCCCGTATGGAGTCGGCGTTATCACGTTTGACGGCGATGAAAAAGTCGTCATAAGACCCAGCAGTAGTCACTGAAACTGCAACAATAACAACAAGATAAATAGAATATCTAATGTTAAGCTTTAAGTAAGTGCGCCACATCGACGTCATTCCGTCACCGCCGAAAACAAGGTCTTGAAGTTCTGCGTGGTCTGCGTGGCAATAGTGTGCAGCGGCAACCCACGCACGGTCGCCAACTCGGCGGCCACAAGCGGGACAAAGGAAGGGTTATTGAGCTTTCCACGGTGTGGCACGGGAGCCAGATAAGGGCTGTCGGTCTCGATCAGCATACGGTCGAGTGGAACGAAAGAGGCTACCTCACGCAGCTCACGCGCGCTCTTGAAGGTCAAAATGCCGGAGAACGAAATATAGAAACCAAGGTCGAGCGCGGCGCGGGCTACCGCTGCTGTTTCGGTGAAGCAATGAAACACGCCACCGGCACACCCGGCACTGCCGTCCTCGCCCTCTTCCCGCAGTATCGCCAGCGTATCGACTGAGGCGCTTCGGGTGTGAATCACGAGCGGCTTCTTCAATGTTCTGGCGGCTCGAATGTGAGTTCGAAAACGCTCGCGTTGCCAAGCCATGTCGGCCACCGTTCGTTCGCCCAGGCGGTAGTAATCCAAACCGGTCTCGCCGATCGCGACAACTCTTGGCAGAGCGCCCAAGATCGACAGCTCGTCGACGTTGGGCTCGCGCACGCCCTCATTGTCAGGATGCACGCCAACGGTGGCCCAGAAGTTGTCAAAACTCAAGGCCAGATTGTGGACCGTGGGAAACTCTTCGAGTGTCGTGCAGATGCACAAAGCGCGGGAGACGCTGGCCTGCGCCATCGCCGAGCGAATAGCCGGCACTTGCGAAGCCAATTCCGGAAAACTCAGGTGGCAGTGCGAATCTGTAAACATGGTGCGCCCAACAGTACCGTTCTATCGATCAGCATGGGGCCGGCACTGCCGCGAGACACCACCAAACCCGCAACCGAGCTCAAATGGTTTGAGTCGGACGGTCTGAGGCCATGTGTGAACCCAAGATTTCTTCGATCTTGAGTTTAAGGGCGTGCGACTTTTCGTCTTTCGGGAACTGAATGCCGACCCCCTGAGTACGGTTGTTTGCCGCTTTGGCGGGTGTCACCCAGGCCACCTTGCCGGCGACTGGGTATCGCTGCGGGTCTTCAGGCAGAGACAGCAGCACATATACGTCGTCGCCCAAGCGGTAATCACGCGAGGTCGGAATGAAGATACCGCCCTCGGTGAACAAAGGAATGTACGCCGCGTACAAGGCTGCACGTTCTTTGATCGCCAATTGAATGACGCTGGGGCGTGGGGGCGTTGGAGTGGGTGTGCTCATACGGAAAATGACGGCTGGGGCGTTGAGTTTAGGGCCGATTGCGCCTGGCTCACAAGAGCCTCCTGCATCAAACCGGGATTAAAGGGGTGCTCCACCGTGCGCATGGTCTTGCCAAGCGCATTTGACCACGCTGTCAGGGCGGCCACTGAGCCACGTGCGGGCAGGTCGGCGGTCTCGAAAAAGCGTGGCGTGGCGCCCGTTAACGCGGCGGCCATGTCGTGACACAGTTTTTGCAAGGCGTCGACGATCTGTGCGGCACTCCAGTCCTTGACCCACTCCACGTCGCCGCGCGCCATGGCTGCCGGAAACTGCCGCCAAGACCGCGCCGTGCGTCCGCTTCGCGCCAATGCCACGGCATCGTCCGGTCGACCGCCTGCAGCCCGTAGCAGCACAGTTGCATCATCACCGGCGAGTCCCTGCAATCCAACCCAGGCAATGGCAGCCTCGTGTTCGGGCCACACCATCCTGTGGCCCAGGCAACGGCTGCGAATGGTAGGCAACAACAGGTGGGACGCGCCGCTGGCCAGCACAAACCTGACATCGCCAGGCGGCTCTTCCAAGGTCTTGAGAAGAGCATTGGCGGTGATCGCGTTCATGCGTTCGGCTGGGAAGATCAGCACAGCCTTGCCGCGTCCGCGCGCACTGGTACGCTGCGAAAACTCAACCGCGTCGCGCATGGCCTCAATGCGGATTTCCTTGCTGGCCTTGCGCTTCTTCTCGTCGATCTCGCTTTGCGCGCGTTCGGCAAGGGGCCAGGCAAGCTCCAGCATTGATGTTTCGGGCATCAGCACGCACAAGTCAGCGTGCGTGCGCACCTCAATGGCGTGACAACTGCCGCATGTGCCACACGCACCGTCGACGCTACGCTGCTCGCATAGCCAGGCACGCGCCAGCGCCATGGCCAGGCTGTACTGACCCAGTCCACTGGGACCGGCCAGCAGCCAGGCGTGACCGCGCTGGCCGAGCAATTGACGCGCCTGGCTGGTAATCCAGGGGGCCGGTGCCGTTGCACTCATGTCAGCCACCCGCGTGACTTGACCGCGCTCCGAACAGCTTGCCACACCACGTCGCGACTGCAAGACGCATCGATGCGGGCAAAGCGCTCGGGGAACTCCGCGGCGCGCGCGGCGTAGCCGGCGGCGACACGCCGAAAAAACTCAATCGGTTCGGCTTCGATTTTGTCGGGCTGGCGCGCGCCGACCAGTCGCTGCGCGGCGAGCTCTGCGCTAAGGTCAAACCAGATGGTCAGATTGGGTTGCCTGACGGCCGGCGGGTTTAGCTCGGGGCGGGACTGAACCCATCGCTCCAACACGGACAGCACCTGCAGATCGAAGCCGCGGCCATGGCCTTGGTAGGCAAAACTGGCATCCGTGAAGCGGTCGCACAGCACCACTTCACCGCGTGCCAACGCGGGCTCGATGCATTGCTGCAAATGGTCGCGCCGCGCCGCAAAAACCAGCAGCGCCTCGGTCATTGCGTCCATCGCATCATGCAGAAAAATGGCTCGCAACTTTTCAGCCACGGGCGTTCCGCCTGGTTCGCGGGTCAAAGTAACCACCCTGCCCTGCCCTCGGAACAGCTCGGCCAGGCCCTCGATATGGGTGGATTTCCCGGCACCATCAATGCCCTCGAAACTGATGAAAACTCCGCTAGTGGTCATGCTGTGATCAGGGGGCACGCTGGTATTTGTTGACGGCCCGATTGTGCTCCTCCAGGCTGCTGCTGAACTGACTGCTGCCGTCGCCCCGCGCCACAAAGTACAGCGCCTTGGTTTGCGCAGGCTGGACCGCCGCCAGCAGCGCGGCCTTGCCGGGCATCGCGATCGGAGTTGGCGGCAGGCCAGAGCGGGTGTAGGTGTTCCAGGGCGTGTCGCGCAGCAGGTCGCGCTTGCGTAGGTTGCCGTCGAACTTGTCTCCCAGTCCATAAATGACTGTGGGATCGGTTTGGAGCGGCATACCCAGGCGTAAGCGGTTGACAAAAACGCCGGCAATCAATGCGCGATCGGCCGCGCGGCCAGTCTCTTTCTCGACAATGCTCGCCAGAATCAGCGCCTCCTGTGGCGACTTGAGCGGCGAGTCGCCCAGCCGTTGACTCCAGGCAGCCTCCAGTCGATGGTCCATGGCGTGCAGGGCGCGTTTGAGTAGTGCCAAGTCACTCGAGCCCTTGGCGTAGGCGTAGCTGTCCGGATAGAAGCGTCCCTCGGGGGCGACATCGGGGCGCCCAAGCTGCGTCATGATCGCTTGATTACTCATGCCGCGCGAATCGGGTTTAAGCTGCTCGGCTCGTGCCAACGCCGCGCGAACCTGTGCGAAGCTCCAGCCCTCCACCAGGGTCAGCACCCTCAGTGCCTCCTCGCCTCGCACCAGCTTGCGCAGCAACGTCACGGGTGTGACGCCGGGAGCCAGTTCATAGCTGCCCGCTTTGATCTCGCGTGCCTGCCCGGAGAGCCGAAACCACCAGTACAGCAGCGCCGGGTGCACATCGACTCCGGCCGCCTGCACGGCCTGAGCCACGCCCCGAGCTGAAGTGCCAGGGTCAATCGAAAGGTCAACCGTGTCGGCGCCCAGCGCCAAGTCGCGATTGAGCCACCATGTGCACAGACCGGCACCCAGGGCAAACGTCAGCACAATCAATGAAAATACACGGCGCACAGCCCTACTGCCAATCATGAGGTTGATCGGCGATGATAATTCAGGCCATGAGTACTGATTTTCGGGGCGTTGCTCCCCTCCTCTCGCTGGGTGTGATTCGCGTTGCAGGTGACGACGCTGCCAAGTTCCTGCACGGACAACTAACGCAGGATTTTGCGCTGCTCGGCCTGTCCGAGGCGCGCTTGGCCGCGTTTTGTTCTCCCAAGGGGCGCATGCTGGCCAGCTTCATCGGGTTCAAGCGCCACCCCGCCGAAGTTCTGCTGGTATGCAGTCGTGACGTGCTGGCAGGCACACTCAAACGGCTGTCGATGTTTGTGATGCGCGCCAAGGCCACCTTGTCCGACGCCACCGCCGACTTTGCACTGTACGGTTTGGCCGGTGATGCGGTTAACACCTTGACCCCGGTGCCGTTGGCGCCATGGTCGTTGGCACGGGTGGGTGCGGCCTGCATGGTTGGCCTGTATCCCGCAGACGCAACGGCGCGTGCCCTGTGGGTGGCGCCAGCCGGTGAGACCGCGCCATTGGGACCATCTTTGAGCCATGCGCAATGGGCCTGGGGCGAGGTGCGCAGTGGCATCGCCACATTAACCTTGCCAAATGTCGAGGCTTTCGTCCCACAGATGCTGAACTTCGAATCGGTCGGTGGCGTCAACTTCAAGAAGGGCTGCTATCCTGGCCAGGAAGTCGTGGCTCGCAGCCAGTTTCGCGGCACCCTCAAGCGTCGGGCCTGCCTGGTGCACGGCGACGCGCCGATGCTCGCCGGCGCGGAGGTGTTCCTCTCGACCGACCCCGATCAGCCGTGTGGGACCGTGGTCCAGGCCGCTGCCGCGCCAGGCGGTGGCCATGACGCAATCGTGTCGGCGCAGGTGGCAGCGATCGACACCGGTGAGCTACGCCTGGCTTCGGCCACGGGCGCAGTGTTGCGCGTTTTGCCGCTGCCTTATCCCTTGTTGGCGGATATCTGACGGGCCGGCCTTAGAGCTTCTCGCGATAGGGTGCTGCAACCTGCTGGCGTACGTGTGACTTCGAGGACTGCGGCGCAGCATTGACAGCTTGGCGATACGCGTCGATAGCCATTTGCGGGTCATTGATGTCGTCCCCGCTATACAGATCGCCAAGCTTGAGCCAGCCGTCCACGGCGTACTGCGGCCAGGATCGGTTGCGCCGGTGCAAGGCTTCTATCGCCATTGGCCAGTTCTGAGGGGGGGGGGGGCACCCAGCGGGCGTTGCGGCCTGCCGGCCGCCAGGGGGCCAGGGGGGCGCCACCCCCCACGCATCTCAGTCACGGCGCGGTCGGCGGATTTTGCGGTAATGCGGGTTGATGGCAATACCCTGGTCCATCAGCGCCAGGATTTCTTCCTTGGTGGCTACCCAGCGCGGATCGTTGGGCGTACCGGAGCGGGTGATTGACAGCGCCAATTGGGCCGCGCGCACCAGACGGCGTTCAACCTGCACCGCCTGGACCGACAAAAACACGGCCAACCCAAGCTGGCCACCAACGCCACCATCAGCACTCGGGCGTTGTTGGCACGCCATCGAGAGAGCAGGACCTCGCGCCCTGGCTGGCTGACCGGCCACGCGTCCGACGCAGCCAATATCGCCAGGCTCAATGCAAACAGGGCTCCGGTGCTGGCCAAGCGCCACGGAAAACCGGCGTTACTGACCAACAGCAAGGCCGCCAGGCTGCATAGTGTCAGCGCTCGAACGGGTGCGCGGCCTTCCGGTCCCGGCACCCGGCAGCGTCCAGCCCCGACCCAGATAGGCCAGCAAGGCCAGCAAGAACGCCCATCCGAGCAGCCCATACTCGGCCAGCAACTGCAAGACCTCGTTGTGAGCGTAGAAGTCGTCTTCGGTCAGCGCGCCCGGTTCCTGATAGCGGGGAACCTCGACCTCCCACGCACCAGCGCCAACCCCTGTGATCGGGTTTGCCGCGATCATCCGCACCGTGGCTTTCCACATCACAACTCGGGCCGAAAACCGTCGCGGGCTCGTGTACCGCGTTTCCGCCATGGTGCGCGGGTCAGTGCCTGCCAAAGGGGGGTGCCGCCGCTCTACCTCTGGTTTCCCCTCAATGTTGCCCATTCCGAGGATGCTGATTAGAAACACGGCGCATGCTGCCACGCCCATCTGTCGTGACCAATGCAGCAAGCCCAGGCGCTCCCGGTAGCGATAGAGAATCCACGGCAGCACGATGGACAAAACCATCAGCGCGACCAGCGCTGACCGTGTTCCCGTCATCATGAGTGCGATGACTGTCAACGATAGAGTCGCCGTTCGCAGTGCAACCGCGCCCAGGCTCCGACTCTGCGCGACCAGCAGCACGGAGAATGGCAGCGTGCAAACAGCGTACTCGGCGAAGAAGTTGCGGTTGACAAAGGTCGAAGCTGGGTTGGGACCCTGTGGAAAGAGCTTGAAATCCACCCAAAACTGCAACGCACCCCACAGGGAAGCCATCACCGCGCCCCAGTGGATGCCGCTGACCAGAATCGGCAGATGCGCTCGCGTGAGGCTATTCAAACCCACCCAGAGCAGCAGGCTCACGATCAGCCATCGCACCGCTTCGACCGTGGCAAGATAGGTGTGCGACCAGAAAACGCTCCCCGCAGCGTAAATCATCAACCCAAGCGGCAACCACATCAGCAAAGCCGGCGGTGGGCGCGACGTGCCCCAACACAGCAAGGCGCCGCCCCGCCGGGCCGCGGGTTCAGCGTTGCCCACACCGCCAATGGTTTATGACGAGATCGGCTTGACCAGTGGCATCGCCATTTCAATGTGGCTGATTCCCGCCTCTTCGAATGGCTCGCCACGCGGGCGAAACCCCTGGAGCAGGTAAAACTCCTCGGCCCGTCGTTGCGCGTACAGACACACCTCCTGATCGCCCCGCATCGACGCCACTTCCAGAAGGGCCCGCAGCACATCGCGGCCGAGATGCGAGCCTCGCAGAACCCGGTTGACCGCCATGCGGCCGACCCGCCCGACACCCGGCGCGTGCTGCAGCAAGCGCGCGGTGGCCACCGGCTGCCCCAGGCGATTGCGCGCCAGGGCGTGCACGGCGCCGGGATCGAACTCGTCGCTGGCCATCTCTGACGGAATGCCCTGTTCGTGCTCAAACACCTCGGCTCTGACCTGGCTGGCTCCATCGCGCAATGCGTTCCAGGGGCCAACCTCGATCTTCACCATGGGTTCCCGCGCCTCGTAGCCCGCCAAAATCGCGCGCAAAGCCTCCGGGACGGGTTTGGATTTCTGCGTACGCGGATCGGCAAAGACGTAGACCAGCTCGCAACTGATCAAGTGCTCGTCGCCGCGAAAGATGGCGCCCGAGAACAGTATCGATGACTTGCCAATGTGCTGGCAGCGGATGGACACATCAAGCTGATCGTCCACCCGTGCCGAACCCAGGTACTCAACCGTGGCCTTTCGCACATACAAATCGCCGCCAAGCTGCACCATGGCTGACTCGTAGGGCAGCGCCAAGGCGCGCCAATAGTCGGCGATTGCCGTATCGAAGTACATCAGGTAGTGGGCATTGAAGACGATTTTCTGCATATCCACCTCGGCCCAGCGCACGCGCAGGCGGTGGATAAAGCGAAAGTCCTTACGTCGCAGCAGGGTCATGGTCAAACATCCGTTGAAAACGCGCTTCGCAGCGCCGCGTGCGGCAACCAGGGCCTGTTCACTTGAATGTAACGGAGACCGGCAGCGCGCCGTTCAGCCCGTAATACGTGGCGACGGCCTTGACCCCTGGTTTGGGTGGCACCAGCGGCGAGAACGAGCCCAAGCTGATCAGCTCGCCCGGCTTCATTGCCAGGCCTTCCTTGGCCAGCGCCTGTGCCAGCCAGACCACGGCGTTGAGGGGATGCTCCAGGATGTCCGAGCCTTTTCCCCGACCGAACTCGGCACCCTTGTCGTCTGACAGGACGACCGTCATGTCGCGCAGCGCGTCCAGCAAGGCATAGCGCTCGCCCCTGGTCAGCGGCACCGCAAGCGGCTGACCGGTAACCCCCAGACGGGCGCCCACATTGATGGCGTTGATCGCTGGCCCATTGAGTTTGGGAGGCGCAAGCACGGTCAGATCGGGAAGCTCGATGAACGGGATCACTTGGTCAATCGCTTCGAGCACGTCCATCGGCGTCTTGGCCTGATTGATCGCTTCGCTGCGCACACGCACCAGCATGTCCGCCTCGAACAAGGGCCTCGCGCCGAACGCAGCCTCGACCACCGCGCCGTCGGCCAGCAGCATGCCCCGGTAGAGCTTCCCCCAAGTTGGCTTGTCATAGCCAAACCGCTTCTGCACGGCTGGATTGGTCAGGCCGGCCTTATAGCCCACCACCGCACCCAGACGTGCCGCCAGCAAGGTGTTGACCTTGGCGCGACTGCACGCGCCGTCTTCCTCGCTCAGCCCTTGCGGGTTGGCCGCGGGCGTCTTGGCGGCATAGCTGGCGATCAGGTCGGCGACCTGCTGGTCCGTCAGGCACTCGGTGTGAGCAGGCATGCCAGCTATCGCCAACGCGACTGCCAGCAGGGTAGATCTGAATTGCACAGTCATCTCCTCTTGTTACAGTGAGGTCTACATCGTACAACTGACCTGTCGCCACACATGTCTCTGATCCACTACATCACACAAGTACAGTTTGAATTCGGCGCGGTCAGGCTGCTGGCCCCGGAGTGCCAACGGGTTGGCATCACTCGCCCGTTGATTGTTACCGACGCCGGCGTCAAAGCGGCTGGTCTGCTGCAACAAGCGCTTGACGCTCTGCCCGGCTGGCCCGTGGCGGTTTACGACCAGACGCCGTCCAATCCGACCGAAGCCGCAGTTCGCGCAGCGGCAATGATCTACCAGTCACAAGCGTGTGATGGCTTGATCGCGGTTGGTGGTGGCTCTGCGATTGATTGCGCCAAGGGTGTGGCGATTGCCGCCACGCACGACGGCCCGCTGACCCATTACGCGACGATCGAAGGTGGTTCACCACGCATCACCGAGCGTGCGGCGCCCTTGATTGCGGTACCGACCACCAGCGGCACCGGCAGCGAAGTTGCTCGCGGGGCCATCATCATCGTCGATGATCATCGCAAGTTGGGATTCCATTCCTGGCACTTGGTGCCCAAGGCTGCCATTTGCGATCCCGACCTGACGCTGGGTTTGCCGCCCAAGTTGACCGCGGCCACCGGCATGGACGCCATTGCCCACTGCATGGAGACGTTCATGTCCTCGGCGTTCAACCCGCCCGCCGATGGCATCGCACTCGATGGTCTGCATCGCGCCTGGGCCCATATCGAACGCGCCACGCGCGACGGCAGCGACCGCGAGGCGCGACTAAACCTGATGAGCGCCTCCATGCAAGGGGCCATGGCGTTCCAAAAGGGCCTGGGCTGTGTGCATTCGCTCAGCCACAGTCTGGGGGGCATCAATCCGGGCTTGCACCACGGCACCTTGAACGCGGTGTTCCTTCCAGCCGTGATCGAGTTCAATGCTGCCGCACCCTCGATCCAAACAGAGCGGCGGCTACAACGCATGGCCAGCGCCATGGGCCTTGACGCCGCAGCGGACATTCCCGCCGCCATCAAATCCCTGAACCAGCGCCTTGGCTTGCCAACAGGACTGGCGGCGATGGGGGTGCAATTGGAGTGGTATGACGCAATCGTCAGCGGCGCCATGGCCGACCATTGCCACAAGACCAATCCACGCATCGCAAGTGCCGAGGACTATCAAAGGCTGCTGCGGCAATCCATGTAAGCACTGAGACGCTCGCGGTGCGCTGCGCCCGACCCGTGCCGCAAGCCGGGCCCATCAACCGGTGGCTAGAATTGCTCCAGCAATCCGCGATTGGAAAGGCGCTGTGAGTTTTCTCAACCAACTAAAGTCCCAGGCAAATGCTTTGCAAACCGCGCAAAGTACAGACAAGGCTGTTCTGGAGGCCAACTGCCAGCAAACCGAGTGGGCGTGCAAGACGGCGTGGCAATACCTCAGTGAGTTGTCCCGGAACCTGGACATCCTCCAGCCAAACGGCCCGGCACTAACCCTCGATGGCAAGACCGCATGGCCCGCCATGCGCTTGATCGATTTTCGCGTCGATGCGCGCAAGAAAAAACTTCGCGATGAGGAGGTCTTTGACTACATCGCCATGGGCTGGAATGTGGCGCCGCGCCACGGCGCTCCTTTCGAGGCCAGCGTCAGCGCCAATTTTCCGCCCGGCTTGCAGCGCATTGAGTCCCGTCTGGCAGCGGGAACGGTCAAACACGAGCGCGTTGAAGTGCGCCACCCCGAGAACAACACACTGCAGGCGTTTCGATTCGATTACAAAACCGAAGCCCGCGGCACGATCACCATCACACCCGACCATGACCGGGCCAATCTTGCGTTTCGGCTGGCCAACGTTCGTGCCTTCGAAGTGGTCACCGTGGCATTCGCGGCTGAATTGGTGCGCTATGACTTGATGGATGAACTGGCCAAACTGATCACGGGTGAAGCCAGCACCTTTTTGCCCTGAGGGGCGGCAGACGGTCCCTTGTGCCGATGGCTACCCGGGCGGTGCAGGTCGATTGGATTGAATGAACACCCCGTTACAGCGCTCAGAGGCGCGACCACAACTGAGGAGGTTCGCCGTTGCGCTGGCGTTGCTGCTCGTTTTGGCAACGGCTGGAGTTCTTGCTCTGCAGCACTGGATCGACTCCGATGACTTTCGTGCCAGAGTCGAGCGCGAGGCTGGCGACGCGCTGGGCGTTCGAGTCACACTCAAACGCCTGGGCGTTGATCTCTGGCCGGTACCGGCTCTGAGTGTTTCGGGGTTGCGGATTGAAACCCGGCCAGCGCTGACACTTGATCGCATGGAAATCCGCCCAACGTGGAGCGGGCTGCTGCAGGGCCGATTGGAGTTGGCAACGCTGTTGCTACACGGCGTGACGCTGCCCCAGGACGGGATCGACGCCGTTTTGGCCGGGCTGCAGCGCAAGAAGCGTCAGACACCCACCCCGCCCAAGGACCAAGAGACACAGAGCGCGTCGGCACTGCGCTACGTGCCCGCACGCACGGTGCTGGACAGTTTGACCTGGGTGAGTGCCCAGGGCACTCGTATCACCCTTGACGCGGATGTTCGCCTTAGCCCGCAGGGTTTGCCGGATGACGTGACCGTCAATGTATTGAAAGGCGCCATGCAAGGGGCCAAGGCGCACCTGCAGCGCCGGGACAATGACTGGACGGTCGCGGTCCAGGTCGGCGGTGGTACGGTCAAGGGTAGCGCCCAGCTACAGCCAGCCGCCCAAAAGGGCGCGAAGTTCGCGCTCAAGGGTCAGTTGGAGACCCGGGCCGTCGAAGTCGCCGCCTTGAGTGACACCTCGAAACCGGTGCTGAGCGGGCGCCTGGATGCCGACACCACTTTTGGGGCGAACAGCGCAACCCTTGGCGCCTTGTTGGACCTACTGCAGTCCCACAGCAAGTTCAACGTACGCAACGCCGTGGTGCACGGCATTGATCTGGCTCGTGCCGTCAAAACAGTTGGCCTCAATCGCGGCGGGGAAACGCGCCTCGACACCCTGGCCGGGCAGGTCACAACGCGGGGCCGCGCGATGCAACTGAGCAGTTTGGTGGCGAGTTCGGGCGCCCTGAGTGCGACGGGCCACGTGGCCGTGGCACCAAACCGTGCCTTGAGTGGGCGCGTGAGCGTGGACTTGGCGGCCCGGGCGGTCGGCACCGCCGTTGGAGTACCTCTGGATGTGGGTGGCACCCTCGATTCACCCGAAGTCACCCTGACGCGCGCCGCCCTGATCGGCGCCGCCATCGGAACCGTCGTGATGCCAGGCGCAGGAACCGGTGCCGGCGCCTCTTTGGGCGACAAAGTCGGCGACAAACTGAAGAACATCTTTGGCAAGTAGCTGCGGCAAACCCGCTTTTTGCCCTGCCCTGCCGCGCGCGGAGGCGCGGTCCTCAACGCCGTCGCGCTGACTGCACCCCGTTGAGTTCGGCCACGGTGGCCAGCACCTTGGTCAATCGCCCGGAGTCCGATACCTCCACCGTGAAGGTCATCCAGGCGATGCCTTTGATCGATTGGGTCTGCACACCGATCACGTTCATCTTTTCCTTGGCGAATACCTCAGAAATGTCACGCAGCAGGCCCTGGCGGTCCTGCGCCTGGATTGCCACGTCGACCGGGTAGACGGCACCCAAGGTCGACTTGGGTGCGCCCCACTGCACGTCAATCACACGATCGCCGTTCCTGGCCACCATCTCGCGCAGGTTCGGGCAATCGCAGCGGTGCACACTGACGCCCTTGCCCCGCGTCACAAATCCGCTGATGGCATCCGGCGGCGCCGGTTTGCAGCACTTGGCCAGCTGTGTCAACAACGAATCGACCCCCACCACCAACACGCCGCCCTTGCCAGAGTCATGGCCACGCGGCTTCTTGAGGTGCACGACGTCATCGTCGCTGGGCAGCGGCTCGGGCGGGCGCAGCAGGATTTCGATGTTGCGCAGTGAGAACTCGTCTTTGCCGATCACGGCAAACAAATCGTCTGCCGAGTTGAAGCCCAGTTGCGATGCCAAATCCTCCAGCTTCACAGCGGTCTTGCCTTCGCGCTGCAGCAGCTTCTCCACCGCCTCGCGGCCACGCGCTACCGTTTCACCCACAGCCAGCGCGTTGAACCAGGCGCGCACCTTGGCCCGCGCACGGTGGCTGACCAGAAATCCCAGCTCGGGGTTAAGCCAGTCGCGCGAGGGACCGCCCTCCTTGACCACCGTGACTTCCACCGTCTGCCCGTTCCTGAGCGGCGTGTTCAGAGGCACCAGGTGCCCATCGACGCGCGCACCGCGACAGCGGTGGCCCAGGTTGGTATGTACGCTGTACGCAAAGTCGACGGCAGTTGCGCCTTGTGGCAGCTCGACGATGGCTGCATCCGGTGTCAGCACATAGATGCGATCTTCGAATACACCTTGACCTTGCTCGCTGGAAAGGTCTCGCTCCCAGGCGAGCAACTGGCGCAGCACCGCGATCTTGGCGTCGTAGTCGCTGCTGGCCGAGACACCAGCGTAGCCTTTCGCACCGGCCTCCTTGTATGCCCAATGCGCGGCCACGCCATGCTCGGCATGGTCGTGCATGGCTTGGGTGCGCACCTGGATCTCGATCGGTCGCCCCAGAGTGTCGCGCACGATGGTGTGTAAAGACTGGTAGCCGTTGGGTTTGGGTCGCGCGATGTAGTCGTCAAACTCATCCGTAATGGGTGAGAACTGGCTGTGCACCCAACTCAAGGCCGCATAACACTCGGGCACGGTGGCCACCACAATGCGCAGGGCGCGGATGTCGTAGACCTGATCAAAGCCCAGCGACTTGCCTCGCATCTTCTTGACAATACTGTAGATGTGTTTGGGTCGGCCCTGCACCGTGGCGTTGATTCCCTGGCTGCTGAGTTCGTCTTGCAGCCGCTCGCGCAGATGTTCGACGTAGGTTTCTCGCTCGACGCGCTTTTCGTCGAGCAGACGCGCCACTTCGCGGTAGGTATCGGGCTCCAGGAAACGAAACGCCAGGTCTTCCATTTCCCACTTCAGTTCCCATATTCCCAGGCGATTGGCCAGTGGTGCAAACACCTGCAGTGACTCACGCGCCAACGCTGGCGGCACTGCGAGCTTGCTCGATGCGAAGTGGCGAAGTGTCTGCAGCCGCGAAGCCAGGCGCAGCAGCACCACGCGCAGGTCACGCGAGAACGCCAGTAACATTTTGCGTACGTTCTCAGTCTGCGCGGCGGCAGTTTGCGCCATCGGGATGGCCACCTGCGCCTGGGCCGCCGCCAACTGCGTCTGGCGCGCCTGGCGTTGCACGCGCACCAGCTTGGTGGTTTCCACCGCCAGTCCGGCGAATTGCTCGCCAAAGGCTTTGGCAATCACCTCCTGTGGCTTGGTCAAGTGGTCACAGGCGTACACCAGGTACGCCACCGCCTGCATCGCTTCGGAGCCGCCAATCGTCTTGAGGATGGCGGCTACTGCGTCGGCGTGGGCCAGCGTATTCTCGCCCGTGTCTAGGACTTCGCTTGAAATGAGTGGCTCGGCGAAGCTGCGCGCGCGCACCAACGCCTGGTCCTGCTCGGGCAGACTGTGCTCGGTAGCGGCGATGAGTTGAGGTCGCGGCGCACCGGTCCCCGGCTCGTGCGGCAGGCTTTTCATCAGGCGATGCGTCCGATTAAGGAGCCAGCAAGAAAGCACTCACGACGTCGACCTGATCCAGCGCGACCAGCGTTGGTGCGTGACCCACGCCCGCAAACTGCACCAACCGCGCTTGGGGACCACGCTGCGTCATGGCCAACGCCGTGTCGTGCGACAGCAGGTCCGACTGGGCACCGCGCAGCAGCAGTGTTTGGGCGGTGATGTTGTCATACTGTTGCCACAGCATCGCCTCGCCTTGCTCGGCGGAAGCCTGGGTCACCGCGCCAAACGGAACCGCGATTGCCGGGTCGTAATGCAGGGTCAGCGCCCCACTGGCGTCGTTGATCGGCCTGACCATCGCTTGCGACAGGGCCAGCCATTGAGCGGGCGTATGTGGTCCGAACCCGATCGAGATTGCACGCATGGCGTCGGCGGCCTGTTCAACCGACTCAAAGCGACCCGTATTACCGAGATACTGCCCGATCCGCTGCAGCGCCTGCCACTGAATCACGGGGCCCACATCGTTGAGGACCAGACGCCGCACCGGCGCCGGCACGGGCAAACCGGCTTGGCCGCACACCACCATACCAATCAAACCCCCCATGCTGGTGCCAACCCAGTCCAGTGTGGTGGGATTGAGCGTCGCCAGCAAGGCCACGATGTCGGCAGCATAGGTGGGCAGTTGGTAGTGCATGGGGTCCTTGAGCCAATCGCTGCGGCCACGACCGACCATGTCCGGGCAGACCACCCGGATGGGCGCCGCCGAGCGTTCGCACAGGGCTCGGGCCAACACATCAAAGTCACGCCCTTGGCGCGACAGCCCATGCACGCATACCACGACATGGGCCACGCTGGCGTCGCCCCATTGCCAGTAGGCCATGCGATGTCCCCCTGCAGCATCGGGACAGGATAGGTAGTTCAGCGTAGGTTCAGACATGTTGCAATGGGGCCTCGATAATGGCGTTTGATCGCTCGTCTGGTTGACGAACAAGCGCTGACCACATCGTAATTCAATCGACGCACCCTACCACCCTTGACGGAGAATCCCATGCTAAAAGGCAAAACTGCGCTTGTGACCGGATCGACCAGTGGCATTGGCCTTGGCATAGCCAAGGCCTTGGCCCGCCAGGGCGCGAACATCGTGCTCAACGGTTTCGGCGACGTAGCGGGCCCGCAAGCGGAAGTTGCGTCGCTGGGCGTGCGGGTGGGCTACCACGCGGCCGACATGAGCAAGCCTGACGAGATTGAGTCCATGATGGCGCACGCCGCCCAGCAGTTTGGGCGCGTTGACGTCCTGGTCAACAACGCTGGTATCCAGCATGTCTCCAGGATCGAGAGCTTCCCGGTGGAGCGCTGGGACGCCATCATCGCCATCAACCTGTCCAGCGCGTTTCACGCGACGCGGCTGGCCTTGCCAGCCATGCTGGCGGCGGGTTGGGGCCGAATCATTAACGTGGCCTCGATTCATGGGCTGGTGGGCTCGGCCGAGAAGTCAGCCTACGTTGCGGCCAAACACGGCGTGGTTGGCCTGACCAAGGTCACTGCGCTGGAAAACGCCACCACCGGCATTACCTGCAACGCGATCTGTCCGGGTTGGGTTTTGACGCCGCTGGTGCAGAAGCAGGTCGATGCCAAGGCCGCTGCGCTGGGCGTGTCCAATGACGAGGCGGTAAAACTGCTGCTGCAAGAGAAAGAGCCGTCGATGCAGTTCACCACGCCCGAAGAGATCGGCGAGTTGGCGGTATTCTTCTGCTCACCGGCAGGCAACAACGTGCGCGGCGTGGCCTGGAACATGGATGGTGGCTGGACCGCGCAATAGCGTGGCGGGCGCTACTGCGTGCCGGTGCCGTGGCCTTCGTCCCGCACGCTCGCATCGCGGGTCCGTTCAGTTTGCTGCACTCATTGGGTTGGGCGACGCCCGAACTTGGTGCGTGGGCGTGACTGAGCGGGCCGACCTCTCGGGCGGCATCACAAAAGGATGGTGACCCTGGCGCCCAGTGAAGCAGATCGCCCCCAACAAGGTGCCCACGGGTCATCGCGCAAGCTGGCACGATTCTCGCGAAGAAGCTGACAACTACCACTTCGGGGCTTGTCACACATGGCGAAATTTAGGGCTTTTCTGCAAAGCGGCCATTCACCGACGCTTTTCGCCGCGTTCTTGTACTTCACGTTCTCATGCTGCATCTGGGTGCTCAATGGCGCCATGGCGCCGTTCATTTCCGAGACGTTTAATCTGAGTCCCGCGCAGAAGGGGTTGATGCTGTCAATTCCCATTCTGGCCGGCGCGCTGATGCGCTTTCCTTTGGGATTGTTGTCGCAATACATCGGCCGCAAGCGTGCGACGCTGGTTGAAATGGGACTGATCGCCGTGGCCATGTTGTTTGGCTTCTTCTTCGTCAAAAGCTTCAATGACCTGTTGGCCATGGGGGTGCTACTCGGCATCGCCGGGGCAAGCTTTGGCGTGGCGCTGTCGCTGGGCGCAGGATCGTTTCCGGCGCGACACAAGGGCATGGCCATGGGCCTGGTCGGAGCCGGCAACGTGGGCACCGCGTTGTCCGTGTTGATCGCTCCACCGCTGGCTCAGGCATTCGGGTGGGTGGCCGTCTATGGTCTGGCGGCACTGGCCATCAGCTTGCCGATGTTGGTCATGGTCCTGTTTGCCAAAGAACCGGACGACTTGGACCAGCACGCCGGCTTTAGGGAGCACATCGCTTGCCTGTTCGAAAAGGACGGCTGGGCCTTTAGCCTGATCTACGCGGTGACTTTTGGTGGATTCATCGGCCTGGCGACTTTCTTGCCGACCTACTATCACGACCAGTTCGCTGTGAGCAAGGTACAAGCTGGTCAGCTCACGATGCTCGCCGCATTCATGGGCGCTGCGCTACGGGTGTTTGGGGGGTGGATTTCTGACCACTGGGGTGGCGTCAATACACTAACGCTGGTTCTGGCAACGGTAGCCGCAACCCTGCTCCTGTGCGCGTTGGCGACGGGATCGCTGGCAGCCACCACGCTGATGGTGATTCTGTGTTTCGCCGCGCTGGGCGCCGGCAACGGTGCCTTGTTCCAGTTGGTGCCGTTGCGCTGGCCCGCCGCGACGGCCGTGGCCGGCTCCATGATTGGCGAGATTGGTGCATTGGGCGGCGGCCTAGTGCCCAACCTCATGGGATTGGCCAAACAGTACGCTGGCAGCTACGCGTGGGGGTTTGTCGGATTCGCCGTCTTGGCCGTGGTGATGCTGGCCATGCTGCGTGTGATGCAAATTCGCTGGACCCGCACCTGGGCAGAAAAAGGAGGCCGCGCGCGCAGTGCGTGATCGGCGCAGCCGATAAAGCGCGCAGCGCTTGGCCCCCTTTCCAGTGGAGGCTGACTTGCAAAGCAAGTCAAGCACAGCGGGCCGGATCTACGAAGACGCAAGGGCGGTTCGGCTGTGAGGTCACTTGGGCGTATAGGCGCTACTTTGGTAGGAACAACAGCCAGTACACCAGCAGGGCATTGAGAAGAGTCGACAGCCCGAAGCTCAGTTTCCATACGGTGCTGGGGTCGCGCGCCAGCAAGGGCGTCGCTGGCGGAGCGGTGATCGGACGCGAGGCGCCGCGCTGCAGCGCCAGCAAGAACTCTTCGGCCGTCTCGAATCGGCAGCGTTGGTCGCGTGCCACGGCCTTCTGCAAGACATGGTCCAGCCAGATTGGAACCTGTGGGTTGTGCCGGCTCGGTGGCGTTGGGTCACGGTAATAGCGACCGACCTGATACGGCAACACCTCGCCATAGGGCAGTTTGTGAGTCAGCAGCTGATACAGCGTGACACCCAGGGCGAACAGGTCACTTTGCGCCGTTGGCAGTTGCACCGCAGACTCGTCATCAGCGGCAAGACTCGAGCCCGCGCTCATCCTGAAGCCCCACTGCTCGGGGTTGACATAGCTCGGCGTGCCCGCGTGCAGGGCCCGCATATCGCTGGGCTCGCGTCCGCTGAGCGCGACGCCCAGATCAAGCAAACGCAGAACACCATCCTCACCCTGGTGCAGATTGGACGGCTTGACGTCGCGGTGGATCACGCCTTGGCGATGCAAATAGCCCAGGGCCTTGAGGCACTGACCGGCTAACGCCACCGCTTGCTCCGGGTCGATTCGGTGCTGACGATCAATCATTTGCTGCCAGGTCTGGCCCGCGTGCCAGTCATACAACAGGTAAAACGCGCTGGGACTGACGCCCTTGGGCGGCGCATCATGCAGGCGTACCAGGTGCGCGGCCACGCGCGAGTCGCGCATGCGCTTGGACAGCCAGGCCTCGTGCGCCAACATGGCGCGTTCTTGCCGGTCGTGTGCACGTTGGAGGTGCAGCGTCTTCAAGGCGTAACGGCGCCCACTGTCTGGATCCAACACCTGATAGATCAGGTTGACGCCGTTGTCGGCAACAACGTCGACGACGACCAAACCATCGATGCCCTGCCCTGTCTTCAAGCGCGGGGGTATCGGCAAAACTTGGGCAACGCGGTCTTCATCCTGCAGGCTGGCATCCGACAGGCCGAGCACGCGCACCACCAGCGCGGTAACGTTGTCTCGACTACCCGCCTTGAGCGCTGCATCCGCCAGCGTCTGACTCAGCGCCTGCGCGCCCTGCCCTTGCACGAGCGTTCGCAGCTTCGACTCGCGCAGTTCGCCATGAACGCCGTCGGTCACCAGCACAAAGACGTCGCCCACCTGCAAGTCCCCTTGCAGGTAGTCCACCACCAGGCGTTCTTCTGCCCCGACGGCCCTGAGCAACTGGTGTTTGAGGTCGGGGTGATCAACCACATGGTCGTGTGTCAGCGCGGTGGTCGCGCCCTGGCGCACCAGGTAACAGCGCGAATCACCGACGTGTGCCACGCTGTAGGTCTGGCCACGCAGGACCAGCACCGTGAGCGTGCACAGACCCATCGCCGGATGACGTCGCCGGTTGATGCCACAGAGCCACGCGTTCTGAGCAGCCACGATGCGATCCAGCGCCACCGTGGTATCCCAGGTCTCCGGCGTTCCGTAGTAGTCGCGCAGCAGGCTGATGACGGTGGTTTGCGCCGCCTCTTGGCCACAGCCGCCGCTGCTGACGCCGTCGGCCACCGCTGCGATGGCACCCATACCCTCAAGGCCGGGCAGAGGCAACATGGCGCCACAGAAGTCCTCGTTCTTTTCTTTGCTGCCCGCGAGCGAGACGTAGCCGATATCGAGGTCGAATGCCATGGGCCCTAGCCTACGCAAATAGGGTGCCAGCGTCCAGTCACGCCCCCGGCAGCGTGGATGCTCCGCTTTGGTGCATGACACGCACCGAACCGGTCTAGGTATCTGGCACGACCCTTGCTCCGACTAACACGTATCGACTTGGAGCAGCAGGATGAAAAAACCCAAACTGGTGATGATTGGCAATGGTATGGCAGGCGTGCGCACGCTTGAAGAATTGCTCAAGGTTGCGCCCGATCTGTACGACATCACGGTGTTTGGGGCCGAGCCTCACCCTAACTACAACCGCATCCTGCTCTCGCCGGTGCTGGCTGGCGAGCAGACTATCGACGAGATCGTGCTCAACCCCTTCGACTGGTACAGCGACAACCACATCACCCTGCACGCGGGCAAGAAGGTGGCATCGGTGGACCGGGTCAAACGCATCGTTCGCGCCGAGGACGGTACCGAAGCGTATTACGACCGGCTGCTGATGTGCACCGGCTCCAAGCCATTCATCCTGCCCGTGCCCGGCCATGATCTGGAGGGCGTGATGGCCTACCGCGACATTGCCGACACCGAGGCCATGATTGCTGCGGCTGCCAAGTACAAGAACGCCGTGGTCATTGGCGGCGGCCTGTTGGGCCTGGAAGCCGCCAACGGCCTGATGCGCCGGGGCATGACCGTGACCGTCGTGCATGTCATGCCCACACTGATGGAGCGGCAGTTGGACGCCACGGCGGGCAAGATGCTGCAACAGTCACTGGAGTCTCGTGGCCTGAAGTTTTTGATTGGCGCCCAGACGCAGGCGCTGGTGGCCGGCGACCGCGGCCGGGTTCGCGCAATCCGCTTCAAGGACGGCACCGAGGTGGCGGCCGAGCTGGTGGTGATGGCGGTGGGCATTCGTCCCAACACCGAACTGGCGCAGGCCATGCGCCTGCACTGCGACAAAGGTATCGTGGTCAACGACACCATGCAAACCATCACCGATGCGCGCGTCTACTCGGTGGGAGAGTGCGCCGCGCACCGGGGCATTGCTTATGGCCTGGTGGCGCCGCTGTTCGAGCAGGGCAAGGTGGCGGCCAACCACTTGGCGCAGTTCGGCATTGGGCGCTACGTGGGCTCGCTCACGTCGACCAAGCTAAAGGTTACGGGCATCGACTTGTTCAGCGCGGGTGATTTCCAGGGTGGCGAAGGCACTGAAGAGCTGGTGCTGAGCGACCCGTTTGGTGGCGTTTACAAGAAGCTGGTCATCAAGGACGACAAACTGGTGGGCGCCTGCCTGTATGGCGACACGGTGGACGGTAGTTGGTACTTCAAGCTGTTGCGTGACGGCCGCAGCGTGCACGACATCCGTGACAAGCTGATGTTTGGCGAATCCAACCTGGGCGAAGGCGGGCACGAGGGCCACAACAAGGCCGCCAGCATGCCCGACGACGCCGAGGTTTGCGGCTGCAATGGCGTCACCAAGGGCACCATCTGCAAGGCGATCAAGGAAAAAGGGCTGTTCACACTGGACGAGGTGCGCAAGCACACCAAGGCCAGCGCCTCCTGCGGCTCCTGCACTGGCTTGGTGGAACAGATTCTGATGTTCACCGCCGGCGGGGACTACTCGGCCACACCCAAGACCAAGCCCATGTGTGCCTGCACCGATCATGGGCACCAGGCGGTGCGCGACGCCATCGTTGCCAACAAACTGCTCAGCTCCGCGCAGGTGATGCACTTCCTGGAGTGGAAAACGCCCAATGGCTGTGCATCCTGCCGCCCGGCGCTGAACTACTACCTCATCAGCTCCTGGCCCAAGGAGGCCAGAGACGACCCGCAAAACCGGCTGATCAACGAGCGCGCTCACGCCAACATCCAGAAGGACGGCAGCTACAGCGTTATTCCGCGCATGTGGGGCGGCGAGACCACGGCCGCCGAGCTGCGCCGCATTGCCGACGTGGTGGACAAGTACCAGATTCCCACCGTCAAGGTCACTGGCGGGCAGCGCATTGACCTGCTGGGCGTGAAGAAGGAAGACCTGGTCAACGTCTGGAGAGACATCGGCATGCCCAGCGGCCACGCCTACGCCAAGGCGCTGCGCACGGTCAAGACTTGCGTTGGCAAGGAGTGGTGCCGCATGGGCACGCAAGACAGCACTCAGATGGGCAAGGACATGGAGAAAGCCATGTGGCGCATGTACGCGCCGCACAAGGTGAAGTTCGCGGTCAGCGGCTGCCCGCGCAACTGCGCCGAGGCAGGCATCAAGGACGTGGGCATCATCGGCGTGGACAGCGGCTGGGAGATGCACATCGGCGGCAACGGCGGCATCAAGACCGAGGTGGCGCAGTTCTTCACCAAGCTCAAAACCGCCGAAGAAGTGCTGGAGTACACCGGCGCCTTCATGCAGCTGTATCGCGAAGAAGGTTGGTACCTGGAGCGCACCGTGCACTACCTGCACCGGGTGGGCATGGACTACGTGAAGAAGCAGATTCTGGACGATGCCGAGAAGCGCAAGGCGCTGTGGACCAAGCTGCAGTTCAGCCTGGACGGCGAGCCCGATCCCTGGTTTGAGTTTGACAAGGCCGAGGTGGACGTGCGCCAGTTTGGCAAGCTCAGCGCGCCAGTCTGATCCGCCATGCACGCTTGCCAACGACTTCTCAAGGAGCCAGGATTCTGCTCCGTGGACGTGCCTCAGCCAGAGGCTACGGCTCTTCAATCCGTCCAAGCCTGCGCTGGCAGGCTCGGAGCCGCGGATTTCAGCCCCGCCCGCTTTGCGGGCTCCTCCTTGACCTGCGCAGAACCCGATGCCATTCAGGCTCCCAGCGGACGTTGCGTCGGCGCAAGCAACTGACAAAACAATAGCAAATGAAACCGAACTAGGAATGACATGAGTAACTGGAAAAAGATATGCCAAGTCACTGACATCCCCGTGCTGGGCGCGCGAAGCGTGGCGCGGCCACAGGGCATGGACATCGCGCTGTTTCGCACCGAGAACGATGAGGTGTACGCCTTGCTGGACCGCTGCCCGCACAAGGGCGGGCCCTTGAGCCAGGGGCTAGTGTTTGGCAAGGTCGTGTCGTGCCCGCTGCACAACTGGGTGATTGGCCTCGACGACGGCTGTGCCCGCGCGCCCGACGAGGGCAGCACCCCGCGCTTTGGTGTCAAGGTTCAAGACGGCGCGGTCTACCTCGATGGCAGCGAGATCGCCACCCACGCGCTGGATTTGCTGGCCCCCGTGGCTGGCCCCTGCTTGCGCCTCGCTGGGGCGCGCTGCGAAGCATGAGTGGGGCACCGGAATGCTGCCAACCAAGTGCGCACTGCGGCCTACCGGGGAGCAAGTACGCCTGTGATCGCGGCATCGTGATGCACCCATGACAGAGACTTCGCGCCAGACCCGCTCCATCTGTCCGTATTGCGGCGTGGGCTGCGGCGTGCTGATCGAAAGCCGTGGCAACCAAATCACCGGCGTCAAGGGTGACCCTGAACACCCCGCCAACTATGGCCGCTTGTGCACCAAGGGCGCCACGCTGCATCTGACCGCCAGCGCCGAGGTGACGGCGCAGGCGCGGCTGCTGCAACCTATGCTGCGCTCGCAGCGCGACGCACCCGCCCAAGCTGTGACCTGGGAGACGGCGCTGGCGCACGCCAGCAGCCGCTTTGCCGACATCATTGCCCGCCACGGCCCGGACGCGGTGGGCTTCTACGTCTCGGGCCAATTACTCACCGAGGACTACTACGTCTTTAACAAGCTGGCCAGAGGTCTGGTGGGCACCAACAACATCGACAGCAATTCGCGCCTGTGCATGAGCAGCGCGGTGGCTGGCTACAAGCACTCGCTTGGCGTCGACGCACCCAGCCCGTGTTACGAGGACATCGACCACGCGCAATGCATTTTCATCGCCGGCTCCAACACTGCCTACGCGCATCCGGTGCTGTTTCGGCGCATTGAAGCGGCGCGTGCGCCCCGGCCGGGCGCCAGCGCCAGCGAGGGCCGACCCACACTGATCGTGGTGGACCCGCGCAAGACCGACACCGCCCAGGTGGCCGATTTGCACCTGCAAATCGAGCCCGGCACCGACGTGGCGCTGTTCAACGGCATGCTGCACCTCATGCTGCGCGAACAATGGGTCAACCCAGTCTACATTGCCGCGCACACACAAGGCATCGAGGCCCTGCAAGCGCTGGTGCAGGACTATGCGCCGGAGCGTGTGGCCGCGCTGTGCGGCGTCAGCCAGGCCGATTTGCTGCAGGCGGCGCGCTGTTTTGCCCAGTCCAAGGCCACGCTCAGCCTGTACTGCCAGGGCCTCAATCAGTCGAGCCACGGCACCGCCAACAACACTGCGCTGATCAACCTGCACCTGGCCTGCGGCCACATTGGCAGGCCCGGCGCCGGGCCACTGTCGCTAACCGGCCAAGGCAACGCCATGGGTGGGCGCGAGGTTGGCGCCATGGCCAATCTGCTCAGCGCCCACCGCGATCTGGCCAACCCCCAGCACCGTGCCGAAGTGGCCGCCCTGTGGGGCTTGGACGCGATGGGCCGTGCGCTGTCCGAGCGACCTGGCAAGACCGCGGTGGAGATGTTCCAGGCCGCAGCCGACGGCGAAATCAAGGCGCTGTGGATTGCCTGCACCAACCCGGCGCAAAGCATGCCGGATCAAAACACGGTGCGCCGCGCGCTGCAGCGGGCCGAGTTCGTGGTGTTGCAAGAAGCCTTTGCCACCACCGCCACCGCCGCCTTTGCCGACCTGCTGTTGCCAGCGACCACCTGGGGCGAAAAGGACGGAACCGTCACCAACAGCGAGCGGCGCATCAGCCGCGTGCGCGCCGCCATCGGCGCGCCGGCCAGGCGCGTCACGACTGGCAGATCGTGGTGGACTTTGCCAACCGACTGCAACAGGTGATGGGGACCACACCCGCCTCCGCCGCGCCAGCGGTCACCATGCCTGCCAACGGCGCCACGAGAGAGAGCGGCGTCGCCAGTGCAGTCAGTGTCTTGGCCGCAGTCAATGCGCCCGCACCTCACCAACCCAACTTGTTCCCCTACACCACGGCAGAGTCCATCTGGCAAGAACACCGCGCCAGCACGCAGGGGCGCGACCTCGACATCACGGGCTTGAGCTACGCGCTGCTGGAGTCGCTGGGCCCCCAACAGTGGCCCTTTGCACCGGGTCAAACCCAGGGCACGGCGCGGCTCTACACGCAGGGCGACTTTGCCACCCCCAGCGGCAAGGCGCAGTTCATTGCCAGCGCCTTCCAGGCTGTGGCACAGCCCACCAGCCCACGCTATCCCTACGCGCTGACCACCGGTCGTCTGCGCGACCAGTGGCACGGCATGAGCCGCACCGGCACCGCGCCAGTGCTGTATGGCCATGCGGCCGAGCCCTGTATTCAAATGCACCCGGCCGACATGCGCCAAGCCGCGCTGGCCGACGGTGACCTGGCCTACCTCACCAGCGCACGCGGCACCATCCTGGCGCCGGTGCAAGCCAGCCACGAGCTGGCCCCAGGCCAGGCGTTCATGGCCATGCACTGGGGTGAGGAGTTCTTGAGTGGCGCCGCCAGCACCGGGCGCCGACTGGCCGGCGTCAATGCGTTGACCAACAGCGCCTACTGTCCACAGTCCAAGCAACCCGAACTCAAACACACTGCCATCAAGATTCTCAAGGCGGAGCTACCTTGGTCTCTGCTGGCCATGGCCTGGCTGCCAGCCGATCAGGCATTGCGCCAACGCGCCGCCGTACAGCAACTGCTGCACCGCTTTCCGTTTGCCAGTTGCGTGCTGTTTGCCAGTCATGCCAGCCACGGCGACAACCCCAGCCGCAGCGGCCTGGTGCTGCGCGCCAGCGGTCATGACGCGCCCAGCGACGACGTGCTGCTGCAGATTGAAGATCTGATGGCCCTGAACGGAGCCGACGTCCTTCGTTATGCCGACAAGCGAAAGGGCCAGCGCCGCGCCATCCACCTGGTGCGCGGCCCAGCCAAGACCACATTGCAGGGCTTCATCCTGGCAGGCGACACCCAGGCCCAGGGCTGGATCGCCACGCTGCTGCAAGACGAACTCGACGCCCAGCCCTTTGGCCGCGCCCTGCTGGCGCCCAGCGCCAAAGCGCCGCGCCCGGTGCAGTCACGCGGCAAAGCGGTTTGCAGTTGCTTCAACGTCAGCCAAAGCGCCATTACCCAACACTTGAGCACCTGCACCGGCTCGGCCAAGGAGCGCCTGGCCGCACTGCAACGGCAGTTGCAGTGCGGCACCAACTGCGGCTCCTGCGTGCCAGAGCTGCAACGGCTGGTGCAAGGCGCGATGGCGGCTTGATCAGCGGTGCCAACCGCTGCGATGGCGACTGCCAATCCATGACACGGCCATCGTGCGCCTCAGGTCTGGCCCGCAGCGACCAGCCTGAAGCCAAAGCGTCATGAGATGGAATAGCCGCGCACGCTGATGCGATACTTGACCCATGTATTGCGATGAATCTCGAAGTGCCACAGACGAACGCGCGGGGGACCGTGGAATCTAGACCGGCTGTCGCATCTACGGTGTCACGCTGCCCCAGTTGCGACCGATCAGTCAAGCACGGCGCCTACTGCTCGGCTTGTGGCGAGAGCCTGCACGTGTCCGGCCGTCTGCAGCTTGGCCATTTTCTGCATGAGGCATTTCACTTTCAGACTCATCTGGACAACAAGGTAGTGCGCACACTTGTGCCGCTCCTCACTCGTCCCGGCTTGCTGACCCAAGCCTGGCTCCAGGGGCGCAGGCAGCCTTACGCCAAGCCGATACAGTTGTTTGTGGTGCTGAACCTGGTGTTCTTCTTGCTCGCCTCCTCACTGGGCGTGCACCTGCTGGTCGTGGATGAACCGGTGTTGCGCCAGGGTTTACCCGGCTTGGGGCCAACGCTATTGGAGGCGCAACGCGCTCGGCACGGATTGACCGGTGCCCAATACGCCTGGGTCTTCAACCTCGCTTTGGAGCCGCACAAGAAGTGGGTTTTTTTAATCCTCACGACGCTGGTGGCGTTGGGTCTGAAGCTGCTGCACCCCAGGCGCGCGATTGTCGGGCACCTGGTGTTTGCCATTCACTTCTCGTGCCTGTTGTTTCTTTATTTTGTTGTGTTGGGGCTCATTCAAGCGGTGGCTGCCAAAACGCCTTGGGGCCTGATTGACAACCGAGTGCTGATGCTGATCAGCCTGCTTTTGCTAGGCGCATACGGCGCTCTGGCACTGCGCCGAGTGATGGCTTTGGTTTGGTGGCGCGCGGCGGCGGAAGGCGTGCTCGTGGCCATGTGTTTCTACCCCACCATGATGCTGACCGAGCGCCTGGCTTTACTGCTGGCCTTTCGATCCTTGGGTGGCTGATCCATCAAGCCATCGCCACCGTGTCAGCGATTACTTGAAGCACCAATGCCAGGGTTCGTAAGCAAACCCCTGCGTATTGCCCACCGGATAGGACATCCGAAAGCCAAACGTGCCCGCGTGCCGACTCAACCAGGCAAACGCCGCCGTTTGGTCGAAGCTTGGCTCCAGGGGAACCGAACCCGGCGTGGTGAGGTCAATCGCTCGCCCACTGTGGTGCTCGCTGAAGCCCGGTGGCGCACACAGGGCCAACACGCAGCTCAGCGTCTGGCCAGCGCCCAACTTGCGCCGCACAATCTCGGCCTGCCGCGCCACACTGCGAAAAGCCGACACGATGAGCAATTCAACGCCATCGGTCGCAGCGGCCGTCTGCATGCCAAACCAGGCCTGCGCCGCCGCCGGCGTCAACCGGTGCTCGCGCCCCTCGGAGTTGACTCCCACAGCCACCAGGTCAGTCGCTTCCTGGTATTCGAGCAGGCCGCGATGGTCGACCAACTCTCGGGTGATGCCAAATTCGACCGCCAAGGTGTCCACTTGCGCACTGGCAAACGCGGTCTTGTCGCCCGCACGCTCCAGCGCCACCGCCGACTGGGTGAAGCCGAGCTTCTTGTAGAACGTGATCGCCCCGTCATCGGAGGCGCGCAGCACCCAGGTCATGCGCCGGCTCTCACCCATCGCCGCGCGAACCAGCGCGCTGCCAACGCCCTGCCCGCGGTGCTCGGGCGCCACCACCACCATTGAGATGTAGCCATTGGTCAATCCATCGGTGATGGCGCGCACGAAGCCCAGTACCTGTCCATCACGAACGGCAACCAGGGCAACCTGCGATGCCGCCAGCAACGCTTGGAATTCCTGAAGGTTCGACACCGCTCGATCCCACCCCGCGGCCAACAGCAGGCAACGCGCCGCTTCGTGTTCAGACGGTTCAATGGCTCGTACAAGCATGGCTGGTCTCTCAATCTGGTCATACACTGCAGCAGTCCATTTTGCCTACAGGAAGACCGATTGAGTGCACATGACTGTTTCGTTGTTGGTAGCGCTGCCATGCTGGGCCGCGCCCGGCGCGCGGCCATTGCGTCGCGTGCAACCAAGGTCCCCACTGTCTTGGTGGACGGCACGCCATGAGCCCGCACGCCACGCAGCACTGGGGCATCGTCGCCGTATTTGCCTTGGTCTACCTGGGTATGTTTCTGGGTGGCTTGCCGCGGCTCAAGCTCGACCGCAGCGGGATCGCGCTGCTCGGCGCCATCGCCGTCATGGGCCTGGGTGCACTGAGCACTGAACAGGCCGCCAAATCGGTGGACCTGCCGACCATTCTGTTGCTGTTTTCTTTCATGGTGGTATCGGCGCAAATGCGCCTGGGCGGCTTCTACCACGCCGTCACGCTTTGGGTGGCGGCCCTGCCGCTGGGGCGTCGCGGCTTGCTGGCGGCACTGATTTCGGTCGCCGCAGCGCTTTCTGCGGTGTTCTCCAACGACGTGGTGTGCCTGGCCATGACGCCGGTGGTGGCGCGGCTGTGCCTGCGCCGTGGCTTGGACCCGGTGCCGTTCCTGGTCGCGCTGGCCTGCGCCGCCAACATCGGCTCGGCCGCCACGCTGATCGGCAACCCACAGAACATGCTGATCGGCGCGGTGCTGCGCCTGCAGTTTGCGGCTTACTTCCTGCAGGCGCTGGTGCCGGTGCTGCTGAGCTTGGTGCTGCTGTGGGCCTGGCTCGTGTTCGGACCACGAAGCCGCACCAACAGGGCCACCCCAGCGCCTTTGCCGCCGCCAGCCGCGCCCAGCGGGGACTTCGGTCAAGACGAGCTCGTATTGGATCGCTGGCAGACCATCAAGGGCCTGAGCGTGGCCGTGGCCCTGCTGCTGGTGTTTGTGTTGACCGACTGGCCGCGCGAAGTGGCAGCGCTGGTGGGCGCGGGGGTGCTGCTGCTGAGCCGACGCTTCCATTCCTCGCACGTGTTGGGCTTTGTGGACTGGGAACTGCTGGTGCTGTTCATCGGTTTGTTCGTGGTCAACCGCGCGTTCGAGACCACCGGCCTGGCCGCCCAAGCGGTGGCCTGGCTGGCGCTGCACGGGGTGGCGCTGGGCGAGTCCACCGCGCTGTTCGCGGCAGGGCTGGGGCTGTCCAATCTGGTGTCCAACGTGCCCGCGGTGATGCTGCTATTGCCCCACCTCAAGACACCCGAGGCAGGCATGACTTTGGCGATGGTCAGCACGCTGGCGGGCAACCTGCTGCTGGTGGGGTCGATTGCCAACCTGATCGTGGCCGATCTGGCCAAACGCGAAGGCGTGGCCATCGATTGGGCCGCGCACGCGCGCATTGGCGTGCCGGTCACCTTGGCCACCTTGGGGCTTGTTTGGTTGTGGCGGGCTTGAAGCCCACGCGACAATCAATGGTCCGCGCTCACACGGCGCTGAATTGCGCTGTTGTATGACGGGCGCGTGCGATCAGATGCCCAGCAGTTTCTTGGCCTCGCCCAGTGCTTTCATCGACTCGTCGTGTTTGCCTGCTTTGTGATGCTTCTCACCATCCGCGCGCAGGGACATTATCTTGTCAAGTTCGGCGGCGGTCACTTTGGGCTCCATCTTGATCTTGGCGTCAATCGCCTTCATCTCATTGGGGCAGTTGTGCGCAAAAACGGTGGCGCTCGTCAGCGCCAGCAGACCGGCTACAAGAATTTTCATGGTGTCATCACAAGTACGCCAGGACATTCTGGCGACCGCATTTTCAACTGACGGCGGAGCAAAGTCACGCTGCCCTGCGATAGCTGCACCATCAAAAGTGTCTTTCCTCCATCACATACAGAGTCCCTGACCGCGCCAGTCGGGATTCCGCCGGGCTAGACGCGCATACCGCGGCGCGCCCTATCAAGTCGGTACTTTCGCCGACAATCCCCGCATGTCGATTTCACACTATTTGAAAGAAATTGGACGCGGCAAAGACGGCGCGCGGGCCCTCAATCGGGAGCAGGCGGCCGACCTGTTCGGTCAGGTGCTGGACGCCTCGGTAACCGATCTGGAGGTGGGCGCCTTTTGCCTGGCCATGCGCATCAAGGGCGAAACGCCCGAGGAAATGGCGGGTTTTCTCGATGCCACGCATCAACGGCTGCAACACGTGAGCGCCACGGCGTCACCGCTTCTGGTGCTGCCCAGCTACAACGGGGCGCGCAAGCTGCCTGGGCTGACGGCACTGCTGGCCTTGCTGCTGGCGCGTGAAGGGCTGCCGGTGTTGATTCATGGCACCGCCACCGAATCGAGCCGCGTGTTCACCTCCAGCGTCTTGGCCGAGCTTGGCATCGCACCGCTGCCAGCAATTCGTGACATCGCCAACGGCGAAGTGGTCTTTGCGCCCACCGCGCTGCTGTCGCCGGGCTTGCAGCGCCTGCTCGAAGTGCGCCGCGCCGTGGGCCTGCGCAACAGCGCCCACAGCGTGGTCAAGCTGATGAACCCCAGCGCCGGCAAGAGTCTGGTGGTCGGCAGCTACACCCACCCCGAGTACGCGCAGTCGATGGCGGCCACGGTGCAATTGATGGGTGCCAACGCCATGCTGCTGCGCGGCACCGAGGGCGAGAGCGTGGCCGACGCCCGCCGGGTGCCCAAAATGCAGGGCTTCGTGGCCGGCCAGCCGCTGGTGCTGCAAGACGCCCAGAGCGGCACACTCGCTGCTGTGCCGGAGCTGCCCAGCGACATCAGCGCCGCCAGCACCGCCAGCTACATCCGGCAGGTCATGGCCGGGCACAGCGCGGTGCCCGCGCCCATTGCCTTGCAAGTGCTGCACCTCAAACACATGGCGTCCTTGCTGTGAGCGCCGCCGTCATCGCCGCCACCGATTCACCCGACACGCCGACACATGCCTCACTTTGACGTGGCCATCATTGGCGCGGGCGCGGCCGGCCTGTTTTGTGCTGGAGTGGCCGGGCAACTTGGGTGCAAGGTCCTGCTGTTGGACCACGCCACCAAGGTTGCCGAGAAGATTCGCATCTCCGGCGGCGGGCGCAGCAACTTCACCAACCGCGAGGTCACGGCGGCCAACTTCTTGGGCGAAAACCCCAAGTTCTGCCGCTCGGCCCTGGCGCGCTACAGACCCCAGCACTTCATGGCCCTGATGCAGCGCCATGGCATCAGCTACCACGAGAAGCACAAGGGTCAGATGTTTTGCGACCGCTCGGCCGAAGACCTGATTGCGATGCTGTTAGCCGAGTGCGACGCGGGCAGGTCACGCGCTGGCAGCCCTGCCGTGTCCAGCGCATTGACTACGTGGCCGCTCAGGCAGGCGCCACGGACGCGGGGTGCTATGAATTGCAGAGCGATCGCGGACCCATCAGCGCGCGCGCCCTGGTCATGGCCACTGGCGGCTTGTCCATCCCCAAGATCGGCGCCACCGACTTCGGTTACCGCGTGGCGCGCCAATTTGGCCTGCGCGTGGTCGACCCACGCCCAGCTCTGGTACCGCTGACCTTCGACGCCAACCTGTGGCAGCCGTTCGCCGAGCTGGCCGGCTTGTCCCTACCCGTGGAGATTGAAACCGGGGCCAGGAAGAACCAGACCCGCTTTCGCGAAGACCTGCTGTTCACGCACCGGGGCCTGAGCGGGCCTGCCGTGTTGCAGATATCGAGCTACTGGCAGCCCGGCACGCCACTGCTCGTCAACCTCACGCCGGAGCACGCGCTGCAAGCCGAGCTGAGCCTTGCCAAGGCCCAGTCGCGCAGACTCATCGTGAACGAAGTGGCAAGCTGGGTGCCCGCGCGCCTGGCCCAGGCCTGGACCACGCCCGAGCGCAGCGCACCACACGACTGGCGCCGACCCATCAACGAGGCCAGCGACAAGTCCCTGGCCGTGTTGGCGCAAAGCCTGAACCGCTGGGAACTCACGCCAACGGGTACCGAAGGTTTTGCCAAAGCCGAGGTCACCGCTGGCGGCGTCGATACGCGGGAACTATCGAGCCAGACCATGGAGTCCAGACAAGCCGGCCTGTACTTCATTGGTGAGGTGGTCGACGTCACCGGCTGGCTGGGCGGCTACAACTTCCAATGGGCGTGGGCCAGTGGATTCGCGTGCGCGCAAGCGCTTGCGGCCAGACTGCGGACGGACTCGTCACCCGGATAAGTGCCGCATCCGTGTTTAGAATGCGCGCTCATCCATCTTCATCGGACCAACGGCGCGGCGTGGCCACAAGCCAGCTTGCACCGCAAAGCATGCCCACCATGACTCGCACAACCGCGCCCCTACTCATATTCTGTCTACGCCTGTTGCACGCAAGCGGCCTCATGCTGTGCTTACTCACCCTCGGACCTGTCGCCATGGCGCAGGCCCAACGCCCCATACCGGCGGTGCAAGACGCTGCCTACCCCGGCGTCATCAGCGTTGATGTCGATCTGACCGATCTGGAGCGCAAGATCATGGAGGTGCGCCAGACGATGCCGGTCAAGCCCGGGCCACTGACACTGTATTACCCGCAGTGGCTGCCGGGCGCCCATTCGCCAGTCGGCCCAATTGGCAAGCTGGCGGGCTTGCGTATCCTGGCCAAGGGACAAGTGATCGCGTGGAAACGCGACACGCTGGACATGTACGCCTTTCACCTGGACGTGCCCAGCGGTGTGAACACCCTGGAGCTGAGCTTTCAATACCTCTCGCCAGTCTCGCAGGCGACCGGGCGAGTGGTCATGACGACGGACATCATTGGCCTGCAGTGGCACACGGTGGTCTTGTACCCGGCGGGCCACAGCGCACGCGCAATTCAGGTGCGCCCCAGCGCCACTTTGCCGAGCGGCTGGAAGCTGGCCAGCGCCCTGGACGAAGCCCGGCGCGAGGCCGATCGGGTGGTGTTCAAGGAGGTGTCCCTGGAGACGCTGGTCGACTCCCCCTTGTGGGCCGGCCGTTACACCGATCGCGTGGCGCTGGACGCCGCCGGCAGCGCACCGGTCTATCTGACGCTGTTTGCCGACAACCCGGCCAGCCTGAAAGCCAGCACCGAGCAGATCGACGCACACAAGGCGCTGGTGCGGCAGGCCGACCGCCTGTTTGGCTCTCGGCATTTCAAACGCTACGAATTCCTGCTGGCCTTGAGTGAACACTTTTCGGGTATTGGCCTGGAACACGCCGAGTCCAGCGAGAACGGCGTCAAGCCGGGCTATTTCACCGAGTGGGCCAAGGGCGCTCCCGGTCGAACCTTGCTACCCCATGAGTACACGCACTCGTGGAACGGCAAGTTCCGCCGCCCCGCCGACCTGAGCACGCCCACCTTCAACCAGCCCATGCAAGACAGCCTGCTGTGGTTCTACGAGGGACAAACCCAGTACTGGGGCTTTGTGCTGAGCGCCCGCTCCGGCCTGGTGTCGATCCCTGATTCGCGCGAGAGCCTGGCCCAAACCGCCGCCTGGCTGGACGCGCGCGCCGGGCGCACCTGGCGTAACCTGCAAGACACCACCAACGAGCCCATCGTCAGCCGTCGTGCCCCGCAGGACTGGCGCAGTTGGCAACGCGGTGAAGACTACTACGACGAGGGCGCCCTGATCTGGCTCGATGTTGACACCCAGATCCGCGAGTTGAGCGCCGGCAAGGCGAGTCTGAACGACGTGGCCAGACAGTTCTTTGGCGTGGAGAACGGGCGGGCGAACTCTGCCGTACACCTTCGAGGACGTGATGCGCGCGCTCAATAAGCGGCGCCCCTTCAACTGGACCACGTTCTTGCGCCAGCGGCTCGACGGCCACGACCCGTCAGCGCCGTTGGATGGTCTGACCCGCAGCGGCTGGAAGCTGGCCTACAGCGACCAACAAAGCGAATACGCCAAGACCACCGAGGCCGCACGCAAGAGCACTGGGTTTACCTACTCACTGGGTTTTGATCTGGACAAAGACGGCAAGCTGACCCATGTGCAATGGGACAGCCCGGCCTTCCGCGCCGGCCTGGCTTCGACCGTGCAATTGGTCGCCGTCAACGGCTTCGCCTACAAGCCTGAATTCTTGCGCGAGGCTATCACGCAAGCCAAGAACGGTAGCGGCGTGGAACTGCTGGTCAAGTCCGCAGACCGCTACCGTACGGTCAGGATCGACTACCGCGGCGGGCTGCGCTACCCCAAGCTCGAACGGATCGAGGGAACGCCAGACCGGTTGACGCAGATTCTGTCACCAATAGAGTGAGTCGAAGTTGCGGCGCCGCCGTCACCGGTCGGCGCGGTAGTTTCCGTTGCGCTGTGCCAGTTCGGCGTTGCAGGGCACGCCTACTTGTAGCTACCGTCCGCCTGCTTGATCAGTGTCGTGCCCGTCAACGCGTCGGTGATAACCATGGCGCCCGAGGTCAAACAGTCGGCTACAACCTGCATGGTCGTCGTGCCCTGCATACTCATCGTGATCGGGTTGGAAACGGTGATGTAGGGTGAGGGATTGGCAGTCAGGGCTGGCCCCATTTGCTGGGTGATGTCGTAGCACACATTGCTGTTGACGGTGAGGCTTGAATACCCCGTTGGCGCATTGCGAATGCATGATGAGGTGACACCCAGCGCCGACGCCATCGCGTCAAACGGGTTGGGCAGACCAGGTATGTTCATGGAGATACCGGTCAGTTTGAACGACTGCGTGTTTTGCGTCACCAGCACATTGACGCCAGTAGCTTGCGTTGCGGTGGGGTTACAGATGCCAGTGGTTGGCAACGCGACGCACCCGTTGGTCGTGACGGTAATCGTGTTGCCCGACTGCGAGTAATTGAAGCCGGCCGGGGCGCTGGCGGCGCTGCACGATGCCGCCGATGCGGGCGGTGTGGTGGATACAACGCTGAAACTGATCACCCCACCAACGGTCACCTTCACATTGGTGAACGTGATGCCGCCCACGACGATGCTGGGCATCGACAGGACATTGGTGGTCGGCTCATACGAGTCCTCAGATCCGGGCACGCCGGTGTTGAAGCTCACCAAGCTGCCGATACTCACGACCACGCTGTAAGTGACCCCACCTACCTTGATGGAAGGAATTGTCAGGTAACCGGTTGCAGGATCGAAGGTGGCCGCCTGGGCAACACCGCAGCAAGCGGAGATCGCCAACGCGACCAATTTGGGACCAAATCTCATGATGGAAGCCTCACTGTATTTGAAGGGAGAGAAAGATGCGAACGCCATTTCGGCCGCAACACGCCAACCGGTGCGACACCAGCGCGACCAGTATACAAGTAGACACGGGTCATGTTACCGGTCTCACTAGAAGAATCGCATGGCTCGCTAGTCGACGCCCAAGCGCGCAACAACGCCCGCGACATCGTTCCCAAACTCAAGCCCCTCGGTAGGCGGTAACCTGCCGAGGGGTTGGCCCAGCGCAACGTGTGGGTAAACGCGTTGGCAAACATGAGTATCCCGCCTTGTCAACAGAAAGTGCTTTTGATTGCGATGCTGATTGCAACCGAAAAAGGTAATTTTTCTTCACCGGTGTAAAACTCAAGAATAATCAACTTCATGGACAAAATTGATCGAAAAATTCTTCAAATCCTGCAAACCAACGCCCGCGCCAGCCTGCAGGAGATTGGCCAGGCCGTGGGCCTGAGCCAGTCACCGTGCTGGAACCGCATCAAGAAGATGGAAGACAGCGGCGTGATCGAGGGCTACACCGTGCGCCTGAATGCCGCCGCGCTGAACCTGGGCGAGACGGTGCTGGTGCAGGTGACGCTGGACAGCCACTCCGACAACACGCTGGAGAAGTTTGGCGAGGTGCTGGCCAAGATTCCGGAAGTGGTGGAAGCCTACCTGGTGTCGGGTGACTACGACTACCTGCTGCGCATCGCGGTGAGCGGCACGCAAGACTACGAACGCCTGCTGCGCGAGAAGCTGTACAAGATCAAGGGCATCCGGCACAGCAAGTCGAGCTTCGTGCTGCGCACGCTCAAGAAGGCCGATCTGCCGCTGCTGGGCGTCTGAGCGCCAGAGCGCCTCAGCGCGGGTGTGGCATGCCAAAACGCGGTCGGCGCCAACACGCCAACGCGGCGAACCTCGGGAAAACACCGATAAGAACGGTCTCATGTCGGCTTGAATTAGTTATAACTCATAACAATAATGAAGGCTCACAGGAAGCGCACCATGAGCCACCCCCACCTTCATTTCGAACGCTGCGGCGAGCAGCAGGAAGTTGCCGTCATCCGGCTTGCCCGCAACGCCAAGCGCAACGCCCTCAGTGACGAACTGGTGCTGGCGCTGCGCGACCTGTTTGACAACCTGCCCGCCGACGTGCGCGCCGCCGTGCTCGACGGCGAGGGCGAGCACTTTTGCGCCGGGCTGGATTTGAGTGAACTCAAGGAGCGAGATGCCGTCGGCGGCCTGCACCACTCGCGCATGTGGCACTCGGTCATGGAGCGCGTGCAGCATGGCCCGGTGCCGGTGATCGCGGCGCTGCACGGCGCGGTGGTGGGCGGCGGGCTGGAGCTGGCCTGCGCTTGCCACATCCGCGTTGCCGACGAGACTACCTACTTTGCCTTGCCGGAAAGCTCGCGTGGCATTTTTGTCGGCGGCGGCGGTGCCGTGCGCATCCCGCGCCTGATCGGCACGGCGCGCATGGTGGACATGATGCTGACCGGGCGCGTCTACAACGCCCAGGAGGGCGAGCGCATCGGCTTGGCCAGCTACCTGGTGCCAAAGGGCGAGGCCTTTGCCAAGGCGCTGGAGCTGGCGCAGAAGGTGGCCACCAACGCGCCGCTGACCAACTACGCCATCACCCAGGTGCTGCCGCGCATTGCCGAGGCGCCGGGGGACCAGGGTTTTGTGACCGAGTCCATGATGGCCGGTATCACCCAGAGCGCGCCCGAGGCCAAGGAATTCATGCGCGCTTTTCTGGAAGGTCGTGCGGCCAAGGTGCGCGGCAACTGAACGAGCAACTACCATGAGCCCCATCACGTTTCGACCCCTCACCTTTGGCGTAACCCGTGTCGAGCGGCGCGAGGGCGCGCCGGGCGTGTGTTACGTGACGGCCCAGCAGAGCCTGCGCGATCACCCGCCGCGCCTGACCGACCGGCTGCGGCATTGGGCGCTGACTGCACCCGAGCGCACCTTCCTGGCCCGGCGCTGCCAGCTTGCCGATGGCAAGTCTGGCGACTGGCGCGAAGTGACTTATGCCCAGGCCTGGGCCGCCGCGCGCAGCATCGCCCAAGGCCTGATCAACCGTGGCCTGAGTGCCGAGCGTCCGGTGGTGTTGCTGTCCGAAAACGACCTGGAGCACGCGCTGCTGGCCATGGGCTGCATGGTGGCGGGCGTGCCCTTTGTGCCGGTGTCGCCGCCCTACTCGTTGGTCAGCCAGGACTTCGCCAAGTTGCGCCATGTGCTGGGCACGGTCACACCCGGCCTGGTGTTCGCGGCGGACGGCGCGCGTTACGGCAAGGCGATCAAGGCCTGCGTTGGCGACGAGGTGGAGGTGGTGTTGACCCAGGCACGCTGCCCTACATGCGAGCCAGCACCCCCTTTGCCGAGCTGCTGGCCACCCCGGCCACGGATGCTGTGGACGCCGCCATGTTGACCACCGGACCGGACACCATCGTCAAGTTCCTGTTCACCAGCGGCTCCACCACGCTGCCCAAGGCGGTGATCAACACGCACCGCATGTGGTGCGCCAACCAACAGCAAATGACGCAGTCGATGCCGGTCATCACCGAGGCGCCCCTGGTGCTGCTGGACTGGCTGCCCTGGAACCACACCTTTGGCGGCAACCACAACTTTGGCATGGTGGTCTACAACGGCGGCACCTTGTACATCGACGACGGCAAGCCCGCGCCGCACCTGATTGGCGAGACCCTGCGCAACCTGCGCGAGGTGGCGCCCACGGTCTATTTCAATGTGCCGGCCGGCTTTGAAGCCATTGCAAACGCGATGCAGACCGACGCCTTGCTGCGGCGCAATTTGCTGTCGCGCGTCAAGATGTTCTTCTACGCTGGCGCGGGCCTGAGCCAGCCGGTGTGGGACAGCCTGAGCGCCTCGCAAGAGGCCGAACTGGGCCAACGCATCGTCATGACCACCAGCCTGGGCATGACCGAGTCCAGCCCGTTTGCGCTGTTCGTGACCAACCCCAATGTGAAGGCCGGCGACCTGGGCGTGCCCGCGCCGGGGCTGGAGATCAAGCTGGTCAAAACCGGCGACAAGACCGAGCTGCGCTACCGCGGCCCCAACATCACGCCGGGCTACTGGCGCGCACCGGAAGAGACCGCCAAACACTTCGACGATGAAGGCTTCTTCTGCTCGGGCGACGCCGTCAAGTGGATCGATGAGGGTGACATCCACCAGGGCCTAAGGTTCGATGGTCGTATTGCCGAAGACTTCAAGCTGGCGACCGGCACCTTTGTCAGCGTCGGGCCGATGCGTAACCAGCTCATTGCGGCGGGCGCACCCTGCGGGCAAGACGGGGTGATCACCGGTCTGGGCCAACACGAGGTGGGCGCCATGGGGTTCCCCAATCTGGCCGCCTGCCGCGCCCTGAGCGGCCTGGGCAGCGAGGCCAGCGTGGCGCAGGTGCTGGCCAGCGCGCCGGTGCGGGCGCATTTTCAGACCCTGCTCGACAAGCTGGCCGAGCGCGCCACCGGAAGCGCCAGCCGCATTGCGCGCCTGTGCCTGCTGGCCGAGCCGCCGACCATCGACCGCAGCGAGATCACCGACAAGGGCTCAATCAACCAGCGCGCCGTGCTGGCGCAGCGCGCCGCCACGGTGCAGGCGCTGCATGACGACACCCTGCCCGGCTTGCTCAAGCCCAGCGTAAGTGGACATACCGGCTGAACTGATCGCGCCCTCAAGCAACTGACTCAACAACCCATTCAAGTACCCCTGATGGCTTCTGCCTACCCCGGACTCTTCAACGCCTTTCAGGACATCTGGATCCTCGACGGTCTGCGCACGCCGATGGTGGACTACTGCGGCGCGCTGGGCCATATATCGCCCACCGACTTAGGCATCAAGGCCGCGCGCGCCGTGCTGCAGCGCAGTGGCGTGGCGGGCGAGCAGATCGAATCGGTGCTGACCGGCAACATGGCACCGGGCGACTTCGACCAGTTCTTCCTGCCGCGCCATATTGGCCTGTATGCGGGCGTGCCGCTGACCGTGCCGGCGCTGATGGCGCAGCGCATCTGCGGCACCGGCTTCGAGCTGTTTCGCCAGGCCGGCGAGCACGTGCAGGGCGGCGCCTGCGAGGCCGCGCTGGTGGTCGGCACCGAGAACATGACGCGCAACCCGATCGCCGCGTTCGACCACCGCACCGGCTTCAAGCTCGGTGCCGAGGTGGCGTTCAAGGACTACATGTGGGAGGCGCTCAAAGACCCGGCCGCTGGCATCAACATGATCCAGACCGCCGAGAACCTGGCCAAGCAATACGGCATCAACCGCGAGCAGGTGGATGAGTTTGCCTCGCACTCCTTTGCCAAGGCGGTGGCAGCGCAGCAAGCGGGTTTTCATGCCGGCGAGATCGTGCCGGTGGTGACGGAGAAGTTCGAGCTCGAAGGCCATGTCACGCGGGGCATCCGTTTGCAGGGCAAGGTAACGGAAGTCAGCCTGGACACGCATGCCCGCATCTCGCCAGTGGAGGTGCTGGCCAAGCTGCGCTCGGTGTACGAAGGCGGCGTGCAGACCGGTGGCAACAGCTCGGCCTTGGTCGATGCCGCCGCCGCTTCGGTGGTGAGCTCGGGCGCCTATGCACGGCAATGGTCTGAGGCGCAGGGCCGCAAGCCGCTGGCGCGCTTGCTGGCCGCCGCCGTGGTGGGCGTGCCGCCGGCAACCATGGGCATTGGCCCGGCACCAGCGATCCGGCTGCTGCTGGCGCGCGCCGGCCTGACGCCTGGGCCTGGACCTGAACAAACTTAACGTCAACGGCGGCGCCATCGCTCTGGGCCACCCGCTGGCCGCCACTGGCGTGCGCCTGACCATCACGCTGGCGCGCGAGCTGCAGCGCAGCGGCCTGCGCTACGGCGTGGCCAGCGCCTGCATTGGCGGCGGCCAAGGCATTGCGCTGCTGCTGGAAAACCCGGCGGCGGCCTGATCTGCACCCAAAGCCAGAACAAAACAAGGCCGAAAGCCAATACCATATTCAACAGTTAGCTACTTAAAAAATAGCAAGCACATCAAAGGACATGCGATCATGAAGACACAAGGACACAGCGCGCTGGTCACCGGCGCCGGCTCCGGCCTGGGTGAGGCCACCGCCCACGAACTGGCCCGCCTCGGCGCCAAGGTGGCGGTGCTGGACATCAACCTGGCCAACGCCGAGAAGGTGGCGGCCGACATCAACGCCGCGCACGGCGCCGGCCGCGCCGTGGCCTGCCAGTGCGACATCACCGATACCACCAGCCTGCAAGCGGCACTGGCCAAGGCCAGCGCCGCGCATGGCCCGGCGCGCATGCTGATGAACATTGCCGGCATCGGCAGCGCCAAACGCATCGTTGGCAAAGATGGCAACGCCGCGCCGCTGGAAGACTTTGTGCGTGTGGTCAACGTCAACCTGATCGGCACCTACAACGCCAGCCGTCTGTTTGCCGCCGCGTGCGCCAAGCTGGAGCCCCTGGAAGACGGCGAGCGCGGCGTGATGCTGTTCACCGCCTCGGTGGCGGCCTATGACGGGCAAGTCGGGCAGCAAGCCTACAGCGCCTCCAAGAGCGCGCTGGTCGGCATGACACTGCCGATGGCACGCGACCTGGCGCAGCATGGCATCCGGGTCTGCACCATCGCGCCGGGCCTGTTTGCCACGCCGCTGATGAAGACCCTGCCCGAGCCGGTGCAGCAGTCGCTGGCCGCCAGCATTCCCTTCCCTGCGCGGCTGGGCAAACCGGAAGAGTTTGCGCAACTGGCGGCGCACATCGTCACCAACACGCATCTCAATGGCGAAGTGATCCGGCTCGACGGCGCGCTGCGCATGGCGCCGCGCTGAAACCAAGGAATACGAGTGAGCAAAACCGTGGTCTACGAGGTCAAGGTCATGTTTGGTGACTGCGATCCGGCGGGCATCGTGTTCTTCGCCAACTTCTCCAAATGGATGGACGCCGCGTCGCACAACTTTTTTGTACAGTGTGGCGTGCCGCCGTTTCGGGAGCTGGTCAAGACCACCGGCATCTTCGGCGCGCCGCTGCTGGAGATTCACACCAAGTTCTCGCAACCTGCCACGTACGGTGAAACCTTGCAGATCCACACCTCGGTGCAGGAATGGCGCAACACGGTGTTCATCAACAAACACGTGGTCATGCGTGGCGACGAGCTGCTGTGCGAGGGCACCGAGACGCGCGCCTTCTGCGTGCGCCGCACCGACGACCCCGACCGCATCAAAGCCGTCCCGGTCCCGCCCGACATCCTGGCACGATGCACCTGACAACGATCCCGCCCGTTCTTCCCACCACAACCACACAGGAGACATACCATGAAAGCCATCCGAACCCTCGTCGCCGCATCCGTGGCCGCCCTGCTCGCCGGCGCCGCCCAGGCGGACATCAATGTCGGCATCAGTTTGCCGCTGACCGGCCCTACGTCGGCGCTGGGCATTGCCAGCAAGAACTCGATCGCGCAGTGGCCGACCAGCATCGGCGGGCAAAAACTCAATGTGATCATTCTGGACGACGCCACCGACCCGTCCCAAGCTACAAAAAATGCGCGCCGCCTGGTGAGTGAGGACAAGGTTGACATTCTGTTCGGCTCCTCATCCACGCCAACCGCCAACGCGGTGGCAACGGTGGCGGCCGAAAGCGGCACGGTGCAACTGACCTTTGCCCCCATTGACGTCTCCACCGCCCGGTCGCCGTGGTCTTACAACCTGCCGCAGTCCACCTTGGTGATGTCGCACGCGCTGGTGGCGCACATGAAAAAGACCGGCGTCAAGACGGTTGGCTTTCTGGGCTACGCCGATGCCTTTGGCGAGCTGTTCCTGCGCGACATGAAGGTCAAGATGACCGGTACCGATCTCAAGTTCGTATCGGAAGAACGTTTTGCCCGCACCGACACCAGCGTCACCGGCCAGGCGCTCAAGGTCACCGCCAGCAACCCCGACGCGATCCTGATCGTGGCCTCGGGCAGTGGCGCGGCGATGCCCCACAAGGCCCTGATGGAGCGTGGCTACAAGGGGAAGATTTACCAGACCCACGGCGCGGCCGCGCGCGATTTGATGCGCGTTGGCGGCAAGGATGTCGAGGGCGGCTACGTGGTGGCCGGCCCCGGCATGGTGGCCGAGCAACTGCCCGCCAACCATCCGAGCAAGGCGGTGGCCCTGACACACGTGCAGGCCTGGGAGAAAGCCCACGGCGCCAACAGCCGCAACACCCACGCAGGCCATGCTTATGACGCCTCGGTGGTTCTGCAGAAGATCATTCCCGCGGCGCTCAAGTCGGCGCAGCCCGGCACCAAGGAGTTCCGTGGCGCACTCAAGGCCGCTCTGGAAAATGCCGGCCCGATTGCACTGTTCCATGGCACGGTCAACTACACCGCCACCAACCACGCCGGCTACACCGATGACACGGGCGTGATCCTGCGCATCACCAACGGCGACTGGAAGCTGCAGTAAGCATGGACTCGTCGATCGCCAGCATTCTCTTGCTCGACGGCCTGACCAACGGCGCGGTCTACGCGCTGTTGGGGCTGGCCACGGTGCTGGTGTTCGCGGTAACGCGTGTCATCTTCATCCCGCAAGGCGAGTTTGTCACCTACGGCGCGCTGACTCTGGCGATCCTGCAAACCGGCCAGGTACCGGGCACGGTGTGGTTACTGATGCTGCTGGCGGCGCTGGCGGCACTGGCGGAGTGCTGGCAAAGCTGGCGGCGCCATGCTTCGCTGGCCAGCGCCGGCCTCGCGGGCCTCAAGGTGTTGATGCCGCCGGTGGTGGTGGCCCTGATTACGCTATGGGCTGCGCCACTGCAATTCTCCTTGCTGGTGCAGGCCGCGCTGTCGGTGGCCATCGTCACCTGCTTCGGGCCACTGGTGTACCGGCTGGCCTACCAGTCACTCGCCGACGCGAGTTCACTGGTGCTGCTGATTGTGTCGGTGGGGGTGCACTTTGCGCTGACCGGCCTGGGGCTGCTGTTCTTCGGAGCCGAGGGTTTTCGCAACCCACCGTTTTGGGACGCACGCTTTCAACTGGGTGCAGTCAGCCTGACCGGTCAAGCCCTCATCGTGGCCCTGGCCTCGGCCGCGCTGATGGTGCTGCTGTGGTTGTTCTTCGAGCGCACGCTGTACGGCAAGGCGCTGCGCGCCACCGCCGTCAACCGCCTGGGCGCACGGCTGATGGGCATCTCGTCCCAGGCGGCGGGCCAGCTCACGCTGGCTTGTGCCGCGCTGATCGGGGCCTTGTCGGGCCTGCTGATCGGTCCGACCACCACGGTGTTCTATGACTCGGGCTTTCTGATCGGCCTGAAAGGTTTTGTGGCCGCCGTGATCGGTGGGCTGGCCAGTTACCCCGGCGCGGCGCTGGGGGCGCTGCTGGTGGGTGTGATCGAGGCCTTTGGCTCGTTCTGGGCCAGCGCCTTCAAGGAGGTGATTGTGTTCACCCTGATCCTGCCGGTGCTGCTGTGGCGCTCGCTGACCAGTGGCCATCAAGGCGAGGAACACTGAGGTGCGCCAACAAACATGGGGTATCTGGGCTTTGGGCGGCACGATCGCCCTGCTGGCGGTGCTGCCGGTGCCCGAGTTCTGGATCACGCAGCTCAACTACATCGGCCTGTCCGCAATGGCGGTGCTAGGGCTGGTGCTGCTGACCGGCATCGGGGGTCTGACCTCGTTCGGCCAGGCGGCCTTTGTCGGCATCGGCGCCTACACCTCCGCCTGGCTCACCGTGCACGTGGGGCTGTCGCCCTGGCTCACCTTGTTCTTCGGCGTGGCGCTGACGACGGTCAGCGCCGTGATTCTGGGTTGGCTCACCCTGCGCATGTCGGGCCACTACCTGCCCCTGGCCACACTGGCCTGGGGCCTGTCGCTGTACTACCTGATGGGCAACCTGGACGCGCTGGGCAAGTACGACGGCATTCTGGAGGTGCCGGGTCTGTCACTGCTGGGCTGGCAGTTGGGTCAGGGCCGGGTGTTCTTGGTGCTGACCTGGGGCATGGTGCTGCTCTCTGCGCTGGGCATGCTGCGCCTGCTGGATTCGCGTGTGGGCCGCGCCATGCGCGCGCTCAAAAACGGCTCGCAGATGGCCGAATCGATGGGCATCGATACGCTGCGCTTCAAGATCGGCGTCTTCGTGCTGTCTGCCATGCTGGCCAGTGTGTCAGGCTGGCTGTATGCGCACTTTCAGCGCGCGGTGAACCCGTCGCCGTTCAGCGTGGATCATCGTGTTTGGCGTGCTGCTGGTGTTGACGCTGAAGTACGCGCCTGAGGGCATCTGGGCCTTTGTGGACCGCCTGCTGCCCAAGACCCCGCGCCGGGTGGATTGGCAAGACGCCGCCGCCTTGGCGCAACGCCCCAAGCCCGGCGTGGGTGAGGTGGTGCTGCAGGCGCGTGACCTGCGCAAGACCTTTGGCGGCCTGGTGGCCGTCAACGCGATCAACTTCGAGGTCCAGGCCGGCCAGATCGTCGGCCTGATCGGGCCCAACGGCGCGGGCAAGTCCACCACTTTCAACCTGATCACGGGTGTGCTGCCCCTGAGCAGTGGACAGGTGAGCTTTTGCGGCCAAGACATCAGCAACCTGCCCTCGCGCGAGATCGCCCAACGCGGCATCTCGCGCACCTTTCAGCACGTCAAGATGATCGCTGACATGACGGTGCTGGAGAACGTGGCACTGGGCGCCCATTTGCGCGGCCAGCGCGGGACAGCATCGGCCATGCTGCGGCTTGATCGCCACGAGGAACAGTCCCTGTTGCGGGAAGCCGAGCTACAACTGCGCCGCGTCGGCATGGGTGACTCCCTGCACGAGCTGGCCGGCAATCTGGCCATGGGACCGCAGCGCCTGCTGGAGATTGCCCGAGCCCTGTGCGGCGACCCCGCGCTGCTGTTGCTCGACGAGCCCGCCGCCGGCCTGCGCCACCAGGAGAAGCAGGCGCTGATCGGCGTGCTGCGCCAGCTCAAGTCCGAGGGCCTGAGCATCCTGCTGGTGGAGCACGACATGGACCTGGTGATGGACATCAGCGACCGCATCGTGGTGATGGAATTTGGCACCCGCCTGATCGAGGGCACACCGGAAGAGATCCAGGCCAGCCCCGCCGTGCGTGCGGCCTACCTGGGCACCGAGCACTGAACCGACCCGACCCATGAACACCCCGCTGCTCAAGGTACAGGAACTCCACGCCGGTTATGGCAAGGCCGAGGTGCTGCGCGGCATCCATTTGCAGGCAAACACCGGCAGCATCATCACCGTGATCGGGCCCAACGGCGCGGGCAAGTCCACCCTGCTCAACGCCTTGATGGGGGTGTTGCCCTCAACCGGCATCATTGAGTACGCGGGCGAGTCGGTCACCCGGCTGCCGCTGGAAGAACGCGTCATGCTGGGCGTGGCCCTGGTGCCCGAGCGGCGCGAGCTGTTTGGCAGCATGAGCGTGGAGGACAACCTGGTGCTGGGCGCCTACCGCCAGGTGCGGCTGCGCAACCCGCGCTGGCGCGCACAAATGGAGGTGGTGTTTGAGCTGTTTCCGCGCCTGCTGGAGCGGCGCACCCAGCTGGCCGGCACCCTCTCGGGCGGCGAGCGCCAGATGCTGGCGCTGGGCCGTGCGCTGATGTCGGGTCCGAAGCTGCTGATGCTCGACGAGCCCAGCCTGGGCCTGGCGCCGCTGGTGGTGAAGGAGATCTTTCGCACCATCGATGCCTTGCGCAAGACCGGTGTCACCACCCTGCTGGTGGAGCAAAACGCACGCGCCGCGCTGGAGACGGCGGACTATGCTTACGTGCTGGAAATGGGCGAGATCATGCTGCAGGGGCCGGCCTCGGAACTGGCCACCGACCCGCGCGTGATCGACACTTACCTGGGGACCGCGCGCAAGAAGGCGAGTACCGGCGGGGCCTGACGGGCGCCGGCCGACACCACGACGGAGCGCCTATAGTTGCAGTGATTGTGAACGCGTCGCCATGAACACCAAATCTACAGCGCCTTTCGTCGAAGAGGTTGACACCCGCTTCCTGGAAAGCCTGCTGGGCTACAACGCGCGGCGCACCGCGCTGGTGCTGATTGAGCCCTTTCTGGAGCGCATGGCGGTCTATGACCTGCGCCCGGTGGACTTTTCGGTGCTGTCGCTGATCACGCACAACCCGGGCATCACCTCGCGCCAACTGTGCAGCACGCTGGGCATCCTGGCGCCCAACCTGGTGGGCATGGTCAAGTCGCTGGAGAAGCGTGGCCTGATCCTGCGCCAACCCCATCCCCATGACGGCCGGGCCATGGGCCTGCATGTCACCGCCAGCGGGAAGAAAATGATGCGCGAAGCCGAGCAGACCGCCTTCGCACTGGACTCGGAAGTCGCCGCGCGCTTGACCCCCAACGAGCGCACCACACTGCTCAAACTGCTCAAAAAGATCTACCTGTAGCAGTAGCCAGACCCGCGATGTCGCCCTCGACCCAACCTGATCTGCCAACGCCTGCGCTGAGCTTCTTTGCCGACCTGTCGGTGCACGTGGGGCCGCCGCAAGAAGTTGGCCACAGCCTGCACGGCCGACGTCGCCTGATACCGATCGTGGGCGGCAGCGTGACCGGTGTGGGGTGGAGCGCCAAGGTGTTGCCCGGCGGCGCGGACTTTCAGTTGATCGTGAACGACCACCTGGCCGAGCTGGATGCGCGCTATTGCCTGGAGACCGACGGTGGCGACCTGATCTATGTGCACAACACCGCCCTGCGCACTGGCACGCCGGCCCACATGGCCCAGCTTGCGCGCGGCGAGCCGGTGGACTCGGCCCACATCTACTTTCGCTGCTGCCCGCGCTTCGAGACAGCCTCACTCGCGCTGGCTTGGATCAACGAGCGGCTGTTCGTCGGCACCGGGGCGCGCCTGCCCGAGCGGGTGGCCATGCGCTTCTTCGAGCTCGCATAACGCACACCCACCGGCTCAGTAGCGCAACTGCCCAGCGTTGTCGATGATGGCCAGCTCCACGTAGGAAGACCCGTTGTGGGACTGGGGTGAGTACTTGGCCACAAAGCGACCAAAAGCGACATCGCCGCCGCCCTCCATGGCGCGGATAAATCCCTCAGTGGTGAGATTGGGCCCGGCGCGGCGCAACGCGCCCACCAGCAGCTTGGCATGCACAAAGCCTTCAAACTGTGTAGCAGAAGGCACGGCGCCGGGTGACTTGGCTTGCAGCAGCTTGTGGTATTCGGCCACCACCGGAATCGTCATGTTGCGCAGCGAGGGCATGATCTGGGCCAGGATGATGCCGCGCGACTGTTCCTTGAGATCACGGTTGACGGCGTCCAGACTGACCACTGAGAAGCCATAGAAACTGGGCTTGACCGAGGTTTGTAGCACAGCCTTGATGCTATTGGTGAAGGTGCTGCCGGCAGTTCCCAGAATCACGGCTTGCGGCTGCGCGCGCTCGGTGGCCACACCCGCAGCCGCGAAATCGGGCTGCTTGGGGTCAACCTTGACCTCCGCCACGAATGCCAGGTTCTCCAGCGTGGCGGCCTGCTTGAGCTCAGCCAGCAGAGCCTTGCCAAAAGGGTCGTCCTGATAGATCACGGCCACACGCGAGAAACCGCCCTGCCTGAGCTGTGACACGATGCGCCGCGCCTCGTTGGCGTAACTGGCACGCACGTTGAAGAGAAAGTGGTTGAACTTGTCGCGAAACACCGAGGCCCCGTGACGGGCCCGAACACCACGGTGCGCGTTTCCTCCAGCAGGGGAAGAATGGCGGCTGTCTGGGCCGTGCCGGTGTTGTGGTAGATCATGAAGACACCGTCCTCGCTGATCAACTTGCGCGTGTTGTCAAGCGCCCGCTTGGGGTCGAAGCCATCGTCCAGCGTGCTGTAGCTGATCTTGCGGCCGTGCACGCCACCCGCAGCGTTGATCGCATCGAAGTAGAGACGCGAGCCAACACCGTATTCAAGTGTCTGGGGACCCAAGGGACCACTCAACACCAGTGACGCGCCTAGCCGAATCTCTGACGGCGTAACCCCGCCATCGCCAGCATACCCGAAGGCGCTTGCAACCAATGTCGCGACCAACACTATTGCTCGAAGCATGCTCTCTCCTTACCCTGAAGACACAACGCGAACCGCCACCGGGGAGGCTAGGGCTCACGCCCTGGTTGTTGCATAATATAATTATTTTCTATAATCATATTAAACATTTGACCGCGAACTAAGTGACCTAGGGGATACCCCGAGGCGTCGGCGTCGCATCGTGGCGACATCGCGGCCTGGTCAGGATGGCTTGGATCAACGAGCGGCTGTTCGTCGGCACCGGGGCGCGCCTGCCCGACCGGGTGGTGATGCGCTTCTACGAGCTGGGTTGACCGCCCCGTCGTGCCACACCCCTGCGACTGACGGCAAAAGCCGTTCACTCCTATGCCGGCTGCAGGAAATCGCGGCTGATGTGCGACCCCAGGTCGTTGATCCGGTCCAGGAATTGGGTCAGGTAGGCGTGCAGGCCCATGGCCAGTATCTCGTCGATGCGGCCGTACTGCAGGTCGGCGCGCAGCTTGCCGGCGCGTCGCAACGTTTCACTGCTCGAGTCGTCGCTGACCTTGCCGAGGTTGTTGACGACTTCGTTGACGCTGGCGTGCAGGGATCGCGGCATGTCGGCGCGCAAAATCAACAGGTCGGCCACGCGCTCGGGTTTGATCACGTCACGGTAGACCTTGCGGTAAATCTCAAAGCCCGAGACGCTACGCAAAATGGCGCTCCAGTGGTAGAAGTCGTACTCTTGGTCGCGCTCGTTGGCGGTGCCATAGAAGTCGGTCTCCAGCGCATGGAACTTCACATCCACCAGCCGGGCCGTGTTGTCCGCGCGTTCCAAAAAGGTGCCCAGGCGCATGAAGTACAGGGCTTCGTCCATCAGCATGGTGCCCAAGGTTACCCCGCGCGACAGGTGCGAGCGGAACTTGACCCACTCAAAAAACTTGGCCGGGTCGCGCTCGAATTCACCCTCACCAATCATGCGGCGCACTTCAAGCCAGGTCTGGTTGTGGGTTTCCCAGACCTCGGTGGTAAGGGTGCCACGCACGGCGCGGGCGTTTTCACGCGCCGCAGTCAGGCAGGACATGATGCTCGATGGGTTGCTCTCGTCCTTGACCATGAAGTCCAGCACATCGCGGGCACGCACGTCACCGTGCTGATACTGGTATGCGGCCAGCAGTTCGCTGATGGACAGCAACCCCTCCCAGCCCACTTGGGCGACCGCCGCCGATTGTGGCAACAGCGAAGTCTGGTAGTTGACATCGAGCATGCGGGCGGTATTTTCGGCGCGCTCGGTGTAGCGCGACATCCAGAACAGGTGATCAGCAGTGCGACTTAACATCCAGAACTCCCCACAACATCAAACATTCGACAATCAGTTGGGGACAGAGCTGAAGGTCTGTCCCGCAAGGTTTCAGGATTCCAATATCCACGTATCTTTGGTGCCACCGCCTTGCGACGAGTTGACCACCAGCGAGCCTTCCTTCAAAGCCACGCGCGTCAGCCCACCGGGCACCATTTGGGTCGTTTTGCCGCACAGCACGTAGGGTCTCAAGTCGATGTGACGCGGTGCCAGGCCGCTTTCCACATAGGTTGGGCAGCTCGACAGACTCAGCGTGGGTTGCGCAATGTAGCCATCGGGGCGCGCCAGCAGCGCCTGACGGAAGGCTTCGATCTCGGCCTTGCTCGCCGCTGGCCCGACCAACATGCCGTAACCACCGGCACCATGCACTTCCTTGACCACCAGCTCGTCCAGATGGGCCAGGGTGTAGGCCAAATCCTCGGGCTTGCGGCACATGCGGGTTGGTACGTTATTGAGAATCGGCTTCTCGCCCAGGTAGAACTCGATCATGCCCGGCACGTAGGGGTAGATCGACTTGTCATCGGCTATGCCGGTACCGACCGCGTTGCAGATGCTGACGTTGCCAGCGCGATAAGCCTCGATCAGGCCCGCGCAACCGAGCGTCGAATTGCTGCGGAAGACCTGGGGATCCAGGTAATCATCATCGACCCGCCGGTAAATCACATCGACCCGACGCGGCCCGCGTGTGGTGCGCATGTAGATGAAGTTGTCGCGGGCAAAGAGATCCTGTCCTTCGACCAGTTCGATCCCCATTTGCTGCGCCAGGAAGGCGTGCTCGAAGTAGGCACTGTTGTGCATGCCAGGCGTGAGCACCACCACTGTAGGCTCGGCCGTGGTGGCTGGGCTGCTCTGGCGCAGCGTCTCGAGCAACAAGTCAGGATAATGCGCGACCGGGGCGACCTTATGGGCGCTGAACAGCTCGGGGAACAGCCGCATCATCATTTTGCGGTCTTCGAGCATGTAGGACACGCCACTGGGCACACGCAGGTTGTCTTCCAACACGTAGTACTCGCCCTGCCCTTGCGCGTTGGCGGCACGCACGATGTCGATGCCGGAGATGTGCGAGTAGACCTGATTGGGCACGTCCACACCCATCATCTGGGGCCGAAACTGGGCGTTGCGCTCGACCTGCTCACGCGGCACCAGGCCGGCCTTCAAAATCTCCTGGTCGTGGTAGATGTCGTGCACAAATCGGTTCAGAGCGGTCACTCGCTGCACCAGACCGCGCTCCATCATCGCCCATTCGTGCGCCGAGATGATGCGCGGAATCAAGTCAAACGGAATCAATCGCTCAGACCCGGCCCGCTGCTCATCCTTGTCACCATAGACGGCAAAGGTGATGCCAACGCGCCGAAAGACCATCTCCGCCTCATCACGCCTGCTGGCCATCACAGCCGGGTCCTGCCGGTCCAACCACTGGGCAAAGGCCTGGTAGTGGGGGCGCACGGCCGCCATCTGCGCTGGCTGCGCGTAAGGGACCGTGGTGTACATCTCGTCGAATCTCTGCATAAGTCGCGCCTCAATCATGTGCGGTCAGAACGGGTCAGCCCCCGCGTCGGCTCCGCAAATCTTCCTTCCCTGGCATGCAAGCTTCGGGCCAGCGCCAAGCCGCATCCGCTCCACTATGGCACAAGATGATGCCAATAACGCCGATTGGTCTCGCGTTGGCACCGCACCTGGTCAGGCTGCGCGCTGTTCCAGGTGGCCGCACCACAATGGGGCGAGTCGAACACGCGCACCTGTCGTTGCGCGTAACGCCCCACCACGGACGGCGCCGGGTGGCCAAATCGATTGCGATAACCCGCTTGAACCAGGGCGATACGCGGCGCCACCGCGTCGAGAAAACCATCACTGCTTGAGGTCTTGCTGCCGTGGTGCGGGACCAGTAGCACGTTGGATTTCAATAATGCGCCACGTTGCCCCAGGATGGCCTCTTGCTCGGCTTCGATGTCACCCGCCAGAAGCGCGCTCTGACGCGCATTGCTGATGCGCAGCACGCAACTGACGGCGTTGGGCTTGAGCTCCCGAGCGTAGTCGTCAACGTGCGGATGCAGAATTTCAAAGTCCACGCCATCCCATTGCCAGCGCTGCCCCGCGGTGCAGCGCGTCACCGGCCGCTGGGTCTGCAGTACATGTCCGTCCTCGATCGAACTGAGCAAGGTGGCCTGCGGCTGCATCGCCAAAACCGCTTGCGCGCCACCGGTGTGGTCGCTGTCGCGGTGGCTCAGCACCACGGTATCGAGGCGCTCACCCAGGGCGCGCAACAGGGGAACCAGCACACGGTGCCCGGCATCACTCTCACGGCTGAAGCGCGGCCCGGTGTCGTACACCAACGCATGACTGGCCGTGCGCACCAGTACCGCATTGCCTTGGCCGATGTCAGCCGCCAACAGCTCAAACTCTCCCGGCGCTGGACGCGGCGCCTGCCACAGCAGCACCGGCACAATCAGCGCCAAGCCCTGCAAGCGTAGCGCCAGCGGCCAGCGCATCGCCAAAAGCAGGCCACCGGCCATACCCGCCACGGCTGCCCAGAGCGGAGCTTGCGCCACCGATACCGTGGCAAAAGGCAAAGCCGCCAAGGCCTGCAGAAAAGCCAGCAAGCCCGCAACCGCCCACACCGCCAAATCCCACAGCGGCGCGAACGCCACCCCCAGCATGGCCAACGGTGTGATGACAAGCGTCACCCAGGGAATGGCCAGGGCATTGGCCAACAGCCCCACCACCGAGACCTGCCCGAACAACAAAAGCGTCAGCGGCGTCAACGTGAGGGTCATGACCCACTGTTCCGCAAACAGGGACTTCAGGCGCCCCCCTGCGGCATGCGGCTGCGCCGGGTCCGAGCCGGGGTCGGTGACGAACAGCACCGCGACCGCGACGAAACTCAGCCAGAACCCGGCTTGCAGCAGGGCCCACGGGTCCGCCAACAACACCACCACACAAGCCAGCAACAAGGTGTGTGGCCAGGGCCATTGCCTGCCGCTCCAGCGCAAGGCCGCCACAGTGCCCAGCATCAGCACGGTGCGCTGCGCGGGCACGCCCCACCCGCTGAAGTAGGCATAGGCAAAGGCCAACACCACGCCGCACAGCAGTGCCGCGATCGGGGCCGGCAGCAGCAGGCATAGACGGCTGGAGCGCCGCCACAGCGCGCCCGTGAGCAGGGCGGCCAACCAGGCGAACATGGTGACGTGCAAACCGGAGATGCTCATCAGGTGCGCGACACCGGTCGCGCGAAAGACATCCCAATCGGCGCGCTCGATGGCGTTTTGGTCACCCACGACCAATGCCGCAATCAGGCCGGCGGCCTGACGGTGATCGAGCCGCTGAAAAATCTGGTCGCGCACCCACTGGCGTGCCCGCTCCACCGGATACGCGCCGGTGTCGGCCAGGCGCAGTGGCGTCGGATCATGCGGCCCGACGCGCACATAGCCGGTGGCCTGCAAGCCCTGCTCCCACAGCCACAGCTCGTAGTCAAAACCATGCGGATTGAGGTTGCCATGCGGCGCCTTCAGGCGCACCGTCATGCGCCAGCGCTCGCCCGCTCGCAGGTCAGGCGGTGGAGCAGGCGCCTGCGGCGCGGCCAAGCCAGGCGCCTCGCTTGGTCCAGGCGTGCTGCCATACCAACTCAAGTAGATTTTCGGGGGTAGCGCGACTGGCAGGCCGCCCTGGTGCGCTGATCGCACATCGAAGCGAAAGCGTAGGCCAACGTCAGAGCGCTGCGGCATCGCCGCCACCACACCGTCAACCGCGATGTCACGCCCCTCCAACACGGCGGTCAGAGCGTTGCTGTGCAACCAGGCGCCGCGCAGCCCGGCGACACCGGCGGCAACACTGGCCAGGGCCAGCAGCACCAGGACGGCCGCGCCGCGGAGTGCGGCCAGGCGACTGGCCACCAGCGCCCACGTCACCAGACCCGTCAGCAACAGGGCCGCGTAAGCGGGCCACGCCCACAGACTGGCTTGCTGCAATTGCAGGGCCGTGCCGACCACCACACCCAACAACGCCGGAAGAATCAGGCCCGCACGATAGCCCCTTGCGGAGGGGGTTGGCGCCGCGCTCACGACGACTGTTTGAACGCCATGACCGCCTGATTGCGCAATGTTCTCAGCAGCGCCAGTTCCTTCTCATTGAGCATCAGGCTGCCGGGGGCGGCCTTGTCGGCATAGATCAGGCCAAAGGGCTTGCCTTTGATCTGCAAGGGCAACAGCAGAAATGTCGGCGCATTGACGGCTTGCTTGTACCAAAGTGGCAGGCGCGCAGCCATGCGCGCTTCGGTCGCGTCGCTGATCATGGTGTCGGCGCCTTTGTTGCAGACCGCTGCAAACAAATCGGTCTGGGCCGCCTGCAGCGCAATCCGGAAAGACGACACCAGTTGGTCGGTATCAGCGCCCAGGCCGAAGCGACCGGTCAGCGCATCGGTCTTGGCGTCGCGCATACAAAAGACGATGCGCTGCAGCGCCATGGCGCGGTACATCGTCTCGATGATCATGCGCAGCACGTCACTGAGCCGGAAGTCCTCCACCATGGCGTTGGTGATGTCCTGTATGCCAGCAGTCAGAACCTCGGCCAGATCCACCAGCGGCGCTGCCGAGACCTTGGCCGCCTCGACGGAACCGGCAGGCTGCGTGGCATGTAATTCCAGCGGGGACAATGCGTCGCTCTCCGGTATGCCATGCGCATGGGTGCCAGCGCCATGATCGGCCGCGACGGCTGGGCCGGGGCTCTCGAGCAGTCGGGCCGCGGCCGACCCAGCAAGCACCTTCAGGTCCATGGCGCGCGCCATCTCGACCAACTTCTGGCGCGCGGCGACTGTGGCTGCGTGCATGTCTTTGGGGCTGACGCCAAGCGTCTTGGAAAAGCGGCTCACCACACCCTCCAGCCGTGCGTCGAGTTCCTTGGGCGCGCAATGCAACAGGGCGTCGGCAGTTTCGTTGGCGGCCACGGCGATCCAGCGCATGCGCTCGGCACTGTCCTCGGCCACGCGGCCGGGTGGCTGTGTCGCCGGCTTTCGCATACACCGTTGGATGGCTGCAGGCAAGCCCCAGGCCTTGGCCACACCAACACCCAGCTCCTCGTAGCTCAGCCCCAAGACACTGGCCGACGCCAAGGCCTCGCCAACGGGGTGTTGCCGGGCCGTGGTCTGCGCGCGGATGGCGGCGGCCTCCTCGGGGAAATAGAACTCCGCCAACAGGCGCCCCAGGTTCTGAAACATCGAACCGATGAACGCCTCCTCGGTGTCGCGCGCGCTCGGGCACAGTTCCCCGGCGATCGAGCCTGCCATGAGCGAGCGCAGGAACTCAGTCTTGAGCAGATTGGCGTGCGCCTTGTCCTGCATGTGCTCGAGCAGCACCAGACTCAGTGCCATATTGCGAATACCGTTGAGGCCTACCAGGCTGACCGCACGCGAGACGGTGCTGATGGCGCTGCCACGAGCATAGTGGGCACTGTTGACCAGGCGCAGCAGCTTGTTGGTCAGGGCAATGTCCTTCAGGATCTCGTTGGTGATGCTGCCGACACTTTCTTTGTCCGAGCCGGCCATACCCTGGATACGCACCATCGAATCCGACATCGCGGGAAAGTCGGTCTTGTGACGCATGCGTCGCAGCAGGAAATCGAGCGTGCCGCTGCCGGCCCCGACCTTTTCGGTTTCACCGCCCGCGCCGGGCGCGCCGGCGGTCTGCGCGGTCCATTTCGCCAACTCATCTCGGAACACTTGGGCACTGACATGGCGCTGCGCCGGCTCGCGCGCCAACGCGCGCATGGCAATGGCGCGCAGCCGGTCGTCAACCTCGCGAGGCAGATCGGCGGGCAACATCAGCTGCTCATGCACCACCTGGTAGATCGCCCGGTAGGGGTCGCGCTCGGCAATCAGCGGTTTGCCGGCGAGCATTTCCGCCATCACGATCCCGGCCGAAAAGATGTCCATCGTCGGCGCCGGCGTGGCCCCGATGGCTGACTCGGGAGACATGTAGCCCGGCGTACCGCATCCGGCCGCCGCCGCCTGCCCCGCGGTAGCGCCGCTCATCCGCTCGGCAATACCAAAGTCCATCACCAAAGCCTTGCCTGTCGCGTTGATCAGAATATTGCTGGGCTTAAGGTCACGGTGCACCACGCCCGCGGCATGCGCCACCACCAGCGCATCGAGCACGTCGATCATGACCCGCACGGTGTCGGCCGCAGGCAGCGCGCCCTGTTTGCGAATCAGCTGGGCCAAGGTCTGGCCCGCCACATATTCAAACACCAGATAAGGCTGATGGTCTTGCACGTCGGCTTCGAACACTGGCACGATGTTGGCGTGCGTGAGTCGGCTCACGCTGCGCGCTTCCTGCAGCCACTGTGCCAGCGCCTGGCCGTCCACCCCTTGATTGCCGCGCATGATCTTGATCGCCACCTCGCGCTCAAGTCTCGGATCAAACGCCAGCCAGACCATCGACTGCGCCCCCTGACCCAACACCTTGCGTAGCTCAAAACGACCCAGCATGGCCCCTTGCGCCAGCGTCTTGCCAGAACGCATGCGCCGAACCGTGGATAAAGGGGAGAAGTCGGTCATGACTCGATAAGCAGGCAGAGGTGGGTGCGTGTCATCAGCAGTATGACACCACCGCGCGCCAGCCGCGCGACCGACCGCGCCGCGGCTACTTCAACTGAACCGAGCCCGACACCGACACCATGATGGTGGTCTTGCCCGCTTCCACCGGTATCGGCTCATCGGAAGCAAACGACTTCGCTGCCATCGCCATCGCGCGTTGTCGTGGCTGTGGCCCGTGGTCGTTGGCATTCACCGCCACCTCACGCAAGGTGAAGGACGCGAACCCGAAGCTCTTGGCAATCTCGCCAGCGCGTGCCTTGAAGCGGTCAATCGCCACGCCTTGCGCGTCGGCCTCGGCGCGCAGTCGCTGCTCACGGCTGAGCGCGAAGGTCACGCTCGCCACGCTCAAGCTCTGGATGCGCGCCGCCGTTGCGCCGATGCGGGCGAAGTCACGCCCCTCCAGGGCCAGGTCAACCGTGCCCTGCCAGCCATTGATCTTGCCGTCGCGCCCGTAGCGCGGGCCAAGACTGAATTGACCCGTTCGCACCTCCATTTGCCCCGGCTGGGCAGCCTTCTTGGCCTCGGTCAGGCCGGCATCGAGCGCCGACTTGAGCTGCGCCTGAACACTGGCCGCATCGGAGCCGTCGCGAGAGGTGCTAAGCCTGATCACCAGCAAATCCTGCGCGACGTCAACGACCTCGTTGGCACTGAGTTGAATCACGTTCTGAACCGGCACCGGGGCGGCGGCCGTCGGTTGACACCACGCCGTCGCACACAGCAGCCAGGCACTGACGCCGACACCCATCAAGCGGTTTGTTCTCACCTTGCATCCCTTCAGAAAGTGACCCTAGCCCGATTGTGCCCAAAGCTGGAGCCTCACTCAGCGGGCCGACGGCGGGCGTCGCGCTCCCCACCCTCGCGCTGCAGCAGGCGCAGCTGTTCGCGCAGCTGCGCGCGCTGTTCGAGCGTGAGCCGCCGCGGCACCGGTTCTGCGCCAGCGCTGGGCTGCTCATCAGCGGTCGTGGTCGGGCGCGGGCGCACGGCATCGCGCAACAACGCGCGGCGCAGCTCCCGCTTGGCTGAGGGCTCCAGCGGATCCGCTGGTACGCCAGGCTCTGCTGCCCCGCCAGACGTGACGGCGCACGCCGCCGCGGCAGCGGTGCCAAGCAGAACAAGGGCGGCGAAGGGTTTGAACATGGTCGTGCTTCCTTCTGACCCCCCAGACTTTAGTGGGCAATGACGTGCCGATCTGTACGTCCTTGCATTTCCGGGCAACATTTGTAACAGTGTGTCACTTGCGCCAGGTCAAACCCGAAAAAACGGCGAGCGCCCTGCAAAATCGGGCTTGTTACAAATTCAAGATCCATCATGAATCAGACCGCCGGCAAACTTGACAAGATCATCGTCGTGGACGACGACGCGCGCATCCGCGACCTACTTCGGCGCTACCTGGCGCAAGAAGGCTTCGAGGTCTTTCAGGCTGAAGACGGCAAGGCGCTGACACGCATCCTGACGCGTGACACGGTCGACCTGATCGTGCTCGACCTGATGATGCCCGGCGAGGACGGCTTGTCGATCTGTCGGCGTTTGCGCGCCAACAACGATCGCACGCCCATCATCATGCTGACGGCCAAGGGCGAGGACGTCGACCGCATTGTCGGACTGGAAGTCGGCGCCGACGATTACCTGGCCAAACCGTTCAACCCACGCGAGCTACTGGCGCGCATTCATGCGGTGTTGCGTCGGCGACCCTCGTTGGAAGCGCCCGGCGCACCGGCGGGCGACAACGAAGTGGTGACCTTCGGTCCGTTCACTTTTGACATGGGCGCGCGTGCGCTGCGCAAAGACCAGGGCGATTTGCCCCTGACCACCGGCGAGTTTGCCATGCTCAAGGCGCTGGTGCGCCACCCGCGTGTACCGCTGTCACGCGAAAAACTGGCACAGTTGGCGCGGGGTCGGGAATTCGAACCGTTCGACCGCAGCCTCGATGTGCAAGTGTCGAGATTACGCAAACTGGTGGAGACAGATCCCGCGACGCCACGCTACATCCAGACCGTTTGGGGTGTTGGGTACGTCTTCATTCCGGACGGCGTCGGTTGATGCCCTCAGGCAGTCAACGCAGCTCCATCACGGAGGTCAGCAGCCCGGCACCGCTGGGCACCATGCCGGCCGAGCTCAGCCGCGCGCCAAAGCGGGTTGGCCTGAGCCTGTTCTGGCGCACCTTCTTTCTGCTCGCCTTGTTGCTGCTGGGCAGCATACTGGCCTGGCTGCAAACGCTGCGCGCGCTGGACTTTGAACCGCGTGCGATCCAGACCTCTCAACAGATTGCCTCGCTGGTCAATCTGAGCCGCGCCGCCCTGATGCATGCCGACTCGATCGCGCGGGTGTCCTTGCTCAAGACCATGACCGACCAGGAAAGCGTGCGCATTGTTCCGCGCGAGCCGGGCGACCGCTACGAGCCCTTCAACACCGACGCCTTGGGTCGGCGCATCGCGCGCGAACTAAGCTCCCGATTGGGGCCTGGCACGGTGGTTGCCAACAGCGTCAACGGGCAAGAGGGCCTGTGGGTTGGCTTTGTCATGGACGACGACACCTACTGGATGCAAACCGACCGCGCCCGCTTCAACCAGACCGGCGGCAAGACCTGGATGATCTGGCTGGCCACCGCGGCCCTGCTCTCCCTGGCCGGCGCCGCACTGATTGCCCGCCTGATCAACCGGCCGCTGAAGCAATTGTCCTTTGCCGCCAGCCGCGTGCGCGAGGGTGACTTCGAGGCCAGCAGCCTGGACGAAAACGTCGCCACCAGCGAAATCCGGGCCGTCAACATCGGTTTCAATCGCATGACGCAAAAGCTCGCCAAGATCGAGCAAGACCGCGCCGTCATGCTCGCCGGTATCTCGCACGACCTGCGCACGCCACTGGCTAGGCTTCGCCTCGAAACCGAACTCAGCGTGACTGATGTCGAGGCGCGCACCCACATGGTGGCCGATATTGCGCAGCTTGACGCCATCATCGACAAGTTCTTGGACTATGCGCGCCCGGGCACCATGGAACTGGTACCAGTGCGTGTGCGCGAGGTGCTGGAGACCTGCCTGTTTGCACTCAAGGACCGCAACGACGTACAGTTCAACGTCAGCGTCCCCGATGACTTGTTGGTGCTGGCCGACGACGTAGAGCTCGGTCGCGTGCTGACCAATCTGCTGGAGAACGCACGCCGCTACGGCAAGTCGGTCGATACCGGCATTGCCGTGATCGACATAGTGGCCAAGGCACGCGATCGCTGGGTGCTGATTCGGGTGCGCGATCACGGCATGGGCGTGTCACAGGAGCAACTCAATAACCTGACCACGCCGTTCTACCGCGGCGAAGCCGCGCGCACCGCCGCCAAGGGCGCGGGCTTGGGGCTGGCCATCGTCGAGAAGACCGTTACCCGGATGGGGGGCGGCTTCGTGCTGAGCAACAGCTCCACCGGCGGCCTGTCGGCCCTGCTCAAACTGCAGCGCGCGCCACACAGTTCGATTCGTTGAGCCCGTGGCGCTCTTGGGTACGGTGCGCGTGGGCGTGCGCAGCCGCCGTCAGCGTGCCGTCGTCAGCGCGAGCATGACCACAGCCCGCGCCTCGATTGCTGTGCCCTGCCCCACCGGCCCGAGCTTTTCTGCCGTCTTCGCTTTCACATTGACCTGCCCCAAAGACACCCCCAGCGCTTGAGCCAGGCATTGGCACATGGCGGCGCGATGCGGCGCCAACCTGGGCGCTTGCGCCACCACCGTGCTGTCAACGTTGCCAATCTCGTAGCCTTCGGCGCGTACGCGACGCGCCGCCTCGGCCAGCAACACCATCGAGTCGGCACCGGAAAAACGCGCATCGGTATCCGGAAACAGCGTACCGATGTCGCCCAGCGCTGCCGCACCCAGCAGCGCATCGGTGATCGCGTGCGCCAGCACATCGGCATCCGAGTGTCCCAGCAGGCCCAGGTGATAAGGAACGGTGACCCCGCCAATCACCAGACTGCGCCCCGGCACCAACGCGTGGATGTCCCAGCCTTCACCGATTCTGAATGTCATGGGATTCAGATTCAAGATTCATGCCTTTGGCGTCGGGGTAACTGCCCGCGCCGTCAGCAGCCGCCCAGCTTCCGCCACGCAGCGGCGGGCTGCGGCGACCAGAGCCGGCACGAAAGCGTGACCACTTCGCAGCGCACTGCTCAAAACCGCCAAGTCTTCAATGTACTCGTGCACCATTTGATTTCTAAGGCGGCGCATTTCCATCCAGCCATCGGCAGACTGGATAAAGCCAAATCGTTCAGCCTTGTCCAGGTTGTCGATCGCCGGGCCTGGCATCTCCCCCAAGGCGGCCAACAAAGCTGGCAGCAATTTGTCGCCGACTGTATCCTGCAAACGCCCAAATCGAGAAACAAATGCGTCCAGACGTTCAGCCAGGATCGGGTCGAGCTCAATCTTTTTCGCCTCTTCGATCGTGAAAAGGTTGCTGAACAAACGGCCGTCGGTGTCAAGCAAGTGACGGCATTCCTTGTCTGTCACACGGGCCAAGAATTCGAGTCGTGCAGTTTGAGATGCCGTGATCTTCATAAGCGGATGCCCTCGGTAAGTGCAATGGCGTGTATGGGCAACATAAGCAAGTTCGGCGCCTTGATCACCACGTCCACCTTGCGGCCGTACATGGCACGAGATACACGCGCACCCAGACGGGCGGAAAGCTGAGCGGGCTCTGCCACGGCTTCGTCCAACTCCAGCAACAGGTCCACATCGCCGCCCCGAGCATCGTCGCGCACCCGCGAGCCAAACAGCCAGACCCGCGCTGTGGCCCCCGCGAGCTGGGTGGCTCCCTGGCGGATCGCGATGGCTTGTTCGGGTGTGATGCGCATTATTGCGACATTGTGCGCGCTGACAGCAGCGCCTGCGCCAGCGCAAAGTCGGCCGCGTAGGTGACCTTGAAGTTCTGCGCGCTGCCCATCACCAGCTTGGGCGCCAGGCCCATCTGCTCAATGGCGCTGGACTCGTCAGTGACGACCTCGCTCGCTTGCTTCAACGCCTGCGTCAAGGTGCCAAGGCGAAACATCTGGGGCGTCTGGGCCAGCCATTTATCGGCACGCGCCACCGTTGCTGCCACCCGGCCGGCCACCTCCTGTTTAAGCGTGTCCGGCAAAGGCAGCGCCAGCAAGCCGCCAACGGCATCGTCTTGGCAAGCGTCGATCAAGCCGTTGATCTGCGCAGGTGTCACCAGGCAACGCGCAGCGTCGTGCACCAGCACCCAGTCCTGCGGGTGGGCACCCGCCGCGGCCAACCAATTCAAGCCATTCAATACGCTCGCCGCCCTTGTCGGACCTCCACAGTCAGCTACTGAAACGGTAGCAAATGAGCAAGGCACAAAGCCATCCCCCCGCGCCACCACCACCACCACGCCAGCCAGGCGCGACACCGCGGCAAACGCTTGCAGCGTATGCAAGACCATCGGCTGGCCCGCCAGCACCTGATACTGCTTCGGGCCAGCCGCCCCCGCACGCGAACCCGACCCCGCGCACGGGATCAGTCCCCATAGGCGGGGTTTGTCAGTCGAGATCGGGTTGCGCTGAGTCATATGCGAAGTGCGAATTCTAGGTCGGTTAAGCTGAGCCACTATGTTTGCCTTGCTGATGCTGTTCCCATTTGTGGCCCCGATCCTGTGTTTGGTTGTTGCGCCGGTGTTCGTCAGCGATCGGTTTGGCAGTAAGGACCGGATGACCAAGTTCCTTCGATGCGTGGCGGGGCTATCGTTCCTATTCATGCCAATCGGATGGGGAACCGAGGGATTCGGCTTGTTCCTCCCGTGGTGGCTTGGCTTGCTCTTTGGCCCAAGGGAAACCAACTTCATCCTTGACTTGGCCCTCGTCGCGCTAGCCTACATCGTGCTGGTCAGCGCGGTGTTTGCCTTGCTCAAGAAGCCCGCTCCTTGGCTGGAATAGAACCGACTCCCGTACTCAAGCCGAAATAGAATCGAGTCTGGACCCGCCACTGAGCTGACTCTTCCACACCCCCCACCATCGCCGTGAGGGGTGTTTTCCATTGGTGCCCGCGCACACCCACTCTCTCATGGACTTACCCAAACTCACCCCCGGCAAACGGTTCGCTCTGCCACGCCCCGCCGGCTCGGCTGACGCCTTGCTGCTGGCACAGCTGGCGCAGCGCGACAAGGCGGCCGGGCAACTGACTGCGATCATCACAGCCAACGCCACTGACGCGCAGCGTCTGATGGACGAGATGGCGTTCTTCGCCCCCGAACTGCGCTGTGCCCTGTTCCCCGACTGGGAGACGCTGCCCTACGACAGCTTCTCGCCACACCAGGACCTGATCAGTGAACGCCTGGCCACGCTGTGGCGCCTGCACGCGGCCGGTGGCCAACGTGACAAGGACGGCGGCGTGGATGTGGTGCTGGTGCCCGCCACCACCGCGCTGTACCGGCTGGCGCCGCCGAGCTTTCTGGCGGGCTACACCTTTCACTTCAAGACCAAGCAAAAACTCGACGAGGCACAGCTCAAGGCCCAGTTGACATTGGCCGGCTACAACCACGTCACCCAGGTGGTCAGCCCCGGCGAGTACGCGGTGCGCGGTGGTCTGATTGACCTGTTCCCCATGGGCTCTGCGGTACCGTTTCGGGTCGACCTGTTCGACGACGAGATCGACAGCATTCGCACCTTCGACCCCGACAGCCAGCGCAGCCTTTACCCGGTGCCCGAAGTTCGCTTGTTGCCGGGGCGCGAGTTCCCGATGGACGAGAGTGCTCGCGCGCGCTTTCGCAGCCGTTGGCGCGAGCTGCTGGAAGGCGACCCCACCAAGAGCCGCCTATACAAGGACATGGGTGTGGGTGTGGCCAGCGCCGGTATCGAGTACTACTTGCCACTGTTCTTCGAGGCCACCGCCACGGTGTTTGACTACCTGCGCGGCGCCACCGCTGGGCCGCCCCAAGGTGGCGTGCTCCCCCCGGGGGACGGCGGCCGCAACGCGGACGCCCAGGGGCACTGTTCCACCACGCTGGTGCTGCATGGCGACCTGGACAAGGCCTTTTCGCACTTCTGGCAGGACACCCAGGAGCGTCACCGCCTTGTGCGTGGCGACCCGCAGCAACCGGCCCTGCCGCCGCAGGCGCTGTTTCTGGACACCGAGCAGTTTTATGCACTGACCAAGCCGCACGCGCAGTTGGCGCTGCGCCCGAGCGTGGAGGACGTGGCGGACAACGCCTGGTTTCAAAAGCTCGACAACCTATCGGCCGTGCGCGGCGCCGACGACCCGCTCTCGCGCTTGAAAAGCCATGCCCGCAACACCACCCACCGCGTGTTAATTCTGGCTGAGAGCGCCGGGCGCCAGACCAGTCTGCTGGACTTTCTGCGCTCAGCGGAACTCAACCCGCCCGCCTTCGATTCCCTGGACGAGTTCGTCCACAGCGAGGAGAAATGGGGCATCGCCACCGCCACGCTCAACGTGGGCTTCAGTTGGCTTGAGGGCGGTATCGATTTCGTCACCGAGACCGAGCTGTTTGCCACCGCCGCGACGGCACGCCGTCGCAAAAAGCAGGAACAGGTCAGCGACGTTGAAGCCCTCATCAAGGACTTGAGCGAGCTCAAGGTGGGCGACCCGGTGGTGCACAGCGCCCATGGCATTGGCCGCTACCGGGGTCTGGTCAACATGGACCTGGGCCAAAAGGACGCTCAGGGCGAGCCCGCCGTGCAGGAGTTTCTGCACCTGCAATACGCCGACCAAGCCACGCTGTACGTGCCGGTGAGCCAGTTGCAACTGATCAGCCGCTACACCGGGGTGAGCGCGGACGAGGCGCCGCTGCACAAGCTGGGCAGTGGCCAGTGGGAGAAAGCCAAACGCAAAGCGGCTGAGCAGGTGCGCGACACTGCGGCCGAACTGCTCAACATCTACGCGCGGCGGGCCACGCGCGAGGGCCACGCCTTTCGCTACTCGCCGCACGACTACGAGGCCTTTGCCAACGACTTTGGTTTTGAGGAAACCGCCGACCAGAAGGCCGCCATCCATGCCGTGATTCAAGACATGATCAGCCCGCGCCCGATGGACCGTCTGATTTGCGGCGATGTGGGCTTTGGCAAGACCGAGGTCGCGCTGCGCGCCGCTTTTGTCGCTGTGACCGGCGGCAAACAGGTAGCCTTTCTGGCGCCCACCACACTGCTGGCCGAGCAGCACTACCAAACTCTGGTGGACCGCTTTGGCAAGTGGCCGGTGAAGGTGGCCGAGATGAGCCGCTTTCGCTCGGGCAAGGAGATCACGGTCGCGCTCAAGGGCGTGGCTGATGGCACCATCGACATCGTGGTGGGTACCCACAAGCTCTTGAGCCAGGACACCAAGTTCCATAACCTGGGCTTGCTCATCATTGACGAAGAGCACCGTTTTGGCGTGCGCCACAAGGAGCAAATGAAGGCGTTGCGCGCCGAGGTTGATGTTCTGACACTCACCGCCACACCGATTCCCCGCACCCTGGGCATGGCCCTGGAGGGTCTGCGCGACCTGAGTGTGATTGCCACCGCGCCGCAGCGCCGCCTGGCCATCAAAACCTTTGTGCGAACGGAAGGGGCCGGCGTCATCCGCGAAGCCGTGCTGCGCGAACTCAAGCGCGGCGGGCAGGTGTACTTCCTGCACAACGAAGTGGAAACCATCGAGAACCGGCGCGCCAAGCTCGAAGAGTTGCTGCCCGAGGCGCGCATCGCCGTGGCCCACGGCCAGATGCCCGAGCGCCAGTTGGAGGCGGTGATGCGCGACTTCATCGCCCAGCGCTACAACCTGTTGTTGTGCTCCACCATCATCGAGACCGGCATCGATGTGCCCACCGCCAACACCATTGTGATGAGCCGCGCCGACAAGTTTGGCCTGGCGCAGTTGCACCAGTTGCGTGGCCGTGTGGGCCGTAGCCACCACCAAGCCTATGCCTACCTGATGGTGCCCGATCTGGAAGGACTGACCAAGCAGGCCAGTCAGCGCCTGGACGCCATTCAGGCCATGGAAGAACTGGGCAGCGGCTTCTACCTGGCCATGCACGACCTGGAGATTCGCGGCGCTGGTGAGGTGCTCGGTGAGAACCAGAGCGGCAACATGCTCGAAGTCGGCTTTCAGCTTTACAACGAAATGCTGTCCGAAGCAGTGCGCTGCCTCAAGGCGGGCATCGAGCCCGACCTGCTCAGCCCCCTGAACGTCACCACCGACATCAACCTGCATTCGCCTGCGCTATTGCCCGACGACTACTGCGGCGACGTGCATTTGCGCCTTTCCCTGTACAAGAAATTCGCCACCGCGAAGACCGCCGAACAGGTGGATGCCTTGCAGGAAGAAATGGTGGACCGTTTCGGCAAACCACCGGTGCAGGCGCAAACCCTGGTCGATGTGCACCGCCTGCGCATCGCCAGCCAGCCCTATGGTGTGCTCAAGGTGGACGCGGCGCCCGGCGTGATCAGCATCACCTTCAAGAAGGATCCCCCGATTGATTCGATGCGCATCATCGAGCTGATCCAGAAGAACCGCCACATCAAACTGGCGGGCAACGAGAAGCTGCGCATAGAACGCCCGCTGCCCGACCCCCAAGCGCGGGCCCAGATGGTGCGCGATGTGCTGCGCAGTCTGGGTCCGGTGCGGCCACCGCAGGCGGCAAGCGCGGCACCGGCCTGAGCGTTGGTGAGGCTTGGCAAGGCAAAGTCTGCCACAAGGCAGGCTTTGTGCGGTTGTGCGCCGCTTTGTCGCCCAAAATCTGGTCGGTGCCAAGCGCCGAGTTTGGGTCATCCTGCAGGCACAAGCGTTTAGCTTCCATCTCCACGCGTTTTCTGCCATCATGCGCCAAGCAGCCTGCCAATCACCGTTGGAGCACTCATGCGTCGAAGCGGTCTTGTTATCTCGACCAAGGCCAGTGATGAACTGGCTGTGCTGCGCACTGTGCTGGGCCATTTGCCGGTCGGGGTTTCGATTTTCGACCGCGATTTGGAGCTCGTGGCGGTCAACCATCTGCTGATTGAATGGCTGGACTTTCCGCCGGAGATGTTCGCGAGCGGCCTGCCCAGCCTGGAGCAACTCACCCTGTTCAACGCACGCCGTGGCGAATACGGGCCGGGCGACCCCGAGCTGCAAACGGCCGAGCGCATGGCCTTGGCACGCAAGGGCGAAGCACACCGCTTCCGACGCCCGCGCCCTGGGGGTCGCGTGCTTGAGATCATGGGCGAGCCGCTGCCGGGGGGTGGCTTCATCAGCATCTACATGGACGTCACCGAGCATCAGCACGCCGAGGAAGCCCTGCGCGCGCAAGCGCTCTACCTCAGGAGTGTGGTCGACCATTTGCCACAGGCGATCTCGGTGTTCGACCAGCACCTGCATCTGAAGTCCTGGAACGACAAGCTGCTCAACGTGCTGGATTTACCCGTCGGCAGCGTCTACCAGGATGTGCCGTTTGAAGACCTCATCATGTACCCGGCGAAGCGCGGCGAATACGGGCCCGGCGACCCGCAGGTGCAGGCAGCGCAGCGGCGCGCCAAAGCGCTGCAGTTTGAGCCGCATCGCTTCGAGCGCACCCGCCCCAACGGTCGCACCCATCTTGTCGAAGGCCGCCCGATGACCATGGACGGTCAGACCGTGGGCTTTGTGACCAGCTACACGGATATCACCGAAAGCCGCCAGCGCGAATCTGCCCTGGCCGAGAAGACCGACCTGCTGCAAACCCTGGTGGACAACCTGCCTAGCGGCGTAAGCGTGTTCGACAAGGACCTGAAGCTGGTACTGGTGAACCAACAAGCCGCTGCCTTGCTGGGTTTTCCCGCCAATCTGGTTGCACAGCGACCGGACTTCGAGACCTTGGCGCGCTGGAACGCAGAGCGCGGTGAGTACGGCGACGTGGATGTAGATGCCGTGGTGGCTGACATGGTGGCCAAAGCGGCCCACCCGGTGCCGCATCGCTTGCAGCGCACGCGCCCCAACGGCACGGTGATCGAACTGCGCGGTGCCCCCATGCCCCTCGGCGGCTTTGTCACGATCTACACCGATGTCACAGAGCAAAAGACCATCGAGCGCGAACTGCGCCACCAGAGCGAGGTCTTTCAGACCCTGGTGGACAACATTCCCGGCGGTGTCACGCTGTTCGGTCCCGACGAACGCCTGCTGGCATACAACAAGGAGTACGCCCGCTTGCTGGACTTTCCGCCCGAGTTGTTTCTGGGTCAGCCCACACTGGAGCGCTTTCTGCGGTTTAACGTCGCGCGTGGCGAATATGGTCCAGGTGATCCCCAAGAGCAGGTTCAGCAGATGTTGGCGCGCGCTCGCCAGCACCTGCCACACCAGTTCGTCCGCACGCGGCCTGACGGCACGATTCTGGAAGTGCGTGGCCTGCCTCTGGCCGACGGCGCCTTTGTCACGATCTACACCGATGTCACGCAGCAGCATCTCGCGGCCGAAGCGATCGAACGCCTGGCGCACCGCGACGCCCTGACGGGCCTGGCCAACCGCTATACGCTGGAGGCTCGTCTGGACCAGCTGGTGGCCGACGCACGGCGCCACGGTCGGCGCCTGGCCGTGATGTTTCTGGACATGGACAACTTCAAGGCCATCAATGACACACTGGGGCACGCGGTGGGCGACCAGTTCCTGCGTGCCACGGCCGAGCGGCTGACCGCCTCGGTGCGCGACAACGACATCGTGGCGCGCCTGGGCGGCGACGAGTTTGTGGTGGTGCTGGCCGAAGTGGTGGATTCGCACGCGGCCACCAGCGTTGCCACGCAACTTCTGGAGACCCTGCGCCAGCCCATCATTGTGGACACGCACACGCTGCGCGCCTCGGCCTCGATCGGCGTATGTTTCTACCCGCAGGACGGTGAGAGCCGCGGCGCCCTGATGCAAAGCGCCGACATTGCCATGTACCACGCCAAGCGCGCGGGCAAGTCGACCTACCAGTTCTACAACGCCGCCATGATGGCATTGGCCAGTGCACGTCTGGAGAGCGAGCGTGCGCTGCGCGACGCCGTGGAGCGCCAACTGTTCGAACTGCATTACCAACCCCAGATGGACCGCACCGGGCAGCGCCCGGTCGCCGTGGAAGCGCTGATTCGCTGGCGCGCCAGCAGTGGCGAGCTGATTGCGCCGCTCACCTTCATACCGCTGGCCGAAGAAATTGGCCTGATCGACGCGATCGGTCACTGGGCACTGTGTCAGGCCTGTCGCACCGTGGCACGCTGGCGCGAAAACGGTCTGCCTGAGCTGGGCATGGCGGTCAATCTCAGCGCCGTGCAGTTGCGTAACCCTACGTTGCCCCAGGCGCTGCATCAGTTGCTGCGCCAAACGGGTCTGCCGGGGTCGGCGCTGACCCTGGAGATCACTGAGTCGGTCGCCATGCAGGACCCACAGGCTTGCATCGAACGCTTGGACGCCATTCGTCAATTGGGTGTGCGCGTGGCGATTGACGACTTTGGCACCGGCTACTCGTCGCTGGCCTACCTCAAACGTTTGCCGCTGGACTACCTCAAGCTCGACCGGGCCTTTGTTGAGGACCTTGAAACCGATAGCAACGACGCCGCCATCTGCGCCGCCACCATTGGCCTGGCACACAACCTGGGCTTGTCCGTGGTGGCTGAAGGCGTCGAGACCATCGGTCAGCATCGCTACCTGGCTAGTCTCGGCTGCGACGCCTACCAGGGCTTCCTGTTCAGTCGACCGCTGGGCGAAGCGGATATCTACGCCTGGCTCATCCAGCACACCCAGCCGGTCTCCTTGACCCCCTGAACAGGGCGACCGGCCAACGCGCGGTGCACCGAGCCGCCGCTCTGGCAAGATACGCACTGTTGTCTCGGATCGACCGACTGTTTTCGGCCCCCATCATGTCCCACCTCAAAGAGCTCGCCCACGGTCTATTCGTTCAAGGCCTCAAGCCTCACTTGAAGCTCAACCAGTTCAAACTGATCGCCTTCGACATGGACTCGACCCTGATCGACATCGAGTGCATCGACGAAATCGCCGACGTGGTCGGCAAGGGACCGCAGGTGCAGGCCATCACCGAGGCGGCAATGCGCGGCGAGATCAGCAACTTCGAAGACAGTCTGCGCCGGCGGCTGGCTATTCTGGCCGGCACACCAGTATCGGCCCTGCAGCGCGTCTACGAGCACCGGCTGCGCCTGAACCCCGGCGCGCTGCAATTACTGGCCTATGCGCGCTGGGACGGGCTCAAGATCCTGCTGATATCGGGCGGTTTCACCTACTTCACGGATCGGCTCAAGCCGCGTTTGGGACTTGACTTCACGCGTTCGAACCAGTTGGAGATCGAGAATGACCGACTCACTGGCCGGGTGATTGGCCCGGTGATTGATCAGCACGCCAAGCGCGACACGGTGGCCGAAGTCTGCCTGCAAATCGGCTGTGCCCATGAGCAGGTGATCGCCGTGGGTGACGGCGCCAACGATCTGGAGATGATGAAACTCGCCGGCTTGAGCGTGGCCTACCGCGCCAAGCCCAAAGTTCGCGAGTTCGCCAACGTTAGCATCGACTCGGGGGGACTCGACCGCCTGCTGTCTGTCACCGAGCCCTCAGTGGTGTACCGCCAGGCCTGAGCGGGCCCGCGCGCTGCTCGGGCACCGCAGGTAGCTGGTTGGGGGCTGTTTTCTTGACACACGAACGATTCCCCCAACGGTCAGGCGACTTGTCGGTGAAACCAAGCCCTCACGCGGGCTCCGGAACGCTGGGCAAACCGGCCAAGGCCATCGCCAGCTCACTCTCGTCGTAGTGCTCGTCGGTCAGTTCACCGGCGAAGTACTTCTGGTAGGCCGTCATGTCAAAGTGGCCGTGGCCGCACAGGTTGAACAGAATCACCTCGGCCTTGCCCTCGCGCTTGCAGCGCATCGCCTCGGCAATGGCGCCCTTGACGGCATGATTGGCCTCGGGCGCCGGCACGATGCCCTCGCTGCGGGCAAACAGCACGCCGGCCTCGAAGCACTCCACCTGGTTGTAGGACACCGCTTCGAGCAAGCCCAGTTCCTTGCAGTGCGATACCAGCGGCGCCATGCCGTGATAACGCAGACCCCCGGCATGAAAGCCCGGTGGCGTGAACTGGCTGCCCAGCGTGTGCATCTTGGTCAACGGCGTCATGCGTCCGGTATCACCAAAGTCGTAAGCGTACCTGCCGCGCGTCAGCGACGGACAGGCCGCCGGCTCGACCGCCACGATGCGCGACTTCTGGCCGCCGCGCAGCCCGTGCCCGATGAAGGGGAAGGCAATGCCAGCAAAGTTGGAGCCGCCGCCGGTGCAGCCCACCACCACGTCGGGCCAGTCGTCGGCCATCTGCATCTGCTCCATGGCCTCCTGGCCGATGATGGTCTGGTGCAAGAGCACATGGTTAAGCACCGATCCCAAGGCGTACTTGGTGTCTTCGTGTTGCGCAGCGATCTCCACCGCCTCTGAAATGGCGATACCCAGGCTACCGGGATGGTCGGGCCGCTTGGCCAGCACCGAGCGGCCAAACACCGTTTCGTTGGACGGCGAAGCCACGCAGCGCGCCCCGTAGGTTTCCATGACCGCGCGTCGATAGGGCTTCTGGTCAAAGGACACGCGAACCTGGAACACCTCTACCTGCAGACCGAACAAAGAGCCCGCGAAAGACAGCGAAGTGCCCCACTGGCCGGCGCCAGTCTCGGTGACGAGGCGCTTTACGCCAGCTTCCTTGTTGTAAAACGCCTGCGGCACCGCAGTGTTGGGCTTGTGGCTGCCTGCAGGGCTGACACCCTCGTACTTGTAGTAGATCTTGGCCGGCGTTCCCAGCGCTTTTTCCAAGCGGTGAGCGCGGTACAAGGGCGCTGGGCGCCACAGGCGAAACACGTCGCGCACGGGCTCGGGAATCTCGATCTCACGCTCCTGGCTCACCTCCTGCATGATCAGAGCCATCGGAAACAGCGGCGCGAGGTCGTCCGGACCTACCGGCTGCAAGGTGCCCGGGTGCAACACCGCCGGCGCCGGCTTGGGCAAGTCGGCCTGGATGTTGTACCAAAACCGTGGCATCTGCTTCTCTTCCAGCAGAAACTTCGTTTGCATGCTCATGAATGCCTCCTGTTGCGTTGCGGGACGGGCCTTCAGCGCGACCCGTAACTGATTAAGGGATGGATGAAATACGCTCAGCAATACCAATTTCGCCGTATACAGTATGCACGGGTTTGGATTTGAAGAGAAGCGCGCCGGATGCAGGTTTACCCCTAGCCGCGCCCTATTTTCTGTTGGCGCCGCAGGGGCCGGCGACAGGGCCTAAGATGGCGTCTTTGTCCCCGGAACCAGCCTATGAAAATCGAAACCCTCGCCGTCCATGGCGGCTACACCCCTGAGCCCACCACCAAAGCGGTGGCAGTACCGATCTACCAGACCGTGGCCTATGCGTTTGACAACACGCAACACGGCGCCGACCTGTTCGACCTGAAAGTCGCGGGCAACATCTACAGCCGCATCATGAACCCGACCAACGCCGTGCTCGAAGCGCGCGTGGCAGCCATGGAAGGCGGCCTTGCCGGACTGGCGGTGGCCTCCGGTATGTCGGCCATCACCTACGCCATTCAGACCATCGCCGAGGCCGGTGACAACATCGTCTCCGCATCCACCCTGTACGGCGGGACCTACAACCTGTTTGCGCACACCTTTCCGCAAATGGGCATTGAGGTGCGCTTTGCCGACTACCGCGACCCGCAGTCGTTTGCCAAACTGATCGACGACCGCACCAAAGCGGTGTATTGCGAGTCGGTTGGCAACCCACTGGGCAACATTACCGATCTGGCAGCACTGGCCGCCGTGGCCCACGCGCACGGCGTGCCGCTGATCGTGGACAACACAGTGCCCAGCCCCTACCTGTGCCGACCATTCGAGCACGGCGCCGACATCGTGGTGCATTCACTTACCAAGTACCTGGGCGGCCACGGCACCACCATCGGCGGCATGATCGTCGACTCGGGCAAGTTCCCTTGGGCCCAGCACAAGGCGCGCTTCAAACGCCTGAACGAGCCCGACGTGAGCTACCACGGCGTGGTCTACACCGAGGCGCTGGGGCCAGCGGCCTACATCGGGCGGGCACGCGTTGTGCCGCTGCGCAACACTGGCGCTGCGCTCTCGCCGATGAATGCGTTCCAGATTCTGCAAGGCGTGGAGACCTTGGCTCTGCGTATGGACCGCATTTGCGAGAACGCCTTGCGAGTGGCCAAGCACCTGCGCTCGCACACCAAAGTCGGCTGGGTCAACTATGCCGGACTGCCCGACCACCCTGACCATGGTCTGGTCAAGAAGTACATGGGGGGACGCGCCTCGGGCATCATCAGTTTTGGCCTCAAGGCCAACGACAGTCTGGAGGCCGGCGCGCGTTTTCAGGATGCGCTCAAACTGTTCACCCGCCTGGTCAACATTGGCGACGCCAAGTCGCTGGCCTGTCACCCGGCGAGCACCACGCACCGCCAGCTCAACGCCGAAGAGCTTGCCAAGTCGGGTGTCAAGCCCGACATGGTGCGCCTGTCTGTCGGCATCGAGCACATCGACGACTTGTTGCAGGACCTCGATCAGGCCTTGGCTGTGGTGTGACGCTGGCCCGCAATGTCTAAAAATGCCCCGTGATCGGGGCATTTTTTTTGGACTATTTTTTACAGCACGCCGAACTTAACAGGACTATGATGAATCAAGCCATTTGAGAACCGCGCCCGAGCCAGGGGCGCACCGATCAAAGGAGAGTTGCCATGAATGTCTTCGCACGGTATCAAGGTCGCTTTGAGGCTGCCCAGGAAGAAGAGATGTCGATCCAGGACTACCTGGACTTGTGCAAGCGGGATGCTTCGGCCTTTGCCAGTGTGGCCGAACGCATGTTGATGGCCATCGGCGAGCCCGAACTGGTGGACACCCGCAGCGAGGCACGCCTGTCGCGCATCTTTGCCAACAAGATGGTGCGCCGTTATCCGGCATTCAAGGACCTCTATGGCATGGAGGAGGTGATCGAACAGATCGTCTCGTACTTCCGCCACGCGGCACAGGGTCTGGAAGAAAAGAAACAGATCCTGTACTTGCTCGGACCCGTGGGCGGCGGCAAGTCCTCGCTGGCAGAAAAACTCAAGTCGCTGATTGAGCGGGTGCCGATCTACGCCATCAAGGGCTCGCCGGTGCATGAGTCGCCACTGGGCTTGTTTAACCCGATGGAAGACGCGCAGTTGCTGGAGGACGACTTCGGCATTCCCCGGCGCTACCTGGGCACCATCATGAGCCCGTGGGCGGTCAAGCGGCTGCACGAGTACGGCGGGGACATCACACGTTTCCGGGTCGTCAAGCTGCGGCCGTCGGTGCTGTCGCAAATCGCGGTATCCAAGACCGAGCCCGGTGACGAAAACAACCAGGACATCTCGTCCTTGGTCGGCAAGATCGACATCCGCAAGCTCGAGACCTACTCGCAAAGCGACCCCGACGCGTACTCTTACTCAGGGGGCCTGTGTCTGGCCAACCGAGGCGTGCTGGAATTCGTCGAAATGTTCAAAGCACCCATCAAGGTGCTGCACCCCTTGCTGACTGCCACCCAGGAGGGCAACTACAAGGGCACCGAGGGCTTTGGCGCGATTCCCTTTGACGGCCTGGTGCTGGCGCATTCGAATGAGGCGGAGTGGCTGACCTTCAAGAACAACCGCAACAACGAAGCCTTCTTGGACCGCATCTTCATTGTCAAGGTGCCCTACTCCCTGCGCGTGTCGGACGAGATCCAGATCTACCAGAAGCTGCTGACCAACTCATCACTGTCCAAGGCGCCCTGCGCACCCGACACACTCAAGATGCTGGCTCAGTTTGCGGTGCTGTCGCGCCTGAAGGAGCCCGAGAATTCCAGCATCTTCTCCAAGATGCGGGTCTACGACGGCGAGAACCTCAAGGACACCGACCCCAAGGCCAAGAGCCACCAGGAGTACCGCGACTTTGCCGGCGTGGACGAAGGCATGACCGGCCTGTCCACCCGCTTTGCGTTCAAGATTCTCTCGCGCGTGTTCAACTTCGATCACCGCGAGGTGGCGGCCAACCCGGTGCACCTGATGTACGTGCTGGAGCAGCAAATCGAGCAGGAGCAGTTTGCGCCTGAGGTAGCCGAGAAGTACCTGCGCTACCTCAAGGAGTACCTGTCACCGCGTTACGCCGAGTTCATCGGCAAGGAGATCCAGACCGCCTATCTGGAGAGTTACTCCGAGTACGGCCAGAACATCTTCGACCGTTACGTCACCTACGCCGATTTCTGGATTCAAGACCAGGAATACCGTGACACCAACACCGGCGAGATTCTGGATCGCGGCGCGCTCAACAGCGAGTTGGAAAAGATCGAGAAGCCCGCTGGCATCTCCAACCCCAAAGACTTCCGCAACGAGGTGGTCAACTTCGTGCTGCGTGCCCGTGCCAGGCACGACGGCCAGAACCCGGCCTGGACTTCTTACGAGAAGCTGCGCGCGGTGATCGAGAAGAAGATGTTCTCCAACACCGAAGAGCTGTTGCCGGTAATCTCGTTCAATGCCAAGGCCAGTGGCGATGAACAGAAGAAGCACCAGGATTTCGTGGACCGCATGATCAGCAAGGGCTACACCGAGAAGCAGGTACGCCTGTTGTGTGAGTGGTACCTGCGCGTGCGCAAGTCATCCTGAGCGGCGCAGCGATGTGCTGACTGAGAGCCTTTCATGACGGTGCGTATCGTAGACCGCCGGTTCGACAGCAAGCACAAGAGCTCGGTCAACCGAGCGCGCTTCATTGACCGTTTCAAGGGCCAGATCCGCAAGGCGGTGTCCGATGCCATCAACAAGCGCGGCATTCGCGACATCGACAACGGCGAGAAGATCGGCATCTCTGGCAAGGACATCGGCGAACCCCAGTTCCAACATGGGCACGGTGGCGTGTGGGAGACTGTGCGACCCGGCAATGATCGTTTCAACAGTGGCGATCAGGTCGAGCGTCCCCAAGGCGGTGGCGGTGGCCAGGGGCGGGGCCAGGCTAGCCAGGACGGCGAGGGACTCGACGAGTTCATGTTCACGCTGACCAAGGACGAGTTCCTTGACATCTTCTTTGACGAGCTGGCCCTGCCTAACCTGGTCAAGCAACACCTGGCGCACATTGAGCAGTACCGCCGGGTGCGCGCAGGCTACACCCAAAGCGGGGTGCCCACCAACATCAATCTGGCGCGCACCATGCGCGGCGCGGCGGGTCGTCGCATTGCGGTGGGCGGCCCCTACTCTGCTGAACTGCACAAGCGTCTGTTTGAAATGGAGGAACTGCAGCAAAAACTTGCCGATGACGACCCCGAGCTGGAGCGGCTGCGCCGAGAGATCGCACAACTGCGCGCCCGCATTGACCGCGTGCCCTTTGTGGACAGTTTCGACCTGCGCTACAACAACCGCGTCAAAGTGCCCCAGCCCAGCACCCAGGCCGTGATGTTTTGCCTGCTCGACGTGTCAGGCTCGATGGACGAGGAACGCAAGAACATTGCCAAGCGCTTCTTCATGCTGTTGTACCTGTTCTTGCGGCGCAACTATGCGCGCACCGAAGTAGTCTTCATCCGCCACCACACCGTGGCCAGTGAGGTCGATGAAGACGACTTCTTCACTTCGCGCGAGTCAGGCGGCACCGTGGTCTCCAGCGCGCTGGAACTGATGTACACCATCATCAAGGACCGCTACCCCAGCAGCCTGTGGAACATCTACGGCGCGCAGGCCTCCGACGGCGACAACTGGAACGACGATTCGCCGCGCTGTGCCGAGCTGCTGCAGCAGTCCTTGCTGCCGCTGACACAGTACTTCGCCTACATCGAAATCACCGACGGCCCGCCGCAAAACCTGTGGGAGGAATACACCAAGCTGCAAACCACGCATGGCGACGGATTTGCCATGCAGCGCATTGCCAACGCGGCGGAAATCTACCCCGTGTTTCGCGAGCTGTTCAAGCGTCGGGTCTGACCATGCCGCCGGATCCTGTCGCCCCTCTGCCCACCGGTTCGGAATGGACTTTTTCGTCCATCGAGCAATACGACGAAGCCATTGGCAAAGTGGCCGCGCATTACCGGCTGGACTGCTACCCGCACGTATTGGAGATGATCAGCGCCGAGCAGATGATGGACGCCTACGCCTCCATTGGCATGCCGGTGTACTACCACCATTGGTCCTTCGGCAAGCACTTCCTGGCCACCGAGAACCGCTACAAACGCGGCCAGATGGGGTTGGCCTACGAGATCGTGATCAACTCCAATCCCTGCATTGCCTACCTGATGGAGGAGAACACGCTGACCATGCAGGCGCTGGTCATCGCCCACGCCGCCTATGGACACAACTCGTTCTTCAAGGGTAACCACCTGTTCAAACAGTGGACCAGCGCCGACGCGATTGTGGACTACCTGGTGTTTGCCAAGCAGTACATCACCCAGTGCGAGGAACGCCATGGCGTGAGCGCGGTGGAGCGGCTGCTCGACGCCTGCCACGCATTGCTCAACCTCGGGGTGGATCGCTACAAGCGCTCGCCCAAGCTGTCGTTGGACAAGGAAACCCTGCGCCAACAAGAGCGTGCGGCCTACTTGCAAGCCCAAGTCAATGACCTGTGGCGCACCTTGCCGCCTCAACTCGAAGTCAGCCAGGCCGCCACCGAGCAGCGCTTCCCGGTCGAGCCGGAAGAGAACTTGCTGTACTTCATTGAGAAGAACGCACCGCTGCTGGAACCCTGGCAACGCGAGGTGGTGCGCATTGTGCGCAAGATCGGCCAGTACTTCTACCCGCAGCGCCAAACTCAGGTCATGAATGAAGGCTGGGCCACCTTCTGGCATTACACGCTGCTCAACACCCTATACGACCAGGGCGGCCTGTCCGACGGTTTCATGTTCGAGTTCTTGCAGTCACACACCAACGTGGTGTACCAGCCGCCCTACAACAGCCCGCACTTCTCCGGCATCAACGTCTATGCGCTGGGCTTTGCGATGTGGCGCGACCTGCGGCGCATTTGCGAGCACCCCACTGACGAAGACCGCGAATGGTTCCCCGACATTGCCGGTTCCGATTGGCGTGATACCTTTGAGTTCGCGATGCAGAACTTCAAGGACGAGAGCTTCATCGCGCAGTACCTCTCACCGCACCTGATGCGTGAGTTCCGCCTGTTCTCGGTGCTCGACGACGACGCCCGGGAGAAGCTGCAGATCCAGGCGATCCACGATGAGAGCGGCTTTCGAGGCCTTCGTCGCCAACTCTCGGAGCAGTACAACCTGGGTAGCCGCGAGCCCAACATTCAGGTCTGGAACGTGGACTTGCGGGGCGACCGCTCGCTGACGCTGCGCCACTTCGTGCACCAGCGCCGGCCGCTGGACGAAACCAGCACCGCCGTGCTGGAACATGTTGCCTACCTGTGGGGCTTCACGGTGCGCCTGGAAAGCCAGGATCATGATGGCAAGGTCAATCTGGTGGCCGAACGCATGCGCGAGAAGCGCAGCGAGCGCCACGCCGCCGACCCCTGATCCCATGCACTCACGCTAGTGCAGTGTTGCGCACTTGATGGAACACATCGAACCGGTAGATTTTTCTCCAAGGCTAGGCGCAGAAGTGGGTTCGTGCAGCTTCCGTTACCGGGTTGGCGCGTGTGCCTGCGGTGACGAGGCTGGCCGTGGCCCTCATGGTGCGGGTACGCACAAATCGGTCCCCGGCCAGCCTCGTCACGGCGAGTCCAAAAGGGATGGCGCGCGCAGGGTCATGGGCGCTCAATGCTGGCGGCAGCAGTAGTGGCGACAATTCTGGTTTCAAACCTGGTTTTGAGGTAAGGCCGCACCAGACACGCAAGCTCGCCGCGACGCCAGAGCCGGTAGCCCGATTTGTGCGTACCCGCACCATGAGGGCTGCCGGCTCTGGCGTCGCGGCGAGCGTCCGGCAGGCAAAGTGCGACCCTGAACGAACTATCGGGCAGATTGGATCGCACCTATTGCGTCAACCGGCAGCTTCGGAGATTTGTCTGTCATAGATCGTCGTGCGACTGCGCTTGACGGCTTGCAGGCAATCGACACGGTTTATATGTCCCATCAAGTGCGAAACACTGCGCTAGGCGCGCTCAATCACCGATCTGCCGCTTTGCACCGCAAACTGCGCCAGCGTTTCAATGCCACTATCGGGGCGCGCCACATCTTCAAGCACGCGCAAGGTGGTGGTCAAACGTGCGGGCGTGAACTCCGCCACGCCGTAGCCTTTGCGCTCGCACTCGGCAAACACAAAGTGAGGATTCTCGGCCAGCCGCTCGGCCAGCTTGCCATTGCCGCCTGAGCGCGAGGTGATGCTGGTGCCGCAGAATTCCACGCCCACATTGGCGCTGTTGGTGCTGGCGTAGTCGGCCTTGACGTGACCGACCCAGTGCTCATGCACATCGCCACCCAGGAACACCGGGTTGCTCGCCGCCTGCCGCTGCAGGGTGTCCGTCAGACGCTGGCGCGCGCCAGCGTAACCGTCCCAGCCATCGTTCCACAAAAACTGCTCCGGGCCAGGTCTGAAGTCGCGCTGCCCCAGCAGCGTTTGCTGGCCCAGCACGTTCCAGGTGACGCCTGCCGCACCTTGTTGCCCAAGTTCCTGCTCCAGCCATTGTTCCTGCGCCTGCCCCAGCATCGAGCGCTTAGGGTCGTTCCATTGCGGGCAGTGTCTGGGATTGACAGTGCCCGACCCGCGCCGGCCATCCTTGGTGCAGACCTGCCGGTCCTTGTACTGACGGGCATCAAGCAGGTACAGATTGGCCAACCGCCCAAACGGCACGCTGCGGTAGATCCGCAGCTCGGCACCCTCGCCGAGCCCGGCCAGCGCCCGGGTCAGCGCCGAGGCACGGATGGGCATGTGCTCGTAGTAGGCCTGGTACGCTGCGGCACGGCGCGCCAAAAAGTCGCTGGGGGAAGCCGGGTCGAACAGGCCACTGTCGCCGGCTTGCTTTCCCGCGTAGTCGTTTTGCACCTCATGGTCGTCCCATGTCATCAGCCAGGGGCAATGCGCGTGCATCGCCTGCAGGTCGGCGTCACCCTTGTACAAAGCATAGCGGCGCCGATAGTCGTCGAGTGTGATTACCCAGCCGCCGCCGGGTGTGCGCAGCCTGCTGGTCTTTCCGGGGTACTCGTAGATGTAGTCGCCCAGAAACATGACCGCGTCCAGATGCTCGGCACGCATGTGCCGCCAGGCGCTGAAGTAGCCGTCCTCCCACTTCTGACACGACGCGTAAGCCAGCCGCAGGCGCGCCGCCGCTGCCCCGGGTTGGGGAAAGGTGCGTGTGCGCCCCACGGCGCTAATCGCGTCACCACTCATGAAACGGTAGAAATACCAGCGATCCGGCTCCAGGCCACGCACCTCGACGTGCACCGAATGCGCCAACTCTGGCTGGGCCAGCACCTGCGCGCTTTGGACCGGACGCATGAACTTCTCATCGTGCGCCAGCTCCCAACGCACGGCAACCGGGCCAGACGCAACGCCACCTCCGCCCTGGCCTTCAAGATGCAAGCGGGTCCACAACACAACCGAGTCGTGCGTGGGCGAACCACTGGCAACGCCCAGACCGAACGGGTTGTGCTGCCACCTGGGCTGCGCCTGCGAACCGGGCGGCAGCCACAAACCGCCAAGCCCGGCGAAAACCAGGCTCAGCATCTGGCGTCGGTCCGTTAAGCGGTGGGTCATTCGGTGGGGCTTTCGCAATCGTTCACAGTACTGGCCTGGTGGTCTGGGCCGCGACTGGCCAGCGCGGTGCACAGGGTGTTTGTGCTGCATGATAGCGAGCGGGCCAAGCCAGACTCTCGGTAGACTGCCCCCTTGAGCATCGGCAGCTCACACAAAGGATATCTCGATGGAAGCACTCAGCCCGACCGATTCCGCTTTTCTGTGGCTGGAGACACGCAGCCAGCCGATGCACGTGGCAGGCCTGAACATCTACACACCGCCCCATGGCGAGTCGCAACATCTGCATCACTTCTTGACCGGGTGGCGCAAGCATGCAAGCGCACACGCGCCATTCAATTTGCGACCGGTGCTCAAGCTGGGCCTGTGGTACTGGGAGGAAGACCAGGAGTTCGAGCTGGACTACCACCTGCGCCACATTGCGCTACCCCAGCCGGGACGAATTCGCGAGTTGCTTGCCATGGTCTCCACCCTGCACGGCAATCTACTGGACCGCAACCGGCCGCTGTGGGAGGCCTATGTTATCGAGGGCTTGCCTGGCGGCCGCTTTGCCACCTACATCAAGATGCACCATGCGCTGATCGACGGCGTCGCCGGTGCCAGACTGATGGCGCGCTCGATGTCCACCGATCCGCACCGCAGCACGCCGCCGATCTGGGCGCAACCATCACCCCACCGTCGCAAATTGGAGCCGGCAGCGAGCGGGTCTGCCACGCAACGTTTGCTGGGTGCACTGAGCGCCGCAACGCGCGCCGGTGGCCAGCTGCTGCCCGGCGTCGGCGCCGGCCTTTGGGACATGCTGGAGGGTCTGCAAGCCAAGACCACGTCGGCCAGGGCCTTCCAGGCACCGCCAACCCCGTTCAATGTCGAGATCTCGGGCTCGCGCCGCTTTGCCGCACAGTCTTATTCGCTGGCGCGCCTCAAGGCCATAGGCACTGCCAGCGGCGCCACCATCAACGACGTGACGCTGGCCATCTGTGCCGGCGCACTCAGGCGCTACTTGCTCGCACACGATCACTTGCCCAAAGCCCCGTTGATCGCCATGGTACCGGTATCGCTGCGCGAAGATGCCGATGCGACCGGCAATCAAGTTGGCGTGATGCTGGCCAACCTCTGCACCCACGTGGCGGAACCGCTCAAGCGCCTGCAACGCATCGTCGAATCCACACAAGCCGCCAAGGAGCGCCTGGCCAACATGCCACGGCTCCAGAAACTGGCGCACGGCATGACCACCGTCGCACCATTGGGGCCGGGCATGCTCACCGGCACCGCCCGCAAACACCCGGTGTTCAATGTGGTGATCTCCAATGTGCCTGGGGTGCGGGAGACGCTGTACCTCGATGGCGCCCGGCTCGACGAGGTCTATCCGGTATCGATTCCGACGCACTACCTGGCGCTCAACATCACCATCAGCGGTTACGCCGACCACCTTGGCTTTGGCTTCATCGCCTGTCGGCGCTCCGTGCCCTCGCTGCAACGGTTGCTGGACTACACCGACGCCTCGATTCAGGAGCTGGAGGCGGCGCTGCACAAGCCCGCGCCCGCGAAACGTCCGGTCTCCCGACGCGAAACAGCCCCGGCCAACAAGACCGACAGCAAGACGGCGACGCCGGCCGCACGTCGAAGCCGTGGCAAGACGCCCAAACCCTGAGTCACCCAGACCAAGACCACCATGCCCAAAACCCTGGTTCACCATCTGAACGTTGCAGGCTCCACCCTGTCGTCCACCCTGGGCGGCTGGCGCGGCACCAGCGTTGTGCATGCGGCCACCCAGCCACCCAAGCCGCTTGCGCTGTACGACATGGAAGGCAGTCCAGCCTGCCGGCGCGTGCGCGAGGCTTTGACCGCACTCGGTCTGGACGTGCAGGTCTGGCCCTGTCCACTGGATGGCAAGCGCTTTGCACCCAAGGCCAAGTCGCTGGGTGGCACACCGGGCCAGCCGGTGTTGGTGGACCCCAATGGGCCAGCCACCCTGACCAACGCCGCATCGATCGTCGAGCACCTGTTTCAGACTTACGCCAAACGCGCAACGCCGCGCAGCTACCGCGCCGGTGCCACGGACGGCATCCTTGGCGCCGCCGGAGCGCTGGTGCGTCAGCAACGTGGCACCCAGGCACGTGCATCGCGCCAGCCGACCAAGCCGTTGACCCTTTGGAGTTTCGAATCGAGCCCGTATTCCCGCCTGGTGCGCGAACGCCTGACCGAGCTGGAACTTCCCTACACCCTGCACAACCTGGGCAAGGAACAGTTCGCCGACATGGGCCCGGCCGCCATGCGTGTGCGCCCCGGGCCGTACCGACCCAAAGCCGGGGGCAAGCGGGAAAAGATGCTGGCTCAACTGGGACGGGTGCAGGTGCCGTACCTGGAGGACCCGAATTCGGGCGTCAAAATGTTCGAGTCCGAGGCGATCATCGACTACCTGGAGCGGAGCTACGCTCTGTGATGCCTCACGCAAAGTGATGGTGCCCGGTATCACTGCAGCGCGGGATGACTAGAATGGTAGCCAGCCACATGCGCCTGGGCGCAGTTCCTGGCGCTCTGGCCAGCCCCCATGCCCCTCCTTGCCCATCTGAACCACCTGACGCGCTACCAGTACGACCGCGCCGTCAATCTAGGTCCGCACATCGTTCGGCTGCACCCGGCGCCCCACTGCCGCACGCCGATCAACGCCTATGCCTTGACAGTGCGGCCATCGTCGCACTTCATTCACTGGCAACAAGATCCGCTGGCCAACCGGCTTGCCCGCCTGGTGTTCACGCAGCCCTGCACCACGTTCGAAGTCGAGGTTGATCTATCGGTCACCCTGACTGAACTCAATCCGTTTGACTTTTTTCTGGACCCTTACGCGAACGCCTACCCGTTCGTCTACAGTGCCTCGGACCAGCAGACCCTGGCCCCTTACCTTGCGGTGGCCGAGAGCAGCGATAGAGGGTCGCGGTTCATGGGCCTGGTGCGCGAGCTGAACCAACCCGCGCCAGACACGGTTCAGTTTCTGATTGCAGTAAACCTGCGCATTGCCTGCACCATACGCTACGTGGTTCGCCATGAAGCGGGCGTGCAGACCCCCGAACAATCGCTGCAACTGGGCAGTGGCTCCTGCCGCGACTCCGCCTGGCTGCTGGTGCAGTTGTTTCGCAGTCTCGGGCTCGCCGCGCGCTTTGTATCGGGTTACCTGATCGACGTACTGGCACCAGCACCGGCGGCCACGGTGCCATCACCCGAGCTACCCAGCCGCTCGGAGTTGCACGCCTGGTGCGAGGTTTATCTACCCGGCGCTGGCTGGATCGGCATGGACCCGACCTCGGGCCTGCTCACAGGCTCTGGGCACATTGCGCTGGCGTGCGCGCTCGACCCCACCACGGCCGCACCGATTGAAGGTCTGGCCGACGCGGCTGAAGTCGAATTCAGCCACCGCATCGATATCAAACTCGCCACCGCCGAAGTGCCAAAATAGCCTACCCTTTCCACACAGAACAGACTTTTCCATGTCCATCTACACCACCCTGACCGAACTCGGTATCACCTTGCCGCCCGTGGCCATACCGGCTGCGGCTTACGTGCCCTTTGTCCAGACCGGCAACCTGGTTTTCCTGAGCGGCCACATTGCCAAAAAGGATGGCAAGCCCTGGGTCGGCCAGCTGGGCAAGACCATGGGCACCGAAGAGGGCCAGGCAGCCGCGCGCGCCATTGCGATTGACTTGCTGGGGACACTCCACGCGGCCGTGGGCGACCTCAATCGCGTTCAGCGCATCGTCAAACTGATGTCATTGGTCAATTCCACGGCCGACTTCACGGAGCAGCACCTGGTGACCAACGGCGCCAGTGAGTTGATCGGCAAAGTGTTTGGCACCAAGGGTGCCCATGCCCGCAGTGCCTTTGGCGTGGCGCAGATTCCTCTGGGCGCTTGTGTCGAGATTGAATTGATTGCCGAACTGGGCTAGTTCCACCGCCGGGCCGCTCCCAAGGTGGAATGCGCCCCCTCGGGGCTGATGCCCGCGGCTCCCAGCCTGCCTGCGCAGGCTGGGACGGGCAGAAGGGTCGTCGCCTCTAGCGTCGACCCGTACAGCGCAGCACTTGCTGCATCGGCTCCTGCCGATGCTGGAGAAGTGGCAAGCGTGGGGGCCAAGCCTCACCGATCGGGCAGGCGCTCGATGGCCTGCGCGGCCGTAGCCTGCAAGTCGGCGGCATCGACACGCTGCGGTGCGATCTGCGCCAATGGCTGCAACACGAACGCGCGCTCGGCCATGCGCGGATGCGGTACGCACAGCGCGGGGCTGCGGATGCAAGCGTCGCCATACAGCAGAAGATCAAGGTCCAACGTGCGCGGCGCATTGCGATACGGTCGCACTCGCCCGGCCGCATGCTCCAGAGTGAGCAGTTCGGCCAGCAGCGCCGGGGCGGTCAGCTCGGTCACAACTTCCACCACCGCATTGATGAAGTCCGGGCCGCTGGCGTCAACCGGCGCTGAACGGTACAGGCTGGAGCGGCGACGCAGCGCGGTCCCAGGCAGGACCGCAATCGCCTCCATGGCCCGCAGGACTGCGGCCCTGGCGTCGCCCAGATTCGAACCCAGGCCAATGTAGGCGGTAACGCCGCCAGCCACCGCAGCCTCGTTCAATTTCCGTCGACCGGCCCTGGCGCACCCTCGCGGGTGCCAGCGCCACCGCGACGGCGACGGCGTCGCTTGCGCGGAGCGTCCGAGGCGGCTTCACTCGAGGTGGCGTTCGTTGGCTCACCCGTTGGCGCTGGCGTCGGTGCCAGCGCGTCGGCGTCTGTTGCCTTGGGCGCACGGTGCACGCGCGCGGGGCGCGGACGCGACTGTTGTTCCTCGCGAACCTGATCGACCATGTCCTGGCGCAAGTTGTCGTCGGCCACGCTGAACTCCTGCCACCAGTCGGCCAGCACGTCTTCGACCTCGCCCGAATCAGCGCGCAAACGCATGAAGTCAAACGCCGCTCTGAAGCGTGGCTGCTCCACCAGGCCAAAGGGCGCGCTGCCGACGCGCTTTTCGAAGCGTGGCTGCATCATCCAGATCTCACGCATATCGCCGGCCAGCTTGCCGCGCCCCGAAACGTCCCCGATGCGCGCACTGAAAACATCGTCGATGGCGTCCTGCAACGCGGGATGCGCGTGCTGGCGCTGCGCGACGCGTGCCGCCCAACCATCACGCACATCGGCCCAGAGGGCACAGGCCAACAGAAAACTCGGCGCCACCGGCTTGCCCTCGCCAACACGCCGGTCGGTATCCTTGAGCGCGGCTTCAACAAAGACTTGCTCAGCGCGCTCCACCACCACATCGAGCAGTGGGTAGATGCCACGCGCCATGCCCAGCCCCTTGAGCTGCGCAATCGACGCCAACGCGTGCCCAGTCTGCAGCAGCTTGAGCATCTCGTCGAACAGGCGACTTTGCGGCACATCCGCCAGCAACTCCTGTGACTGAACCAATGGCGCGGCGGTCTTGGGCTCCAGCTTGAACCCCAGTGCGCTGAGCTTGGCCGCGAAGCGCACGGCGCGGATGATGCGAACCGGGTCTTCGCGGTAACGGGTGGCCGGGTCACCGATCATGCGGATCACGCGCTTCTTGGCGTCCTTGATTCCGTGGTGATAGTCCACCACGATCTGCGTTTCCGGGTCGTAGTACATCGCGTTGATGGTGAAGTCCCGCCGCACCGCGTCTTCCTCCTGCGGACCCCAGACGTTGTCGCGCAACACGCGTCCGGTGGAATCGACCGCATGCTTCATGCCTGCGAGTTCACTCTTGCTGGTGCGCTCATTGCCGGCCACCGCCTCGGCAGCGGCGTTGTCCATGTAGGCGCGAAAGGTCGAGACTTCGATCACCTCATGCTCGCGCCCCCGCCCGTACACCACATGCACGATGCGAAAACGCCGGCCAATGATGAAGGCGCGGCGAAACAGGCCCTTGACCTGCTCGGGCGTGGCGTTGGTAGCCACGTCAAAATCCTTGGGACGCAAGCCAACCATGAGGTCACGCACGGCGCCGCCCACGATGTAGGCCTCGAAACCGGCAGCCTTGAGCGTGTGCACCACACTCAGGGCGCGGTCGTCCACCAGGGATGGATCAATGCCGTGCGCCTCGACGCCAACTTCCTCACGTTTGCCAAAGCGGGCTTGCTTGCCCTTGCCTGCGGTTGGGGATTTTCCCAACAATCTGTCGATGAATCGTTTAATCATGTTTCCTGTGGGAATAACTCAAGTATGCGCCATCCGCGCGCCGTCGCCACGGCACGCAGCCGCTCGTCCGGATTGGTAGCAACCGGATCGGTCACCAATTCCAGCAAGCCCAGATCGTTGATGGAGTCGGTGTAGAAGGTGGTGCGCACGTCCGTCCAGTCTAGGGCCCGGCTGCGAAGCCACTGCGCGACACGCGTGATTTTGCCTTCTCTCGCAGAGGGAACCCCCCTGATGCGGCCCGTGAACCAGCCAGCCGAGTCGCCGCTGGAGTGGCGCTCGAGTTCGACCGCAATCAGCTCATCGATGCCAAAGGCCCTTGCAATCGGGGCCGTTACAAACTCATTGGTGGCCGTCACGATCACCAGCGCATCACCCGCCTGGCGATGTTGCTCGATCAATGCGCAGGCCCGCGGCGTGATCACCGGCAGCACCACCTGCTGCATGAACTGCTCGTGGGCAGCGTGCGAAGCAGCCGCGCCGCGTCGCCGGATGGCCTCGGTGGCGAACGCCACATAGTCTGCGATGTCGAGCGTGCCAGCACGGTAGTCGGCAAAGAAGGCGTCGTTCTGGCGCGCAAACGCAAGCGGATCGGTCCAGCCGATTGTGGTGGTAAAGACTCCCCACGAATGGTCGGAGTCGATCGGAATCAGCGTATGGTCAAGGTCAAACAGGGCAACGTTCAACTTTGCGGGACGGACCAAAGCATCACGACGTGCGTTTGGCGCTGTCGTCAACAGATCAGAGGTGTTCACGACTCATCCATCATCGATTTGATCAGCGGTATGGTCACGCTGCGTTTGGTTTGCAAGGCATAGCCATCAATCAGGGCCAGCAACGCCATCAGGCTGCCCAGATCGCGGCTGAAACGCGTCAGCATGAAGTCCATCACGTCATCACCCAAAAAAACGCCGCGAGCATCGGCTGCCTGACGCAACACCGCGCGACGCTCGGACTCGCTCAGCACCTGCAGTCCAAACACGTGGCCCCAGCCGAGACGGGTGCGCAAGTCATCCCGCAGCGACAGATCGGCCGGTGGCCGGTCGCCGGCAGCCAGCACTGCGCGCTGCAGACTCTGCGCATTGACGAACCAGTTAAAAGCGCAATGCTGCTGCTCGGCGGTGTACAGGTGCACGTCGTCAAGCAACACGGCGCTCCACGACTCGTCGAACTCAAGCGGCTCCAGCACCGTGGCATCCAGCCAGCCCACGCGCTCGCCCTGCTCGCGCAATGCCTCACGCAGCGCCATGAGCAGATGCGTCTTGCCGCTGCCATTGACACCCCACAGATAACACGGCACTGGCGAGCGGTTGGCCATGCTCGCGCGCTCGCTGGCCCATATTTGCAGGTGCTGCAACACCGCCTCATTGGGCCCCGCCAGGAAACTGGCCAGTGTCGGCCCGGTGGCCACCCCCATGTCGAGCACGAGCTGCTTCATCGCCGGGTATCAGCCCTGATAGAGCTTGCTGGCCAGATAGCCATCGCGGCCACGGCGCAGCGCCACCAGCAGCACCGCGCTGGCAGGCAAGGCGATCAGCACCCCCACAAAGCCAAACAGCTGCCCAAACGCCAACAAGGCAAAGATCACCGCCAACGGGTGCAAGCCGATGCGCTCGCCTACAAAGCGTGGCGTGAGGTACAGGCTTTCGACGACCTGCCCGAGTCCGTAGACCACGGCCACCATCACCACCGCCTTCAAGGGTCCAACCGTGCTGGCGAACTCAAGCAGACCAGCCAAGGTTGCCAACACCAATCCCAAACCAAAACCCACATAGGGCACGAAGATCGCCAGCCCGGTGAAAACACCAATGGGTAGCGCCAGGTCGAGTCCGAACAAGGCCAGACCGATGCTGTAAAACACCGACAGAATCAGCATCACCAACAGTTGCCCACGCAGATACTGCCCCAGTACCTGGTCAGCTTCCCCGGCAAAACTGTCATAGGCACCACGCAGCCGCGGGGGCACCAGTTCCAACACCTTTAGGACGAAGCGATCCCAGTCCATCAACAGATAAAACAGTGCCACCGGTATGAGCACGGCATTGCCGATGATGGCGAAGGCGACGCTGCCACCGAGCTTGAGCGAAGACAGCACCGAAGAAAACGCGTCTTCAAAGTTGGCATTGAGGTACTTCAGAACAAAGCCCTTGACGTTGTTGACATCGAGCGAAAGCTTGACGCCGAACTGCGCCAGGAATGGCTTGAGGGAGTTGTTGACGCTGTCCAGCAGGACCGGCACTTGCTCACGCAACAGTGGCATCTCCTTGGCCAGAATCGGAATGATCAGCAGCATCACACTTAACACCGCCAGAATGAAGACCAACTCGACCACGATCACGGCCAACAAACGCGGCAGTCGGCCACGGCCGACCGTATCGAGCCAGTTGACCACCGGGTTCAAGGCATAGGCCAGCACCGCGGCCACGACAAACGGTGTCAACACCGGCGCCAGCAGCCAAAGCGTCAGCGCCACGAGCGTCGCGATCAGGGCCCAGGCGCCGGCCCGTCGTTGGTTGGAAGTGAATTGCATGAGCAGTGACTTAGGCGAGCCCTACAAGGGTGGGCAAATTCTATCGGGACCAGGCAAGCCGCCTGGCCACACGCACTGTACATGACCGCACCTGGCCTGAACATCCCACGATGGATCGAGTGTCCGCCGCGCCTCGGAACTGCGCCAACCCGCGCGGGTTATCACTGGGTGTCAACTCCTGGCGCGACGTAGCGTGGCGGCGCGTTCCGCCACGGCATCAATGTCAAGCCCCTCGTGCTCATTTTCCAGATACGTCTCCAGATCGAGCACCGCCTGACGCGTATTTCCGAGCTCCGCGTGTGCCAGGCCCCGATCCCGGTATTCACCCCAAGCCTGGGGCAACAGAATCGTCAATCGGTCCTGCACTGACACCAGGCGCTGCCAGTCCCCTTGGGCGGTGTGAATCTCCTTGAGGTTGCGCAGCATGCGGGCAATGATGTCGCGCGGTGGACTGGACTGAAGATACAGGCCCAAGGGAACCTCTTGTTCGTCCAGCAAGCCTGTCCTTTGTCGAAACGGCTCCAGTCGTTCCGACAACTCTTCACGGCTGAGCGATCGGCCATCAACAGGGTCGATCACCACCTGACCCTTGGGCAAGTTGACCTTGATCATGAAGTGCCCCGGAAAGCCGACACCACGCGCCGCCAAACCAAGCCCATGAGCGAGCTCGATCCAGAGCACCGCCAACGAAATCGGGATGCCGCGGCGCGAGCGCAACACGACATTGATGAAGCTGTTGTCAGGGTCGTGGTAGTCATTGAAGTTACCACCGAAGTTAAGGTCGCGGAAATAGAACTGGTTGACGGCGCGCAACTTCTGCAAAGGCACGGCATCGCTGGGAATGCGGCGGCGCAGCCGCGCCAGGAGCTGGTCCACCTCACCGAGCACCTGCCCAACGTCAAGCTGCGGGTACTCGTCCTGGGCCAGGCTGATGGCTGTTTCCAGCAGTGGGAACTCCGCGTCGCTCTGCACCAGTGCGGCGAAATACTCCAGTGGCGTCGGTACCGCAAAGGACAGTTTCATGATTCTCTCGCTCAAGCGCGGCAAGCCCGCAGCCCTGCTTGCATTGTGCAACCCATACTGCACATGCTCAGCCAGTTTCTACCAGCGGCGCCCGCGATCCGATGGGCGGCCTTGAGCCACGCTCAGGGCCTGAGCAAGCGTCGCAATTTGAGGCCACTTGCCCAGATTGCCAGGAAGTAGATCGCTGCCGACGCCAACAACACGCCGCCAAGCAGCGCTGCGCGCGTCCAGCTCTGCGAGGCCAAGTGGGTCCAAGCCACTGCGCCGGCTGCCCACATCAGGAATACGGCCAACAGCGCGCTTGCCGCCACCACCTGCAAGGCGAACAGCCCCCACCCTGGGCGGGGCCGGTAGCTGCCCCGGCGCACCAGCCCGATCGCCAACCACAGTGCGTTGATCAGCGCGCCAAGCCCAATGGCAAGAGCCAGCCCGGCGTGGGCCAGCCGCGGCACCAGCACCAGATTGAACAACTGTGTGAGTAGCAGCACCGCAATGGCAATTCGCACCGGGGTCTTGATGTCCTGACTGGCGTAGTAACCTGGCGCCAGCACCTTGACGGCCACCATTCCGAGCAGACCGACGCCGTAACCGGTCAGGGCCAGGCTGGTTTGGTACGCATGCTCCGCGGTGTAGGCCCCATGCTGAAATATGGTGGCGACCAGCGGCAGCGAGAATGTCAGCAAGGCGACGGCACAGGGCACCGCCAGCAACACCACCAGCCGCAGACCCCAGTCCAGCATGGCCGAGTACTGGTCGACGTCGTCCGTTGCTTTGGCCGACGCCAGGCGCGGCATCAGCACCACCCCAAGCGCGACGCCCAGCAAGGCGGTCGGGAATTCCATCAGCCGATCTGCATTGCTCAGCCAGGTGACGCTGCCCGGCGTCATGTAGGAGGCGTACTGGGTGTTGATCAGCAAGGACAGCTGCGATACGCCCACGCCAAAAAGAGCCGGCACCATCAGTTTGGCCACTCGCTTGGTAGCGGGGTCATGCCAGGCGGCCTTCACCGCCTGCCAGCGCAGGCCCACCCGTGGCAACAATCCCATTTTGGACAAAACAGGCAACTGCACCCCCAACTGCAGCAGACCACCCAGCATGACGCCGCCGCCCAAGGCATAAATCGGCTCGATCCCGTGCGAGGCGAACCATGGTGCCCCGATCCACGCCGCGCCGATCATGGCCACGTTGAGCAGCACCGGCGCCGCCGCCGGCAACGCAAATCGCCGCCAGGTATTGAGCACGCCGCCACACAGACCGGCAAACGAAATGAAGCCCAGGTAGGGAAACATCCAGCGCGTCATGAACACCGCCGCCTCCAGCCCATGTGGGTTCTGCTTCAAGCCGCTGGCCATGGCCCACACCAGCACCGGCGCGGCTAACACGCCGACGATGCAGGTCAGAACCAGAACCCAGGCAAGCACCGTGGCGACGCGGTCGATCAACAGTTTGGTGGCCTCCTCGCCCTCTTGAGTTCGAGTGATCCCCAGAGCCGGCACAAAGGCCTGGCTGAAGGCGCCTTCGGCGAACAAACGACGAAACATATTGGGAATGCGAAACGCGACGTTGTAGGCGTCCGTCATGGCGCTCGCGCCAAACGTTGCCGCAATCAGCAGATCGCGTACCAGACCGGTCACGCGCGATGCCAAGGTCAGCAAAGAAACCGTGTAGGCGGATTTGAACAAGCTCACCGCGCGAGTGTAGCCGCCCGATTGAGGCATCACGTCGCACCAACCCCGCGTGGGAGCACCCTGATACAATGGCGGGCTTTGCTGGCAACATCCTCAGACACAAGGAACTACTTTTATGGCATCTGGAAAACCCAAGAAAAAGAACCCGCGCCTGGCGTCGGGCCGTAAGCGCGTCCGCCAGGACGTCAAGATCAACGCCGCCAACACCTCGCTGCGCTCCAAGTACCGCACCGCCGTGAAAAACGTGGAAAAGGCTGTCGCCTCGGGTGACAAGGCCAAGGCCACCGAGGCGTTTGGCAAGATGCAAGCCGTGGTGGACACCGTGGCCGACAAAGGCATCTTCCACAAGAACAAGGCCGCTCGCGACAAGAGCCGCCTGTCGTCCAAGGTGAAAACCTTGGCAACCGCCGCCTGATCTTCAGGCAAATCGCACGGATGTTCGACCCATCGAACATCTGCCGTTTGTAACGGGTGCGCTGTCAGCAAAGCAAAAAAGCCGTCGCAAGACGGCTTTTTTGTTGCCCGCTCAACCAAGCGTGCTTGCCAAGTTACTGCTCTGCGGTCCCCGGCGCTTCGAGGCGCAGTTGCAGATTGTTGTCCTTGGCAAAATTCAGGCAGAAATCCCAGGCCATCACGTCGTGGTCATGCAGATCACGGTGCACGATCACACATTTCACGCCGCCCAGAGTGGTCGGAATGCACCATGGCGAGTAGGCCAGATGGCTGCCCGGTTGTGGCCCGCCGGGGCGAAACTGGCTCATCACACCGGCCAGGCGCTCGGCCCAATCGCTGGGGCGAAATGCCTTGCCTGCGTGGGTCAAGCCCAGGATGAAGACCTGTTTGGCGGTGTTGGGAACCATCGACGCAATGCTAGGGGGTGGGCAGACAAGGCGTTGCTGCAACGCACAACGATTCTAACCTATCTTATGTCTTATAGAAGACTTACAGAACCAGCCCAGCCTGTGCGTCGGCATCGCAGTGATACCGCAATGTCATGAAACGCGCGGGACACACAGCCTAGAATATTGCTTCAACGGCCCGCCTTTGAACGGGCCGCTTCATTTTGGCGACCCCTCTGGAGCTTGAAAATCATGAATGCCGCAGTCCCCCACGTCATCGAAGCCGCCTCGCCCCACGTGATGAACACCTATGGGCGCGTGCCCATTGCCTTGTCGCACGGCCAGGGCTGCCGGGTGTGGGACGTCAACGGCAAGTGCTACCTCGATGCCCTAGGCGGCATTGCGGTCAACACCCTGGGTCACAAACACCCCAAACTGGTGCCCGCGCTGCAAGACCAGATTGCCAAGCTGATCCATACCTCCAACTACTACCACGTGCCCAACCAGGAGATCCTGGCCAAAAAGCTGGTGGAGCTGTCGGGCATGACCAATGTGTTTTTTTGCTCCACCGGGCTCGAAGCCAACGAAGCGGCCCTGAAACTGGCGCGCAAGTTCGGTCACGACAAGGGCATCGAACGTCCCGAGATCGTGGTCTACGAAAAGGCCTTTCATGGCCGCAGCATCGCCACCTTGAGCGCTACCGGCAACCCCAAAGTGCAGGCCGGGTTTGGTCCCCTGGTGGAAGGATTCATCCGGGTACCGATCAACGACATCAACGCCCTCCAACAAGCCACCGAAGGCAACCCGAACGTGGTGGCAGTGTTTTTTGAAGCCATCCAGGGCGAAGGCGGCGTCAACCCGATGCACATGGAGTACCTGCGCCAGGTACGAGCCCTGTGCGACCAGCGCGACTGGCTGCTGATGATCGACGAGGTGCAGTGTGGCATGGGCCGCACCGGCAAGTGGTTTGCCCACCAGTGGTCGGGCATCAAGCCCGATGTGATGCCATTGGCCAAGGGCCTGGGTTCGGGCGTGCCGGTGGGCGCCGTGGTGGCCGGCCCCAGGGCGGCTGCAATCTTCGGACCGGGCAACCACGGCACCACCTTTGGCGGCAACCCGCTGGCCATGCGCGCCGGCGTGGAGACCATTCGCATCATGGAAGAAGACGGTCTGCTGGCCAACGCCGCGCGCGTCGGCCTGCACTTGAGCAACGGCCTCAAACGTGCGCTGCAAGCCGAGCTGGCCAGCGGCCAGGTGAAGGAAATACGCGGCCAGGGGCTGATGATCGGCATTGACCTGGCCAAGCCCTGCGCCGCCCTGGTGCAGCAGGCCGCCAACGCCGGCTTGCTCATCAGCGTGACCGCCGACAGCGTGGTGCGCCTGGTGCCGCCACTGATCTTGAGCGAGGCCGAGGCCGACCAGATCGTGGCGCTGCTGTGCCCGCTGATCTGCGCCTTTTTGAAGGAGAGCACATGAACCCGCTGCACACTGGCATCCCAAGCACGTTGCCACAAGGTGCACCACCGCTGCGGCACTACCTGCAGTTTGCCGACTTCAGCGCGGACGAATACCACTACGTGCTGCAACGCGCGGCTTTCATCAAGCACAAGTTCAAGACCTTCGTACGCCACCAGCCCCTGGTGGACCGCACGCTGGCCATGATTTTCGAGAAGGCATCCACCCGCACCCGTGTCAGCTTCGAAGCCGGCATGTACCAGCTAGGCGGCAGCGTGGTCCATCTGACGACGGGCGACAGCCAGTTGGGCCGGGCCGAGCCGATTGAAGACAGCGCCAAGGTCATCAGCCGCATGGTCGATCTGGTGATGATCCGAACCTTTGAGCAGACCAAGATCGAGCGTTTTGCCGCGCACTCGCGCGTGCCGGTCATCAACGGTCTGACCAATGAGTTCCACCCGTGTCAGATCCTGGCCGACATCTTCACCTACATCGAGCACCGTGGCCCGATTCAGGGTAAGACGGTGGCCTGGGTCGGCGACGGCAACAACATGGCCAACACCTGGTTGCAAGCCGCCAACATCCTGGGCTTCAAGGTCCACGTCAGCACCCCCGGCGGCTATGAGGTCGATCAGGCCGTGGCGGGTGTCCGCTCCAGCGACAGTTACCAGGTGTTCGCCGACCCGATGCAAGCCTGCGCGGGTGCCGACCTGGTCACCACCGACGTCTGGACCAGCATGGGCTTCGAAGCCGAAAACGAAACCCGCAAGGCGGCCTTTGCCGACTGGTGTGTCGATACCGCCATGATGCAAGCAGCCAAACCCGACGCCCTGTTCATGCACTGTCTGCCGGCACACCGTGGCGAAGAAGTGCAAGCCGAAGTCATAGACGGCCCCCAGTCCGTCGTCTGGGACGAGGCTGAAAACAGAATGCATGTGCAAAAGGCACTCATGGAGTACCTTTTGCTGGGTCGGCTTGACTGATCAATCTTGGGCGCTGAGCTGGACCCCTGCCTGAACTGTGGCGCGTGCTGCGCCAGCTTTCGGGTGGACTTTTCGGTTTACGAGCTTGACGACATGGGTGGCCAGGTGCCCGCCTCGCTGGCCGTTGAGGTCACCGGCGCCACCTGCCGCATGCGCGGCACCGACCACCATCCGGTGCGTTGCGCAGCACTCACCGGCACCTTGGGCCAGCGCGTGGCCTGCGCTATCTACGAATGGCGCCCAGCGCCGTGCCGCGAATTCGCGGCCCTCAGCCACGCCTGCACCCGAGCACGCGCGCGCCACGGCTTGCCAGCCTTGCCCGGGGCATGCGACTAGGCAGCGCGCCACGGCCAACAGGCAATCGCCGTTGGACAAACTTCACATAGTTCAGGCCTAAACTATTTTTGCGTTCTGTTGGGCAATACCGACACAAGGGTCTTGCTTGGAGTGATAACTTCACCCCATTCACACCCATGCACCATGATCACGCTCGAACAATGCCAACTGCGCGACCGGCAAGACCCATTGGCAAGCCTGCGCGAACAATTCACACTGCCCGCTGGACTGATCTATCTGGACGGCAACTCGCTCGGTCCCCTGCCTCGCAGCACCGCAAGTCGCGTAGCCGACGTCGTCAGTCAGGAGTGGGGACAGGGTTTGATTCGTTCCTGGAACAACGCCGGTTGGTTCGAAGCACCGCAACGCGTGGGCAACAAAATTGCCCGCCTGATTGGCGCCGGCGACAACGAAGTGGTGGCCACGGACAGCACTTCTGTCAACCTGTACAAGGTGCTCAGCGCCGCGCTGCACCTGGCGCGGCAACGCGAGCCGGGACGCCGACGCATCGTGAGCGAACGCAGCAACTTCCCGACCGATCTGTACATTGCGCAAGGGCTGTGTCGCGAGCATGGCTGCGAACTGCAATTGGTCGAAGCTGAGGAGATCGTCGGCGCCCTCACCTCGGATCTTGCTGTGTTGATGCTCACGCACGTGAACTACCGCACCGGCGCCATGCACGACATGGCCGCGCTGACGGCCGCCGCGCACGCCTGCGGCGCGCTCACGGTGTGGGACCTGGCGCACAGCGCGGGCGCGGTGCCGGTGGACCTCACGACGGCACAAGCCGACTTTGCCGTGGGCTGTGGCTACAAGTACCTCAATGGCGGCCCGGGCGCTCCAGCCTTTGTCTGGGTGCATCCGCGCCACGCCGAGCAGTTCTGGCAACCACTGTCGGGCTGGTGGGGCCACGCCACGCCCTTTGCCTTCACACCCGACTACACGCCCGCGCCCGGCATCGGCCGCTACCTGTGCGGCACCCAGCCCATGATCGCCATGGCGGCGTTGGAGTGCGGAGTCGATAGCGTGTTGGTTGCGCAGCCGCTGGGTGGCATGGCGGCACTGCGAAGCAAGTCACTGGCACTGACGGATCTCTTCATCGAATTGGTGGAACAACGCTGCGCGGGGCACGGCCTGACGCTGGTGACGCCACGCGAACACGCCCTGCGCGGCTCACAGGTATGCCTGTCGCGCCAAGACCCGGCACGACCCAGCGGCGACTCAGGGGCCTACGCCATCGTGCGCGCCCTGATCGAGCGCGGCGTGATTGGCGATTTTCGGGCCGGCGACGGTCCACGCCATCCGGACATCCTGCGCTTTGGCTTTACACCGCTGTACCTCGGCTTCGCCGACGTGTGGCATGCGGCCGAGCATCTGCGCCAGGTGCTGGACACCGGTGAATGGCACAACCCCCTCTTTCAGCAACAACAATCGGTGACCTGAATGTGCCCGCACTCCCCCGCTCAAACGTCAGACATGGCCAAGCCCAGCGCCGGTGAACACATCGTCCAGGACGAAGGCGCCAAGCTCGATTTCAGCCAATCGATGAGCTATGGCGACTACCTGCATCTGGACGCCATCCTGAGTGCACAGCAGCTACGCTCCAGCGAGCACGATGAGATGCTGTTCATCGTCCAGCACCAGACCAGCGAGCTGTGGATGAAACTCATGCTGCACGAACTGCGCGCGGCAATCGACAACATTGCGCGCGATGAGCTGGGCGCCGCCTTCAAGATGCTCGCCCGCGTGAGCCGGATCATGGAGCAACTGGTGCACGCCTGGGACGTGCTGGCCACCATGACGCCGCCCGAGTACAGCGCCATTCGCCCCCACTTGGCCAGCTCCAGCGGTTTTCAAAGCCACCAATACCGCTGTATCGAATTTGCCTTGGGCAACAAGAACACGGCCATGCTGCAACCGCATGCCCACCGGCGCGACCTGCTGGCGCAGGTGCAAGCCGCGTTTGAGGCGCCCTCGCTGTACGACGAGTCGTTGCGCCTGCTGGCGCGTCGCGGCCTGGCCGTGCCAGCCACCCACACCGAGCGCGACTGGACCCAGGCCTACAGCGCCAGCGCCGGGGTCGAGCAGGCCTGGCTGCAGGTCTACCGCAACCCCAAACCGTACTGGGATCTGTACCAGTTGGGCGAAGAACTGACCGACCTGGAAGACGCCTTTCGCCTCTGGCGCTTTCGCCACGTCACCACCGTCGAGCGTGTCATCGGCTTCAAGCGCGGCACCGGTGGTACCGGCGGCGTGAGCTACCTGCGCAAGATGCTCGACGTGGTGCTGTTTCCCGAAATCTGGACGCTGCGCACCGCCTTGTAGCGTCGACTGCAAGACGATCTGTTGCGGCGAATCAGCGCCGGTACAACCAGGGCACGTCCAGCAGCCGCTCGCCCAGCAGTCGCAGCGACCAATCGCGCCCCCAGCGTATCAGTCCTTGCGCGTGAAAGATCTCGCCATTGCGGATGGACCGCGCCTGCACCCGAGCGTTGCGCTGCCATCTCGACGCAGCGTAGCGCCCCAGCGCTGGTGCGACCATTTTCGTCGCCTCGCCCGGCTCAGCCAGGCTGCGCCCGAGCTCCGCCGCGTCCTCGATCGCCATGCCTGCGCCTTGTGCCAGATAGGGCCGCATCGGGTGGGCCGCATCTCCCAACAGGGCCACCAGACCCTGCGCCTGCTGCGTGGCGCGTCGCAGCGGCTCCCGGTCACACAGTGCCCACAAGCGCCATTGCGGTATTGCCTCGACCAGTTTGGTCAGGGGCGAACACACACCGGCCAAAGCAACACGCAGGTCGGCGGCGTTGGTTTGGTGGTCCCAGTTCTGCAGGTCCTGCGGCGCTGTCCCTTGCACGATACACACCACGTTGAGCCACTCGCCCCTGCGCACCGGGTACTGGACCAAGTGCAGCCCCGGACCGAGCCAGGCCGTGACGCGCATACTGCGCAGACGCTGCGGCAAACTGCTTTGCCGCACCAGGGCACGGTAGGCCAGGTGCCCCGTGACGCGTGGCGCGCCATCGCCCAATAGTTGCTGGCGTACGCGACTCCACAAACCATCTGCACCGACCAGTGCTTCCCCGTCGAGGGTGACCCCCGCTGCCGTGGTGACGCAGACCGCCGATGACGTTTCGGCAAAGCTCAAGACCTCGCTGCTTACCCGCAAGTCAACGTCATCGCGCTGGCAAACGGCCGCCATCAACAGGCCCCTGCAGGTCGCCGCGGTGAACCGTGGCATACGGCGCGCCATAGTGCCGCACGGTACGCTGACCCAGGGGTAACTCGGCCAGGGTTGCACCCGAGACGGCATTTCTGACCTGCAGGCATTCCGGAAACGCCGCCACCGCCGTCAGCGCGTCGCCCAAGCCCCAAGCGTTCAGAACACGCACCACGTTGGGGCCAAGCTGTATGCCCGCCCCGACCTCGGTGAACACAGGTGCACGCTCCAACAGGCGCACGCCCCAGCCCGCGCGTGCACAGGCCAGCGCGGCGGCCAGACCGCCGATACCGCCGCCTGCAATCAGTACTCGTCGGGGCATCCTGCTGACTCGCGAACCTGGCGGCTGCGCCCTAGCCCAGAACCGGTGCCCGTGTTGCGCCTTGCAGCGCCCCAACGATGGCAGGCCGCCCCACCTCCATGGCAACAGACAGCGCCGTCCTGCCGTCCAGTGGCTCCTCAACCGCCACGCCGCCGCCAGCCAAGAACAGCTCCACCGCAAGTTGATCGCCACGACGAATAGCGGAGAAGAACTGCACCGCATCAAAGTACTGCAGGCCCATGGCGGTCAGCTCCTTGCGGGCATCGAGCGCGGACCACCGGCCTGCTGCCACCGCAACGGCGGCCAGGCTTGGCAACGATGTCGCCGCGCCAGATGTGGCCTGTCCTGCTGAAACCTGGGACACGATGACGCTCGCAACCCGGTCGCCGGGGCTGGCCGGTACAAGTGGCTGTGGCGCCGGTTCGGCGCCGGCATCGCCTTTTCGGCGTGGCACACGACTGGCATCGAGCAAGTTTTCGATCCGCGCAAACACTTCGAACCGTGAGAACGGCTTCTTCATGAAATCGTCGGCGCCGATTCGATTTGCATAAAACTGCTCGGTGGCATGCTCATTGCCACTGATCATGATGACCGGGATATGTTGCGAAGCGGGGTCTTTTCGAATCGCGCGCAGCGCGCCAAAGCCGTTCATGCCGGGCAGGATGATGTCCAGAAAAATCAGGTCGGGTTGCTCCTGGGCGACCAGCTCGAGGCCTCGTTCGGCATCCATCGCCTCATGCGTAACATAGCCCGCCGAGCGCAAAATCCTGCGCAAAGCGGCTACGACGGTAGCGGAGTCGTCAATGATGAGTGCTTTGGCGCCGCGACGCGCATTCTTGCGCTTGCGGTTTCGTCGATCGGCGCTGCCCGCCGCCGCGCTGTCCGGGTCGCCCAAAGCCGCACGCTTGGCCACGGCAGGAGGTGCCTCGGTCTTCTTTGCGGCTCCCCAGAACCGGTCAAAGATGCTCATAGTGGAACCTTCTCGTTTTGCATGGTGCTGCGTATCGGCTGCAGTATCTCAGATCGAAACATGAGTCGAATTTTGCACGAGGTTGGCACGAATCTCCCAATCCAGCGGGCCGGCAGTCCAAACAGTCGATCCGCACTTGATGCGGCTGCCTGTGCGAGGAACCCCGACGCAGAGGCAATCACGCGCGCTTGCGCTGGTAAATCATTACACTGTAGCTTGCGCAGGCTTGCCACACCGTGATAAAAAGACACCATGAATTGGACCCTTTCGAAAATCGCAACCAGTCTGATGGGACTGTTAGGTCAGCCTGAGAAAAAGGTGTCGGACTCGACACTGGACAACCGTTGCGAGGACATTCGCGAAGCGATGCTGGCCGTTCTGGATCAATGCGGCAGCGACGCCACCACCAACGCGGTCTCCAACCGGGTTTGTTATGCGCGCAACGTGGAGTCTCTTTGGTATTTGCGCGGCGCGATCATGGCCCAGCTCACCATTGCTGTCGGCGAGCCCAAGGCACGCGAGGAATTGGCTCGAATCACCGAGATGTTCAAAGGCTACCTTCCGGCCGGATTGGGGCCGCGCTCACGAGCCCGCGCACGCGCGTCGCGCAAGTAATCGAACTTGCTGGCCTTAGGCCAGCAACGCGTTCACCACAGCGATGCTTCCATCACTGACACTGGTGAACTGAAAACCCACTCGGTAACCTTTGCCACTGACGAGCACGCTGTGGACCGAGCGCGCCACGGCGGAGATGATGCGGGGTTGGCCACGCAAGCTCACGTCGCAATCAACCAGGCACACCACGCCAGGCGTGAGCGGATCGTCAAGCATCGCGCAAAAACCATTGGCCGACAGGTCAATTAGGCGACCGGCACGTTTGACTTTCGACTCGGTGGTCAGCCTGACTCGCCCTGCAACGGGTTTGCGAGGCGCCGCTCGCGCGTCGCGATCGACGGCAATACCCCCCTTGGCTGCATCGCTTACGCCAGGCGCGCCACGCGGTTCCCGGCCCAAAAAAATAATGCCATCGGTGTTCGACATCGTGCAGGCTCCCCTGGGTAGTGACCGCTGTCGCCCAACAGCGGGTTTCCCACATCATAAAGCCTACTCGACTCGCGTTATACGCATGGGCTTGAAGCCGAGGTCGGCCACTTTACCCTTGCGCCCGCGGGCTGAGCGCGCGTTGTTGAGGCTACGAATCTCGAGCGTCTCGTCACGCGCCTTGCCCGCGCGCCCCACACCCTCGATGCGGACGCTGCGCGTGTACACCGCTGCACCCGCCAACGAGTCCTTGGCCTCAAGGTCAATCAGCATCAGGCCGCGTCCACCATTGTTCATGCTCTTGAGTTCGCTGATCTCAAAGGTCAGGATACGCCCGCCAGTCGACGCGCAGGCGACATGAGTGGCCGTGGCCAGCGGCTTGGCTACCACTGCGCCGGTCGGACCCGGCGCAGTGCCCACGGTACCAGCCACCACCGAAGGCCGGCATAGTGTTTCGCCGACATTGCAGGTAACAAATGCCTTGCCTGCCTTGAGCCGCGAGACCATCGCCTCGGCACTTGCCAGGAAGCCGTAGCCGGCCGAACTGCTCAACAGCAACACTGCGGCGCCGGGGCCAGCAAAGTAGGCCACGATCTGACTGCCCGCTTCGAGCTCGATCAAGGTGGTCACCGGTTGACCATCACCGCGCGCTCCCGGCAACGACGACACCGGCACCGAGTAGACCCGCCCGTTGCTGCCAAACACCAGCAGGGTATCGACCGTGCGGCACTCAAAGGTGCCGTACAGCCCATCGCCCGCTTTGAAGGCAAAGCTGGCAGCATCATGACCATGGCCGGTGCGCGCGCGCACCCAGCCCTTTTCACTGACCACCACAGTAACCGGTTCGTCAACCACCCGAACCTCCACCACAACCTTCTTTTCAGCCTGGATCAACGTGCGCCGGGCATCGCCAAACAGCTTGGCGTCGGCTTCGATTTCCTTGATCATCAAGCGACGCAAACTGGCGGGGTTGCCCAGGATTTCCTGCAGGCGCGTTTGCTCGGTGCGCAGTGCGGAGAGTTCCTGCTCGATCTTGATCGCCTCCAAGCGCGCCAATTGGCGCAGGCGAATTTCGAGAATGTCCTCGGCCTGGCGCTCGGATAGTCTGAAGCGCGCCATCAACGCCGGTTTGGGCTCGTCCGATTGGCGGATGATGGCGATCACCTCATCGATGTTGAGCAGCACCAGTTGGCGCCCCTCCAGAATGTGGATGCGATCCAGCACTTTGCCAAGCCGGTGATTCGAGCGCCGCTCAATGGTCTGGTGACGGAACTCAATCCACTCCATCAGCATCAGGCGCAAGGACTTCTGCGTCGGTCGACCATCCAGGCCAATCATGGTCAGGTTGATCGGCGCCGAAGTCTCCAGACTGGTATGGGCCAGCAGCGTGGTGATTAGCTCGCTTTGCTCGATGCGGCTGGTCTTGGGCTCGAACACCAGGCGCACGGCGGCGTCCTTGCTGGACTCGTCGCGCACCAGGTCCAGCACTGCCAGCACGCTGGCCTTGAGCTGGGTCTGCTCCTGCGACAGCGCCTTCTTGCCGGCCTTCACCTTGGGGTTGGTGAGTTCCTCGATTTCTTCCAGCACACGCTGGCTGCTGACCCCGGGCGGGAGTTCAGTGACGATCAGTTGCCACTGGCCGCGCGCGAGCTCTTCGATCTTCCAGCGGGCGCGCACCTTGAGCGAACCGCGTCCGCTGCGGTAGGCGTCCGCAATGTCGCTCGCCGCGCTGATGATCTGGCCACCAGCGGGATAGTCCGGCCCGGGGATCAAGGCAAACAGCTCGTCGTCACTCAGCTTGGGCGCCTTGACCAGGGCAATGCAGGCGTCGGCGATTTCGCGCAAATTGTGACTGGGGATTTCGGTGGCCAGTCCAACCGCAATACCACTGGCGCCATTGAGCAGGTTAAAGGGCAAACGCGCCGGCAACTGGCGCGGCTCTTCGGTGGAACCATCGTAGTTGGGGATGAACGCCACCGTGCCTTCGTCGATCTCATCCAGCAACAGGCTGGTGATTTTGGCCAGCCGCGCCTCGGTGTAACGCATGGCCGCGGCACCATCGCCGTCGCGCGAGCCGAAATTGCCCTGGCCGTCGATCAGCGGATACCGCTGCGAGAAGTCCTGCGCCATGCGTACCAGCGCATCGTAAGCCGCCTGGTCGCCGTGGGGATGAAAACGGCCCAGCACATCACCCACCACGCGAGCGGACTTGACCGGTTTGGCACCGCTGTTGCCATTGGGCCCGCCAAAACCCAGGCCCATGCGCGACATGCTGTACAGAATGCGCCGCTGCACCGGCTTCTGTCCGTCGCACACGTCGGGCAAGGCACGTCCCTTGACCACACTCAGGGCGTATTCCAGGTAGGCACGTTGTGCGTAAGTGGCGAGGTTAAGTTGGTCGTCTCCGCCGTCACCGGGCGGGTTGAATTCAAGCGTGGGTTGATCGGTCATTTTTGGTCTTTTGGGGTTAACTTGCGCATTGAGAGCGGCTTTGCTTCGCGCGCGGCGACGCAGACACCTGGGGCGGCTTCCTCATGGTGGAGCACCACAAATCGTCAGCCGCCCCAGGTGTCTGCGTCGCCACCATCCACGGGTACACCAAGGTCTCGTGAAGCCCAATACCATGGCATGCCCGGGTTGGCGGTGAATTGGGCATGAGCGGGCGCCGATTTGTGGTACCCCACCATGAGGCGCCCGCCCATGCCCAATTCCCCGCCGGAGCGCCAACGCATAGGCAGGCAACCTCTAAGCCACGTGGAACGTCCGTGGACTGCTACCAAATCGAGAGCGACTCTACACATCAATTTCGACCGAGTCACCATGCAACTCCATCAACTCTCGCCGCGCCGCTGCTTCGCCCTTGCCCATCAGCTTGGTGATCAAGGCTTCGGTCTGGGCAAAGTCGATTGCACCCAGCTCGACCGGCAGCAATCGGCGGGTATCGGGGTTGAGCGTGGTGTCCCACAACTGCTCGGCATTCATCTCACCCAGACCCTTGAAACGACTGATGGTCCATGCGCCCTCGCGCACGCCCTCCTTGCGCAGCTTGTCAAGCGTGGCGGTGAGCTCGCCCTCGTCCAGCGCATAGGCTTTGGAGGCTGGTTTCTTGCCGCGCGCCGGCGCATCGACGCGAAACAGCGGCGGGCGCGCCACGTAGACATGGCCGGCTTCGATCAGTTTGGGGAAGTGTCGGAAAAACAGCGTCAGCAGCAGCACCTGAATGTGTGAGCCATCCACGTCGGCGTCCGACAAAATGCACACCTTGCCATAGCGCAGATTGCTCAGATCGGGTGTGTCGTTAGGACCATGCGGATCGACCCCGATGGCCACGGAGATGTCGTGGATCTCGGTGTTGGCAAACAGGCGGTCGCGGTCCACTTCCCAGGTATTGAGCACCTTGCCACGCAGGGGCAATATCGCCTGGCACTCCTTGTCGCGGCCCATCTTGGCGCTGCCACCGGCGGAATCTCCCTCGACCAGGAATACCTCGTTGTGGGCCAAGTCGCGGCTCTCGCAATCAGTCAGCTTGCCCGGCAGCACCGCCACGCCCGAGCTCTTGCGCTTTTCAACCTTCTGCCCGGCCTTTTGCCTGGATTGCGCGGCACGGATCGCCAGTTCGGCCAACTTCTTGCCGTACTCCACATGCTGATTCAGCCACAGCTCTAGCGCCGGGCGCACAAAACTGGAGACCAGCCGCACCGCATCGCGCGAGTTCAGGCGCTCCTTGATCTGGCCCTGAAACTGCGGGTCCAGCACCTTGGTGGACAACACGTAATTGGCGCGGGCAAATACGTCTTCAGGCAGCAGCTTGACGCCCTTTGGCAACAAGGCATGCAGTTCGATGAAGCCCTTGACGGCCTGGAACAAGCCGTCGCGCAAGCCGCTCTCATGTGTGCCGCCTGCGCTGGTGGGGATCAGATTGACATAACTCTCGCGTACCGGTTGACCGTCCTCGGTGAACGCCACGCACCAGGCGGCGCCCTCCCCTTCAGCGAAGTTGTCGCTCTGGGCATCGGCAAAACCTTCACCCTCGAACAGCGGAATGACTGGCTCGCCAGTCAGGGTTTGGCTCAGGTAGTCGTTCAGGCCGCCCTTGTACAGCCAACTCTGCGACTGCTTGGTCTTCTCCACCAGCAGCGACACCGACACGCCCGGCATCAACACCGCCTTGCTGCGCAACAAATGCATCAACTCGGCCATGGGCAAGGCCACTGTCTCAAAGTACTTGGCATCGGGCCAGACCCGTACCGTGGTGCCAGATTTGCGGTCCCCCTCTGCGGCCCTGCGGGTCTGCAGCGGCGAGATCACATCACCACCTGCAAATGCCAAGCTCGCTACCATGCCCTCGCGGTAGGTGGTCACCTCCAGGCGTTTGGCCAGCGCATTGGTCACGCTCACACCAACGCCGTGCAGACCGCCAGAAAAACTGTAGGCGCCACCCTTCCCCTTGTCGAACTTGCCCCCGCATGCAAGCGGGTGAATACCAGCTCGACCACAGGCGCCTGCTCGTCGGGATGCATGCCAAACGGGATGCCGCGACCGTCATCGTCAATCGTGATCGAGTCGTCTGCATGCACAGTCACCTTGATCTTCTTGCCGTGGCCGGCCAGTGCCTCATCGGCGGCGTTGTCCAGGACTTCCTGGATGACATGCAGCGTGTTGTCGGTGCGGGTGTACATGCCGGGGCGCTGCTTGACCGGCTCCAGGCCTTTGAGGACCCGGATTGAGCTCTCGGAATATTCGGGGGTAGGTTTGACAGCCATGGTGGTGAATTGTAGTCGGAACCCTCCAAATAGCTGTATATCCATCCATATCTTCAAGTCAACACCGACCGCGGACGCGTCGACTTGCGCCCGAGCGTGACACCCGATCGTCCAAGATTGACTACAGTTGAGCCATGACACCGCGCGCCCCCCCCCTGTCCATGTCCCAGGTTCTGCTATGCGGGGCCGCCATCGTGACCCTGTCCATGGGAATCCGTCACGGTTTTGGCCTGTGGCTGCAACCCATTACCCAGGCACAGGGCTGGAGCCGGGAGAACTTTGCCTTCGCCATTGCCATCCAGAATCTGGCGTGGGGCTTTGCCGGCATCTTCGCGGGTATGGTGGCCGACAAATTCGGCGCGTTCAGAGTCATCATCGCCGGCGCCCTGCTCTATGCCCTGGGCCTGGTCGGTATGGCATTTTCGTCGACGCCACTCCTGTTCGGCCTGACTGCCGGCATCCTGATTGGCGTGGCCCAGGCCGGCACCACGTATGCCGTGGTCTACGGCGTAATCGGGCGCAACGTGGGGGCCGACAGACGATCGTGGGCGATGGGTATCACCGCCGCAGCCGGCTCTTTCGGGCAATTCCTGATGGTGCCAACCGAGAGTTTCCTGATTCAGAGTGTCGGGTGGCAACAGGCGCTGGTGGTGTTGGCCATGGCCGCCTTGCTGATGGTGCCGTTGGCCTGGGGCTTGCGTGAACCCAGTTTTGGCGCAGGCGGCGCGGTCCGGCGTGATCAGAGCATCTTGCAGGCCCTGCGGGAGGCCTTTACCTACCCGAGCTTCCAGCTGTTGATGGCTGGCTACTTTGTCTGCGGCTTTCAGGTTGTGTTCATCGGTGTCCACATGCCCAGCTACCTCAAGGACAAGGGGCTGTCACCGGAGGTGGCCGGCTACGCACTGGCCCTTATTGGTCTGACCAACGTACTGGGCACCTATGCCGCCGGGGTGCTGGGCCAGCGGCTGAACAAGCGCCACATCCTGGCGTTCATTTACCTCGCGCGCTCGGTCGCGATTGCGGTCTTCCTGATCGCGCCGCTGACGCCCATGAGTGTCTATGTGTTCTCCAGCGTCATGGGCTTGCTGTGGCTGTCCACGGTGCCGGTAACCAACGCCGCGGTGGCGCAGATCTTTGGTGTGGCGCATCTGTCCATGCTCAGTGGCTTTGTGTTTTTCAGCCACCAGATCGGTTCGTTCATGGGCGTCTGGTTGGGTGGTTACCTGTACGACCGCACCGGCAGCTACAACATCGTCTGGTACATCGCGATCGCGCTGGGCGTGCTGGCGGCACTGGTCAACCTGCCGATCAAGGAAAGCGCGATCGAGCGCAAGACCGCGGCCCAGCCCGCCTGAGCGCCATGCGACCAGCTTTGCGCTACCTGCTCTACGCCATCGCGCTGGCGTTGCTGCTGACGGTGTTTGCCTGGTACGTGCAGCCCGATTTTTTGCGGGCGATGGCGGATCAACTGTGGGCCTGTTTCTAGAGAGTTCCGCGTCCAACGCGCCCTCGGAGTGGGTGCGCCGCTGGTCGCACTTGGTGCCAGCCGGGGGCCCGGTGCTGGACCTGGCCTGCGGCCACGGGCGCCATATGCGGTGGTTTGCCTCGCGCGGGCATCCCGTGGTTGGCGTGGACCGCTCCACCGAGGCCGTCGCCGCCGCAGGAGCTTTCGGACACGGCGTTGTGGCGGACATCGAAAGTGGCCCTTGGCCGCTGCGCGCACAAGATGGTCAGCCAGAGACCTTTGCAGCCGTGGTGGTGAGTAACTACCTGTGGCGCGCGCTGTTCGGGCGCATCGTTGAAAGCCTGCAACCGGGCGGCGTGCTGCTCTACGAGACCTTCGCCGTCGGTCAGGAAACGATCGGCCGACCGGCACGCACTGAATTTCTGCTGCAGCCGGGTGAACTGCTGCGCGCCTTTGGCGAATTGAAGGTCATCGCATTTGAGGACGGGTTTTCTGACTCGCCAGCGCGTTTTGTTCAGCGCATTGCCGCCGTAAAGCCAACCCTTGGTGCCGCATCGGCAGTTGAGCCGGTGCGCTACCGACTGGTCTGACCGGTCAAGCTGGCGCTAGGAGCCCATCGCGCGGCCACGGCGTCCACCCTTGTGCACACCGGGCACGTGCCGCATCGCCGAGGACAATGCCTCGTCGCCATGGCGTACACCGGTCGACAGGCCCTTCAAAATCCCGCACTGTGCGGCGTCCTGGGTCACCCTGCACTGCTCGCGCAAGCTCTTGAGTTGCTGCTCCAGAGTGCGCAGTTCCCGCACGCGCTGCGCCACATGGCCAATGTGCTGGTCCAGCAAGGCGTTGACGGCACCGCAATTGTCGGCAGGGGAGTCCTTGAAATGCAGCAGAGTGCGGATTTCGTCGAGCGCCATGTCCAGGCTTCGACAGTGGCGGATGAAGGACACGCGCTCCGCATGCGCCGGACTGTAGATTCGGTAATTGCCCTCGGTCCGGGCGGTGTGTGGCAGCAAGCCCTCGCGCTCGTAGTAACGAATGGTCTCCACAGGGGTCTGCGTGGCGCGGGCCAATTCACCGATTTTCACGATCGCTCCTTCGCCCTGCATCCGGACGCTTGCCAACGACATGGGTCAATTCTAGTCACCTGGTTCTGCCGTGGTTATAGGGTTGGAGCCGCCGAAGGAAGGTAGGCGAGCCGCTGCAGCCGGCGCGCCAGCCACTCTAGTTAAAATGCCCGTTTACCGTTTAATTGCTTGTTCATGACATCTCCAACTGGCCCGATCAAGGGCAGCATCGTCGCTCTGGTAACGCCCATGCACGACGATGGCAGTGTGGACTACCCCACTCTGCGCAAGCTGATCGACTGGCACATCGCCGAAGGCACCGACTGCATTGGTGTGGTCGGCACCACCGGCGAGTCCCCCACGGTGACGGTGGCCGAGCACTGCGAGATCATTCGCGTTGCCGTCGAACAGGCCCGCACCCATGGCGACAAGCGTGTGCCGATCATGGCCGGCTGCGGCGCCAACTCCACCGCCGAGGCCATTGAGCTGGCGCGGTTTGCCAAGAAGGTGGGAGCCGACTGCCAATTGCAGGTGGTGCCCTACTACAACAAGCCCACGCAAGAGGGCCAGTACCGGCATTTCAAGGCCATCGCCGAGGCGGTCGGTGATCTGCCCATGGTGCTGTACAACGTTCCCGGCCGCTCCGTGGCAGACATGGCCCACGACACCGTGCTGCGCCTGGCGGGCGTGGACGGCATCGTCGGCATCAAGGAAGCCACCGGCAACATCGACCGCGCCCAGTGGCTCATCCGCGAGGCGCCCAAACATTTCTCGATCTATTCAGGCGACGACCCCACCGCCGTCGCTCTGATGTTGTGCGGAGGTCACGGTAATGTGAGTGTGACGGCCAACGTCGCGCCACGGCGCATGCACGAGCTGTGCGCCGCTGCGATGGCCGGCGACATCAAGCGCGCCATGGCGCTGCAATTTAGCCTGATGCCCTTGCACAAGCACCTGTTCGTTGAAGCCAATCCGATCCCGGTCAAGTGGGCAATGGCGCGCATGCAGCTGTGTGGCGCCACCTTGCGTTTACCCATGACACCCCTGACCGAGTCAAACGGCGCCGTGGTCGAAGGCGCACTTCGCGCGTGCGACCTGATCTGACCCCACTTTTTGTCCCAAGGAATCATTTGTGAATCAATTTTCTAGACTGGCGTTGCTGGGTACTATTGTGGCTCTGGGCGCGTGCTCGGCCCTTGAAGGCAACAAGATCGATTACCGCAGCTCCGGCAAAGGCCCGTCGCTGGAGGTTCCCCCCGATCTCACCCAGCTCTCACGCGACGGCCGCTATACCCTGTCGGGCGGATCGGTGAGTGCGTCAAGCTTCCAGACCAGCGGCAGCAGCGCCCCCGGCGTTCCCACCGCACTGAGTGCAGCGGGCGATGTTCGCATGGAACGCGCCGGCTCGCAGCGCTGGCTGGTGGTCAACCGCCCGGCTGAGCAAGTCTGGGGCCCGACACGCGATTTCTGGCAGGAAAACGGCTTCTTGCTGGCCAGCGAACAGGCCAACCTGGGCATCATGGAAACCGACTGGGCCGAGAACCGCGCCAAACTGCCCAACGACATGATTCGCAACGCGCTGGGCAAGATCCTGGACTCGCTCTACTCCACCAGCGAGCGCGACAAGTTTCGTACCCGACTCGAGCGCAACGCCAGTGGCGGCACTGAGATCTACATCAGCCACCGTGGCATGGTGGAGGTTTACAGCACGACCCAAAAGGACCAGACCGTTTGGCAGCCGCGCGCGGCTGATCCGGAGCTCGAAGCCGAGTTCATGCGTCGCCTGCTGGTCAAGCTGGGCCTGCCTCAGGAACAGGCGAAAACAGTCGTTGCCAGCGCCCCAAGCAAAGAAGCAGCGCGCGTGACCACGACACAGGGCCAAACATCGGTTCAACTCGACGACGGCTTCGACCGCGCCTGGCGCCGCGTCGGCCTGGCGCTCGATCGAACCGGCTTCACCGTTGAGGACCGCGATCGAAACCAAGGGATGTACTTCGTTCGTTACGTGGAACCCGGCTCGGACAAGGGCGAGGGCAGTTTCTTTGGCAAGCTCTTTGGTGGCGCCACGGGCGGTGCACCGCTCAAGTACCGCGTGCTGGTGCGCAGCCAGGGTGAGTCCACCACCGTGACCGTGCTGGACGAGAAAGGCCAGCCCGATACCACTGCGAACGCGCAGCGCATCCTCAAGCTGCTGGCCGACGACCTGAAATAGGACCGTTGACGCGCGTAGTTCACGTGCGCGCTGCCGCCCGGCTTAAGGGGTGGCGGGAGCCGCCAGCGCCCACTGAATATGTTCGCGCAGCAGATCGCTGCCAGTGGCATGTGCCTGGTCGAGCGCCAAGCGCAGACCTGCTTGCTCGGCAGCAGGTAGGCCAGCGCGCAAGGCATTACCGATCGCAACCACAATATTGCGCTGCCAGCGCGCGTGGCCAATGCGCCGGATCGGCCCTCCTTCGGTTCTGCGCAGGAACTCCGCCTCGCTCCAGGCGAGCAGTTGCCCCAGCTGCGCACCGCCAAGACCCTCGCGCTCGTCGAAGTCTGACAAGCTGCTGCGCTGGGCATACTTGTTCCACGGACAGATCAACTGACAATCATCGCAGCCATAAATGCGGTTGCCAATCAGGGGGCGCAACGCCAGTGGGATTGGCCCGGCATGCTCAATCGTCAGGTACGAAATGCAACGCCGCGCATCAAGCCGGAAGGGCGCCACGATGGCCTGCGTCGGGCAGACGTCGATACAGGACTGGCAACTGCCGCAATGCGCGCTCAGCGGCTGGCTGTGGGGCAAAGCCAAGCTCACATAGATCTCACCCAAAAAGAACATGCTGCCGGCTTCACGACTCAGCACCAGCGTGTGTTTGCCGCGCCAACCCTGACCACTGCGCGCCGCCAGTTCGGCCTCCAGAACCGGCGCCGAATCGGTGAAGACGCGATGCCCAAATGGGCCCAGATGTTGCGCGATCCGGTCACTGAGTTTTTGCAGGCGTTGGCGCATCACCTTGTGGTAGTCGCGGCCCCTGGCATAGACCGAAACAATACCCTCGGTGGGCCGTTTGAGTCGCTCCAACTCAATGCTCTGCCATTGCGGCGGCGTGCCCGCGCTCAGGTAGTCCATGCGCGCGGTGATGACACTGACCGTGCCGGGCACCAGTTCAGCCGGGCGCGCGCGCTTGAGGCCATGGCTGGCCATGTACGCCATCTCACCATGAAAGCCACGCTCCAGCCATTGCATCAAGCCGGGTTCGGCCGTGGTCAAATCAACCCCGGTCACGCCAATTTGGGAGAATCCAAGCTCCAAGGCCCAGGCCCGAAATGTGGAAACCAACTGCTTGCTGTCGATTTGAGTGCTGTGAACTGTCACCCCCCGATTGTAAAAACCCTGCGCTGGTGTGATGAAACGGCCACACAAGCGTTTGCGCAGTGGCTGGCGCAACAACCCCAGTTGGGTGCGGCCTTGATTGCGCTGGAGGGAGACCTGGGAGCCGGCAAGACCACACTGGTACGTCACCTGTTGCGCGCGTTGGGCGTGAGCGGCCGAATCAAGAGCCCCACCTACGCGGTCGTCGAACCCTACGAGCTACCCGACCTGTCGATCTGGCACTTTGACTTCTACCGATTCTCCGACCCGCGTGAGTGGGAGGACGCCGGCTTTCGCGACCTATTTGCCAGAGCGGGCTTGAAGCTGGTGGAGTGGCCCGAAAAAGCTGCCGGTGTACTGCCCTGCCCGGACCTGACGATCCGAATCGACTGCGGCGACGACGAAGCCCGTGACGTCACCCTCACCGCGCAAACACCACTGGGCACCAACTTGCTGCAGGGCCTGAGCGGCGGCGACGAACGCACGGAGATTGCGTGAAGCGTCGCGACCTGCTGCAATCGGGCTCGGTCGTTCTGCTGCTGGGTATCCAGGAATTGGCATGGGGCGCGACCATCGTGGCGGTGCGGGTCTGGCCGGCGCCAGACTATTCGCGCGTCACGATCGAGTCCGACCAGCAGCTCAAGACCACGCAACTGTTTGTCAGTAACCCGCCGCGCCTGGCGGTGGATATTGAAGGCATCGAGCTCAACCCCGCGCTGCGTGAATTGGTGGCCAAAGTCAGAGCGGATGACCCCAATATCGCCGGCATCCGCGTCGGGCAATTCGCGCCCCGTGTGGTGCGCCTGGTGGTGGACCTCAAACAACCCATTGCACCGCAGGTGTTCACGCTGGCGCCGGTGGCCGCGTACCAGCACCGGCTGGTGTTCGACCTCTATCCCACCCAGGCGCTGGACCCGCTGGAGGCCTTGATCGCCGAGCGCCTGCGCGAACATGCCGCCGCCCGCCCGGCAGCGCCTGCCTCTCAACCAGGCGCGCCTGATCCCTTAGGCGAGCTGATCGCCCGGCAAACACGCAAGCCCGCCTCCGCGGCCTCTGCCGCACGCGCGGCCACAACACCATCTGAAGCCAGCGTGCCGACACCGGTCGCGAGCAAGACCGACCGCCTGATCATCATTGCCCTGGACCCCGGCCACGGTGGCGAAGACCCCGGTGCCATCGGCCCTGGCGGCACGCGAGAAAAAGACGTGGTGTTGAGCATTGCCCAGCGCCTGCGCGAGCGCATCAACGCCACCACGGTCAACGGCAACGCCATGCGCGCATTCCTGACGCGCGATGCCGACTTCTTTGTCCCCCTGCACGTGCGCGTGCAAAAAGCTCGCCGGGTGCAGGCCGACCTGTTCATCAGCATCCATGCGGACGCCTTTTTCACACCGCGCCCGCAAGGCGCCAGCATCTTTGCCCTGAGCCAGGGCGGTGCATCAAGCACCGCTGCGCGCTGGATGGCCGACAAGGAGAACCGCGCCGACTTGGTGGGCGGACTCAACGTCAAAGCCAAAGACGCACAGGTACGCCGTGCGCTGCTCGATATGAGCACCACCGCCCAGATCAACGACAGCCTGAAGCTCGGCGGCGCGATGCTGGGCGAGATCGGCCGGGTGGGCAAACTGCACAAACCACGCGTCGAACAGGCCAGTTTCGCGGTGCTCAAGGCGCCCGACATCCCCAGCGTATTGGTCGAGTCGGCCTTCATCAGCAACCCGGAAGAAGAAGCCAAACTCAACAGCGAGGCTTACCAGGAGCAGCTGGCCGACGCCCTGATGCGCGGCATTGAGCGCTACTTCGCGAAGAACCCGCCGCTGGCGCGCAACCGCGTGGTGAGCTGAACCGCAGGCTTTGTGGCGTCAAGCTCTTGACGCCACTGCTTATCAGCATCAGCTTGAGTCTGGTGTCAGCATGGCCCGCACGTGCTGGCCAATTGCGAGCGCGCTGGTCAAACCCGGTGACTCGATACCGAACAGGTTGACCAGACCGGCCACGCCATGATCGGCCGGGCCCTGGATCATGAAATCACGCGCAAGCTCGCCAGGTCCATGGATTTTGGGCCGCATGCCCGCGTAGCCCGGCTGCAGGGCGCCATCGGGCAAGGCCGGCCAATATCTTCGGATATCTGCATAGAAACCAGGCGCACGTGCCGCATCCACCTCAAGGTCCTGCGCCGAATCAACCCACTGGACATCTGGACCAAAACGGGCCCGCCCGCCCAGGTCCAACGTGAGGTGTACCCCCAGGCCGGCGGCCTGCGGAACCGGGTAGATCAGATGCGAAAACGGTGCCCGCCCAGTCAGGGTGAAATAGCTGCCCTTGGCCCAGGCAGTGCGCGGCACATGTACCGCGTCCAGGCCCTGGCAGCGCGACGCCAACGCCGGCGCGTTCAAGCCGGCAGCATTGACGACCGCACGTGCAGCCAAACGGGTTTCGTCCTTTGCTATCAACAACGTAGCATCAGAAGTCAGAGCCATGGACTCAACGGGCGTATTGAGTACCACCATGCCACCGGCGTTCTCCAGATCCCCTTGCAGCGACAACATCAGCGCGTGGCTGTCCACGATGCCGGTGCTCGGTGACAGGATGGCCGCATGACAACTTAGTTGTGGCTCCAGCGCGCGGGCCTGCTCGGCAGTCAGCCAGCGCAGGTCGTCGACGCTGTTGGATTTAGCCTGCTCAACCAACGCCGCCAACAGATGCTGTTGCGCCGGGGCGCTGGCAACGATCAACTTGCCACAGCGCCGATGCCCGATACCACGCTCGGCACAGTAGGCATACAGCATGGCCTTGCCCTGCACACACAGACTGGCCTTGAGCGAGCCGCTCGGGTAGTAAATCCCGGCGTGGATCACTTCGCTGTTACGCGAGCTGATGCCGGTGCCGATCGTGCTGGCGCTTTCCAGCACGATGACCTCGCGCCCAGCCAGCGCCAGGGACCGGGCGACGGCCAAGCCAACCACGCCCGCGCCGATGACAACGCAATCGACGCGCTCAACGCCACCCATCAGCTGCTACTCAAATCACTCGACGCCGTGTTGTAAAAGCGCATGGTGTTGCGCCCGGCGCCCTTGGCTTTGTACATCGCGCGGTCGGCCTGCTTGAGTATCTCCTCGACACTGACCGACACGCCCTTGAACATGACCAGTCCGATACTGGGCGTGCTGTGGCAATCATGGCCAGGCAGCGCGTAGGGCGCGTTGAGGGCGCTCAGAATCTTCTCGGCCACCGACTGCACTTGCGCCACCGCCGCCACTTCGTCACTGCTCAACTCCGCCAGCACAACCACGAACTCGTCGCCGCCCAGGCGCGCCACGGTGTCGTGCGCGCGCACGTGGGCCATCAGGCGCTGACCAACAATGCGGAGCAACATGTCCCCCGCATCGTGTCCCAAGCGGTCGTTGAGGGCCTTGAAGTCGTCCATATCCAGAAACAACACGGCGCCGAACTGGCCACCGCGAGCGCTGGCCAACATGGCACGCTGCAGCCGGTCCTCCAGCAGTCGCCGATTGGGCAGACCCGTCAATGCGTCGTGAAAGGCCAGCCGATGAATCTCCTGCTGGTCGCGCTTGCGTTGGCTGATGTCGCGCGAAATGCCCATCACCCCAATCACCCGCCCATGCGAATCACGCATGGCCTTCTTGATCGACTCGTAAACACCCCGACTGCCATCGATGGCCAAGGTCTTCCAGTCTTCGTACACGATGGCGTCGTCGGTGGCCATGGCGGCACGGTCGAGCTCGCGAGACAGCGCTGCGGCTTCGGCGGTGCAAAAATCGAGGTCGGTCTTGCCGACAATCTGTGCGCGCGGCTTGTTCCACACGCGCTCAAAGGCCGGATTGCAGTCGAGATAGACACCATCCACGTCTTTGAGCCAGATCATGTCTGGGATGGTCTCAATCAACGTACGCACCAACGCCCGGCTCTGGCGCAGATCGGCCTCGGCATGCTTGCGCAGCGAGATGTCCAAATGGGTGCCCAGCATGCGCTGCGCGGCACCACTGGCGTCACGCTCCATCACCTTGCCACGCAGCTGGACCCAAACCCAGTGCCCTGCCTTGTGCCGCATCCGATACTCAAACTCGCACACGTCGGTCACACCGCTCATGTGCTGGTTCAGGGCCATGCCAATGGCAGCGCGGTCGTCCGGGTGCAGCATCGCCTCCCAGGCGGCCAAGGTTGGGGCGACTTCGCGCAAGTCGTAGCCCACTTGCGCGCACCATCGCTGGTCGCGCACCACCCGGCCACTGGGCACATGCCAGTCCCAAAGACCCAGTGCGGCGCCCCCCAATGCCAGCTCCATACGCTGGGCGTGCTCGCGCCGCATGCGCTCAATGGTGGACAGCTCCTGCGCCACGGACTGGCGACGCGACTGGCGATGGTGAAGACTCGCCGCCAGCATGACGCAGATCAGCAGGTAACTGCCAGCAATCCAGTAGGTCTGCGTCCGCCACGGCGCAAACACCTGCGCACGCTCGCGTTGCAGCACCAGCACCATGCCCGTGTCGCGGGTCACGCCGACCTGTCGCAGCACACCGGCCTTGGTTGCTGCGGGCTCCAAATCCAGGCCCCACGCTACCGGCGCCTGGCCAGCGGCCACGCGCCAGGGCCTGAACTCCGCCAACGCATTGGTCAAATCAAGTTCGGGCCCCCAAATGTGCGCCGGCGAAGTCAGCCAAACCCGGCCGTCTGCAAACGCGATCACGGCAGCCATGTCCGGGGCGTACGGCGCCGAGGTCAAAATGCCAGCAAAAAACTCCCGCTCGACCGTGGCCGAGACCACGCCCACCACGCGACCATTGGCGTCCTGCACAACGCGCGACAGCGTCAGCAATGAGCGGTCTTGATGGCTGTACACCAGTGGCAGGGGCTCAGCCAGACTGGCGGGCGCTCGCTCGATGACCTGCCTGAAGGTCGGGCTGTCCGCCATGCTGCTGCCCACACGCTCGGGGCGACTGGCTTCGAGCACGCGGCCCCGTATATCCAGCCATAGCAACTCACGTAGGCCGGGCGACAACGACAGGTAGCGGCGCAACCGGCGCGATGACTCGGCAGGCGTCTGCGCCGCCGGACCCTGCTCATCCGCCACGACCGTCAACAGCTTGTCGAGGCGTTGCAACTGACGCTGAAGGCCAGCATCGACGGCACGCGCCTGGGCAAACAAGCGTTCACGCTCCTGGGCGCCGACCTGGTGATAGGCGGCATAACGCTCGGCACTCCAGAGCCCGGCCACCAGCACTACCGCCAGAACCAGAAACACCCACTCGCGAAAGGCACGCCCACTGTCGGCGACCGCGACCGCGACGGCGTTGTCGGACAAAGGCGAAACGGGCATGGTATTGACGACCTTGGGCTTGCATCTTACCGCCAGCCGGTCGGGCGCACTCAGCCGTCAATCAAAGCGGGCGGCTGGCAACGCCGCCATGCGCTCAGACCAGCGCGGGCAACAACACCTGGTGGTCCACGCTGAACTGGTAGTCGTGGAAGATGTGCTCGGCGCTCAGCTCCGCATAGCTTCCATCTTCCAGGCGGCGCGTGGTGTCTTTGAGGCGGTAGGTGTAGTGCCCGCAGGTCCAGCAGTTGTAGTTGCGCATGTGGGTGCACAAACAGGTCTTGTCGTTGACCACCACCACCTTGGCCTGCGGGTTGGCCGCCACCGCGTTGTTGTAGGCGGTGATGTAGGCGCAGTGGCCCGCCGCGTCAAGCAAGTAGCCATAGGACTCGCAGCCTGGTCGCACGCCCGCGCCAATGGCCGGCGTGTTCTTGAGCATGCGCATGGGGTAGCCGGTGGGCGACAGCGTGTTGACCACGATGTCGTCCTCGTTGGCCTGGAAGTACTCCTGCTTGACCTTGGTTGGTAAGCCACACTCCTTGGCCACAGTGAAGCGGGTGGCCACCTGCACGCCCGCACAACCGGCCTCCAGGAAGGACACTGCATCGGAGCCAGTGAACACCCCACCAGCGGCGATCAAGGGAATGTCAAGCTGCTCGGTCTTGAGAAACTGCACAATCTCGGCGGCGATGGTGGCCAGGTCAAACTGCGCCCAGTCCATGCCAAAACCCAGGTGGCCACCCGCCAACGGACCTTCAACAATGACGTAGTCCGGCAAGCGGTTCAGGCGCGCGTTCTTGCGCAAGAACAGTTGCAGCGCGCGCACCGAAGAGACAATAATGCCCAGCTTGGCATCACGAAAACGCGGGTGGTCTTCCATCAGCGCAAACGAGCCCAAATGCAGACCGGCGCTCAGGGTGATGCCGTCAATGCCGGCATCAAGCGCGGCCTTCAGGCGCACCTGCAGCGTCTCGCGCGGGCCGCCCATGGTGAGCTTTTCCATGCAGTTGACAAACACCATGCCGTCGCCCTTCTTGGCTTCCATGGTTTTGCCAACATGGCGGCGCGCCGCCTCGGCCAGTTCATCCAGGTTGAACTTGATCAGCGACTTGTCGGAGTTGTTGATGTTGTACTTGTACAGCCGGGTGCGGTCACGCACGAACTTGGTGTCAAAGCGCTTGTCTGATACGTCGGTGACCATGGCGTCGGAGATGTGGCCCACGCCACCGAGCCGGGCCGCTTCGAGGGCCAGTTCCGCCGTCGAAATATCACGCCCATGCCACCAATCATGATGGGCACAAGCTCGCTTTTTCCGAACTTCAGCCGGAAGTCATCAACACGTTTCATCGAAATCCTTGGGGAGCCTCGAACGCTGGCGACTCTCTTGGTCCAAGGACGAAGCGAAGCCCAGGTAGAACACCCAGGATTCTAACCGTGCCGCCTGTCAGATCGACGGCGTGGAGATTTCCCCTACGCGGGTTGCGTACTTGGTGCGGGCATCGAGTTTCTCCACCCGAACCCGTGCCGCGCGCCCCTGGTACACGCCTGCCTTGAGCCAGTCCAACTCGGCCTGCAGCAGCTCGGCATTGGCCAGCACGGTGTGCCAGACTTTTTGCTCGGCGTCCAGCGGTAACCCCTGGCCTTGAGCGCGTCCTTGGCTTCAAACGGCGCGCCGGTGGCTTGCAGCCGGTAGCTCGGCTGCGCGCTGGCCGCCAGCAGCGCCTGCATGGCATTGCCCTGCTGCGCGCCAAGCGGCACGCCCAGCACCGCCAGCAACGCGTGGCAGTCCACCTCGGCGCGGTGTGCGTCATAGAACCAGCCGTGCTGCAAGGCCAGTTGCTCCAGCTTGGCGGAGCCATAGCCCAGGGCTTTCCAGTTCACATCCACTAGAGAGCAGGCCCAGCGCAGGCTGGCAAACTGCGGCAAGCGCGCCTCGCAAAACGGGCGGTCAAAGCCAGCGTTGTGCGCAATCACCAGGTCCACGCCGTCGAGCATCAGCGCGACGCGCGCCTCGTCAAGCTGCTGGCCTCGCACCATGGCGTCCGTAATGCCGGTGATCTGCTGCACTTCCTTGGGGATCGGCATGCCGGGGTCCTGCAAACCGTCGTACACCTCCACCGCGCCAACCGGCAGGCCGCTGTGGCTGTCTGC
>JADKDJ010000039.1 GCA_016718405.1 Candidatus Rhodoferax odensensis
CGCAGGCCGAGCGCATTGGTGACGTGCGTCTGATCGTGGTTGACCCCATCGTCAGTGCCGTAACCGGCGACAGTCACAAAACACCGAGACTCGTCGCGCGTTGCAGCCTTTGGTTGACCTGGCCGCCAACATGAACGCAGCGCTTGTGGGCATCACGCACTTCAGCAAAGGTGGGCAAGGCGGCGACCCATCGCAGCCAGGTGCTTGGCTCGGTGGCGTTTACCGCCGTGGCCCGAGTAGTGCTGGTGGCCGCCAAAGTGAAGGCTGAAGACGGCACAGCGGACCGGCGCATTCTGGCCCGATCCAAGTCCAATATTGGCCCGGACGACGGCGGATTTGAGTATCACCTTGAACAGTCGGAGCCCTTGCCTGGCATCGAAGCCTGCTATGTGACCTGGGGCGCCGCCGTCAAGGGCACCGCGCGCGAGTTGCTGTCAGACCCCAACGAGCAAGACGGCGATGGCAAATCGGCTGTTGACTCCGCAACCAGTTTTCTGCGCGAGGTACTCAAAGACGGGCTGACGCCATGCAAGACGATTCAAGCTGAAGGCAAGGACGCTGGCATAAGTTGGGCCTCTATCCGGCGTGCTGCCGACGCAACTACGGTCACAAAGCGCAAGGGTGCCGACGGCTGGTACTGGAAGCTCAACGACCGCGACGGATCGGCGCAACTTGCTCAAGAAGCTCAACATGCTCAACCTTTGAAGATGGCACCTTGAGCACCTTGAATGAATCGGAATCAGATTCAACGCATGAAGGGCTGGCCATGAGCACGTTGAATCTTGATCTGTTCGGAACGGCGCATCAGCCCAAGCGCGCCAACGACCGCAAAGAAGCTGCCGCCCTGGTGGAAGTGTTGAATGCGCTCAAGGCACATCCTGGCGTTGTCTGGTGCGAACGAATGAACTCAGGTGCTACCCGTATCGGCACGCGCTGGGTGAAGTTCGGGTTTGTCGGCTGCCCTGACGTACTGGGCCAATTGCGCGATGGCCGTCTGCTGGGTGTGGAAGTGAAAAGCCCGACCGGAAGGCTGCGACCCGAGCAGACCATATTCCTCGACCGCATCCGTGGGGCTGGTGGTGTGGCATTTGTCGCCCGCGACCTGCGGGACGTGCGGCGCGAGCTGGCCGTGATTCAACAGGAAGGGAACAGAGCATGAACGAGCGCAAGACGACCAAGTGGAACCCGGACAAACGGGCAAACCCAAAGGGCCGACCGCCTGGCCAATCGGAGATAACCCGAATGCGCGCCGCAATTGCCGCGCGCATGTGCCGTCTATCCTGGACCAACTGGTGAGCGCCGCTCAAGGTGGAGACGTGCAGGCCGCCCGCTTGATTCTGGAGCGCGTATTGCCACCCGTGAAGGCCGTGGAACAGGCTGTGACGCTGCAACTACCCGAGGACGGCACGCTGACCGCTAAAGCTGCCGCCGTGCTGTCTGCCGCCGCCGTCGGCTTGTTGGCACCCGGACAGGCTGCGCAACTGATTGCCGCACTGGGAACGCTTGCCAAACTGTCCGAGGTTGATGAGTTGGCGGCACGCATCAAGACACTGGAGGAAAAGAGCCATGGCTACAAATCTTGAAACCCGGCTGGAGAAACTTGAGTGCGCGCAGGTGCGGGCGACTGGGCGGGCGTACACCGATGTCGAGCGCGCGGTTCGACTTGCTTGGGCGCTTGAGAAGGGTGGGCCAACCGCTGACAGGTTGCTCGCGATACTGGCCAGGGTTGATGTCCGGAGGGATAGCCATGCGCAGCCTTGAGACGCGAGTCACCGCGCTGGAGCAGACGGCGAAGCTGATGGCGGCGCAGTGCAAACCGCCCACCAGTGGGCTGTCGATTGCCGACTTTCACAGAATGGTGAGAGAGATTGCAACGCGCGAGCGACCAGAGCGAACCCAAGCAGAACAAATACAGGACTTCAAGGCCGGCCTGGAACGGATGCATCGAAACTGGGAGCTTCGTCATGGCCAGTAGAAGCGGCGCCACTCAAACGGCTCGGGCGGACAGCCTGCAACTCACGCGCCATCATCAGCAAAGGACAACCATGAAGACCCTCGAAACCAGACTGGCCCGCCTGGAGCAAGCGCATGCGCTGGACCTCAGAAGCATGACCACCGACGAACTTGAGTCGCACGTCAAGACGTTCAAGCCCGGCGCGCCGGGGTACGTCAGCGCCGTGGTGACCCTGATAAACCGCCGTGGCAGTGCGTTGCCTGTTGTGAAGATGGCCTGCGGATAGGGCGTGGACGACGGTTTCAGTCCTTTGCCGGTGCTGGCGCGAGACGTAACGGAGGAACTTCCGTTGACACTGCCCAACTAATTTGTTGGACTGAATGCACGTCTTGGTGGCTGAGCGCTCCCCATAGCCAGGCTGTGACCTGGCGCCCGGCGCCGATGGCCGCACCCCCTACATGGCCAGAATTCACTGGTCTGGAATCCGCCACCTGAACATTGCTTTGCAGGATGGACAGCGCACGTTGGCCGCTGACGTTGTTGGATGAATGGAAAAAACGAGTGTCTTATCGCAGGAGGGATTCGGGCACTCGGTTTCAACCGGACTGCTTATGTCGCAATCACCTGCTCGCTAGCCCTCTCGATTTCCGCCTGATATTGGCGACTGCGCCGAAATTCCTCTGCCGGACCGTCCTTCGTAAAGTAGAAAGCCATTGCGCCTAGAAGGACGCAAAACCAAACTGCACCGTCTTTTGCGTTGGTCAGCCCGAACAGCAGAGTCATTGACCCAAAGAACCAGATTGCAGCCCACTTAAACCCAATCACGGAGCCAGCACGCTTGAGTCTTTCCGTGGTCGCTGAGCAATGCTGCGCCTGCACCTTCCTGATGTCAGCCTGGACACCGCTCCACCACTTCGCAAGAAGCATGGCGGTCCGCTGGTCCATTTCCACCCTGGCTCCAGCGCGCGGACTTCTACATCAAACCGAGCCTGCTGCGCTTGCGCAACGCTCCACCAGTCAAGCTCCTTTAGAGCGTCCTCAATTCGCTCGATTGCGTCTGATGGGACGAGATAGAAAAACTCCTTCGCCTTCCACTTCCCTTGCGATGCAACCCGGTGCGCTTGCAGCCGCTTGTGTACAAGCTGCTCAATCTCGAAGGCTTTTTCCGCTGGAACGCGCCAGTCCTTCTCAATGTTGAATGGCAGCGGGACACCAGTTGCGTTTGTGTCTCGTGAGCCAAAGGAAAGCTCTTCCGCTCGGATTGCTGTGTGGCGATTCGTGTAGCCAATCTTCACCAAGCCCGGCATAGCCGGATTGGAAAGACAATAAAGGTAGCCGATTTCGCTGCCGGATTCGACGCTCATCAACATCTCCCTTTGCCGCAGTTCGTGGACTATTCACGAGTCGCGCACACTAAGCTTTGCTGGTGTCAGTGTACCGCCTGTTGGCTTGGACTGACTTCCATGCTATCCGGGCATGACGTGGGACTGGCTGGTAGTGCAGTGCGACCAATTACGTGATGACAGGCATGCCATGTCGCAACTTTGCGCAGGAGCAGTTGGTGGGCCATACTTCTGTCTGGATCGTGTGTGCATCAAGCTGCGTACGAGTCAAAACCACTGACGGCACTTTCAAGTACAAATGGCCGTCATCATTGATTTGCATCTGAGCGCGCTTGGCACGACCCACATTGTTCAGAATTGAAAGGCGATGCCCCATGCAAAATGACCCCGTGCACACCGCTGCTAGTACGAACAGTTTTGTAGAACATATCGACATAGCCACTGCCGATGGCTTGGTCCGATTCCACGTCATCCGGAGACAGATAGCGCCTGACGGAATCGACGACAGGTACGACACGGATTTGTATCGCGGCGCAGATGTGCCACCGAGCTTCTTTCGCAAGCTGTTCGGCACCGCAAAGAGCAAGTTGCTGTTCTGGCGCTGAGTCGCGGTGATGCCTGGAACCCAGCCTAACCCGTTGGGTCTTTTTGTTGGTGGGATGGGGACGGAACCGAAGAATCCTCTTACATCCCCCGTTACATCAGAAAAACGATATGCCAAATTGGTACAACAAATATAGCAATAAAACCAAGCTGGAAAATGGTAGGGCGTGTTGGACTTGAACCAACGACCAAAGGATTATGAGTCCTCTGCTCTAACCAACTGAGCTAACGCCCCAACCGAAGGGACGATTGTAAGGGCCTACTTGTGGTGGCTCAGCGCGTTGCTCACCAGCTTGGAGGTGATGTCGACGATCTGGATCATTCGGTCGTAGGCCATCCGCGTGGGGCCGATCACACCCAGCGTGCCGACCACCTGGCCGTCCACCTCGTAGGGCGCGCTGACGATGGACAGGTCTTCGAACGGCACCACTTGGCTTTCGCCACCGATGAAGATCCGTACCCCCTCGGCCTGCCCGGCGATATCGAGCAATCGCATGAGTTGCGCCTTCTGCTCGAATAGCTCGAAGGCGCGACGCAAGTGACCCATGTCGCTGGAAAAGTCGGACACTGACAGCAGATTGCGCTCACCCGAGATCACCACTTCGTCGCGTGTCTCCGACATCGCCTCATTGCTGACCGCCACCGCGGCTTGCATCAAGGCTGCGATTTCGGTGCGCAAGGACTCCACTTCGTTTTTCAAACGCTCCTGCACCTGCTCGATGGCCAAGCCTACATAGGGGGTGTTGAGGTAGTTGGCGGCCTCCACCAATTGCGACGGCGAATAGTCCAGCTCGGTGAAGATCACCCGGTTTTGCACATCGCCCTCGGGCGATACGATGATGACCAATACGCGCCGTTCCGATAGGCGCAAAAACTCGATATGCCGAAACACCGAACTGCGACGTGGCGCCATCACCACCCCAACAAATTGGGAAAGACTGGACAGCAGATTGGCGGCGTTGGAGATCACTCTCTGAGGCTGATCAGATGCCAGTGTCTGAGGCGCGATCTGCCCATGCTGAACGGTCAGCATGGTGTCCACGAAGAGTCGGTACCCGCGCGCGGTGGGAATACGCCCGGCCGAGGTGTGCGGACTCACAATCAAACCCAGATCCTCCAGGTCCGACATCACGTTTCGAATCGTGGCCGGCGAGAGTTCCAGCCCGGAGGCACGCGACAGGGTACGCGATCCGACCGGCTGACCATCGGCAATGTAGCGCTCGACCAGCGCTTTCAACAACAACTTCGATCGGTCGTCCAGCATGGCTGCATTTTAGTGATGTAATTTGCCGATGAAGTCCAATTTCGCTCAGGTGGCCCTGTTCGGCAAGTACCAGACGCTGGCGCCGGGCGCCGCAGGCACCACCTCGCGCAACGCACTGCTCGACATTGCCCAGTTCCTTCACACCATGGGATGTGAAGTCGTGATCGAAACCGAAACAGCAGGCAACATGAGTATTGCGGGCTACGCTGTCATGGATGTGCCCGGTATTGGCCGGCACTGCGATCTGGGCCTGGTGGTGGGCGGCGATGGCACGATGCTGGGCATTGGCCGGCAATTGGCGCCCTACAACGTGCCGCTGATCGGCATCAACCAGGGCCGCTTGGGATTCATCACCGACATTCGCTTCAACAATTTTGCGACCGCTCTGGCCCCGATGTTGCGCGGGGAATACGAGGAAGACCATCGCAACCTGATGCAGGCGCGGGTGATGCGCGACGGTCACTGCGTGTTTGACGCCATGGCCATGAACGATGTGGTGGTCAACCGTGGCGCGACCTCCGGCATGGTGGAGCTGCGGGTCGAGGTGGACGGTCATTTCGTATCGAACCAGCGCGCCGACGGCCTGATCATTGCCACGCCTACCGGATCGTCCGCTTATGCCCTCTCGGCGGGCGGACCGCTGCTGCACCCATCCATTGCGGGCTGGGTGCTGGTACCCATCGCCCCGCACACCTTGTCAAACCGGCCGATCGTGATCGCCAACTCATCAGAGATCGCCATCGAAATAGTGGCTGGCAGGGATGCCAGCGCGAGTTTTGACATGCAGTCGCTTGCCTCGCTGCTGCATGGCGACCGCATCGTGGTGACGCGTTCGCAACACCACGTGCGCTTCCTGCATCCCAAGGGCTGGACTTACTTTGACACGCTGCGCCAGAAACTGCATTGGAATGAAGGGGTGGCCTGACCGTGAGTCTCAAGCGCATCGTCTTACGTGATTTTGTGATTGTCCAGGAGCTTGATCTGGACCTGTCCGGGGGCTTTACGGTGCTGACAGGTGAAACCGGTGCCGGCAAGTCGATTCTGATTGACGCTTTGCAGCTCGCCACGGGTGGCCGCGCCGACGTCGGTGTGATTCGCGAAGGCAGCGCCCGCGCCGACATCAGTGTCGAGTTCGACATGTCGCCCGCAGTGGTGGGCTGGCTCGCCACCGCCGGCTTTGATCGCGGCGACGAACTGCTGCTGCGCCGCACGGTGGATGCGCAGGGCAAGAGCCGGGCCTGGATCAACGGCAGCCCCGCGACGGCCGCCCAACTGCGCGAAGTGGGCGAGCAACTGCTGGACATCCATGGCCAGCACGCCTGGCAAAGCCTGATCCGACCCGACGCGGTGCGCGGCTTGCTTGACGGTTACGCGCAGGTCAACACCACCACACTGAGCGCCCTGTGGCAGCAGTGGCGGCAAACCCAGGCGACACTGGACCAGGCACATGCCGCGCAGGAATCCTTGCAGCGTGAACGCGAGCGATTGACCTGGCAGATCGGCGAGCTTGACAAGCTGGCGCCGCAGGCGAGCGAGTGGGCGCACCTCAACACCGAGCATGGCCGCCTGTCCAACGCGCAAGCGCTGCTGGACGCCGCGCAAGACGCGCTGAACGACCTGGACAGGGAGGACGGGGGCACCCTCAGCGCGCTGAACTCGGCCAATCAGGCTTTGCAATCGCAGGCCCACCTCGAACCCGAATTCGTGTCCTTGTCCGAGCTTCTGGCCTCCTGTTTGGCGCAGGTGGAAGACGCAGCCCACAGTCTGCGCACCTATCTGCGCAGGACCGAACCCGATCCGCAACACTTGGCCGAACTCGACGCCCGGATGTCGCAATGGCTGTCTCTGGCGCGGCGCTACAAGCGCGCACCCGAGGAACTGCCCGCGCTGCTGGCAAGCTGGCGCGGCGACTTGGCCCAATTGGACGCCGCGGCCGATCTGGCCGGACTCAGCCAAGCCGAACAAACCGCCCAGGCCGCGTACCGCAAGGAGGCGCGTTCCATCTCCAGGGCTCGGCACAAAGCCGCTCCCGCACTGGCCAAGACCGTAACGCAGGCGATGCAGGGTCTGGGCATGCAGGGCGGGCTGTTTGAAGTGTCGCTGCAGGAGGCCCCACAAGCTTGCCAGCACGGCCTGGAAGACGTTGAATTTCTGGTGGCTGGCCACGTCGGCAGTTCTGCCCGGCCCATCGGCAAGGTTGCCTCCGGTGGGGAACTGTCGCGCATTGCACTGGCCATCGCCGTCACCACCAGCCAGCTCGGCCAGGCGCAGACGCTGATCTTCGATGAAGTGGACGCTGGCGTTGGCGGTGCGGTGGCCGAGACCGTGGGACGTCTCATGAAGCAACTGGGCGGGGACCGGCAGGTATTGGCTGTCACCCACCTGCCGCAAGTGGCCGCCTGCGCCGACCACCACCTGGTGGTCACCAAGCAACTTCGAGGCGCTTCAACCGTCAGTTCCATTCATACTGTCAGCGGCGAACATCGTGTGGCCGAGATTGCCCGGATGTTGGGCGGCGAACACCTGTCGGGCACGACCCTGGCGCATGCCAAGGAAATGCTGCGCGCAAAACAAACACCATGAACAGCAAACGCGTCGAACTCCAGATCGTGCTGATTACCGGCATGTCCGGCTCGGGCAAATCGGTGGCCCTGAACGCATTGGAAGACGCCGGCTACTACTGCGTGGACAACCTGCCGCCCGAGTTGCTGTTGCCTTTCGTCGCATTGGAGCAGAAGCACCGGGCCACGCGCCTGGCCATTGCCATGGACGTTCGCAGCGCGACCTCGTTGCCTCTGGTGCCCCAGCATTTGGCTGCCCTGCGCAAGAAGGGAGTCGTGGTCAAGTCGCTGTTCCTCGACGCCACCACCGGCACCTTGGTTCGCCGATACTCGGAAACGCGCCGAAAACATCCGCTGTCACAGCCCGGCACAGACGGTCGGGCCCTGCCCCCCCGACGCGCCCTGGTTGACGCCATTGAGCTCGAACGCGAGTTGCTGGGCGACTTGCGCGAACAAGCCCACGTGATCGACACGAGCATCATCCGTGCCTCACAACTGCAGGGTTACGTCAAGTCCCTGATATCGGCACCGACGAGTCAGCTGACGCTGGTGTTTGAGTCGTTTGCCTTCAAGCGCGGCATCCCGGGCGACGCCGACTTTGTTTTCGATGTGCGCATGCTGCCCAACCCCCACTATGACCCCGACTTGCGCGCCTTCACCGGGCGGGACGCGCCGGTTGCCGAGTTTCTGTCAGAACAGGCGGAAGTAGCCCAAATGCAGGGCCACATCGAACAGTTTCTTGGCAACTGGCTCGACAAGCTGGCGCGCGACCACCGCAGTTACGTGACCGTGGCAATTGGCTGTACCGGGGGCCAACACCGCTCCGTCTATCTGGTCGAACAGCTCGCCCGCCTGTTCAGCGACCGATGGATGACGCTCAAGCGCCACCGCGAGCTCGACGCGGCCTCATCCGCCGCCTTGCAGTAGCCTGCGAATCGGCGCGGGCAAGCCAAGGTTTGGCCAATGCTGCTCAGCAAACCATGCTCCGTCTGTTGCAGGTTGCAAACCGCCAGGCGGCACCGACAGCCTGACCGGATGCAGGTACAGCTCTTTGTGAGTCAGTACGTGACGCATCACCGGCGCATCCTCCAGCGCGTTATGGCAAGACACAGGCAGCGCCGCCAGCAGCGCGGAGCGATCGTCGAACAGGGGCACACAGTACAGGCCCGCCCACACGCCTGGACTGGGCCGCTGGCTTAGCCACACCTCCCGACTATGGGTCGACAGGCACAGCAGCCAGATCGACTGCGCCGTGCGCTTGAGCTTGCGCGTTTTAGCCGGAAAACGCTCCGCAACTGCCCCACGTTTGGCCACGCAATCAGCCGCCAGTGGGCACGCATCGCAGTCAGGTTGACGCCGCGTGCAAACCATGGCGCCTAGGTCCATCAGCCCCTGTGTGTAGCGCGGCATGTTGCGGCTCAGATCGCGCCTCGGCAGCAGCGCTGTAGCATGTGCCCACAGCGCTTGTTGGTTGGCATGCACGGACAGGTCTGCATCGAATCCCAAGAAGCGGCACAAGACGCGCTTGGCATTACCATCAAGAATGGCCACGCGTTGCCCAAAACACAGCGACGCTATCGCCGCCGCCGTGGAGCGCCCAATGCCGGGCAGTGTCTGCAGAACCTCGGCGCTGCGCGGGAACTCACCTCCATGATCGCGGCACACGATCACCGCGCAGCGATGCAAATTGCGCGCTCGGCTGTAGTAGCCCAGACCGCTCCACAAGGCCAGCACATCGTCCAGACTGGCCGTCGCCAGGGTGGTGAGATCGGGGAAACCGCTCGAGAAAGCGCGCAAAGTAGTCCAGCACGGTGGCAACCTGGGTCTGCTGCAACATCACCTCGGACAACCACACCCGGTACGGCTCACGTGCTCCTTGCCATGGCAGATCGTTGCGACCATGCACGCGTTGCCAGGTCACGACCTGGCCGGCCGGTGTCCGGGCTGCCACGCCCGCTCAGGCCGTCAGTGGCACAGGGGCAGTTTCGGCCCGGGGTGACGCCTGCGCATGGACCAGCACCTGTGTCAACTCGGACAGTTTGGTGTCGAGCAGAGTCAAGGCGTGCTCCTGTGCCCGGATCTCACCGATGCGATCACTCAGCCCGCCTGCGGCCTGCTGAATGCGGTCAATCGCTTCAAGGCGACGACCAAAATTTCTGCGTCGCTCGCGCAACTGAGCATCGAGCTGGGACGCCGCCGCTTTGCTCCAAAGCTCGATGTCGCCCACGGCCGACTCATGGATCGCGCGTAAACGGGTGGACAGCGCACGAACCAGCCGATCAGCAAACTCCGGCTGCGCCAGGCGGAAAGCATTGCCAATACCCAGGTACTGCAAGTGACTACGCTCAAGCAATGACAGGTCGCGCAGATAACCATCGAGCTTGGGCACCGGCGAGACCTGCAGCGAGAAACCGTACTCGGCATTGAGTTGCCGAAACGTGGCGTCCAGCATGGTCTGAATTTCCGCCGTCATGGCTTGAACTTTGTCGAAGCTGCCGCGCAGACGATCAAAAGTCTCGCCGTAGGCCTTCTTGACCCCGAGTTTGAGCCCTTTTTGTTGCAGCGCGGCCACCAACTGTGTCATCTCCCGCTTGAGCGACGTCGAGCCCAGCATGCTGAACACTTCGCGCAGGAGCTTCAAGTGCACCGAGCGCACCGCATGAATCCTGGCCCCGCCGAGGTCGAACTCGGCCTGCTCCTGAGAGATGCGCGAGCGCATGTTCTTGATGACCGTGGTGTTCTTGCCCTTGAGTCCGTGCAGTTCCATCGCCTGATCGGCCAGATCGCGTCGGCGTATGTTGATGACACGGGCGGTCTCGGCACGCAGGTCAAATATCCCCGTGGCTACCGCTGCGGCCAGCATCTTCTGGCGCTGGCCAAGAATGCTGTCAGCCAGCGCCTGCTCAAGGTCAAGCAGGCAACTGCGCTCCAGCAGCTCCGGGTCATCGGTCACCTTGGCCACCAAACCCTTGTGCGCCGAGACCGGAATCACCTGCTCAGCCGGCACCCCCAAAATCTCCGCGGTCGACTCACACTGGCGGTCAATTTGATCCTGGATCTGCTTGGGCGAACTTAAAGCATCCCACAAAGTGTCGATCTTGTTGAGGACCACCAGACGCGTGGCCGTGTCACCCGTGTCGGCCATCAAATGTTCGCGCCAGATCGACAGGTCAGACTTGGTCACGCCCGTATCAGCGCCCAGGATGAACACCACCGCATGCGATTGCGGAATCAGGCTGACCGTCAATTCCGGCTCGGCTCCAATGGCGTTGAGTCCCGGCGTATCGAGGATGATCAAGCCCTGCTTGAGCAACGGATGCGCAATATTGATCAGGGCGTGGCGCCACTTGGGCACTTCCACCATGCCCTGTGCATCCAGCATCGGGTTTTCATCGGGCTGCTGGGTCTGCCAGAAGCCTAGCGCGCGCGCTTCATCCTGTGTGACGCGGCGAGTCTCCGCCACTTTTTCCAGCGCAGCGGCCAACTGCTGGGGATTGTGCACGTCAAGGTCGATGCGGGTCCATTTCTCCGGGACCATGCGCCACTCCATCAAGGCCTGGGGCTGCAAGCGCGTCTCGATCGGCAACAAACGCAAACAAGGCGGCACCTCGGCGTCATAGCTCATTTCGGTTGGGCACATGGTGGTGCGCCCCGCGCTGGCGGGCATGATGCGCCGCCCATAACCCGCAAAAAACACGGCGTTGATCAACTCGGACTTGCCGCGCGAGAACTCTGCCACGAAGGCGACCATCACCTTGTCAGACCGCACATGCGTTTCCAAGCGCCGAAGTCGCTCCTCCACCGCCGAATCGAGCAGTTCGTGGTCCTTCATCCACTCCGCAAGCAGCTTTAACCGCAGCGCAAATTCACGCCGCCACGTACCATGCTGGTCAAACTGTTCGTTGAATGAAGTACCCAAAATGCCTCCGAGCAATCTTTCAATATAGCACTCTGTGGCTCAAAGCCGGTCAGCCTTTTTGGCAGCGAGGACAGAAAAACGTCGACCGCTGCCCCTGTCGCAGGCTCTTGATGCGCGCATCACAGACCCGGCATTCAAGTCCCTCACGACCGTAAACCATCGCCTCGAGCTGGAAATGGCCATCTTCGCCAGCCGCGCTGCTGAAGTCTCGCAGCGTACTGCCGCCGCGTTCAATCGCCCGGCTCAGCACCTCTCGAATCGCGCCATGGAGGCGACGCACCCGCGCCAGACTCAAACGCCTGGCGCTAATGGTAGGTCTGATGCCCGCCATGAACAGAGCCTCGGAGGCGTAAATGTTCCCCACACCAACGACAATGTCGCCTGCCAACAACACCTGCTTGATCGCGACTTGCCGGGTCTTCAACTGCCGATGAAACGTGCAGGCGTCAAAAGCGCTCGACAAGGGCTCCACGCCCAGCCCGCCCAACAACTTCGTGGCCAGCGCAGAATCCTGGCTCGGCACGAAGACTACCGCACCGAATCGACGCGGGTCGCGCAAGCGTAGCAAGCCGCGGTTGGTGGTCAGCTCAAAGTGGTCATGCACGCCCGCCTCTGGCAGGTTCAACCCAAACACCAGCCGACCCGACATGCCGAGGTGTATCAGTAGCACACCGTGATCAAGATCGAGCAACAGGTACTTGCCACGCCTGCGAACGCCATGCACGGTCTGCCCGACCAATTGGGCAGTATCACAACCCAGTGGCCAGCGCAGCGGTTTGCCGATGCGCACCGCGAGGATCGCCGCGCCGGCAATCCGGTCTGCAAAACTCATGCGGGTGACTTCAACTTCGGGTAGTTCAGGCATGGCTTCAGAGGTAATGGCAGATGGATTATTATGATTCGATGTTGCCAATGACGCGCTTGGTTGCGCCCATCTTTCTTGCTGCCGCCCTGAGCGCCAATGGACAAACGCCGATCAAAGGTCAAGAGCCGGCGTTGGCTTCTGCGCTCAACAGCGAGCTGTTCTATCAATTGCTGATCGCCGAACTGCAGGTCGGCGGGGGCGAGCCGGGTGCGGGCTTCTCGTTGGTACTCGATGCCGCGAACAAAACACGTGACGCCAAGCTCTATCAACGCGCCGTCGAGATCGCGATGCAGGCCCGATCCGGCGACTCGGCCCTGACGGCCGCGCGGGCTTGGAAGCAAGCCCACCCCACGTCGCGCGAGGCCAATCGCTATACCTTGCAGATACTGATCAACATGAACCGGATCGGGGAGATCAGCGAACCCCTGAAACGCGAAATCGCAATGATGGAGGGCAAGGACCGAGTTGGCATCGTCACTGCCCTGCCGCGCTACTTTGGCCGGGCCAGCAACAAGGCACTGGTCGCCAGCGTCGTGGAACAGTCACTGTCTGACTACCTCGGCAGCGCCCCGGTCGGCGTGGCAGCATGGACAACCATTGGTCGTTTGCGACTGGAAGCCGACAACGCGACTGGCGCCCTTGAGGCAGCCCGCTCCGCGCAGGCCCTGGATCCCAAGGCTGACGGACCGGCGTTGTTGGCACTGGCGCTGATCAGCCCCAAACTGCCGCAGGCCGAAGTGCTGGTGCGCAAGTACTTGGCGGAAGGCAAACCGCAGGCCGAGTTTCGAATGGCCTACGCCCAAGCTCTATTGGGAGCACAGCGCTACGGCGAAGCATCCGCGCAACTCCAAATCGTGACAGCCGAAAAGCCAGAGCTAGCGCAGGCTTGGCTGATCCAGGGCACGCTGGAACTTCAGGATGCCAAGTTTGACGCGGCCGAAAAGTCCTTTCGTACGTACCTCAGCCTGTTTCCATCGACAGCACCCGCCAAGCCGGCCGACGACAGCGACCGGGGTATGGCCCAGGCCTTGCTGTCGCTGGCCCAGATCGCCGAACAACGGCGAGACTTCTTACTGGCCCAGTCCTGGCTTGACCGCATCGTGAGCCCCGACGACCAACCCAACGTGCAGATTCGCCGGGCATCACTGCTGGCGCGTCAAGGCAAGCTCGATCAGGCTCGCAAACTCCTTCGCGATCTGCCCGCAAGCAGCCCCGCCCAACAGCGGTTTCGCATGGTGGCCGAGATTCAGTTGCTGCGCGACCAAAAGCACTATTTCGCTGCATTTGAGATGCTGGCCGAGGCCACGAAACGCGACCCCTCTGATCTTGATCTGGCCTACGACATGGCAATGGTCGCCGAAAAGCTCGGGCGCATGGACGAGATGGAACGCCTGCTTCGCGCGGTCATCGCCGGGCGCCCTGACTACCACCATGCCTACAACGCACTGGGCTATTCACTGGCAGAACGAAATGTCCGCTTGCCCGAGGCCCGCCAACTGATCCTCAAGGCACTAGAGTACGCCCCCGATGACCCTCTGATTTCCGACAGCCTGGGCTGGGTCGAGTTTCGCCTTGGCAACCTACCTGAGGCGGCACGCATCCTGCAGGCGGCCTTCAAGGCCAAGCCCGATGCCGAGATCGCCGCCCACCTTGGCGAGGTGATGTGGGTCATGGGCCGACGCGACCAGGCTACCGCGATCTGGAAAGAGGGAAAGTTGCTTGGCGCTGACAACGAGACCCTGCTTGAAACCCTCAAACGCTTGCGTGTGCGATGGTAGCGGCGATGGGTCACTCAAGGTGGGCGCTTGTGACCGCTCTAACCATGGTGCTGATGCTCGGTGCCTGCGCAACTCCTGAACGACCTCAGACTCGAGGCGGCGCGCCGGCCAAGAACTGGCACGGTCGGCTGGGACTGCGCATTGAATCGAGTCCAGTTCAGTCGCTGTCGGCCACGCTGGACCTCAGCGGTGATGCGCAAGCCGGTGATCTGTTGCTGTCCGGCCCGCTTGGCACAGCCCTGTTGGCGCTATCGTGGCGCCCCGGTCGCGCCACGATGCAGCGCAATGGCCAGTCGCGCGAGTACAACTCCGTATCGGCGCTGATGCAGGACGCCTTAGGGGCGGACCTGCCATTGGCAGCCCTGTTTGCCTGGCTTGCTGGCGAAGAGGCAGCGGTCGAGGGTTGGCAGGTGGACCTGTCCCAATTGAGCAAGGGTCGACTGTCGGCGCGGCGTGTCGGGCCAGCGCCGGCCGTGGACCTGCGCCTGATGCTGGAGCCTTGACCCTTCTTGATGGGCCCTCACCCATGATGTCCCTATATGACGTGGCAGCACCTGCCAAGCTCAATCTGTTCCTGCACATCACCGGTCGGCGTGCCGACGGCTACCACCTGCTTCAATCGGTGTTCATGCTGATCGACTGGCACGACACGCTCAGCTTGGAAACACGCCGCGATGGCCTGATCAGTCGTGAAGACCTGGGAGCGACGCTGCCCCCGACGATTTGATTGTGCGCTCGGCGCGCGCTTTGCAGGCAGCGACGGGAACCCGGCTCGGGGCTCACATTGGTGTGGACAAGCGACTTCCGGCACAAGCCGGCATGGGCGGTGGCTCGTCGGACGCCGCCTCCACGCTGCTGGCGCTCAATCGACTGTGGCAGCTGGGCTTGCCCTTGAGCGCACTAAAGCGCATTGGGCTCACGCTAGGTGCCGACGTACCCTTCTTTCTGGCGGGCCGCAACGCCTGGGTGGAAGGCATCGGCGAAGTGATCACACCCATCCAACTGCCGGTGGGTCGCTTTCTGGTTGTCAAGCCTGACCAGGGACTGGAAACCCGCCTAATTTTCTCGGCCCCTGAGCTCAAGCGCGACACCGATAGTGCTATAATTTCAGGCTTCGCTGCAAATGCATTCGGTTTTGGCCGAAACGACTTGCAGCCTGTAGCGCAAAAGCTTTGCCCAGGCGTGACGCAAGCCCTTCAATGGCTGCAGTCGACTGGACTTAGCGGGCGCATGACAGGCTCTGGAAGTGCTGTATTTGCGCCGGTGCCGCAAGATTTTGCCTTGGGTCCCATCCCGGATGGGTTTCAAGCCAGGTTGTGCAGCAGTCTGGATGCTCATCCCTTGCTTGGTTGGGCTGTGGACGACAGTTTTTAGGGTTGACCACTCAAGTGGTCGACCGGTGTAGGGGAGTCGCCAAGTTGGTTAAGGCACTGGATTTTGATTCCAGCATGCGAAGGTTCGAATCCTTCCTCCCCTGCCAAGCCAGGTGCACAGCCTGGCCATTCGACGTGCAGGCTCTATCGAAATTCACTGGCTGGACTAAGCATGCAGGCTCCTCAACCCCCTGACTTTATGGTTTTCACCGGCAATGCCAACCCTGGGATGGCTGCGGACATTGCAGACCATCTTGGCATTTCGTTGGGGTCCGCCACGGTAGGCCGCTTCTCGGATGGCGAAGTTACAGTCGAGATCAATCAAAACGTACGGGCCCGCGACGTGTTCGTGGTCCAAAGCACCTGCGCGCCGACCAACGAAAACCTGATGGAACTGCTCATCATGGTCGACGCGCTCAAGCGCGCCTCGGCCGAGCGTATCAGTGCCGTCATCCCCTATTTCGGCTACGCCCGGCAAGACCGCCGTCCCCGATCCACCCGCGTCCCCATCACCGCCAAGGTGGTGGCCAACATGCTCCAAGCTGTCGGTGTTGCACGCGTCCTGACCATGGACCTGCACGCTGACCAGATTCAGGGTTTTTTCGACATCCCGGTGGACAACATCTACGCCTCGCCGGTATTGCTGGGCGATCTGCGTCAGAAGAATTATGACGACCTTATCGTCGTATCCCCCGACGTTGGCGGCGTGGTGCGCGCGCGCGCGCTGGCCAAGCAACTCAACTGCGACCTGGCGATCATCGACAAACGTCGCCCCAAGGCCAACGTCAGCGAAGTGATGCACGTCATCGGCGAGATCGATGGGCGCAACTGCGTGATCATGGACGACATGATCGACACCGCCGGTACACTGGTCAAGGCAGCCGAGGTACTGAAGGAGCGCGGCGCCAAGAAGGTCTACGCCTATTGCACACACCCGATTTTCTCGGGGCCAGCCATCGAACGCATCAACGTCGGCTCGGCCTTGGACGAGGTGGTGGTGACCAACACCATCCCATTGAGCCATGCTGCCGCCGCCTGCCGCAAGATTCGCCAACTCACCGTGGCCCCGCTGATCGCCGAGACGATTCAGCGCATTGCCAAGGGTGAGTCGGTCATGAGTTTGTTCTCGGATCAGGAAAACCTCTTCTGATCGGAACAACATAGCCGGCCCGCACGCCAGACGGCGTTGACCTGGGCCTTTTTTGAAACGGAGTCACACTGGTCGCGGTGGACTCTCACAGGAGTTGAGTATGAAATTCGTCGCTTTTGAGCGCGCCAAGCAGGGCACGGGTGCGAGCCGCCGTCTCCGCATCTCGGGTCGCACACCCGCCATCGTCTACGGCGGTGCCGCCGAGCCGCAAGCAGTCGAGCTGGACCACAATGCGCTGTGGCACGCTCTGAAGAAGGAAGCCTTCCACGCCACCGTGCTGGACATGGAACTCGCCGGCAAGGAGCACAAGGTGCTGCTGCGCAATGTGCAAATGCACGCCTTCAAGCAAATGGTTCTGCACGTGGACTTTCAGCGCGTTGACGCCAATACCAAACTGCACATGAAGGTGCCTCTGCACTACAGCGGCGACGAGAACTCACCAGCAGTCAAAACCGAAGGCTGCATTGCCAACCACATCGTGACCGAGATCGAAGTGTTGTGCCTGCCCGCCGATCTGCCCGAATTCATCGCCGTGGATCTGAGCGGCCTGAGGAAAGGCGCGTCGCTGCACCTCAACGACATCGCGCTGCCCAAGGGCGTGACGGCCGTCACCCACGGCAAGAACAACCCGGTGCTGGTCTCGGTGGTGATGGTTGCCGGCGCAGAAGTACCGGCGGCCGAAGCAGCCGACGCGGCAGCGGCTCCGGCAGCCGGTGGCAAAGCAGCCGCCAAAGCTCCGGCCGCCGCCAAGGGCGCTGCTGGCGCCAAGGCGCCCGCCGCTGCCAAAACACCCGCAGCAAAGAAGTAATCTGACACTTTGCGGCGCAGACATCGTGGCGCTCACGCGACACGCGCTGCACTGCACGATCAGGCAACTTGCCAAAAAAGCGGCCCACTTGAGTGGGCCGCTTTTTTTTTGGAGCAACCATGCCGCGCTCAGCCATAGCTGCCGGCACCTCTGAACCGATAATCAGCCCATGATCAAGCTCTTTGTAGGCCTTGGAAATCCCGGACCGGACTACGAATCAACCCGCCACAACGCCGGTTTCTGGTGGCTTGACGCAGCCGCACGCGAGCTCAAACTCACGCTGGCGATGGACCGCAGCTACCACGGTCTGCTGGCCCGAGGCAGCGCGAACGGCCAAACAATCTGGCTGCTGGCGCCGCAGACCTTCATGAATCTGTCGGGCAAGTCCGTCGCGGCATTGGCTCGGTTCTTCAAGATCGCGCCCAATGAAATCCTGGTTGCCCACGACGAGCTCGACGTGATTCCAGGGGAAGTCAAACTCAAACTCGGTGGCAGCCACGCGGGTCACAACGGGCTGCGCGACATTCATGATCAACTGGGAACAGACGACTACTGGCGCCTGCGATTGGGAGTGGGCCATCCCGGCGTCAAGTCGGAAGTGGTTAACTGGGTTCTTAAGAAGCCCTCACTCGACCACCGGATCGCGATCAACCAGGCAATTGACCGCAGCATCAAGGCCCTGCCCCACTTCCTGAGCGGCGACATGGCCAAAGCCACCATGCTGATCCACACCAGCAAGCCACCGCGCGCCAAACCACCCCGTCAACCCAAACCCGCCGCACTGGCGGACGTCGCCAGTCACTTGCCCGGCACGGAGGGTGCCTGATCCTTCAGGCGCACGTATTTTTGCCAAAGCGTCTCCCGGTCCTCGACAAGCTGCGGATTGACCGGAATACACGCCACCGGACAGACCTGCACGCACTGTGGCTGATCGAAGTGCCCCACACACTCGGTGCATTTGGCGGGATCGATCTCGTAGATTTCGGCGCCCAGGTAAATCGCCTCATTCGGACACTCAGGCTCGCACACATCGCAGTTGATGCAGTCGTCGGTGATCATCAACGCCATGGCCGCAGCTCCCAATCCGTGAGGGGTGCGGCGTCGATCCGCCCCAGTCTGGGTCGCGGTAGTCGGGTACAAGTCGGCATGTTTGGATTATCTGCGCTGCCGGCGTGACGCCTGCCAATTCCCCTGTCAGCTGCATGCTGATAATCGGCCTAGGCTCGTCTGACCATCTGGCACCGGCCCGCAACTCAACCATCACACTCATGGGCTTGTACCTCCTCAAGCGACTGCTGACCCTGTTTGCCACGCTGGCAGGTGCCTCTGCCATGGTATTTGTGGTGCTGGAGGTCCTGCCTGGCGACGCCGCGCTGATCATGATGGGCCCAGACGCTGCACCCGAGGCCGTGCGCGCACTTGCCGCCAAGCTTGGCCTGGACCAGCCGGCGCTTCATCGCTACCTGCAGTGGGTCAGTGGCCTACTGATCGGCGAATTGGGCGACAGCTACGCCTACAGCTCTCCAGTGGCAGAGCTGATCGCGGAACGGCTGACTGTGACCGTTCCCCTGGCACTGATGAGCATGACACTGACCACCGCCCTGGCCCTGAGCGTCGGCATCTATGCCGCCGCCCACCACAACCGCGTTGGGGACGTCGGGCTGATGGGCCTGACCCAGCTCGGCATTGCCATCCCGAACTTCTGGTTTGCGATTGTGCTGATCCTGTTGTTCGCGGTGCACTTGCAATGGTTCGCCGCAGGCGGTTTTCCAGGTTGGAGTGATCAGCCGGTCCTGGCACTGAAGGCGCTGCTGCTGCCGGCCATCTCGCTGGCCGTAGTGCAGTCCGCGATCCTGGCGCGGATCACACGCTCAGCGGTACTCGACGTGCTGCGCGAGGACTTCGTGCGCACCGCCCGCGCCAAAGGCCTGTCGCGGCGCGCCACCCTGTGGGGCCACGTGTTGCGCAACGCCATGATTCCAGTCATCACCGTCATGGGCCTGCAGTTTGCCAATCTGCTGGCCGGCACCATCGTGGTGGAAAACGTGTTCTATCTGCCCGGGCCTGGGACGGCTGATCTTTCAGTCGATCGCCAACCGCGACCTGATCGTGGTGCGCAACTGCGTCATGCTGCTGGCCGCCATGGTGATCATGGTCAACTTCGCAGTCGACGTGCTGTACGCCGTGATCGATCCACGCGTCAAGACCACCGAGCCATGAGGGCAGCCACGACCACCGCGGGCAAGACGCCCAAAGGCCTTGCCAGTCGCCTGCGCCAACACCACAACTTGCTGGTCGGCGCCATGCTCACGCTGCTGCTGATCGGTGCGGCCGCCTCTCGCTGGTCTGGACGCCGTGGTCTGCGTTCGAGATCGACATGGCCGCCAAACTGCAAGGTCCCAACGCCCGCACTGGCTGGGCACCGACCCGTTCGGGCGCGATGTGGCGTCCCTGCTGCTGATGGGCGCGCGTAATTCGATTCTGGTGGGCGTGATTGCGGTCAGCATTGGCCTGTTGCTGGGCACCGCCGCGGGTCTGCTGGCGGCGGCCCGGCGCGGCTGGGTGGAGGAGTTGGTCATGCGCCTGGCCGACTTCACCTTTGCCTTTCCGGCCATCCTGTCGGCCATCATGCTGACAGCCGTATTTGGGGCCGGCATTGTCAACGCCATCATCGCCATCGGCATCTTCAACATCCCAACCTTCGCGCGCATCAGCCGCGCCTCGGCCAGGCAGATATGGGCCCGCGAATACGTGCTGGCGGCGCGCGCCTGCGGCAAGGGGCCCTGGCGCATCACGCTCGACCACGTGCTGCCCAACATCGCCGCGGTGTTGATCGTGCAGGCCACGATCCAGTTCGCGCTGGCCATCCTGGCCGAGGCAGCGTTATCCTATTTGGGCTTGGGCACACAGCCACCGCAGCCGTCCTGGGGCCGCATGCTGGCCGAAGCGCAGACCCTGCTGTACCAGGCACCCCTGCTGGCGGTGTTCCCGGGCGTCGCCATTGCCATGGCCGTGCTGGGCCTGAACCTGCTGGGCGACGGCCTGCGCGATGTGCTCGATCCCAAGCTGACCCGAAAGCGTTGACACCATGGCGCTGCTTGAAGTCCGCCATCTCAACGTGCAATTGCAGACACGCGATGGCCCCGCCCTCGCGGTGCGGGATGTCAGCTTTAATCTCGACCGCGGGCAAACGCTGGGACTGATCGGCGAATCGGGCTGCGGCAAGTCCCTCACCGCCATGGCCTTGATGGGGCTGCTGCCGGAGAACGCCCGCACCACGGGCAGCATTGTGCTCGATGGCCAGCCCCTGGTGGGACAGAGCGATACGATGCTCCAAAACATCCGGGGCAACCGCATTGGCATGATCTTTCAGGAGCCGATGACCGCCCTCAATCCGGTGCACAGCATTGGCAAACAAGTGGCCGAGCCGCTGCGCTTGCACCGGGGTGCCTCAAGGGAGCTGGCCCGACAACAGGCCATCGCGTTGCTGGACCGGGTCGGCATCGACAACGCGGCCAGGCGCTTTGACGCTTACCCGCATCAGTTCTCGGGCGGCCAGCGCCAACGCATCACCATTGCCATGGCCTTGGCCTGTGGGCCGGACCTGCTGATTGCGGATGAGCCCACGACCGCGCTGGACGTCACCGTGCAGCGCCAGATCCTGGACCTGATCAGCGAGCTGGTGCACGAGCGCCAGATGGCGCTGCTGCTGATCTCGCACGACCTGGGCGTGATTGCCCAGAACACCGCGCGCATGCTGGTGATGTATGGCGGGCAGCGTGATCGAAAGCGGCGCCAAGCGGCAGCCTGTTCGGCCACATGGCCCATCCCTACACCATGGGCCTGTTTGCCGCCCGGCCCCGCCTGGGTGCGCGCCGCGGTGAGCGCTGCCACCATCGCCGGCACCGTGCCCCAATTGCACGAACTCCCGCGCGGTGTCCATTTGCCGACGCGCTGCAGCCTGGCATTGCCTGCCTGCGCCAGTCAGGCGCCGACCGCCAGCGATCTGGGAGGCGGCCACACCGCGCACTGCCTGCGTCTTGAATCCAGCCCGCAAGAGGCATCCCTGTGACCGCAGAACTGCTACAGGTCGAGTGCCTGACGCGCAGCTACGCGTTGCCGCGTGAAGCGTTGTGGCGCAAACCACGCCTCGTGCATGCCCTGCAGGGAGTGAGCCTGTCGCTAAGCCAGGGGCAAAGTCTGGGAGTGGTGGGCGAATCCGGCTCGGGCAAGTCCACGCTGGCGCGCCTTGTGATGGCCTTGGAAACGCCGTCCTCAGGTTCAGTCCGCGTGCTCGGACGGGACTGACGCCTTGCCGGATGCACAGCCTGCGCCAGGCACGGCGCGATTTCCAGATGGTGTTTCAGGATCCCTACGGCTCTCTGGATCCGCGCCAGACGGTGGCACGCATCGTATGCGAACCGTTGGACGCATTGGCGCGCATCAACGCAACCGAGCAACGCGAGCAGGCGGCGCAGGTGCTGGCCACCGTCGGGCTGCGCCCTGACGACCTGGACAAGTTCCCGCATGAGTTTTCAGGCGGGCAACGCCAACGCATCGCGATCGCCCGCGCCGTGATCACGCGCCCCCGCCTCATCATCGCGGACGAGCCAGTCAGCGCCCTGGATGTCTCGGTACAAGCGCAAGTACTCAACCTGATGCAGGATTTGCAGGACCAGTTCGGTATCAGCTACCTGCTGATCAGCCACGACCTGGCGGTGGTGGACCACCTGTGCGATGAAGTGGCCGTGATCTTCCAGGGTCGCATCGTGGAACAGGCCTCAGCCAGGGCGCTTTTTCAGAGCGCAGCGCATCCCTACACCCAGGCATTGATCGACGCCATTCCCAGCGTCGCGAAACCCGTCGCGTCTCGTGGACGGCCGACCAGAGCGGCACCCACGCACATGCAGCACCCCCTCGCCGGATGCCCCTATGCGCCGCGTTGCCCGCACGCCAATGCGCAGTGCCACAGCCTGCGGCCGGAACTGCTGCCGATCGCCGACGGACACCAAGTCGCCTGTCACCGGCCGCTTGGGTTCGCCGCGCTTGCGTAGCCCAGACCGAGTTGACCCCGGCTGGGTCCGCCCAGCCAAACGCGCAAGGCCCGTAGTGGTATGGTTCGGTTCTCGCTCAAGCACTTGCCGCTGAATCAACCCTGTTCGCCTGGAGACCTCACCATGATCCAACGTCGCACACTCCTCACTTCAACCGCCTGCGCTGCGGCGGTCACTGCATCGCCCTTTGGTGCGATGGCACAAGCGAAAAAAGACGCGGTGGTGTTAGCCATGACGCTGGAGCCGCCTGGTCTGGACCCGACCGCGGGCGCGGCCTCGGCGATTGCCGAGATCGTGCACTACAACGTTTTCGAAACCCTCACCAAGATCAACAGCGACGGCTCGGTCTCGCCACTTTTGGCCGAAAGTTGGGAGGTGTCACCCGACCTCAAGACGTACACCTTCAAGCTGCGCCGGGGTGTCAAGTTTCACAACGGCGAACCCTGCAACGCCCAGACTGTCAAGTTTTCGTTCGAGCGGGCCGGCTCCGACAAAAGCACCAACAAGGACAAACGCACCTTCGCCGGCATGGAAAGCGTGGCGGCAATGGACGACCACACCGTGGTGATTCTCAACAAGGGCCTCGATCCGGACTTTCTGTTCCTGATGGGCCAGGCCACCGCCATCATCGTCGAACCGAAGAGCGTGGACACCAATGCCACCAAGCCCGTGGGCACCGGCCCGTATCAACTGGCAGCGTGGGCCAAGGGGTCATCGGTAACGCTGACCAAATGGGATGGTTACCGCCAAGCCAGCACCATCAAGATGAAGAAGGTTACTTTTCGCTTCATCAGCGACCCGGCCGCGCAGGTCGCTGCCTTGCTTGCGGGGGACGTGGATGCGTTTGTGCGCGTCACGCCGCGCAGCGTGGCCCAGTTCAAGAGCAATCCGAAGTTTCAAGTCATCGTCAGCGGCTCACGCGCCAAGACCATTCTGGCCATCAACAACAAGAAGAAGCCGCTTGATGACGTTCGCGTGCGCCGAGCCATTGCCGCCGCCATTGACCGCAAGGCCGTGATTGAAGGCGCTGGTGACGGCTATGGCGCACCCATCGGCAGCCACTATGTGCCCGGCGCGTTTGGCTATGTCGACACCACCGGTATCAACCCGTTCAACCTCGACAAGGCACGCGCGCTACTGGCCGAAGCGGGGGTCAAGACGCCGCTGGAACTTAGCCTCAAGTTGCCACCACCGCCCTATGCACGCCAAGGTGGTGAGGTGATCGCGGCGCAACTGGCCAAGATCGGCATCATTGCCAAAATCGAGAACGTCGAATGGGCGCAGTGGCTCAGCGGCACCTACACCAACAAGAACTACGACCTCACCATCATCTCGCACGTGGAGCCGTTTGACTTGGGCAATTTCGCCAAGCCGGGCTACTACTGGGGCTACGAGTCCCCCGCGTTTAACGCCCTCTTTGAAAAGATCCAGAACTCGCCACGTGCGGCCGACCGCGCCAAGTTGCTGGCCGACGCCCAGCGTCTGATCGCCAACGACAGCGTGCACGCTTTCCTGTACCAGCCACAGTGGGTCAGCGTAGCGCTCAAACCACTCAAGGGGCTGTGGAAGGACATGCCGATCTTTGTCAATGACCTGTCGGCGCTGTCATGGTCGTGATCGGCGGCACCCCAACGTGATGCAGGCGGACCTGCCGGCGCAGGCGCTGCATGACTGGCCGGCGGCGCGCCTGCTGGCAGCGTTTGCACGGCGCGAGCTGTCGCCGGTGGAGGCCACGCAGTCGGTGCTGGAGCACATCGCGCGCTGGGAGCCGCAGCTTCACGCCAGCTACCTGCTGCGTCCGGAACTGGCCCTGACCCAGGCGCGCGCCAGCGAGGCGCGCTGGATGCGGGGCGAACCCTGCGGCGTACTCGACGGTGTGCCGGTCACGCTCAAGGAAAACATCGCCACGCATGGCGACCCGACACCACTGGGCACCGCCGCCACCGAACTGGTGCCAGCCGATGCGGATGCGCCCCCGGCCGCGCGGCTGCGCGAAGCTGGCGCGGTGCTGGTTTGCAAGACCACCATGCCAGACTACGGCATGCTGTCCTCCGGCTTGTCGAGCTTTCACGCCACAAGCCGCAACCCGTGGGATCTGAGCAAGACACCGGGTGGCTCCAGTGCGGCGCCGCCGCGGCAGCAGCAGGTTACGGCCCGCTGCATGTTGGCACCGACATTGGCGGCTCGCTGCGGCTGCCGGCCGGCTGGTGCGGCGTGTTCAGCCTCAAACCCAGCCTGGGCCGCATTCCGATTGACCCACCCTACACCGGGCGCTGCGCCGGCCCGATGACCCGCTGTGTGGAAGATGCCGCCTTGTTGATGCGCGTACTATCCCAGCCCGACGAGCGCGACAGCATGAGCCTGCCATTCGAGCGCATTGAATGGGACGACTTTGACCGCGGCACCGACTGGCTGCGAGGTCTGAAAATTGGCCTGTTGCTCGATGCAGGCTGCGGCCTCGCAGTGCAGGCCGAAGTAAGCCGGGCCGTCACACAGGCCGCACAGCTGTTGGTGCAAGCCGGTGCGCAGGTGCAAGCCATGCCGCCATTCTTGACCCCGACGATGCTTGACGGCATGGACCATGCCTGGCGCATGCGCTCGCACCTCGACCTTAGCGCCCTCAAGCCAGAGCGCAAAGCCATGGTATTGCCCTACATCCGGGACTGGGCTGACAGCGCGGCCCAGCTGTCGGGACCACTGACCTTTATCGCCATGAGCCAGTTCCACGCCACGCGCATGGCCAGCGTCAAGGCCTGCGCACCTTTTGACTTCGTGATCTCGCCGACTTCGCCGGTGGTAGCCTTTGCAGCGGACCTGCCCTCTCCCACCAACAACCCGCTGCGCCCTCTCGAACATATCGCGTTCACCGTTCCCTACAACATGTCGGAACAACCGGCCGCCTCGATCAATTGCGGCTACACGGCGCAGGGCCTGCCGATTGGCCTGCAAATTGCGGGCCGGCGCTTTGACGACCTGGGCGTGTTGCAACTGGCGCGCGCGTTTGAGGAGCTGCGCGGGCCACAACGCTCCTGGCCGCAGCCAGCCTAAGCCGATGCGGACAGCGCCCGCTGGTCGTAACGCGGCTGCGCGGGCAGATCGGCCAGGTGTTGGGTATCCGCCCAACTGACAATTTCAACCGTTTCGCCCGCGATCCGAACCCGGTTCAGACCGGCGTTGGGAATCTCGCTCTGGCGTGGACCAGACAAGGGCAGGCCGAGCGCCGTGCGGTAAACCATATCGAGTACGCCCCCGTGGGTGACCACCAAGACGGTCTGTACGGGGCGGGCCTTGGCCAATTCGCGCAAGGCGGCCATGACACGACTGTGAAACTGACGCGTACTCTCGCCACCCTCGGGAGCAAAATCGGCCGCAAACTCCCGCCACTGCGCCCAGATTTCCGGCTGGCGAGCCTGGACGTCGGGAACACTGAGGCCCTCCAGAACGCCAAAGTGCTGCTCACGCAACGCGGCGTCCAACACCACGTCGGCCAAGGACAGCTGGGCGTTAGACGCGTGAATCGGCCCCGCAGTCTGACGCGCGCGCGTCAGATCGCTGCACACCAGGCCATCCAGTGTCTCACCGGCAAGGCGCTCCCCCAGGCGGCGCGCCTGTTCCATTCCGACCGCGTTGAGCGGCACATCCACCTGGCCCTGAAAACGCAGTTGGCGATTCCAGTCCGTCTCCCCGTGACGAATCAGGACGAGTTCGGTCATTCCTGTCCAGCGGCGCGCTCCTCAATGTCGAGCTCCGCTTCGTCGCCGTGCGGGGCATCCTCGACTTCGGCCTTGACAATCATCACCGGCACAGCACAGGCGTGCAGGACTTCATGCGACACCGAGCCCAACAAGGCACTGCGTAAGTCGCCCATGCCGCTGGCCCCCATGACAACCACGTCGCAGGCAAAGCGCTCAACGATGTCCACAATGGCGTGCGCGGCATCGCCGTTGGCGACTTCACTCTCGTGCTCGATGCCGGCCGCATCAAGCATCGCCTGGGCCGGCTGCAAGGCATGAGCACCCGCTGCAGCCGCCACGTTGGCGAGCACGGCGGGATCGTGGGCCATCACCATCTCGTACAAAGTGGCGGGCTCCTGCACGTTGACCAACACCGCGCTGCACTTCAAACCCTGGCGTGCCAGGCGAATCGCAAAGCGAACCGCCTGCAGGGAAACTTCGGAACCATCAACTGGCAGCAAAATCTTCATGACTCACCTTCTTTGTTTAATCCGGCGCCACTGGCGTCTGAGCCAGAGCGCGCACCTTCTCCAGCAAGCGCTGCTCTACCGCAGGCGACACAAATTTGTGCACTTCGCCGCCCAGCAGGGCAATCTCGCGCACGAACGTGCTCGAGATGAACTGATACTTGTCGCTGGGTGTCAAAAAGACAGTCTCCACTTGTGGCATCAGACTGCGGTTCATGCCCGCGAGTTGAAACTCGTAGTCGAAGTCAGTCACCGCGCGCAGACCACGCACCATGGCCTTGCCACCACGGGCAACCACAAAGTCGCGCAGCAAGCCAGAAAAACTCTCCACCTCCACCTGTGGATAGGCCTTGACCGATTCTCGTGCCATGTCGATGCGCTCCTGCAACGAAAACAGGGCCCGCTTGTGGTGCCCCGCGGCAACGGCGACGATGACGCGGTCAAACAACTGTGTGGCTCGACGAACGACGTCTTCATGCCCCAGTGTCATGGGATCAAAAGTGCCGGGATAGACGGCAATGACGTTATGGGACATGCTGTGCCTTGACGGTTCGGTGAAGGACGGGCTCAGGGCAACGAATTGTTCCAGGCTCTCTTTGGCCGCATTATGCAGTGCCGTGCGGCAGGAGGACGCGACGCAACAAATGGGCATGGACCGCACCCGCATGCAAGTAGCGGTGCAACTGCAGACCCATGGGAGCCAGGGCTGCATCAGTCCACGCATTGGGCGCCTCCAGGTAGATATGGCCATCGGGCCGAACCGCACCCGCGGCCAGTTGCAGCGCGGCTTCGAACAGCGTCGAATCAAAGGGTGGATCGAGAAACACCAGGTCCTGACTGGAGCGGTCGCATTGCTTAAGCGCCAGCATCCCGTCCCCACGCACGACTTGCACCGTTGCCGCCGCCAGCCGCGTCTGAACCGCCTGCAGACTGCGCACCAGCGCGGGATCCCGCTCGACCAGGCGCACCTCAGCCGCGCCGCGCGAGGCCGCCTCAAAACCCAGCGCACCGCTGCCGGCAAAGGCGTCAAGGCAACGCCAACCGGTCAGGTCCTGACCCAGCCAGTTGAACACTGTCTCGCGCACGCGATCTGGCGTGGGACGCAAGCCGGGTTGAGTCGCCACATCTAATCGGGTGCGCTTCCATTGACCGCCGATGATGCGAACCTGACCCGGCGCACGCGAAACGACGGCGCCGGTCGATTTCGGGGCGGCACGCGACGTTTTGCCGGGCTTAGTGGAGTTTGGTTGCATGCAGCGCGTCCTGGTTAATTGAGCCTATCTCTGACACCAATACCCACACCGGTGGCCGATGCCATGCGATCCTGGTGCCTGCCAGACAGCCTGGGCTCAGCTACGACTCATAGAATGGGGTGATTCTAAGTAGCCACCATGTTCAGTTTTTTCAAGAAGAAGCCAGCCGAGCCCATCGCGTCGGGTACTGAGGGCGCGCCCAACGTGGCACCGGTACCTGTCTCGGCACCGCATAGCGCGCCGGATCTGCCGGTACCCACGCTCGGGCCGCGGCGGAGCTGGATCGACAAGCTCAAGAGTGGCTTGCGCAAGACCGGCTCCAGCATCGCCAGCGTCTTCACAGGCGTTCGCATCGACGACGCACTGTACGAAGACCTGGAGTCGGCCCTGCTGATGGCCGACGCCGGAGTCAAGGCCACGCAGTACCTGCTTGATGACCTCAAACGTCGCGTCAAGGACAGCGGCGCCACCGAGCCCGCCGCCGTCAAGGACCTGCTCATCGAATCGCTGTGCAGCCTGCTGGCGGCGCTGGAGAAGCCGCTTGTGATCGGGCAGTACAAACCAACTGTGATCATGGTCGCCGGCGTCAACGGCGCGGGTAAGACCACATCCATTGGCAAGCTGACGCGGCACTTGTCCAATCAGGGCGCCACGGTGCTGCTGGCGGCCGCCGACACCTTTCGGGCCGCCGCGCGCGAGCAACTGCTGGTCTGGGCCGACCGCAACACCATGGAGATCATCAGCCAGGAGGGCGCCGACCCGGCCGCTGTCAGCTTTGATGCCGTCAGCGCCGGGAAAGCGCGGGGCAAGGACGTGGTGATGGTGGACACCGCCGGGCGCCTGCCGACACAGCTTCACCTGATGGAAGAGTTGAAGAAAATCAAACGGGTGGTGCAAAAGGCCGACTCCAGCGCGCCGCATGAGGTGCTGCTGGTGATTGATGGCAACACCGGACAGAACGCTCTGGCACAGGTGCGCGCGTTCAACGACGCTCTTGGGCTGACCGGCTTGATCGTGACCAAGCTCGATGGCACGGCCAAAGGCGGCGTACTGGCGGCGATCGCGCGCGAGCTGCCGATTCCGGTCTATTTCATAGGCGTGGGCGAACAGCTCGAAGACTTGGAGACATTCAAGGCGCGCGAGTTTGCGCAGGCACTGCTGAACTAGGAGGCCGTGCGCCTTTTGGGCAGTGTCGCGCCCGCGCCATTGCGTGGCCATGGGGCTGCGGATAGACTGCCGCAGGGAGTCATCGGTTGCCACACGTGAGGAGACCTTAATGTCCGAGAGCGGCACAACGCGGCACGGACTCCGGCCGTTGCCGAGCGCCCTGTGGCCAGCGCAGGGCTGACCCTGCCGGAGACAGTCCGCTTTGAACAAACAGTCGCTCGCGCGCACGCTGATCGTCGGTGCTGGCCTGGGCATCCTGCTGCCCGCTCTGGTGCTCGCGGCGTTTCTGTTCACCGACCGCCAGGAACGCGAAATCAACCTGCGCGTGCGGGTACCCCTGTCGCAATACGCAGATGTGCTGGCGCGCGGCATGGCCGTGGCGATCTGGAACCTGGACAAGGAAGTCGCCGGTCAACTGGTCGAGGCCGTGATGCGCAACCCCGACGTGGCCGAGGTGACTGTGCTTGACGAGTACAAGGAACGCTTCGCCCATGGCGAGTCCAGTTTGCGTGCAATGGGGGACCATCTGCGCGAGCAGCGCGAGGTGGTGTACAACCGTCGCGTCATTGGCCACGTGATCATTGACATGAGCACGCGCCGCGTTCAACTCGGTCTGCTGGCCGACCTCTCTGAGCTGGGGCTGGCGCTGCTGGCTCAGGTCGCGATCTCGTTTGTTTTGATATTGCTGCTGTTTCAGCGTCGCATGCTGCGACCCCTGCGCGCACTGCAACAAAGTACGATCCGCCTGGCGCGCGGAGATCTTGATCAGCCGGTGCTGTCACAGCGTCACGACGAGATCGGCACGCTGGCCCTGGGCCTGGACAAAATGCGCACGGACCTGGGCACGTTGATTGCCGAACGAGACAGCCGAAACGAATCGCTCAAGCAGGAGCTGGCCGAGCGGCTGCGCGCAGAAGATGCGCTGCGGTTTAGTCAGGCCAAGTTTTCGGCCATCTTCGACGCATCACCGGTGGCGATGACGGTCTCACGTCGGCAGTTCGGATGTGAGGTCGCCAGCCTGAATGATGCCTGGGTCCGCTTGTTCGAGCGCAGCCGGGAACAAGTCATCGGCACCACCGGCGCCCAAAACGGCTTCTGGGTCAGCCAACTCGATCGTGACGCTGTGCTGGCCGAGATTGACCGCGCCGGTGAAATCGCCCGCTACCCGGCTTGGTTGTCGGCCGGCTACGAGGGCAAGCGTTTGCTGTGCGAAGTTTCAGGCCGATCGATCAAGCTGAACGATGAATCGCTTGTGATCCTGGCCTACGAAGACATCACTGCCAAGTACCAATACGAGCGGGAGATACTCGACCTCAATGCCACACTGGAGCATCGCGTTGGCCAGCGGACACAGGAACTCACCAAAACGCTGGCCACCCTCCAACAGGCGCACAGCGAGCTGGTTCGGTCCGAAAAGCTGGCAGCACTGGGTGCGCTGGTGGCAGGCATCGCGCACGAGCTCAACACGCCCATCGGCAACTGCGTCACGGTGGCCAGCACCATGCGCGAACACAACGAGGAGTTCGCCGAATCACTCCTGCAAGGCGTTCGTCGCTCGACCCTGCAAACATACGTTGAACGCACTCGCGAGGGCACCACGATCTTGATGCGCAGCCTGACAAAGGCCGCCGAACTGGTGTCCAGCTTCAAACAAGTCGCAGTTGACCAAACCAGCGTCAACCGCCGCTTCTTCAGACTCAGTGATACCGTCAACGAGATCATGCTCACACTGAGCCCGATGATTCGCAAGACACCGCACACGGTCAGTTGCCAGATACCGCCCGATCTAACGATGGAAAGCTACCCAGGGCCCCTGGGGCAAATCATCACCAACTTGATAAACAACTCCTTCCTGCACGGATTCGAGACGGGTATGCGCGGCTCGGTTACCGTCAGCGCCGAGGCGATTGACAACGAATGGCTGCAACTGTCGATCGAGGACAACGGCGCGGGCATACCGCAAGAGAACTTGGACCGGATTTTTGACCCCTTCTTCACCACCAAACTGGGCCAGGGCGGCAGTGGCCTGGGGCTGAGCATCGTGCACAACCTGGTCACCGGCGTTCTGGGAGGTTCGATCAGGGTTACCAGTGCAAGCGGGGGAGGAACCCGCATCAGCCTGAACTTGCCACGCACAGCACCCGCGGGCAACCAGGGTCAAGAAACCAGGCTTCCTGCTTGAAGTGCCGATGTACACTTGAACTATGTCCGAGCTCGTAGACAATCTGGCCGACCTGACCTCCCAAAAGGACCGGGACGCGCTGGAACGCGCGCTCGTTAGCACGATTTGTGACTTGCTTGCGCCGCTCAGTGCGGCAATCTACCGCGGGGTCGGCGAGCGCAACAACCAGCGCTGGCTGACCTGTGCCAGATTCGGACGCGGCGATCTGGTCCCGATCACCGATACCGCTTGGGCCAGCTTGGACACCTTGCCGCGACTGACCGATTTTCCACAGCGCGTGCAAGCCATGGAGACACAACAGGTTGTTGAACAGGCCGGCCCACCGTTCTGCACCGTTTTCCCGTTGGATCGCAACCCGGATGCCCCGGGTGTGCTAGTCATCGCCAGCGAGCTCGCACTGTCGCCCGAGTCGCGTCGCCTGGTCGTGGGCGTGCTGCGGCTATACCGCAACTTCCAGAGTTTGCTGGACTATGGCGAACGCGACACGCTGACCGAGTTGCTCAACCGCAAGACCTTTGACGGCGCTTTCCTGAAGGCCACGATCGAGCAGAGCAAAGTCAGCAGCGCCGAACAGGGCGAACGCCGACACGAGTCGATCGGCAGCAGCTACTGGTTGGCGATGATCGACATCGACCACTTCAAGCGGGTCAACGATACATACGGGCACCTGATTGGCGATGAGGTGCTGCTGTTGCTGGCGCGGCTGATGCGGGCGTGTTTTCGCTTCCACGACCAGCTGTACCGTTTTGGCGGGGAGGAGTTCGTGGTGCTGATGCGTTGCAATGGCGAGGCCGAGGCGGCGCTGGCCCTTGAGCGACTGCGCACGAGCACCGCCAGCCACCTGTTTCCCCAGGTCGGCCACATCACGATCAGCATTGGATTCTCGGAGGTTCGCCCAGGCGACACGCCCAGCGGTGCTTTTGAGCGCGCGGACAGGGCGGTCTACCACGCCAAGGAGCACGGCCGCAACCAGGTCTGCAGCCATGCCGCGCTGATTGCCCAAGGCAAGCTGACCGAGCAGGCAGCCAACGTTGGCGACGTCGAACTGTTTTAGCTCTGCGTCACACCTTGAACAACTGCTCGACCTTTTCACGACCGCCTGGATTGGCCATGATCACGATCGCATGTCCGGCCTTGAGCACATGGTCGTCACCCGGATTGAACACCCAGCGCCCCTGCTCGTGGGTGGCCATCAGAATGTAGTCGCGCGACTTCGGCAGCAGCTCTCCAAGCGCGCGCTCATCGAACCCCGCAGGCACGACCACTTCCTCGACCCGCAATCCCTCATCACTGCGCAGCATCTGGTCCATGAAGTTCACCACATGAGGGCGCACCATGGCCGAGGCAATGCGCATGCCACCGGTGAAGTCCGGAGAAACGATCTCATCAGCGCCCGCGCGACGTGCCTTGTTGGCGTTGTGAATGTCGTGCACCCGGGCCACCACCCGGGCCTTGGCATTGAGCAGCTTCACCGACAGTGACACCATCAGATTGTGGCTGTCGTCACCCGTGACGGCAAACACACCGGCGCAGCTCATCACGCCCGCGTTGCGCAAGGCGTCGTCGTCGGCCGCGTCGTCGTGCAGGTGCAAGGTGTGCGGGTGGTGTTCCAGCCAGGCATCCAGAGCCGCGCGGTCCTGTTCAATCACCACCATTGTGCGCTTGGTCTTGACCAGTTCGTTGGCCACGTTGGTGCCCACGCGTCCGATACCACAGACGATGTAGTGGCCCGAGAGCCTGGCGATTTGCTTTTCCATGCGCTTCCTCTTAAGTGCGGCGTTCAGATCGGATTCAAGCAACAGGGCCACAGAGGTCGAGAACATATACGTCATCGTCCCGATGCCAAAGAAGGCAATAGCCACGGTAAACAGGCGCCCCATCGGATGGCTGGCGAGATCGACTGTTTCACCGTAACCAATCGTGGCCACGGTGATGAACGTCATGTAGAAGCTGTCAATCCAGGTCGCCGTCGGCCGGCCAATGTGGTGGTATCCCAAGGTTCCGACGATGTGAATCACAGCCAGCAACGCCGTACCGTGCAGCAACGCCGAAAAGTGTGTCCCCCGAAAAATTCGCTTCAAACGTCGGCCCGCCTTCTGAGCAGCAATGCAGCAAATTGTAGCCAGGGGCCACTCGGCATCGCATGGCCGTCACAGCCCGCGCGGCGTGGCAAGCCACTCGTGCCACAATCCGTGACGACCCCGCAGCCCCTTTACCGGAACCCGTGATTCATGACCTTCGCCCCCCTGCAGCGCGCCCTGACAGCGCTGGTACTCCTCTCGGTTCTGAGCTTTGCGGCCACTCACGCGGCAGCACAATCGGGCAGTGTCGCAGCCCCTGTCACGGTCTCAAGCGCCACCAGCACCGCCCCGGTCGGCGTTGCCAGCTCGGTTGTCAAAGTCTTCTCGACTGCACGCTTTCCGGACCCCTTCAAGCCCTGGACCAAGCAGGCGCCCAAGGAAGCCACTGGCTCCGGAGTGGTGATCGAGGGGCGCCGCATCCTGACCAACGCGCACGTGGTTCTGTACGCCAGCCAGGTGCAGGTGCAGGCCAACCAGGACGGCGAGAAAATTTCCGCGACCGTCGAAGCCATTGCTCCAGGCATCGATCTGGCCATTCTCAAGCTGGACGACGAGTCGTTCTTCGACAGCCACGCACCGCTGCCACGGACCAGCGCCCTGCCCGAAATCAAGGAGGCGGTGCTGGCGTATGGTTACCCCACGGGCGGCACCTCGCTGTCGATCACCAAGGGAATCGTGTCGCGAATCGAGTTCGCCACCTATAACTTTCCGACCTCGGGCCTGCGCATCCAGATTGATGCAGCCATCAATCCAGGCAACAGCGGTGGGCCTGCCGTGGCAGGCGACAAGATGATTGGCCTGGCCTTCAGCCGCCTCAACGACGCCCAGAACATTGGCTACATCATTCCCAATGAGGAGATCGAGCTGTTCCTAGCCAGCGTGGCCACCGGCACCGTGGGCCGGCGCGCGACCTTGATGGACGAGTTCCAGACCCTGGAAAACCCCACCCTTCGCGCCTTTCTCAAGCTCGACAAGTCGGTCAAAGGCCTGGTGGTACACCGACCGGCCAGTTCAGACCCCAACTATGCCCTCAGGAAGTGGGATGTGGTCACACACATTGGTGGCACGCCGATCGATGAGCAGGGTATGGTCAAAGTGGGATCGGACTTGCGGGTGAACTTCCGCTACCTGATTCAGAAGGTGGCCCGCGATGGCAAGCTGCCCTTGACCGTGGTGCGCGCCGGACAAAGCCTGGCGGTCGAGGTAGCGGTGAGCCCGGGCTGGCCCCTGCTGATTCCCGACCTGCAGGGTCGCTATCCGTCCTACTTTGTTTATGGTCCGTTGGTGTTCTCCAGCGCGACCGCGCAGTACGCGGCGTTCCTCAGCGGCAACGCTAATACCATGCTGGCGTTCACTTTCATTCGCAGCCCACTGTTAACCCGCCGCGGGGACAGCCCCTCGGCCGAGCGCGAAGAACTGGTGGTGATTGCCTCACCCTTCTTTCCGCACAAACTCGCCAAGGGGTATTCGAACCCCTCCGCCGGGGTGGTGGACAGCGTCAACGGCATCCCTATTCGCAGTTTGCGGCATCTGGTGGCTGTACTGCGCGACACCAAGCAAGAGTATGTCGTCATTCAGACCGACAACCGCGGCGGCGAATCGATGGTTTTCCCGCACAAGGAGATGCTGGCGGCCACGGAAGACATCTTGACTGACAACGGCGTGCGGGTACAAGGCTCGGCCGATCTGCTTGAAGTCTGGCGACAAGCCGGCACCCGGCCATGACCGCAGCCGGTGGACCCTGACGCTCCAGCCCGTGCCAACCGATCGCGTACGCCTGGAGCGAGCGCAAGCTTGAATTCGGCATGGTGCGCTACCATATGGCACCCATGCGTCGCCACCGAACTCCCCTTGTGACCCACCGTCAGCCCAACTGGCTGTTGGTGTGCGCCATGCTGGCGTTGTCGGTACATGCTCTGGCCAATATGGGCCTGATGCCCACCCGTGGGCATGCCACCCAAAACCAGAGCACGGCATTTTTTGCCGAAATCTGCACCGGCAAGGGCATGCTCAGGGCGGGCTCCACGACGTCTCTAAGGGGGCTGGTCGACGCCGCTGGGGATGAAATCGACTGTTGCGAACTGACTTCGTTCACGACCGGTCCCGGGCTGACCAGCTCACCGCGAGCCTTGGCCGTGCTCGAATCAGCATCCGGCGCGCGCCTCGCAGCGCGCTTGGTGGAAGTCCCCGCCTTCATTGACTGGGCCCTACCCAGTCCGCGCGGGCCGCCGCTCCTGGGTTGAGTGCAGGCTGAGTGTGGGCGTTTCGGGCGTGGGCCTCTAGCGCGACACAAGCCAAGTGGCGAGTCGACCCGGCCCCGGCTGGGCGGCTCACCTCCCTCCCCCATCCTTGCCCGAGCCAAACCATAACGGTGCGGGCGAACGGGCCTCATGCCAAGGTCGCCTTGACCGTGCTAGAGGCCCAACAGGAGCAAAGAACATGTCTGAACATAAAGCCATCAAATCGGATCAAGCGCAGCTGGCCCAGTCTCGTCAGTTCAAGCGCGGTGAGTGCGTCTACGCCACGGGCGACCGGGGGCAGGCCTGGCGAGTGGTGTCGGGCGCGGTACGGCTCGACACCATCGGCGCGCACGGTCCTGCGTTTGCCAACCTGGCCCTGCCGGGCGACGTGATCGGCGCCGAAGCACTGGTCAGCGGGCACTATGCCTTTCAGGCGCGCGCGCTCACCCCCTGCGCACTGGCTCCATGGAAAGAGCCCAAGACATCGCTGCTGAGTTTGTTCACTGCCACGCAGCGTCGCGCAGCTGAGGTCGTTGCCCTGCGTGGCGGACGTGCAGCGGATCGGGTGGCCCGACTGGCGCGCCTGCTGGTGGGCGATGGTGAATCCACACCGGCGGAGCGCCCGCTTGTGATGCCCCGCCTGCGGGATGTGGCCGATATCACGGACCTGACGATCGAAACCGTCTCGCGGGTTGCCGCCACGCCGACCCGCAACGGTGCCTCGCGGCGTCGCCCGCGCCAGGCAACACCGCATGTTGCCCCGGCTTTCCCGGATTTGGCCGGTGGCGCCACGGCGTAAAGCCGCCGGGTCGGACCCTGGCTCAAGGCTATGGGGACGATTGAACCAATCTGTTAGCACTCGATCGGAGAGAGTGCTAATATTCATCTAATGACATTAAGGAGTTCTGGTATGACTACACAAACCGGGGTTTCGAGTTCCGCACTGACCTTGACAAATCCTTGGGCTGTCGTGCCCTCACTGGGCAACTTGGACGCCTATATTTCGGCGGCCAACCGCCTGCCCATGCTCACGGCCGAGGAAGAGCAGACCTTCGCGCGCCAGCTTCGCAACAACAACGACCTGGAGGCTGCCGGCAAGCTGGTGTTGTCCCACTTGCGTTTGGTTGTGTCGGTGTCGCGCCAGTATTTAGGCTATGGCTTGCCGCATGGCGACCTGATCCAGGAAGGCAACGTTGGTCTGATGAAAGCGGTCAAACGCTTTGATCCGGACCAAGGCGTGCGACTGGTGAGCTATGCGCTGCACTGGATCAAGGCAGAAATACACGAGTACATCCTCAAGAATTGGCGCATGGTCAAGGTGGCCACCACTAAGTCGCAGCGCAAGCTGTTCTTCAACTTGCGCTCCATGAAGCAGCGCTTCAAGTCCGAAGATGCTGCCGCCGATCTGGGCACACACCGAGAGCGTCTGAGCGAAGAGCAAATCGACACCATGGCGCGCGAACTCAAGGTCAAACGCGAGGAAGTCATCGAGATGGAAACTCGGCTCTCAGGCGGCGACGTCTTGCTTGACCCAAGTCCGTCTGATGATGGTGACGACGCGTTTGGTCCGATCACCTACTTGACCGACAGCAGCCATGAGCCCACCGCGATGATCGAATCGCGTCAGCGCGACATGCTTGCCAGCGAAGGCATCGCCACGGCATTGGAATCACTCGACCCCCGCAGCCGGCGCATCGTTGAGGAACGCTGGCTCAAGGTCAATGACGACAGCTCGGGCGGCATGACCCTGCACGACTTGGCGGCCGAATACGGCGTCAGCGCCGAACGCATTCGCCAGATTGAAGCAGCGGCCATGAAGAAGATGAAGAAGGCGCTGGCGGAATACGCCTGAACATGGGCAGGTTCGCGCAAGCGAACCCGCCGCGTGAGAGACAATCGCATGCAATTTCGTTCACAAGGATTGACATGCCTCGCCTCTTCCTTCGTCGTGCTGCGCTTTTTGTAGCACTTGCAACTGTCTCCACCTGGTCTGCCGCCCAGAAGACCTCTAAGCCCGCAACGCCGGATGCGGTCTGGCCGACCAAGACGGTCAAGTTGCTGGTAGGTTTTCCAGGCGGCTCGTCACCCGACCTGATGGCCCGAACCCTGGCCGAGCCGCTTTCCAAAGCGCTGGGCCAACCGGTGATTGTGGAGAACCACCCTGGCGCCAGCGGCAGCATTGCCGCCAATCTGGTTGCGAAATCCACCGACAACCACACGCTGGGCATCATGATCAATGGCAACTTGACAATCGCCAAGCTGCTCAACCCCAGGACCCCCTTCGACCCCGCCAAAGACCTGGCTCCGATCAGCCTGATTGGAACAGCGCCGCTGGTGCTGACGGTGCCTGCCTCTGCCGCTGGCGCAACTGCACAAGAATTTTTTGTGGCAGCGCGAAACGGTGGTGACAAGTGGAATTACGGCACGCCGGGCAATGGAACCGTGGGTCATATTGGCATGGAGTTGCTCAAGAGCAAGACCAACATCGCACCGGTCCATATTCCCTACTCTGGCAACCCGCAAGTGATCACGGCCATGATAGGCGGGCAGATCCAGATGTCCTTGCTGCCGCCGGGCCTGGCCATGGCCCAGGTACGCGCTGGCAAGCTCAGGGCCATCGGTGTGACCTCAACCGGTCGCAGCCCGCTCGTGCCCGAGGTCCCTAGTCTGAGTGAGGGCGGCGTGAACAACTTCCAACTGGAAATCTGGAATGCCGTGGCTGGCCCAAGCACCTTGCCCAAGCCGATCATCACACGCCTGTCCACGCTCTTCAGCGAGATCGCCCGCAGCCCCGACGTCCGCCAGAAGTTGTTCAATCAGGGTTGGCAGGTCGCGGGTTCATCGGCCGAGGGGTTGGCCAACCGCATCAAGTTCGACACCAATTTGCTGGGTGGCGTAATCCTCATGCGCGGCATCAAGACCGAGTGAGATCCTGACAAATTGCGGGCCAGACCGGAGCATAGCCACGCCCTGTGCTCAACCGATCATCCGACGCCCGGCGTTCAGCGCGCCTGCGCCAGCAGCAGTTTGATGTCGGCCGCCAAAGGGGCCGCGCCGGTGCCATAGCGGGTGTAGAGGCGCAATTTGCCATTGGCGTCGTAGACGTAGCTGCCCGCCGAGTGGTCCATTGTGTAGCTGGTGGGTGTCTTGCCCTCAACCTTCTTGAAATACACCTTGTACTCCTTGGCAAGGGCCTCCAGCTTGTCGGGTGTGGTCGTCAAGGCCAGGAAGGTCGGGTCAAAATTGGCCATGTAGGCCTTGAGCAGTTCCGGCGTGTCACGCTGCGGGTCGACCGAGATGAACAGGCCCTGCAGTTTTTCGCCATCCTTGCCAAGCAGCTTTTTGACTTCGGCCAGTTCGTTCATCGAGGTAGGACAGACATCGGGGCACTGGGTGTAGCCAAAGAACAGCACCACCACTTTGCCCGCAAAGTCCTTGATGGCACGTTGTTGTCCGTTGTGATCGGTCAAGGAGAAATCACGCGCGTAGTCTGCCCCGCTGACGTCGATGGCGGCAAACTTCGGCTTCTGCTCGGAACACGCTGCAAGCAGGCCACCAGCCAAGGCCACGACGGCGCATGCGGTTGCGGTTTTGATAACAAGTCGTCTGTGCATGGAGTTGGTCCGAAGTCTAAAAGAGGTAGTGATCGACCAGCAGCGCCGCAAACAGCACACTGAGGTGAATCAACGAGAAACGAAACGTTTTGCGCGCCAGCGCATCGGAGTAGTCGCGCCACAGCCAGAAGGCATACAGACAGAAACCCACGCTCAGGCCAATCGCCACCACCAGGTAAAGCCATGAACTCATGCCATAGACAAACGGCAGCATGCAGGCCGCCGCAAGCACGCCGGTGTAAAGCAGGATTTGCAGGCGCGTGTACTCGCTTCCATGCGTCACCGGCAGCATTGGCAGACCGGACTTGCGGTAGTCCTCCACCCGGTACAGGGCCAGCGCCCAGAAATGCGGTGGGGTCCACAGAAAGATGATCAGAAACAAAATCAGGGCCTCAGGGCCGACGTCACCGGTCATGGCGGCCCAACCGAGTACCGGCGGCATCGCGCCCGACGCCCCGCCGATCACAATGTTTTGCGGCGTGCTGGGCTTGAGAAAGATGGTGTAGATGATGGCGTAGCCGACAAAGGTGGCAAAGGTCAACCACATCGTCAACGGGTTGACCCAGACATACAGCAGCCAAGAGCCCAGGCCACACAACATGGCCGAAAAGATCAGTGTCTGCCAGTCACTGAGTTCGCCTCTGGCGGTCGGCCGCCAGGCGGTACGCTTCATTTTGGCGTCAATGGCCTTTTCAACGATGCAGTTGAACGCGGCCGCCGCCGCGGCCACCAGCCACACACCCAGGCTGGCCAACGCGGCAAGCTTGACCTGCGCCAAAGTCGGCACGCCCGGCACGGCCAACACCATGCCAATGAAAGCGCAAAAGACAATCAACTGAACCACGCGCGGCTTGGTCAGCGCGTAGAACTGGCGCAGCACGGTCGTGGTGCTGCGCGGCAAAGTGGCACTCATGCAAGGGTTCCTGTTTTAGTTGTTGTCAGCGTGCTGACGCCGTGGGCGCTCGCTGAAGTGCTCACGCAGGCGGTCCAGGTCAGCGTCACCACCAACGCGCCCGCGCCGCCAGTATGCAACACTGCCGCCAGCAAGGGCCAGTCCAGCACCACGTTGCTCAAACCGGTCACCAGTTGCAGAGTTGCCAAACCGGCCAGCAGGCGAGTGTGCTGGCGCAGCCCAGCCACCAAACGCAGGCGCCAGGCCAGCAGGCCCAAGGCCAGCAGCACCAGCACGGCGAACAGGCGATGCGCAACGTGAATCGCGGTCAGTGCCTCAAATGAAATATGCTCCCCCGCGCGGGTAAAACCCAGCTCGCGCCAGAGCTCGAAACCCTGCGCAAAATTCATGGCCGGCCACCAGCTGGCCTGGCACATTGGAAACTCGGTGCAGGCCAGCACAGCGTAGTTGGTGCTGACCCAGCCCCCCAGGGCAATCTGAATCCAGACCAGCCCGGTGGTGACCCCCAGCAGCGTACGCCCATGGGGCCCTATTGCCACCAGCGGCACGGCGCGGTGTGCCTGGTGGTAGCGTACGGCCAGCATGCACAGCAGTGCCAGCAACACCACACCACCAAGCAGATGCAGCGTCACGATCGCCGGGAACAGCTTCATGGTCACGGTCAGGGCGCCGAAGGCGCCCTGAATGCACACCCACACCAGCGTCAGGGACGCGAGCCACGGGTTGACGGCCACAGCAGGCGCACGGGCCGGCACGGCCCGTCGATGCACCGCCCAGCTTGCCGCCGCCAACACCAAAATGAGCACGCCAACGCCGGTCGCCAGGTAGCGGTGAATCATCTCGATCCAGGCCTTGCCATGGGTCACCGGTCCGCTGGGCATGGCGTTTTGTGCGGCACTGATGTGGGCGCTGGCCCCAACCGGACTGGCACTACCGTAACAGCCTGGCCAGTCCGGACACCCCAGACCCGAGTCGGTCAGGCGGGTGAAGGCGCCAAACATCACCAGGTCGAACGTCAGGAACAGCGTCAGCAAGGTAAGCGCCTGAAGCCGCCGCGTGGGCGACGCCTGCTGGTTGCGCACCCATACCCAGGCCAGGGGTCCCATGGCCACCAGCGCGCCCATGATCATCACGTGCAAGACCGGCGACAGGTCGTACAAAGACTGCGCGTTCAAGGTCTGCTCTCCCGACCCGCCTTGTCCCACGACGCAGAGGCCCGCAACAGGCGCTCCAAATCGCTCTTGACCTTGGCCGCCGTGGCCGACTCCAGGCCGGGCGGGAAACGCATCATCCACATCCCATTGGGGTCTACCAGGTACAGATGATCGGCCAGCAACTGACCGGCTGCAGGTGCCAACCAACGGGCCACCTCGTCATGCTTGACGCGCAGCACATTGGCCTGGCGCAGGCCGCCGCGCAATTGCTCGTCAACCGGCGCCGCGTCGTCCACCAGCCAGACCCAGTCGACACGGTCCTTCTCTTTGCCTAGGCTCTCGCGCAGCTGGCGCTGCAGGTAGAGCTGGCGGGTGCACGCATCGTTGCAGGCGCCTGAGGCAACGCTTACCAGCAGCCATTGTCCGGCGAGGTCGCGCAAATTGCCCGCCGCACCGTCAAGGCTGAGCGTGGCCGCATTGGGGATGGGTACCTGGGGATCGATCAGTTGCCCAAAGTTGCGTCGTCCCTCGGGGCGAATCACGTAATAGGTGAAATAGGACGCCAGCACAGGCGCAACGCACACCAGCAGAATTGCCAGCATCTTCAGTCGACCGCTAACCAGCGAAGCGGGTGCAGTGCCAGCCTGTGCACTTTGCATCGGCATCACGTGAACTGTCAATCCGAGTGGTTGGTCTGCAGAAACGCCAGCGGCAGGCGCTTTGGACTCAAGGACGGCGCTTGGCGAGGAGACGTCGGACAATTTGGAACCAAACATAAAGAACAACCAACAGGGCACTCATGCCCCACCACTGAAGCGCATACCCAAAGTGTTTACGCAACGTCACCTGGGCTTCGGGCCAGTCACGCTTCAGACCGTCTGCCGCGGCGCCAGTTTGCTTGACGGTCAGTTCGAACACCGGTAAACCCGATTCGGTGCGAAATTGCGCCAAGTCGAGATTTTGCCGGATCGCACCCGCTCCCGGGCCGTCCAGCTCATATAGTTTGGAAGGCCAGGGGGCAATTCTGCCTTCAATCTCAACCCAACCGGCTGATATCCCCAGTTGGGGCAAGGCCGCACGATCCAGGAAATTGCGCTGGACCCAGCCTCGCTGGACCATGACCGCCGTGGCTTGGCCCTCCAACTGCAGCGGCGTGAGCACAATCAGCCCGGCTATGCCATTCATCGGCCGGTTGTCCAGAAACACGGTGCGCTGGTCAAGCCACTGCCCACGCAGCTTGACCGATCGGTGCAAGGCTTGCGTCGGTGCGGACAGCGCCAGCAGCGCGCCATTGGACAGGGGTGTCAGACTCCCCTGGCGGGCCAGCGCCAGGTCTTGCTCCTGCATCGTCACGCCGCGCCCGTACTGCCAGTGACCCAGCGCCAGCGTCACGCCAAGCCCCAACAGCGTGGCAAGCGTGATCAACCAAAACCGAAATCGCGCATTCAAAAGATAATCCGGAGCATGAAGTACCTGACGATTATTGCCTTTGTTGCCATTGTCGCCAGCATGGGGGTAGCCTTCGTCGCCATGATGAAGCCGGGCTTGCCCGGGCAACCCAAGTCGGCCCGCATGGCGCGCGCACTGGCCCTGCGCGTGGCAATCTCAATCCTGCTGTTCTTGCTGGTGCTGATCGCCTGGGCCGCGGGCTGGATTCAACCCACCGGAATTCCACCGGGCCAGTAGGTCCTGCGCGCCGCTGGGTGGCCAAAAGAAAGGCACCTGTACGGTGCCTGTCATGGATTGGCGGAGATTCGCCACTACATCCAGTACACCAGAATGTACAAGCCGAGCCAGACCACGTCGACAAAGTGCCAATACCAGGCGGCGCCCTCAAAGCCGAAGTGACGCTCGGCACTAAAGTGCCCCTTTTGCAGGCGCAGGGTGATAAACAGCAACATCAACATGCCCAGAAACACGTGAAAGCCGTGGAAGCCGGTCAGCATGAAGAACGTGGAGCCATAGACCCCCGAGCTCAGTTTGAGGTTCAAGTCGCTATACGCGTGCGCGTACTCGTAACCCTGAACACCCAGAAAGGTCGCGCCCAGCAAAACCGTCAGCCACATGAAACCCAGCGTGCGCGCACGGTTGCCAGCAAGCAGGGCATGGTGCGCGATGGTCAGCGTGACACCCGAACTCAGCAGCAAGGCGGTGTTGATGGTGGGCAACCAGAATGGGCCCATGGTCTTGAAAGGCTCAACAATGCCAGCAGGTGAGCCGGTGGCCCCTGCCACGACGCTGGGCCAGACCGCTTTGAAGTCTGGCCACAGCAGCAAGTTGTCACCACTGCCCAGCGCCGGCACCGAGTGCGCCCGTGCCCACCACAAGGCCGTGAAGAAGGCGCCGAAGAACATCACCTCGGAGAAGATGAACCAGCTCATGCTCCAGCGAAACGACAGGTCGACCTTGTGCCCGTACTGGCCACCCTGACTCTCGGTGATGGCGTCCATGAACCATTGGTACAGCACACCCAGGAACCACACCAGACCAAACGCCAGCGCGTATTTGCCCCAGGCCACGCCATTTACCCACTGACCGGCGCCCAGGATGACGAACAACAGCCCAAAGGCCGCGAATGCCGGATGCCGCGAGGGTTGGGGCACGAAATAGTGGGCGCCAGGCGCCGGTGCGTGTGAACTCATGTCAGCTCCATTCTTCTTCAGTTCAAGTCAATTCAAATCCTGGGACGGTTTGCGGAACGCTATTTCGCCACGACCCAATTCACCAACACCATCAGTCCAAGCACCAGCGCCAACACGCCTGCAACGCCCACGATGATGATGTGCAACGGGTTGACGCGGGCCAGGTCCTGCCGATACTCCGCGCTCTTTCGGATACCCAGAAACGACCACGCGACGGTCTTGAGGCTGCGGCCAAACGATGCTGTACCGGCACTGTCGCCTTGCGCGATGGGCTTCATGAACGCTCGCCCCTGATCGACAAACCGGGTGCCTGCGCCACGGGCGCTGGCGGCGTCTTGCCACCGACTTCAAAAAACGTGTACGACAAGGTAATGGTCGTCACATCCTTGGACAACTTGGGGTCGATCACGAACACCACTGGCCAGCTCTTCTTCTCGCCCGGCTCCAGCGTGTACTGGGTGAAGCAAAAACACTCCACTTTGTTGAAGTGGCGACCGGCCTGTTGCGGCGCATAGCTCGGAATGGCTTGCGCTGCCATGCGACGGTTCTGCACATTCTGAAACTCATACATCACGGTTGCCATCTCCCCTGGATGGACCTGCATCGAGCGCTGTGCCGGCTTGAACTCCCAGGGCCCCCGCACATTCGCGTCAAATTCCACCGTGATCGTGCGCGTGGTGTCGACTTGCGTGTTGGCGCTGAGCTTGGGCGTGGCACCCGGGATGTTGCGATCGCCCAGCGCCAGAACGTTGATGCCGGTCATCTCGCAAATCGCCCGGTAAATCGGAACCAGCGCATAACCGAAGGCGGCCATCACGGTAGCCACCACCACCAGCTTGGTAGCCATCACGAGGTTGTCGCGCTCGAACACCACGGTTTAGCCGCCCAGAATCACCATGCGGGCCATGAATCCCACAAAGAACATCACCGCCACGCTGGCCAGGATCAACCCTGTGCGACGGTTTGCCCGTCTTTGCTCTTCGCTCATACCGCGCATTCGAACCGAGCGCATCATGCGACGATCCTGGTGGCGGTGACATCCAGCTTAGGCGGCGTTTCGAAAGTGTGGAACGGTGCCGGCGACGGCAGTTCCCACTCCAGCCCCTCCGCACCGTCCCACGGTTTGGCCGCGGCTTTGGCGCCCTTGCCGAGCATCGTCGGCATGGCTACAAACAAGAAGAAGTAGACCTGCGCGATTCCGAAGAGGAAGGCGCCGATTGACGCGACCATGTTGAAGTCCGCAAACTGCATTGGGTAGTCGGCGTAACGACGCGGCATGCCCGCCAGACCCAGAAAGTGCATCGGGAAGAAGGTGACGTTGAACGAGATGATGGACCACCAGAAGTGCAACTTGCCGCGGCCCTCGTTGTACATCACGCCGGTCCACTTCGGTACCCAATAGTAGAAGCCGGCAAACAAGGCGAACAGCGAGCCCGCCACCAGCACGTAGTGGAAGTGCGCCACGATGTAATAGGTGTCCTGAAGCTGGATGTCAATCGGCGCCACCGCCGGAATCAAGCCGGTAAAGCCACCGATGGTGAACACGAAAATGAAGCCTACGGCGAACAGCATCGGCGTCTCGAAGGTCATCGATCCTTGCCACATGGTGGCGATCCAGTTGAAAATCTTCACTGCCGTCGGCACCGCAATCAACATGGTCGCGTACATGAAGAAAAGCTGACCGGTCACCGGCATGCCGGTGGTAAACATGTGATGCGCCCACACGATGAAGGACAGGATGGCGATGCTGGAGGTGGCATACACCATCGAGGCATAACCAAACAGCTTTTTACGCGAGAACGCGGGCACGATCTGGCTGATGATGCCGAAGGCCGGCAAGATCATGATGTACACCTCGGGGTGGCCAAAGAACCAGAAAATGTGCTGATACATAACCGGGTCACCACCGCCGGCGGGGTTGAAGAAGCTGGTGCCAAAGTGGCGATCGGTCAGCGTCATGGTGATGGCGCCGGCCAGGACCGGCATTACCGCGATCAGCAAGTAGGCCGTGATCAGCCAGGTCCAGCAGAACATGGGCATCTTCATCAAGGTCATGCCGGGGGCGCGCATGTTAAGGATGGTGACGATGATGTTGATCGAGCCCATGATGGAACTGGCACCCAGGATGTGCATGGCAAAAATGCCAGCGTCCATGCTCGGGCCCATTTGCAGGGTCAGCGGCGCGTACAGCGTCCAGCCAGCAGCGGGGGCGCCACCGGGCATGAAGAAGGAGCCGGCCAACATGAGACCGGCAGGAATCATCAGCCAGAAGCTGAAATTGTTCATCCGCGCAAAGGCCATGTCTGGCGCGCCGATCTGCAGCGGAACCATCCAGTTCGCAAATCCTACAAAGGCCGGCATGATGGCGCCGAACACCATGATCAGCCCATGCATGGTGGTGAGCTGGTTGAACAGCTCGGGGTTGACCAGTTGCAAGCCCGGCTGAAACAGCTCGGCCCGGATCAGCAGAGCCAGCACGCCACCAATCATCAACATGGTGAACGCAAACAGCAGGTACAAGGTACCAATGTCTTTGTGGTTGGTGGCATAGACCCAACGCCGCCAGCCAGTGGGCGCGTGGTCGTGATGGTCGTGGTGGTCGGCATGGGGCAGGCCGTGTTGATCCAGAACAGCGCTCATCCTGATTTCCTTATCAATTCTTAAACTTGGGCAATGGCCAGCGGGCTACTTGCGTGCCGCCAAAACGTCGGCGGGCTGCACCAGCTGTCCCGTCTTGTTGGACCAATTGTTCTTGGTGTAGGTGATGACCGCGGCCAACTCGGTGTCACTGAGCTGGGCCCAACCGGGCATGGCACCATTGTTCTGACCCTTGAGCAACACGGCAATCTGCTTGCCCTTGTCGGCGTCCAGCACCACGGCGGCGGCGTCCAGCGCCTTGATCGGGCCAGCGCCCTTGCCAGTGGTCTGGTGACACGCGGCGCAATTGGTGGCATACACCTTCTCGCCGCGTTTCATCAGGTCATCGAGCACCCAGACCTTCGACGGATCGTCAGCCTTGGCGGCCATGAGCTTCTTCTCGCCATCCACCCACTTGCTGTAGTCTTCAGCCGACACCACCTTCACGTGAATCGGCATGTAGGCGTGCTCTTTACCGCACAACTCGGCGCACTGACCGTAGTAGTCGCCAACTTTCTCCGCGCGAAACCAGGTGTCGCGCACAAAGCCTGGAATGGCATCCTGCTTCACGCCAAACGAGGGCACCATCCAGGCGTGGATCACGTCATTCGCGGTGGTGATCATGCGAATTTTGCGATCAACTGGCACCACCAGCGGCTTGTCCACTTTCAGCAGGTAGTCATTGCCCGGGACCTCGCCCTCCTTGGGTCCACCGTTGTTGGACATGACGCGCTGCGCCGTATCCAGGGACGAATAGAAGCCAATGCCTTCACCTTCGCCCTTGAGGTAGTCATAGCCCCACTTCCACTGCATGCCCGTGGCCTTGATCGTGAGGTCGGCGTTGGTGGTGTCCTTCATCGCCACCACGACCTTGGTCGCGGGCAGGGCCATGCCAATCACGATCAGGAACGGAACCACGGTCCAGACGATTTCGACCGTCACCGACTCATGAAAATTGGCCGCCTTGTGGCCGACCGACTTGCGGTGCTTCCAAATCGAAAAAAACATCACGCCAAACACCAGCACAAACACGACGGTGCAGATGATCAACATCATCCAGTGCAGCCAGGCCTGCTCCTGGGCGATCTTGGTCACGGCGGGGTGCAAATTGAGCTGGTTGACGGCCGGTCCACCCGGCAAATCCTTCACCGCGTGCGCGGTGCTCAGGGCCACGGTGCCCGCCCAGGCGGCGGCGGCGCGCAACGTCCAAGCCAGTCTCTTGATGGTGTTGTTCATCGTGTTCACTTCTTCTATGCCTAAAACTCGATCGATAGGTAACCGCGACCACGCAGTGCGCAGTCGCCGGGGTGGCCTGACTGGACACGGGAACCCTCCCGCATTAGTTAGGCAGGGATTGTAGCCCAGCTAGCAACTCGACGCCGGCATGTCAAGCCCAAAACTCAAAGTTACCCGCGATAGGTTTTGCGCTGGTTCAAACTTGCGCGCATTTGCTCCAAAGACAGCACCGTTTGCGCTCGAACCGTGTGTCTGGGCTCCGGCTTCACCGCGTGCCCATAGATCACCTCAAACGTCAACGTCAATTGGCCGTCGGCGCCTCGGAGTTGGCCATCGAGCGCCTGTAACAAGCGCTCGCGCCACCGCCTCGAACGCAGCGCCGGGTGGCGCGCCGGATGCAGGTTGCGCCCGAGTTCGCGCAACTCCTGCAACAAGCGCTGCGGATCGGCATAACTCAGGGTAATGCGCTCCATGTCCATCACCGGCTCGGCAAAGCCGGCCTGCACCAGCATGTCACCCCAATCGTGCATGTCCGTGAACTCATGCATCGGCGCGGGCCAACCGAGCAATTGGTAGAGCGCCCGCAGCTCAATCAACGTATCCGGGCCCAGGCATGAAAACATGACAAACCCGTCGACCGCCAGGGCCCGGTGCCACTGCGCCAGCAGCGCCTGTGGCTCGGTACACATGTGCAACAACATGTTGGCCCACAGCATCTGTACCGCCCCCGGCGCGGGAGTCTCGAAGCATGTGGGCGCCTGCAGCCAGCGCGCGCCCTGCCACCACCTTGGCGCTAAAGCGGTGATAGCCGCGCGCTGTCGTTGCGCGACCGGCTCGACCACAAAACACGACGCCTTGGGGTAGCGTTGGGCGAGCTCGCGGTGCGCGGCCAGCCCGCCGCGAACGGCCTCCCAATGCGCCCAGCTTTGTGGTTGCAACCGAATCCACTGCAGGCGCTCCTGCATGCGCCTGGCGACCTCTTCGTGCAACCAGGCGGTGTGGGTCGCGGCGGACTGCTGCCAACGCAGTGCCGCCGGGGGATCAATGCTGGGGGGAGGCTGCTCGGTCATGGTTTCGGCAAGGTGTGCCGCGAGTATATTGACACGGTGTTTCCAGCTCTCATCGCCCGGCTTTTGCCGACTCTGCCCAGCCGCTGCGCGGTCTGCCACGCCTGGCCCAGCGAGCCGGTATGCGAGGCCTGTGTCAACCAGTTTGCGCAACCGGTGGCGCGTTGCCGCACCTGCGCCTTGCCAGTGTATGGCGGTGCGCATCAGTGCGGCGCCTGCGTGCTGGAGCCCCCGCCACTGGATGCCTGTGTGGCGGCGGTCTCTTACGACTACCCCTGGGCTGATTTGATCAGCGACTTCAAGTTTCACGGCAAGCCCGGTTGGGCGCACACCCTGGCGCGACTGTTGCGCAGCGCCCCCTGGGTTGAGCCGGCATTGGAGCGGGCGGACCTAATCATCCCGATGCCGCTGTCCCATGCGCGGCTGCGTGAGCGTGGCTTCAATCAAGCCGTTGAACTGGCCAGACAACTCACGTCGGTGCGAAAGATGGATGCCACGCTGTTGCTGCGACTGAAGGACACCACCGCGCAAGTGAACCTTAACCGCGCCGAGCGGTTGCGTAACCTGCACAACGCTTTCGCCGTCGAGCCACTCAAGGCCATGCGTCTGCGCGGTGCGCGGCTGGTCTTGCTCGATGACGTGATGACCAGCGGCGCCTCGCTATACTCTGCTGCCCGCGCCCTACGCGCGGCAGGCGCCGGCCACATCACCGGAATGGTGTTTGCCCGTACCGACGCACCACACACCGGCACCGACTGAACGGGAACGAGCGAGGACAATAGGCTCCCATGTTTCACATCGTTCTGGTCGAACCCGAAATCCCGCCCAACACCGGCAACGTGATCCGCCTGGCCGCCAACACGGGTTGCAGCCTGCACCTGATCGAGCCCTTGGGCTTCTCGATGGACGACAAGCAGTTGCGTCGCGCCGGGCTGGATTACCACGAATACGCCACGGTCAAACGGCATGCCGACTGGGCCGGCTTTCTGCACAGTGAACAACCACACCCAGACCGGCTGTTTGCCTTATCGACCCGCGGCACGGCCCGTGTGCACGAGACTCGGTTTGCACTCGGTGACTGGCTGGTGTTTGGTTCGGAAACCAAGGGACTGCGCGAGCCCTTGCACCAGTCGTTTGACGCCGCTCAGTGCCTGCGCCTGCCGATGCTGCCGGGTCAACGCAGCCTGAACCTGTCCAACGCCGTGGCCGTTACCGTGTTTGAGGCCTGGCGACAACAGGGCTTTGGCGGCGCGATCTAGCGCCAGCACGCACTGGCACAGTCCCGGCACGCGTTGCGAAGCGCTACGTCCTATTCAGGGGTAACGGCGCGAGATCGACTCCGCCACGCAGGCCAGCTTGCTTGACCCTTCGCGCTCCACCGCGACCTCCCAGGTCATTTGCACGCCGTTGCGGTCGATCGGCTCGCACTTGAGTAACTTGAGCCGCGCCCGCAAGCGGCTGCCCACCGGCACCGGGTCGAGAAAGCGCACCTTGTTGAGACCATAGTTCACGCCCATGCCGGACTCGACGATGTGGAATGAGGATTCGAAAAACCTCGGGATCAAGGAGAGCGTCAAAAAGCCGTGCGCAATCGGCCCGCCAAACGGGCCGGCCTTGGCGCGCTCGACGTCAACGTGAATCCACTGGTGATCGCCAGTGGCCTGCGCAAACTGGTTGATCTGTTCCTGGGTAATCTCGATCCACGGGCTCACCGCGACGTCCTGGCCGACGTATGTGGCCAGCTCTGCAAGGGTTTGAATGGTTTTCATGCTGCGACTGTAGGGGCTGGCGCCCGGCTCAACTGTCCAACCAGTGACAGATCGGCTGCCACTGCTCCAGGTCCTTTTCGACGCGGCCTCGGGCCACATCGAACAGCGACAGCCCGTGCGCCGCCAGGTGCACATAGTTCTGGGTATCGCGCAGATAACCCAAAACCGGCAGGTCCAGTGAGTCCACAAACTCATGCAGCTTGTCCGCCGCAATCGTGCGCGCGTCCACCCGCATGCCCACCAGACCGATCTTGGCCTTGTGGGCATGGCGGTTTTGCGCCAGTTGCGTCAGGAAGTCGCGCGTGGCAAAGATGTCGAAGATGCTTGGCTGCAGCGGCACAATCACCCGGTCCGCCATCTTGATCACATCGTTGAAGCGCCAACCGTGCAAGCCGGCAGGCGTGTCCAGCACCACATGCGAGGTGCCTTTGGGCGGTTTGGCAATCAGGTCGGCGCTGACTTCCCAGGTTGAGATCGGTCGCGCCGTGGCGGGCCGCAGCTTCAGCCAGAGCCGCGAGGACTGCTGTCGGTCCGCATCGCCCAGCATCACGGCGTGCCCCTGGGAGGCAAAGTAGCCCGCGATATTGGTGGCCAGTGTGGACTTGCCCACACCACCTTTGGGATTGGCAACAACAACGATCGGCATGGCCCGCTCCTGTTAATGGCTACTTTGCGCTATGTTAACGGCATGGAACACACGCCCACCTGGTTGATCAACAGCTTCATTTACCTCAGCGCGGCAGTCATCGCCGTGCCGCTGTGCCGCATGCTCGGCCTGGGCGCCATCATCGGTTACCTAGGGGCGGGCATCGCCATTGGACCCTGGGGCCTGGGGCTGGTGACCAATGTCGAAGACATCCTGCACTTTGCCGAATTCGGCGTGGTGCTGATGCTGTTTCTGGTCGGTCTGGAGCTGGAGCCCCAGCGCCTGTGGAGCCTGCGCCGCGCCATCTTTGGCTGGGAAGCGCCCAGATGGCGGCCTGTGCTGCTCTCATTTTTGTAGCGTGTTATGCGCTCGAGGTTTGGATACCAGGCACTTTTGGCGGCTGGAAAACGCCCTTGGTGGCCGCCCTGGGCCTAGCCCTGTCCAGCACGGCAATTGCCTTGCAGGTGATGGCTGAGCGCAACTTGCTGGGCAGCTCCAGCGGTCAGGCGGGCTTCTCGATCCTGCTGTTCCAGGACGTGGCCGCCATACCCATTCTGGCCTTGTTGCCCTTGCTCGGTTCCGCCGCCCTCGCCAACGCTGCAACGCCTGACACCTCGGCGGCGTGGTTGGAGGCGCTCAAGATCATCGCCATCATCGCGGGCATCGTGCTGGGCGGGCGGTTGCTGCTGCGCCCACTGTTTCGCTGGATTGCCGGCAGCCGCACGCCGGAGATCTTCACCGCGGCCTCGCTGCTGCTCGTGGTGGCATTTCGGCCCTGATGCAGGTGGTAGGCGCGAGCATGGCGCTGGGCGCCTTCCTGGCCCGGCGTGTTGCTGGCCGAGAGCAGTACCGGCGCGAGCTGGAGACCGACATCAGACCCTTCAAAGGCCTGCTGCTGGGTCTGTTCTTCATCGCCGTCGGCATGAGCATCGACTTTGGCGTGTCGTGGCGCTCCCCAGGGCCTGATGGCCGTGCTGGTGCTGGGCTTCAGTGGCCCCTCAAGGCGCTGGCCATCTACACCCTGGCGCGCATGATGGGCTTGCCCTACCAGGACCGCCCGTGTTCACCCTGCTGCTGGCGCAAGGCGGCGAATTTGCCTTTGGTGTTATCCAGGCGGCGGCCGGTGCGCCGGGTGTTTCCAGCGAAACCGCCTCCCTACTGATCGGCGCGGTGGCCGTGTCGATGCTACTGAAGCCTGCTGCTCGTGTTGCTGGACAAACTCCTGCTGCCACGCTACGCCAACTGCGGCGTGCCGGTGCTGGAGGAGATCTCCGAACCCCAGGAGGCACCGATTGTGATCGCCGGCTTTGGCCGCTACGGACAGATCGTGGCGCGCGTGATGCTGGCACAAGGCGTACGCCTGCACCGTGCTGGACCACGACGCTGAAATGATCGAAGCGGCCCGCAGCTTTGGCTACCGCGTGTTCTACGGCGATGCATCGCGGCTCGATCTGCTGCGCACCGCGGGTGCCGCCAAGGCCAAAGTACTGGTCATCGCCGTGGACGACAAGGCGCAATCGCTGGCCATCGTCGACCTCGCGCGCGAGCATTTCCCGCAGTTGCAGTTGGTGGCGCGAGCGCGCGACGTCACGCATTGGCATGAACTGCGCGACCGCGGCGTCATGCTGGTGCAGCGCAGATTGTTCGAGAGCAGCCTGCGCAGCTGCGCAGCCCATACTGGAGCTGCTGGGCCACTCGGCACCGGAAGCCGCCCAGACGGTTCGGCGCTTTCGCGAACACAACCTCTAACTCCTCCAGACGATGCCCTCCCACCACAAGGCCCGCGCCAAGCTGATTGCGGTGGTCAAGCAAGGGCGCCAGCAACTCGAAGAGCAGATGGCTCCAAGAACGCACCTGCCGGGCAAATCAGCGGGCGCGACAGCATCAACCGCTGCATGGCTGCGGCGGCTGCTACTGCTCCCGGCCGCCCACTCGCTGAGCCTGGCACGGGTCGCACGCGATTGGGCGTTTGCTGACACAATGACTCGCTGACAAACGCTGGCGAACCCCGGGGTGGTTCGATTCTGCTTAGCCCGGGGCTCAGTGTTTCTTTCTGGATGACTTATCGTTCTCTCGCGCGCTGTGTTGCTCCATCGGGCTCAGTTTTGCTGACCATGTTACGCCGGGGCCACCTTTGTTGCCGGGCCACCGTGGTCGAGGCGATGCCGCTGCTGCGCCAGACGACCCGGCTGGCCCGTCAAGCACGGCATGCGCCTGCTCTCACTGGACATGCCGGAGACCGGCCCCAAGACCAACATCGTGCGCATCAGATTCCACTGGCGGCGCCATCGCCGACCTGAGACCATCAAACCCAGGTGATGCTGGCGCCCAAACTGACCAGCGGTGCCCAAGCACCGGCGGGCCCGCTATGCACTGTCAGGTTGGGTCAAGCTCAGCGGCTCCCCGAGCAAGGACCGGCCGCCAGCCCATTGCTGTCGAGTCGTTGGACCTCTCTGGCCTGAATGGCAACGCCGTGGTGTCGATCAGGCTAAGGCCAGCCACGTGTTCGCCGAGTCGGGCACAGTCATCGTGACCGAACGTCAGCGGGCCAAGCGTTACCACCCCACGGTGCTGAAGTCAGGCGCTGTACAGCCCACCGGCAACGAGAAGGCCGGTGTCAGCGCACCCCGCCAGCGCGTTCATGCAAGTGTCCCCAAGCCTTTTCTGGACCCCATTCCGGCGCGCACAGACACGTTCAAAAAGGGTCGTTGCGGGCCACCGACCAAAGTGTTGGGTGACCTCACCTACGCCGACGCCACACCCTGGCTGGGCGCCGGGCTGCCATGCGTACTTTGCTGGTGACGCGCTGGAAGCGCAGCCTCAGCCCGGATTTGCGCGCGCCGGCCTGACCAGCCACATCCGGTCCCACCCGGGTGGGACCGCGTGTTATTTCCCGAAATACCTGCCCGTCAACGCGGCGTCCGCCGCGCCTCGGCGCCAACAGACCGCCCGTAACTGCAAGGCCTTGCGCCGTCCACCAACTCCACCATCAAGAGGTCGTATGAAACTGCTGCTCAAATTCAATTTGGGTTTCTAGTGGTGTTTGCAATCGGCCTCAGTGCGGCTGGCCACATCGCCCACAACGTGCTGCAAAAGGTGCCCATGAGGAGTTGCTGGGCCATGCGCGCCTGATGATGGAAAGCCGCCAGGCGGTAAGCAGCTACACCGCCACACAGATCAAACCCTTGCCGGAAAACCAAATGAAATGCGACTTCTTGCCGCAGTCGATCGGCCTACTCGTCCTTCGAAGTGGTCAACGCCTTGCGCGCCAAGCACCCCGACTACACCTACCAGCCATGCTGAACCCGACCAACCCGCGCGATCCGAGCGCAGGATTGGGAAGAGGATATCATTTCGCAGTTCGCGAAGAACACGACACTGACCGAATACATTGGTCAGCGAGGCACTGCGTCAGGGCAGGCCGTATTTCATCACGCGGGACCGATTCGGCTCCCCAATCCCGCGTGCCTGCAGTGCCACAGTACGGTGGACGCGGCACCGCCCACCATGATCGAGAAATACGGCCCCGCCAACGGTTTTGGCTGGAAGATGAACGACACACTGGGCGCACAGATCGTATCTGTGCCAATGGCGGTGCCAGCAGAACGTACTGACGACGCCTTTGGCGTGGTGATGGAGCTCGCTTGACCGGCTGTGTTCGTCCTGATCGGGGTCGTGTTGGACCTGATGTTATGAAGCTGGTGATCCAGCCGGTAACCAAACTCTCGGCGTTGGCGGATCGGGTCAGTCTGGGCGAGCTTGACCCACCCAGATTTGCCGCCGGCTCCAAGGACAAGAATCGGCACATTGTCAGAGTCGTTCGCCCGTATGCGAAGGAGCTTGGTCCATGCCATGAAGCTGCTTGACGACTGGGGCGCCGCTCGCATTCATTCCGTCACTGAAGGACCTACACTCCAATTCGCAGAAGCACCCCCGGCCACCTTAACAGTACGCCATCGGCTTGCTCGGTGAAGCGCCATAGGCGTCGTGTACAAAGACTACGACCCCGGCATTGGCCGACAAGTGGCGATCAAGACAATCCACCGTCGCTGTCAGCAGGCCTAGCGCAAAGGGATGCTCTCGGAACGTTTTCGCAACGAGGCCGCGCGGTCGGGCGCCTCAACCATCCTGGCATCGTGGCCATCTACGACCTGGGCGAGCGACACGGGGACAACGCCTTCACCACGATGGAGTTCGTGGAAGGTCGCGACCTGTCACAGATCCTGGCGGTACGCCCAGTTTCCTGACCCGTGATTCCGCGGGTGATGCATCAGTGCTCGACGCGCTGGAGTATGCGCACAACCAGGGCGTCTGGCACCGCGACGTCAAACCGGCCAGGATGTTGGTCATCACCTCAGCGGCCAGCCGCGGCACCTAAGTGACTGACTTTGGCATTGCGCATCAGATCGCCGCGCTGACACAAGTGAACCTCCACCATCAGCACCCCGGGCTACGATGGCGCCGGAGCAGTACGTTGGCGAGTCGTTCGACCCCGGGTGGACATCTTTGCGGGGGGTCTTGCTGCCACCGGATGCTTGCCGGGCCGACCACCGTTTTCAGGTTCGGCCGAGTCGGTGATGTAGCCATCACGAACCAGGGACCCCGCTTCATCAATTAACGCAAGGCGACCTGGCCGACTTCTACCAGCCAGTCGTTAACGGTGCGTTGGCGAAGACGTCAGCCAGCGCTTCGCGAACCTGCGGCGTTTCTGCAAGCGCTGCGATCGAAGAACGTAGACGCTGCGTCGGCGCCGGAGACAACCATCATTATCCACTCCGCGCGGCGCAAGTGGGAACCGTCGCTCACCAAGTCCGGCAGCGGCCCACCCCAGGTACTGGGCGTGCCACGCAGCGGACCGCCAGACGGGATGGGACGACCACGTCCTGGAGCCCGTGCAACGGCGCCCGCGCCTTGTTGGGACCCTTCCGGATTGCCCAGTTTTGGTGCCGAGGCGACCAAAAGTGCAGTGACCTGCCTGCTGCTTAGCCCAATCACCTTGCTCAGCCAGTCGTCCAAGCCCTGAAGAACGCGCCGTTTTCCTTGGGGCTCATGCAACGCCACGCCAGCACACGGGCACATTGAGCTCAGGCGCCAGCACGACGCAGGACGCATCAACATCGAAAGCGGTGGCACCACCGAACGACAAAGCCTGAGCCCGGCCTGATCAGCCGGGCCACCAGGTGATGGCCAAACACATGGGGCCCGTCGCCAAAGGTCATCGTCAAGGCGCGGCAAAGTCAGCTCACCCACACAGTTTCATATCCCTGCTTACGAGGAGATGCCCGACGGACCACAGCGGACACGGCTGATCCACCGAATTTCACGTGTGGGACGATTGCTGCCGATCGGGCGAGAAGGGCCCGGAGAATATCGAGCCCTTATTATGGTGGGGCAGCACCGCACCAAACGACTATTGAAAGAAGACACCCAATCGAAGCGCAGGCTGCTGCGAATAATGCAGGCTCCATCGAAAAGCCTGCCCGATTG
>JADKDJ010000040.1 GCA_016718405.1 Candidatus Rhodoferax odensensis
AAAGGCGCCAGAGAAAGGTGCCCTCACCTCGGAGAAAATAAACCAGCTCATGCTCCAGCGAAACAACAGGTCGACCTTGTGCCCGTACTGGCCACCCTGACTCTCCATTGATGGCGTCCATGAACCATTGTTTTATTACCCAGGAACCACACCAGACCAAACGCCACCGCGTATTTTGCCCAGGCCACGCCATTTACCCCGCTGACCGGCGCCAAGGATGACGAACAACAGCCCTGAGGACGCGAATGCCACGGATGCCGCAAGGGTTGGGGCCCGAAATAGTGGGCGCCAGGCGCCGGTGCGTATGACTCATGTCGAAAGCTCAATTCTTCTTCAGTTCAAGTCAATTCAAATCCTGGGACGGTTTGCGGAACGCTATTTCCATACGACTTAATTCACCAACACCATCGATCAAGCACCAGCGCCAACACCCCTGCAACGCCCGCGATGATGAAGTGTGCAACAGGTTGACGCGGGCCAGGTCCTGCCGATACTCCGCGCTCTTTCGGATACCCAGAAACGACCACGCGACGGTCTTAGGGCTGCGACCCGGTGATGCTGTACCGGCACTGTCGCCGCGCGCGATGGGCTTCATGAACGCGCCCCTGATCGACAAACCGGGTGCCTGCGCCACGGGCGCTGGCGGCGTCTTGCCACCGACTTCAAAAAACGTGTACGACGAGGTAATGGTCGTCACATCCTTGGACAACTTAGGGTCGATCCCGCATTTCACTGGTTAGCTCTTCTTCTCGCCCGGCTCCAGCGTGTACTGGAGTGAAGCAAAAAACACTCCACTTTGTTCGAGTGGCGACCGACTGTTGCGGCACATAGCTCGGAATGGCTTGCGCTGCCATGCGACGGTTCTGCACATTCGAAACTCCTTACATCACGGTTGCCATCTCCCTGGATGGACCTGCATCGACCGCTGTGCCGGCTTGAACTCCCAGGGCCCCCCGCACATTCGCGTGGAAATTCCACCGTGATCATTTAAGTGGTGTCGACTTGCGTGTTGGCGCTGAAAGGCTTGGGCGTGGCACCCAGGATGTTGCGATCGCCCAGCGCCAGAACGTTGATGCCGGGTCATCTCCTGAAAATGCGCCCGGTAAATCGGAACCAGCGACCCCGCGCCGGCGGCCATCCCGGTAGCCACCACCCGCAGCTTGGTAGCCATCACGAGGTTGTCGCGCTCGAACACCACGGTTTGGCTTCGCCAGGAATCACCATGCGGGCCAGCAGATCCCACAAAGAACATCACCGCCCCGCTGGCCAGGATCAACCGCAATGCGACGGTTTGCCCGTCTTTGCTCTTCGCTCATACCGCGCATTCGAACCGGGCGCATCATGCGACGATCCTGGTGGCGGTGACATCCGGCTGAAACGGCGTTTCGAAAGTGTGGAACGGTGCCGGCGACGGCCAGTTCCCACTCCAGCCGCACTGGAGAGTCCCACGGTTTGGCCGCGGCTTTGGCGCCCTTGCCGAGCATCGTCGGCATGGCTACAAGCAAGTAGACCTGCGCGATTCCGAAGAGGAAGAGCGCCGATTGACGCGACCATGTTGAAGTCCGCAAAAAACTGCATTGGGTAGTCGGCGTAACGACGCGGCATGCCCGCCAGACCCAGAAAGTGCATCGGGAAGAAGGTGACGTTGAACGAGATGATGGACCGCCAGAGTGCAACTTGCCCGCGGCCCTCGTTGTACATCACGCCGGTCCACTTCGGTACCCAATAGTAGAAGAAAACCGGCAAACAAGGCGAACAGCGGAACCACCACCAGCACGTAGTGGAAGTGCGCCACGATCGCCAATAGGTGTCCTGAAACTGGATGTCAATCGGCGCACGCCGGAATCAAACCGGTAAAGCCACCGATGGTGAACACGAAAATGAAGCCTACGATAGAACAGCATCGGCGATCTCGAAGGTCATCGATCCTTGCCACATGGTGGCGTCCAGTTGAAAATCTTCACTGCCGTCGACACCGCAATCAACATGGTCGCGTACACGAAGAAAAGCTGACCGGTCACCGGCATGCCCGGTGGTAAACATGTGGTGCGCCCACACGATGAAGGACAGGATGGCGATGCTGGAGGTGGCATGCAACATAGGCACAACCAAACAGCTTTTCACGCGAGAACGCGGGCACGATCTGGCCTGATGATGCCGAAGGCTGGCAAGATCTTGATGTACGCCTCGGGGTGGCCAAAGAACCAGAAAATGTGCTGGTACATAACCGGGCTCACCACCGCCGGCGGGTTGAGTAAGCTGGTGCCAAAGTGGCGATCGGTCAGCGTCATGGTGATGGCGCCGGCCGAGCACCGGCATTACCGCGATCAGCGGGGGCAGGGCCGTGATCAGCCAGGTCCAGCAGAACATGGGCATCTTCATCAGGTCATGCCGGGGCGCGCATGTTAAGGATGGTGACGATGATGTTGATCGAGCCCATGATGGAACTGGCACCCAGGATGTGCATGGCAAAAATGCCAGCGTCCATGCTCAGGCCATTGCAGGGTCAGCGGCGCGTACAGCGTCCAGCCAGCAGCGGAGGCGCCACCGGGCATGAAGAAGAGCCGGCCAACATGAGACCGGCAGGAATCATCAGCCAGAAGCTGAAATTGTTCGTCCAAGCAAAGGCCATGTCTGGCGCGCCGATCTGCTGTGGAACCATCCAGTCCGCAAATCCTACAAAGAGCCCATGATGGCGCCGAACACCCTGATGCCAGCCCATGCATGGTGGGTGAGCTGGTTGTTCAGCTCGGGTTGACCAGTTGCAAGCCCGGCTGAAACCAGCCCGGCCCGGATGGGCAGAGCCAGCACGCCACCAATCATCAACATGGTGAACGCAAACAGAGGTACAAGGTACCAATGTCTTGTGGTTGGTGGCATACCCAACGCCGCCTAGCCAGTGGGCGCGTGGTCGTGATGGTCGTGGTGGTCTCGGCCGGGGAGGCGAAACCGTGTTGATCCAGAACAGCGCTCATCCTGATTTCAATCAATTCTTAAACTTCCGGCAACGGCCAGCGGGCTGCTTGCGTGCCGCCAAAACGTCGGCGGGCTGCACCAGCTGTCCCGTCTTGTTGGACCAATTGTTCTTGGTGTAGGGTGATGACCGCGGCCAACTCGAAGTTACTGAGCTGGCGCCCAACCGGGCATGGCACCATTGTTCTGACCCCTTGGAGCAACACGGCAATCTGCTTGCCCTTGTCGGCGTCCAGACCGGGGCGGCGGCGTCGCACGCCTTGATCGGGCCGCGCCCTTGCCAGTGGTTGGTGACACGCGGGCGCAACTGGTGGCATACACTTCCTCGCCGCGTTTAATGAGGTCATCGAGCACCCAGACCTTCGACGGATCGTCAGCCTTGGCGGCCATGAACTTCTTCTCGCCATCCACCCACTTGCTGTAGTCTTAAGCCGACACCACCTTCACGTGAATCGGCATGTAGGCGTGGCTCTTTACCGCACAACTCGGCGCACTGACCGTATGAGTCGCCGACTTTCTCCGCGTGAAACCAGGTGTCGCGCGCACAAAGCCCTGGAATGGCATCCTGCTTCACGCCAAACGAGGGCACCATCCAGGCGTGGATCACGTCATTCGCGGTGGTGATCATGCGAATTTTACGATCAACCAGCACCACCCAGCGGCTTGTCCACCTAAAGCAGGTAGTCATTGCCCGGGACCTCGCCCTCCTTGGGTCCACCGTTGTTGGACATGACGCGCTGCGCCAGATCCGGGAAAGGTCAAATAGGCCAATGCCTTCACCTTCGCCCTTGGTAGATCGCCCTGACTTTGCAAGCGCATGCCCGTAACCTTGATCGTGAGGTCGGCGTTGGTGGTGTCCTTCATCGCCACCACGACCTTTGGTCGCGGGACATGCCAATCACGATCAGGAACGGAACCACGGTCCAGACGGATTTCCGACCGTCGCCGACTCATGAAAATTGGCCGCCTTGTGGCCGCCCGACTTGCGGTGCTTCCAATCGAAAAACATCACGCCAAACACCGCTACAAACACGACGGTGCAGATCGATCCAACATCATCGTAGCAGCCAGGCCTGCCCCTGGGCGATCTTGTCGCTTAGGGGTGCAATTGAGCTGGTTGACGGCCGGTCCACCCGGCAAATCCTTCACCGCGTGCGCGGTGCTCAGGGCCGCGGTGCCCGCCGGGGCGGCGGCGCGCAACGTCCAAGCCAGTCTTGATGGTGTTGTTCATCGTGTTTCACTTCTTCCATGCCTAAAACTCGATCATCGGAAATCCGCGACCACGCAGTGCGCAGTCGCCGGGGTGGCCTGACTGTGAGTACGGGGAACCCTCCCGCAGTAGTTAGGCAGGGATTGTAGCCCCAGCTAGCAACTCGACGCCGGGCATGTCAAGCCCAAAACTCAAAGTTACCCGCGATAGGTTTTGCGCTGGTTCAAACTTGCGCGCATTGCTCCAAAGACAGCTCCGTTTGCGCTCGAACCGTGTGTCTGGGCTCCGGCTTCACCGCGTGCCATAGATCACCTCCAGAAACGTCAACGTCAATTGGCCGTCGGCGCCTCGGAGTTGGCCATCGAGCGCCTGTAACAAGCGCTCGCAGCTCCGCCTCGAACGCAGCGCCGGTGGCGCCGGATGCAGGTTGCGCCCGAGTTCGCGCAACTCCTGCAAACAAGCGCTGCGGATCGGCACAACTCAGGTAATGCGCTCCACGTCCATCACCGGCTGGCAAAGCCGGCCTGCACCAGCATGTCACCCCATCGTGCATGTCCGTGAACTCCCGCATCGGCGCGGGCCGGAAACGAGCAATTGGTAGACGCCCGCAGCCCAATCAACGTATCCGGGCCCAGGCACGAAAACACGACAAACCCGTCGACCGCCAGGGCCCGTGACACTGCGCCAGCGCGCAAGCCCGTACACGTGTGCAACACGCACGTGGGCCCACAGCATCCGTACCGCCCCCCGGCGCGAGTCTCGAAGCATGTGGGCGCCTGCGCCAGCGCGCGCGCCCTGCCACCACCTTGGCGCTAAAGCGGTGATAGCCGGCGCGCTGTCGTTGCGCGACCGGCTCGACCACAAAACACGACGCCTTGGGGTAACGTTGGGCGAGCTCGCGGTGCGCGGCCAGCCCGCCGCGAACGGCCTCCAATGCGCCCAGCTTTGTGGTTGCAACCGAATCCACTGCAGGCGCGCCCGCATGCGCCGGCGACCTCTTCTGCAACCAGGCGGGAGGTGTGGGTCGCGGCGGACCGCTGCCAACGCAATGCCGCCGGGGATCAATGCTGGGGGAGGCTGCTCAGGTCATGGTTTCGGCAAGGTGTGCCGCGAGTAGGTATTGACACGGTGTTTCCAGCTCCCATCGCCCGGCTTTGCCGACTCTGGCCAGCCGCTGCGTGCTCTGCCAGCCGCCTGGCCCAGCGAGCCGGTATGGGAGGCCTTGTCAACCAGTTTGCGCAACCGGTGGCGCGTTGCCGCACCTGCGCCTTGGCAGTGTGTGGCGGTGCGCATCAGTGCGGCGCCTGCGTGCTGGAGCCCCCGCCACTGGATGGCTTGCAGTGTGGCGGCGGTCTCTTACGACTACCCTGGGCTGATCGATCAGCGACTTCAAGATTTACGGCAAGCCGGTTGGGCGCACACCCTGGCGTCGACTGTTGCGCAGCGCCCCTGGGGTTGAGCTCGGCACTTGAGCGGCGGACCTAACCATCCCGATGCCGCTGTCCCATGCGCGGCTGCGTGAGCGTGGCTTCAATCAGCCGTTGAACTGGCCAGACAACCCGCGTCGGTGCGAAAGATGGATGCCACGCTGTTGCTGCGCGACTGAAGGACTGCACCGCGCAAGTGAACCCTAACCGCGCCGAGCGGTTGCGTAACCTGCACAACGCTTTCGCCGTCGAGCCACTCAGGCCATGCGTCTGCGCGGTGCGCGGCTGGTCTTGCTTCGATGACGTGATGACCAGCGGCGCCCCGCTTACTCTCTGCTGCCCGCGCCCTACGCGGGGCAGGCGCCGGCTTATCACCGGAATGGTGTTTGCGTGCCTGACGCACCACACCGGCACCGACTGAACGGGAACGAGAGGACAATAAACTCCCTTGTTTCCATCGTTCTGGTCGAACCCCGAAATCCCGCCCTACCGGCAACGTGATCCGCCTGGCCGCCAACACGGGTTGCAGCCTGCACCTGATCGAGCCCTTGGGCTTCTCGATGGACGACAAGCAGCGTTGCGTCGCGCCGGGCTGGATTACCACGAATACGCCACGGTCAAACGGCACGCCGACTGGGCGCTTTGCACAGGAACAACCGGCCACCACAGACCGGCTGTTTGCCTTACCGACCCGCGGCACGGCCCGCTGTGCCGAGACTCGGTTTGCACTCGGTGACTGGCTGGTGTTTGGAGGTTCCGGGAAACCAAGGACTGCGAGCCCTTGCACCAGTCGTTTGACGCCGCTCAGTGCCTGCGCCTGCCGATGCTGCCGGGTCAACGCAGCCTGAACCTGTCCAACGCCATGGTCGTTACCGTGTTTGAGGCCCTGGCCAGGGCTTTGGCGGCGCGATCTAGCGCCAGCACGCACTGGCACAGTCCCGGCACGCGTTGCGAAGCGCTCGTCCTATTCAGGGGTAACGGCGCGAGATCGACCCGCCGCCGCAGGCCAGCTTGTTCTGACCCTTCGCTCCACCTCCGCGACCTCCCAGGTCATTGCGCCGTTGCGGTCGATCGGCTCTGCACCTGAAGTAACTAGGCCGCGCCCGCAAGCGGCTGCCCACCGGCACCGGGTCGAGAAACCCGCACCTTGTTGAACCATAGTTCACACCCATGCCGGACTCCGACGATGGAAATGAGGATTCGAAAAACCTCGGGATCAAGGAGAGGCGTCAAAAGCCGTGCAATCGGCCCGCCAAACCGGGCGGCCTGGCGCGCTCGACGTCAACGTGAATCCACTGGTGATCGCCAGTGGCCTGCGCAAACTGGCTGGATCTGTTCCTGGGTAATCTCGATCCACGGCTCAACACGACGTCCTGGCCGACGTATGTGGCCAGCCCTGCGAGGTTTGAATGGTTTTCATGCTGCGACTGGGGCTGGCGCCCAGCTCAACTGTCCAACCAGTGACAGATCGGCTGCCACTGTTCCAGGTCCTTTTCGACGCGGCGCGGGCCACATCGAACAGCGAGCAGCCCCCGTGCTTGCCAGGTGCATAGTTCTGGGTATCACGCAGGTGGGGCCAGCACCGGGCAGGTCGAGTGGTCGACAAACCGTCGCAGCTTGTCCGCCGCAATCGTGCGCATCCACACGCATGCCCACAGGCCGATCTTGGCCTTGTAGGCGATGACGGTTCTGCGCCAGTTGCGTCAGGAAGTCGCGCGTGGCAAAGATGTCGAAGATGCTTGGCTGCAGCGGCACAATCACCCGGTCCGCCATCATGATCACATCGTTGAAACGCCAACCGTGCAAGCCGGCAGGCGTGTCCAGCACCACATGCGAGGTGCCTTTGGGCGGTTTGGCAATCAAATCAGAGCTGACTTCCCAGGTTGAGATCGGTCGCGCCGTGGCGGGCCGCAGCTTCAGCCAGAGCCGCGAGGACTGCTGTCGGTCCGCATCGCCCAGCATCACGGCGTTCCCTAAGAGGCAAAGTAGCCCAAGATATTGGTGGCCAGTGTGGACTTGCCCACACCGCCTTTGGGATTGGCAACAACAACGATCGGCATGGCCGGTCCTGTTAATGGCTACTTTGCGCTATGTTAACGGCATGGAACACGCCCCACCTGGTTGATCAACAGCTTCATCTACCTCAGCGCGGCAGTCATCGCCGTGCCGCTGTGCCGCATGCTCGGCCTTGGCGCCATCATCGGTTACCTGGGGGCGGGCATCGCCATCGGGCCGTGGGGCCTGGGGCTGGTGACCAATGTCGAAGACATCCTGCACTTTGCCGGAATTCGGCGTGGTGCTGATGCTGTTTCTGGTCGGTCTGGGCCTGAACCGGGGCGACTGTGGAGCCTGCGCCGCGCCATCTTTGGCTGGGAATGCGCCCAGATGGCGGCCTGCGTCGCTCTCATTTTCGTAGCGTGTTATGCGCTCGGGGTTTGGATACCGGGCACTTTTGGCGGCTGGAAAACGCCCTTGGTGGCCGCCCTGGCCTAGCCCCTGTCCAGCACGGCAATTGCCTGGGTGATGGCTGAGCGCAACTTGCTGGGCAGCTCCAGCGGTCAGGCGGGCTTCTCGATCCTGCTGTTCAAGACGTAGCCGCCATACCCATTCTGGCCTTGTTGCCCTTGCTCCGGTTCCGCCACCCTCGCCAACGCTGCGACGCCCTGACACCTCGGCGGCGTGGTTGGAGGCGCTCAAGATCATCGCCATCATCGCGGGCATCGTGCTGGGCGGGCGGTTGCTGCTGCGCCCACTGTTTCGCTGGATTGCCGGCAGCCGCACGCCGGAGATCTTCACCGCGGCCTCCTTGCTGCTCGTGGTGGGCATTTCGGCCCTGATGCAGGTGGTGGGCTTGAGCATGGCGCTGGGCGCCTTCCTGGCCGGCGTGCTGCTGGCCGAGAGCGAGTACCGGCGCGAGCTGGAGACCGACATCGAACCCTTCAAAGGCCTGCTGCTGGGTCTGTTCTTCATCGCCGTGGGCATGAGCATCGACTTTGGCGTGTCGTGGCGCTTTCCCGGCCTGATGGCCGTGCTGGTGCTGGGCTTCATGGCCTTCAAGGCGCTGGCCATCTACACCCTGGCGCGCATGATGGGCTTGCCCTACCAGGACCGCCCCGTGTTCACCCTGCTGCTGGCGCAAGGCGGCGAATTTGCCTTTGTGGTGTTCCAGGCGGCGGCCGGTGCGCGGGTGTTTCCAGCCGAAACCGCCTCCCTGCTGATCGGCGCGGTGGCCGTGTCGATGCTACTGAGCCCGTTGCTGCTCGTGTTGCTCGACAAACTCCTGCTGCCACGCTACGCCAACTGCGGCGTGCCGGTGCTGGAGGAGATCTCCGAACCCCAGGAGGCACCGATTGTGATCGCCGGCTTTGGCCGCTACGGACAGATCGTGGCGCGCGTGATGCTGGCACAAGGCGTGCCCTGCACCGTGCTGGACCACGATGCCGAGATGATCGAAGCGGCCCGCAGCTTTGGCTACCGCGTGTTCTACGGCGATGCATCGCGGCTCGATCTGCTGCGCACCGCGGCGCAGCCAAGGCCAAGGTACTGGTCATCGCCGTGGACGACAAAGGCGCAATCGCTGGCATCGTCGACCTCGCGCGCGAGCATTTCCCGCAGTTGCAGTTGGTGGCGCGAGCGCGCGACGTCACGCATTGGCATGAACTGCGGGTCCGCGGCGTCATGCTGGTGCAGCGCGATTGTTCGAGAGCAGCCTGCGCAGCGCGCGCGTACTGGAGCCTGCTGGGCCACGCGGCACCGGAAGCCGCCCAGACGGTTCGGCGCTTTCGCGAACACAACCTCGAACTCTTCGAGAAGATGCACCCCCACCACAAGGACCGCGCCAAGCTGATTGCGGTGGTCAAGCAAGGGCGCCAGCAACTCGAAGAGCAGATGGCGCAATAACGCACGCTGCGGGCAAATCATGAGGGCGCGACAGCATCAACCGCTGCAGCGGCTGCGGCAGCTGCTACGGCTGCCGGCCGCCACTCGCGAGCCTGGCACGGGTCGCACGCGATTGGGCATTTGCTGACACAATGACTCGCTGACAAACGCTGGCGAACCCCGAGGTGGTTCGATTCTGCTTAGCTTGGGCTCAGTGTTTCTTTCTGGATGACTTATCGTGTTCTCTCGCGCGCTGTGTTGGCTCATCGGGCTCAGTTTTGCGGCCATGTGTTACGCCGAGGCACCCATTGCCCTGGCCACCGTGGTCGAGGGCGATGCCACGCTGCTGCGCCAAACGACCCGGCTGGCCGTCAAGCCCGGCATGCGCCTGCTCGCACTGGACATGCTGGAGACCGGCCCCAAGACCAACATCGTGCGCATCGAATTCACTGGCGGCGCCATCGCCGACCTGGGGCCACAAACCCAGGTGATGCTGGCGCCCAAACTGGCCAGCGGTGCCAAGCACCGGCGGGCCCCGCTGTATGCACTGTCGGGTTGGGTCAAGCTCAGCGGCACCCCGAGCAGGACCCGGCCGCCAGCCCATTGCTGTCCGAGTCGTTGGACCTCTCTGGCCTGAATGGCAACGCCGTGGTGTCGATCAGGCTAAGGCCAGCCACGTGTTCGCCGAGTCAGGCACAGTCACCCGTGACCGAACGTCGGCAGGGCCAAGCGGTGCCACCCACGGTGCTGAAGTCGGGCACGCTGTACAGCCGCACCGGCAACGAGAAGGCCAGTGTCAGCGCGCACCCCGCCAGCGCGTTCATGCAGAGTGTCCCCAAGCCCTTTCTGGACCCCATTCCGGCGCGCAGAGACACGTTCAAGGGTCGTGCGGAGCCGCCAGCCAAAGTGTTGGGTGACCTCACCTACGCCGACGCCACACCCTGGCTGGGCGCCGAGCTGCCCGTGCGTACTTTGCTGGTGACGCACTGGAAAGCGCAGCTCAACCCGGATTTGCGCGCCGGCCTGACCAGCCACATCCGGTCCCACCCGGAGTGGGACCGCGTGTTGTTTCGAGAAATACCTGCCCGTCAACGCGGCGTCCGCCGCCTCGGCGCCAGCGACCCGCCCGTAACTGCAAGGCCTTGCGCCGTCCGCCAACTCCACCATCCAAGAGGTCGTATGAAACTGCTGCTCAAATTCAATTTGGTGTTTCTAGTGGTGTTTGCAATCGGCCTCGGTGCGGCTGGCTACATCGCCCGCAACATGCTTCAAAGGTGCCCATGAGGAGGTGCTGGGCCATGCGCGCCTGATGATGGAAAGCGCCATGGCGGTAGCAGCTACACCGCCACACAGATCAAGCCCTTGCTGGAAAACCAAATGAAATACGGCTTCTTGCCGCAGTCGATCCCGGCCTACTCGTCCTTCGAAGTGGTCAACGCCTTGCGCGCCAAGCACCCCGACTACACCTACAAGCCAGCCATGCTGAACCCGACCAACCCGCGCGACCGAGCGCAGGATTGGGAAGAGGATGTCATTTCGCAGTTCGCGAAGAACACGACACTGACCGAATACGTGGGTCAGCGCGGCACTGCGTCGGGGCAGGCCATGTTCATCGCGCGACCGATTCGGCTGCCCAATCCCGCGTGCCTGCAGTGCCACAGTACGGTGGACGCGGCACCGCCCACCATGATCGAGAAATACGGCCCCGCCAACGGTTTTGGCTGGAAGATGAACGACACACTGGGCGCACAGATCGTGTCTGTGCCAATGGCGGTGCCCTTGAAACGTGCTGACGACGCCTTTGGCGTGGTGATGGGCTCGCTGACCGGTGTGTTCGTCCTGATCGGGGTCGTGTTGAACCTGATGTTGTGGAAGCTGGTGATCCAGCCGGTGACCAAACTCTCGGCGTTGGCGGATCGGGTCAGTCTGGGCGAGCGTGACGCACCCCGGGTACCGCCGGCTCCCAAGGACGAAATCGGCACATTGTCAGAGTCGTTCGCCCGTATGCGCAAGAGCTTGGTCCATGCCATGCTGCTTTGACGACTGAGGCGCCGCTCGCATTCATTCGTCACTGAAGGACCTACACTCAATTCATGAAGCACCCCGACCACCTTGGCAAGTACGCCATCACCGGCTTGCTCGGTGAAGGCGCCATAGGGCGTCGTGTACAAAGGCTACGACCCCGGCATTGGCCGACGGTGGCGATCCAAGACAATCCGCAAGTCGCTGTCAGCAGACCGCAGCACTGAGGATGCGCTCTCAAGCGTTTTTCGCAACGAGGCCCGCGCAGTCGGCGCCTCAACCATCCTGGCATCGTGGCCATCTACGACCTGGGCGAGCACGAGGACAACGCCTTCTTGCGATGGAGTTCGTGGAAGGTCGCGACCTGTCACAGATCCTGGCGGCCACGCCCAATTTGCCTGAGCCCGTGATTCTGCGGGTGATGCATCATTGCTCGACGCGCTGGAGTATGCGCACAACCAGGCGTCTGGCACCGCGACGTCAAACCGGCCAATTTGATCATCACCTCGGCCGGCCAACTGAAAGTGACTGACTTTGGCATTGCACGCATCGAATCGGCCGCGCTGACACAAGTGACCTCCACCATCGGCACCCCGGGCTACATGGCGCCGGAGCAGTACGTTGGCGAGTCGTTCGACCACCGGGTGGACATCTTTGCGGCGGGGGTCTTGCTGTACCGGATGCTTGCGGGCCAGCCACCGTTTTCAGGTTCGGCCGGAGTCGGTGATGTATGCCATCATGAACAAGGACCCCACGCCGCTTCATCAATTGACGCAAGGCGACCTGGCCGCCTTCTACCAGCCAGTCGTTAACGGTGCGTTGGCGAGGACGTCAGCCAGCGCTTCGCGAACGCTGCGGCGTTTCGCGAAGCGCTGCGAAATCGAAAGAACGTAGACGCTGCGTCGGCGGCGGAGACAACCATCATTGTCCACTCCGCGCGCGGCGCGGGTGAACCGTCGCTCACCAAGTCCGGCAGCGGCCACTCGGGTACTGGGCGTGCCACGCAGCAGACCGCCTTGACGGGATGGGACACGACCACGCTGGAGCCCGTGCAACGGGCCTTGGCGCGCTTTTTGGGACCCATGGCCAAGATTCTGGTGCGCCAGGCGGCCAAAAAGTGCAGTGACCTGCCCAGCTTAATCACCTTGCTCAGCCAAGACATCCCAAGCCCTGAAGGACGCGCCGTTTTCATGGGGCTCATGCAACGCCACGCCAACACGGGCACATTGGGCCCAGGCGCCAGCACGACGCGGGACGCATCGGCATCGAAGCGGCGGCACCACCGAACGACAAAGCCTGAGCCCGGCCCTGATCGAGCGGGCCAACCAGGTGATGGCCAAACACATGGGGCCCATCGCCAAGGTCATCGTCAAAAAGGCCGCGGCAAAGTCCAGCTCACCCGCACAGTTCATATCCCTGCTTGCACAGGAGATGCCCGACGGACCACAGCGGACACAACTGATCACCGAATTTCACGTGTAGGACGATTGCTGCCGATCGGGCAAGAAAAAGGGCCCGGAGAATATCCGAGCCCTTGTGTATGGTGGGGCAGCACCCCGCACCAAACGACTATTGAAAGTACGCAATCGAAGCGCTGCGGGCTGCTGCGAACCATTGCGAACTCCATCGAAAAGCCTGCCCGATTGTAGACCTGCAAGCGGGTTTTCTAGCTGGGCTGGTCGCCAGGAACGTGCATCAAACCCATCTGCGTTCCAGTGTCAGTTCAATTCCCAAACCCGGAATCGAACCCGCGTCCGCATGGTGGTTCAAACGGAGGGCTCGGCGGCTGCGTCATTTTCGGCAGCGGGGTCGGTGAGCCGCCGAATCGTCAGGGCGCAGCGTTGTTCAATCAAGGTATTGATTTGCTCAACCACAGCATTGCCAGCAAAACGGTGTCCGGGATCAGACTGGAGCTTGCGCGCCGTCGCTGGCAGTAACTTTGCCAATTCCAGAATGCGCCGTTTGGCCTGCGCCTTGGTAAAGCCTACGCCTTCTGCAAACTGCTCCCAGTGCCGCGCCTGAACTTCGCTGAACTTGTACTTGCTGCCGATTTTCATCGCCATCTTCTGCGTCAGTGTTGGATACACCGCCGTCGAGAGCGTGTCGTAGAACGGTGCCAGAACGGGGGCCTTGCCAGAGTACAGCAGCGAGAAATTCTTGGCGTGCGCATCATGATTGCCGATCAGCGCATTGAAGATCACGTAGTCGAGCATTCGCAGAATCTGCGGCGCACTGGGGCGGGTTGCACTGCGTACCAGATCAAAACACTGCGCCAGATCCGGGCCACCTTCATTCTGGTATTTCATTTCTGGCATCACGCCCAGTGCCTGGCAGAAGTCTTCTTGATGAAGGCGTTGTCGATGCCCCTGGGCATCGATCAGTCGGTCGTAGCGCTCAACCAGCAGAAACGATCGATCCAGTACCTGGTGAACTTTTGATTTTGCGGGCTTGAGCTGCATGGCCTCAGCCAGTGCCATGCAAAATCCTTCGTTGATCACGCTGTCTTCAACAGCGTGGATGGCCGGTTTCAGGATGTGGGAGCTCGGCGTGCCATTGAGGGGCAGCCCGATGCGCGCACCATCGAAAACCACTGGCAACTTATCTTGGGCTCCCGCCAAGGAAAGCCGCAAGCCGTCTTTGCCTGCCAGCATAGGTCGACGCGGCAATTCATCCAGGATGGCAACGACTTCCTCATCGCTCAGCCATTGAACGTCATCGCTGCGGGTTGGCACAGGCAAAGCCTGCCCCGGCTCAAGGAACGTCACGGCCCCGGCGCATTCGCCGCCGATGTGGTCCAGCAGCGCAAAGTCGTTCTGGCCAGACACCTGGAACTGCTGCGCAATCAGGCGGCGCATCTGCCCTTCCGGTAGAAGACCCGCAAAGAAGGGACGCGTTTTGCGATCGTCGAACGGCTCTGCTTGCAGGGGCAGCGAGGCGGACAAGGCAACGGCGTCTTTGTGTGACAGCCAACCGGGGGCGTAGCAAAAATTTAGCCGCCCATCGACCAGCGCCAACGTGCCGACACGATCTGCGAAAAGCCAGACTTCCAGCTCATGCGCCATGGTCGCCACCTTCGCGTTGATCGTCGGAAGCAGCAGATGGCAATCCGCTCAACTGGACCTCTCCACCCAGGGCATCAATGACCCGCAGCACGTTTTCCAGCCGCAAGGTGGGCTTGCCTGCTTCAAGGTCGACAATGAAGCGCACACCCACCCCAGCTGCCAGCGCCAACTGGGGCTGGGTCAGCCCGAGCTGCTTGCGAGCGGCACGCAGTGCATCGCCGAGTTGTTGAGGTGATCGAATGGATGTCATGGTTTGCTCAGTTTCCCGTTCGGGAAATTATCAGGCACAACCGGACTAAGTGCAATGGATATTCCCGATCGGGAATGTTCGGTGTGCTTAGGGCACGATTGGACCATTTGTTTCCCGATCGGGAAATAATGAACCGCTCAATT
>JADKDJ010000041.1 GCA_016718405.1 Candidatus Rhodoferax odensensis
GCGTTTCCACTTGTCAAACGACTGTCGAGAAACGCGCTTTTCTGGCTGGCAGTGAGCAGCGTTTTCCCACGCCTGATGGTTCGATCGATCAACTGCGTAGTGGGCCCGCGCTACCACCCTGGTTGCGGCGTTTGAGTTTGGGCTTGTGATGCGCCATGGGCTGGTGCGCTGTAATAACGACCACGCCGAGGAGTAGGCGTGAGCCGCGGCGGCCCTGACGTGGAAGTTTGTTCCGACCCGCTGCGCCCCTTCACTGTGCGTGACACGGGTGCGACGTGATTGTGGTACCGGGACGAAGTTCGTCCAGCAGCACCTTCCGGTCTGGCGGAGGTGCCTATGTCGGAGGCTGCTTGCGAACAACCAGCGCGCATGCTTTTGTGTGCCTGCTGCCGTGCACAGGTTGTGGCGTGCGGCCACTCGCGACCGAGGCCAACGTTACTGTGCTGGCGGCTGGCTCTGAACGCACACGCTGGCGCTTGCAGCGGGAGGTTGGTAAACGCTATCAGCGTGGTAGCGTGGGCTGCCATAAACACGCCCAGCGCATCCGCCGCTGGCGCGCACAGCGCGGCGCTCGTGCAAATAAAGGGACGCATCAGGGTTCCCAAGAACTGGGGGCTTCGATGTACTGGCGGCCTCTCAAACCACCACGCCGGGACATGCACTTCTTTGCCCTTGAGGTTTCACCTACTCCATGCCCATTGCTGCCGTGGCCGTGGCAGCGCCTGCCCCATGCTGTTGTCATTTCGGCGGCGCGGCCATTCCAACCCAATCGCGCCGCGACTTCGCGTCACTACCCCCGCCACCGAGTGCCTGAGTCATGACCATTTCCATTGAACTCCGCACCCAAATCCTGCGTTTACAGCCAAGCCGAGCACTGGCGCGTGGGCACCATCGCACGCCAACCCCATCTGCATCGCGACACGGTCACGCGCGTGCTCAGCGCGGCCAGCGTGGTGGTGCGCGCGCACCCCAGAGCGCGCCAAATCGATCTGCATCTGCCCTTCATCACCGAGACCCCCGCTACTCCCAGCCTGGAGGGCCAGCCGCCCGCATCGTCATGCTCCAAGAGCGAGGTTGCCACACGGGAAGCAGCTCGCACTCCTCGTCACCCGCTGGCCAGCCTGCGCCCACGGCGCGAGCCTCCCAGGCCCACCTGCGCCTGCGCACCCTTGCCTGGCGAGCAGGCCCAGGTCGACTGGGCTCACTTTGGCCATCGGCGCATTGGCCGCGCTGAGCGACCCTTGACGGCTTTTGTCATGAGCGTCAAATTTCCGGCCTGGCATCTTTCCCGCACTTCAGCCTGAACGCGCGCATGGACAGTTTCCTGGGTGGCTGCTGGCTCTTTGAGGTCTGCAGAGGTGTTCCGCGCGTGATACTGAGCGACAACCTCAAGAGCGCTGTGCCTGAGCGCATGGGAGAGGCCATCCGGTTCAATCCGCAGTACCTGGCCTTTTGTGCGCACTGCTACTGCTTTGAGCCGCGTCCCGCAAGTGCCGGCATCGCGAAACGAGAAGGGGCCGCGTGGAACGTTCGATTCGCTACATCCGCGACAACTTCTTTGCCGCTCGCGTGTTTGCTGCTGATGTGGACGATCTCAACACTCCAGAGGCTGGGCATCCGGCGTGGAGGCAGCGGCATCAGATCGACCCTGGCCTGAAGGTGCCCAATTGACGGTGGGCGCGGCATTCGACAACGAGCGCCCAAGCCTGATGGCTATGCCGCCTAACCCCCACCCGCTGGAAGAACGCGTGGAGGTCCATTCTGGCATAATTCTCTATGCGTTTCGATCTGAACGATTACTCGATCCCCACACCCATGTGCGTTGCAGCTTCACCGTGCTGGCCAGTGCGCACAGGGTTCGCATTCTGGACGGTAAGCTGTTTTAATGACGACGCGCGCCAGCAGTTACGACAAGGTTGCGCAGGTGGAAATTGCAGCCCACGTCCAAGCCTTTGAAGGAACATGGGGCAGAGTCGCGCGCGCCAGCACAGTGGCGTGGGACTGCTGAGCCAGGCCGTGCCGGCTATGGCTCAATTGTTGGCTCGTCGCTGCTGCGGGCTACCACCTGGCCTCGATTAACACTCACCGAACACCTGAGCACTACGGTGGCGCGGGCCATGCAGGAGGCGGTGCTGGAGGCCTTGCGTCGCGATGTGCCACATCCCAACGCGGTGCGCCACGCCTGAGCATGCGCGAGTTGCGCCGCTTCACGCCACTGGTGGTGCCCTCAACCTCCGAGCGGGCGCAGCTTCTGACGCACGAGCCAAACGCGTGGCCTGGGTGCCTACGACGCGCTGTAAGTCGAAGCCACGCCGGTCAGCCCTGACAACACCAACAACGCTGATGTAACACCGACACGAGTGATCCGATGACGATCACCACCACCACCCATCTGCAGGCCCGCGCGCGCCCTATGCCTGGCAGAGTTGCTGGCGCACTGGGACAGTCTTGCCGCCACGCCGACCTGATGGCTCAACAGGGTCGCCTGATTGGTGCCGGAGACAACTGGTGCGGGCCAGCGCAGCCTGAGCGACGCATGCGCGCGGCGCATCTGCAGCCGTTCGCCGCTGCACGACTTCTGACTGAGCTGGCCCACGCGCTGTGACCGCGAGATTGTCCAGGACTTGATGGGCCTGGCTCATGGCAGACGCCACTAACGTCATGTTGGCGGGCACCAACGGCCTGGGCAAGACCATGCTGGCGTGCAATCATGCGCACCAGGCCTTGCAGGGGGCCATACCAGGGCTGTTCACCTTCAGTGCGACCGATATGCTGGGGCGAGCTGATTGCGCGCCTTGATGCTGACCTGGCGCTGCGCCGGCGACTCCAAACACTACGGCGCGCCAGACCTGTTGGTCATCGATGTAGGCTACCCGGTCCTACTCCAACCGATTCGCCGACCTGCTGTTCGAGCTGACCGTCGGCGCTACCAACGCAAAAGCACCATGGACACGACCAACCGCGCCCTCAAGGAGTGGCACGAGGTCTTCCCCAATGCTGCCTGTGTCGTCTCGCTGATCGACCGCTTGCGCACCGCTGCGAGATCGTGATGCTGCAGGGCGACTCCTATCGCCTCAAGAGGCCATGGCGCGAGCCAAGCACACAAGACCGCCACGCCGTGCCGCTTGCAAAGGCAAGAAGTCATGAAGCGGGGAAAACCAGAGCGCAGCGAGCGCCAACAGCGCGAATATGGCTTCGGCAGAACTGGGGCTTGCCAACTCCAAGGCCATCCCCGAACCCTCCGTATTGCAGCGAATTGGACGCCCAAGCAAGCCATGGCTGTCCCGAAATCCTGACGACCTCATGGATGTCATTTGGCGTCAATATGGCAAAGACATCCAGCGCGCCCTCAAACACGACCGCACCTACGACGCCAAGACTTCAGCCCGCCAGGCATCGACGAAACCGACGTGCCGTTCTGATCGGCGCAGCATCGACCAGCGAGCGCCCAGCACCGGCGCTCGCGCGCATTGCTCTACCCACGACCTACGCACCACGCATTTGGACGAGCGCTTTCAGCAGCCCTCAAAACCGCACTTCGGCAGCCACTTTTATGCGGTTCCACGCAGCCGTTAACACCACTCGGTGATTTGATTGGAATGCAGTTCAAACTCCTGGCACAGCTGTGCCATGTGGTCTTGTCTTCGCGCAACGCGGCAAGCGCCCCGCGGGCCCTGAATTCGGGGGTGTGGGTACGCCGTACGCGGCGTGCCAATGTGCCTTTTTTCTTCAGTTTCCTCCTGAAACTCCCAATAAGCCCGGCTTGTGCCGGGCCGTACAAAATCGCTTGGATTTCCACTTATCCTACTGTTCAAATTCGTCGGACCACTTCTCCCCGTCAGATCACCCTGAGCAAGAACTATCGCTTTGGTTGGCGAAAGTTTTTATTGCAAGCACTGCTGCTAGCAACGTACTTTCTCGCATTCGGAGCGACTCTGTTCTTCCTAGCCTCCGTCTTCCTAAGCGCCGGCCCGAGCCAAACACTCAATGCCGCATTCGTAGCAGCGGCCTCAGCCACAGTGTGCTACCTAAGTCTTGTTGAGCTTCGCTCCATTTCCGCAGCGTTGCGACTCATGAGCGAGAAAGCATTGGCTGCAAGGTCGGCCTTGCCGCCTATCGCTATTGAAAAGTCGGCGATGAAGGCGATTGACGCCTATCACCCAAGTCGGACGCCTGCGGCGCCACTTGGCTCCAACGTTATAAGTCAGCCACGAACAAGTGACGACAAAAGGCACACAGAAGTGTAAAATTCGACAATGAAACCCTTTCGCTGGAGTGCCGAAAAAAACGAATCGCTAAAGCTATCTCGCGGGGTGTCTTTCGAGAGCATCGTTGTGGCGGTTGAATCTGATGGACTGCTTGATATTGTCGAGCATCCCAACGTGACGAAATATCCGAATCAGCGGGTGCTTGTTGTTTCGTTTGATGGGTACGTTTACTTGGCTCCCTTTGTCGAAGAGGCCGATTACTTTTTTCTCAAAACCGTGATCCCGAGCCGCAAGGCAACACGGGACTATTTGCAGCAAGGTGAACCCAATGCCAAACGTTGATGCCTATGAACGAGAAGTGTTGTCTGCCTTCGAGAAGGGCAGTCTCAAGTCTGTCGCCACGAAGAGTGAACTGGAGAAGTTCAAGGCGGCAGCAAGAGCTACCGCAGTGAAAGATCGCAGAGTGAATATTCGCCTTTCATCGATTGATCTCAACGACATTCAAATCAAAGCACTCGAGGAGGGAATGCCCTACCAAACTTTGATTGCGAGCGTGCTGCACAAGTATGTCAGTGGCCGCCTTGTTGAGCAGAAGAGTCTTATAACTGACCGCTCAACACAGGCCACCCGCAAGCGGCCGGCTGGTTAGCTTCACGTTAAACCGTAGAAGAAATATTGGTTGATGCCCATACGTTCTGTATATACACTTGGCGCATGGAGTTCACTTGGTCTGAAACGAAGCGTGCAGCGAACATCAAAGCCCATGGGCTTGACTTTCTGGATGCCGCGAGCGTTTTTGAAGGCGTGACATTTACGTTCGAGGATGACCGTTTCTCCTACGGCGAGCAACGCTTCGTTACGCTGGGCTTGCTCGCTGGCATCACTGTTTCAGTCGTACCTACGGAGAGTGAACATGAAATCCGCGTCATCTCGTTCCGAAAAGCTACCAAGCGCGAGTCGCAAATCTACTTCGATGAAATCCAAAACTGATTGGGCGCGCCTGAAGTCCGGCACGGGTGAACAAAAGCCGACGTCCGAACACCCAGAGGCGAACGTAAAGCACATTGTTCGTGGCTTGGTTCGAAAGGGTTTGAAGCCGCTACCTGCCAAAGCATCCATTTCGCTGCGCGTGGATCAAGATGTTCTTGAATGGTTCAAGGCGCAAGGGACCGGCTATCAGACGCGCATCAACACAGTCCTGAGGGCGTTCCGTGACGCTTCGGTTTAACAGGTCTACAGGGACTTCCCACGCAGTCAAGTAGCGTCTCTGAGTTTCTTCCTTGATAACGGTATTCCTGCGCTGGCGTGAAGTGGAGCTGCGATGAAACGAGGAACAGACTGCACATCTACAGACGGTCTTGTTGCACGGGCATTGCCATGCGGACCCAGATACGAACCGCTCGGCAAGGCCCCATTCGATCGCCGTGGTCATCATCCATGAATGCCACAACCAGTTAGTCGGGTTTGCTCACCGCCGGTCTGACCTGTTTACTGCATCTTCGAACTCACGTCTTGCAAGAAAACGAACAACTCGCTAACGATACGGTGTGAAGCGACTACATCGGCACAGCCGCCAAGGGTGACCCGCCCCCCATAAGCCGTGCCAGCCATCTTTCCAAGAAATCCATCAACCCCGCAGCTTCTCGCCCGCCTCGGCCGCCGCCTTAAGGCCGTCGGGCGAACTGCGGTACTCAAAGGCAAACACCGCCGCCTCGACCCGCGAGCGCAGGTTGAGCTTGTCCATGATGTGGCGCACGTGCAGCTTGACCGTGTTGTGGCTGATGTCCAGCGCCTGGGCGATGACTTTGTTGCTCTGGCCGCGCGCCACGTGGTCCAGCACTTCGCGCTCGCGCTCCGTGAGCGAGGCCACCAGGTCGCCCTTGACCGACCCCTTGGGGCCTGACTGCAGGATCTGCGCAAGCTTGAGTGTCATGGCCGAGGCCACCACCAGCTCACCGCGCGCGGCGCGGGCAATGGCGTCGATGATCTCTTCGGGCTCCATGTCCTTGAGCAGGTAACCGCGCACACCGGCGCGCAAGGCGGCAGACAAGTCGTCCTCGCTGTCGCTCATGGTCAGCATCACCACCGCCGTGTCCAGCCCGGCGGCGCGAATCTGGCGCAGCACGCTAAGGCCGTCGGTGCTGGCCAGGCGCAAGTCCAGCACCAGCAGGTCGGGCTGATACTGCTGCAGCATCGGCACCACCCGCAGCGGGTCGCCGGTGGCCCCCACAACCGTCATGCCGGCGCGGTGTTCCAGCAACTCGGTCAGACCACTGCGGCACAGCGCATGGTCATCCACCAGCATTACCCGCAGTGGATGGTTCATGCAGTCAACCCCACGGTCTTTGGCAGCATGGGTATTACCAGACGCACCCGTGTGCCGCCTCCGTCTTTCAGGCCCACATCCAGCCGGCCGCCCAGGCGCTGTGCCCGGCCCTGCATGATTTCCAGACCGAAGTGGCTCGGCGGCGCCATCCCCTGCGCGGAGGTGACAATGGTCGACACCGAGGGCGCGGTCATGCCCAGCCCGTCGTCTTGGATCACGAACTCAAGTTGCTCGGGCGTCTTGTCAATGGCCACCAGCGCGCGCTTGGCCATCGAGTGCTTGGCAATATTGGCCAACGCCTCCTGGATGATGTGAAACACCTGCACCTCCTGTTCATCGCTCAGATGAAGATTCTGCGCCGAATTGCGCAGCTCCAGTGCAATGCCGGTGCGCTCGCCAAAAGCTTGCACCAGGCCCTGCAGGGCGTGCAGCAGTCCGAGCGGGTCCATGCGGGTGCGAAAGTAGGTCATGACCTCGCGCAGGTTGTCATGCACCTCGCCGACAGCCCTCTTGACGTCCGAGAAATACTTGATCGACTGCGCGTCATCATGCGCCAGCATGGCGTCGTTGAGCAGCGGCAGGCGCATGCGGACATAGGCCAGCGTCTGGGCCAGCGCGTCATGCACTTCATTGACCATTTCCTGGCGCTCTTTCATCACCGTCACGCGCAGCCGCTCGCGCTCGATACGCGCGTTGTGCAGGGCCAGACCCAGCAACTGGCCAATCAGGCGCAGTATGGCCTGCGTCGGCGGGTCGATCTGCGGCGCCGCCTCAAAGAACAGGTTGTAGATCCCCAGCACCTGACTGCCGTGGGGCAGCGATATAGCCAGCACACTCTTGCACTGCGCGCCAAAGTAGCCGCTGGCGCCGTGTTGCCCACAGGCTTGGACGTCGTCTACCCATCCCAGCACATCGGCACCGGCAGCGACGCCGCACATGCCGCAATCACGCTGCATTAAGCGCTCCGCGCTGTGCACCTGCGCTGGCAAGCCGCACTGTGCCACCAGTCGCATGGTCTGCCCATCGTCGCTAAGGACCCGCACCGCCCCGGCCTGTGCACCCGCCAGCGGCAGGATGGACATCAGAAAGCGCTCCAGCAAAGGCTCCAGCTCGTCATTGAGGGCGGGCAGCTCGGCGGCCGGCCCGGACACGGTGCCGCGCGCCAGCTCGGCGGTGGCTCGGATGGGCACGATGGCGGCGGGAGTCATGACATGGCAATCGAACAGCGATCCTACTATATAACCAAACACTGATATATCAGCAAGTTTCGATGCTGCCACATGCCATGTGCGGCCATCACGACTTTCGTCAAGGTTTGCGCACGCCATGCCGCTACCCATTTGGGTTACGCCAGGTCACCCGTGGCGGCTATAGACGCCTGCGCATACCCTTGTCTCTAATAGGGTCAGTCTGCAGGCCCTGCGTTTGCGCTGCGGTCATGCGCAGTTCGGGGCCTCCCCTTTGATGATCAGTCGGCAACCGAGTACGTCCACCGCATGTCCGCCACACCGCTTCACGACCCGTGCCAGCCGCCGCTGGCGGGGGCCACCACCGAGACGCGCAACACCACGTGTTACATGTGCGCCTGCCGCTGCGGCATCCGTGTGCACCTGCGCAATGGTGAGGTTCGTTACATCGAGGGCAACCCGGACCACCCACTGAACCAGGGCGTGATCTGCGCCAAAGGCTCATCGGGCATCATGAAGCAGTATTCGCCGGCACGCCTGACCAAGCCGCTCAAGCGCAAAGTTGGCAGTGATCGCGGCGCGGGAGAGTTTGAAGAGATCGGGTGGGACGAGGCCTTTTCGCTACTGGAAGAGCGCCTAAGGAAGATCCGCGCCACCGATCCCAAGAAGTTTGCCCTGTTCACCGGCCGCGACCAGATGCAGGCCCTGACTGGCCTGTTCGCCCGGCAGTTCGGCACCCCCAACTACGCAGCGCACGGCGGCTTTTGCTCGGTCAACATGGCCGCCGGGATGATCTACACCATCGGTGGCTCGTTCTGGGAGTTCGGCGGGCCGGACCTGGAGCGCGCCAAGCTGTTCGTGATGCTGGGCACGGCCGAAGACCATCACTCGAATCCGATGAAGATCGCCATCAGCAAGTTCAAGCGTGACGGCGGACGCTTCATCTCGATCAACCCTGTGCGCGGTGGCTACTCCGCCATCGCCGACGAATGGCTACCGATCAAACCCGGCACCGACGGCGCACTCTTGTTGGCGCTGATCCACGAACTGATTGCCCTGGGCCTGTACGACCGCGAGTTTTTGGTGCGCTATACCAACTCCGGCCAGTTGGTCAACATGAACGAGGCCAACGACGAGTTCGGCATGTTTGTGCGCACCGAAGTTCCGGAAGAAGAAGGCTGCTTCGACCCGCAGAACAAGCTCTGGTGGGACCGCATCAGCAACAAGCCGGTGGTGACGCACACGCGGGGCTGTGACCCATTCCTGCTGGGTGACTTCAAGCTGCACGACGGCACCGCCGTCAAACCCGCCTTCCAGTTGCTCAAGGACCGCGTCGAGGCCTACACGCCCGACTGGGCGGCTGGCATCACCGGCATTCCGGCCGAAGCGATCCGCCGCCTGGCGCATGAGATGGGCATCACGGCGCGCGACCAGAAGATCGAGCTGCCGATTGCCTGGACCGACACCTGGGGCAAGGAGCACGACACCGTGACCGGCAACCCGGTGGCCTTCCACGCCATGCGCGGCCTGGCTGCGCATTCCAACGGCTTTCACACCACGCGCTCGCTGGCGATCCTGATGACGCTGCTGGGCACCATCGACCGCCCCGGCGGCTTTCGCCACAAGGCGCCGTTTCCGCGCCCGATCCCACCCTGCGCCAAGACACCCAACACCCCGCTGGCGATCAAACCCAATTCGCCGCTCGATGGCCTAGGCCTGGGCTGGCCGGCCGAGCCGGATGACCTGTTTGTGGACGATGACGGCAAGCCAGTGCGCATCGACAAGGCCTTCTCGTGGGAGTACCCGCTGTCGGTGCACGGCATGATGCACAACGTCATCACCAACGCCTGGCGCGGCGACCCGTACCCGATCGACACCCTGATGCTGTTCATGGCCAACATGGCCTGGAACTCGACCATGAACACGTCGCAAGTGCGCAAAATGCTGGGCGACAAAAGCGAGGATGGCGAGTTCAAGATTCCCTTCCTGGTGGTCTGCGACGCGTTCCAGTCGGAGACCACCGCGTTCGCCGATCTGGTGTTGCCCGATACCACCTACCTCGAACGCCACGACGTGATGTCGATGCTGGACCGGCCGATTTCGGAATTCGACGGCCCGGTCGATGCCGTGCGCATCCCGGTGGTGCCCCCAACGGGCGACTGCAAGCCGTTCCAGGAGGTTCTGATCGAGCTCGCCGGTCGCCTCAAATTCCCGGCCTTTGTGCGCCCTAGCGGCGAGCGCAAGTTTCGCGACTACCCCGACTTCATCGTCAACTACGAGACCGCGCCCGGCTCGGGCATCGGCTTCCTGGCCGGCTGGCGCGGCAAGGGCGGCGAGAAGTTCATGCGCGGCGAGCCGAACCCGCGCCAGTGGGAGATGTACGCGCAGAACAACTGTGTCTATCACCACAAGTTGCCGGCCTCCTACCAGTACATGCGCAACTGGAACAAGGGCTACCTGGAATGGTCGCAGCGCAATCGCATCCAGCGCTACGCCGAGCCAATCATGATCCACGTGTATTCGGAGGTGCTGCAAAAGTTCCGCACCGCCGCACGAGGCAAGGGCTTGTCGCGCAAGCCGCCGGAACACCTGAAACAACGCATCGAGACCTACTTCGACCCACTGCCCTTCTACTACGAGCCACTCGAAGCACAGCAAACCGACCGGGTGAAGTACCCGCTCAACGCGGTGACGCAGCGTCCGATGGCGATGTACCACTCGTGGGATTCCCAAAACGCCTGGCTGCGCCAGATCCACGCGCACAACTACCTGCACCTGAATCCAAAGACCGCGCGGGCGGCCGGTATTGAAGACGGTGGCTGGCTGTGGGTCGAATCGCAATGGGGCAGAGTGCGCTGCATGGCCAGCTATTCCGAAGCCGTTGAGCCCGGCACGGTCTGGACCTGGAATGCCATTGGCAAGGCCGCCGGCGCCTGGAATCTGGCCAGCGGCGCCAACGAGTCACAGCGCGGCTTCCTGCTCAACCACCTGATCAGTGAGGAGCTTGCCGGCAAGCCTGGCGAGGGCAGATTATCCAACTCCGACCCGGTCACTGGCCAGGCCGCTTGGTACGACGTGCGCGTGCGCATCTACAAGGCCGAGGCGGACGAACCCAAGGCCACCTGGCCGCAGTTCGCGCCGGTGCCGGCGGCGCCCGGCACGCGGGCGACCCAGCCCTGGCAGGCTTTTTTTGCCGGCCGGGGGGAGTGGAAGAAATGACCCAGTTGGCGTTGGTGATCGACCTCAACGTCTGCGTGGGTTGTCACGCCTGCGTCACCAGTTGCAAGCAGTGGAACACCTCGGGCACGGCCGGGCCGCTGGCGGACTTCAATCCCTATGGCGCAGACCCGAGTGGCACCTTCTTCAACCGCGTGCAGACCTTCGAGATCGGCGAGTACCCTAATACGCAGACGGTGCACTTCCCCAAATCGTGCCTGCACTGTGAAGACCCGCCCTGCGTGCCGGTGTGCCCCACGGGGGCGAGCTACAAGCGCGCCGAGGACGGCATCGTGCTGGTGGACTCCGACAAGTGCATCGGCTGCAAGTATTGCTCCTGGGCCTGCCCTTACGGCGTGCGCGAACTCGACGAAAAAAGCAAGGTGATGACCAAGTGCACGCTGTGCGTGGACCGCATCCATGACACCACGCGCCCGGCCGGCGAACGCAAGCCCGCCTGCGTGCTGGCCTGCCCGACCAACGCGCGTCTGTTTGGCGACATCCACGATCCTGAATCCGTGGTCTCGACGGCGATCCGTGACAACGCGGGTTACACCTTGATGCCGGAATGGGGCACCCATCCGTCAAACCACTACCTGCCGCGACGCAAGACGCCGATGCACATCCACGCGGATGAACTCGCCCGCACCGACAACCCGCTGAAGATCGACGGCCTGCTGCCCAAGCCAGCCAAGTCTGAGCCGTCGCTGGACGACGTGATGTCCTGGTAGGCGCCAACCACCATGAAGCCCGCTTTTTCCGTCATCTTCCTCACCACCTTGATCGGTGCCGCGCAGGGGCTGTTTCTGGCGCTGTTCACGGCGCAGTCCTACGCCTTGTTCAATCTGCTGCCAGAGCAAAGTAGCCGGTCCTTCTACGCGGTGGGCACGCTGCTGGTGCTGGCTTTGAGCGCGCTGGGCCTGTTCAGCTCGTTCTTCCACCTAGGTCGCCCCGAGCGCGCCTGGCGCTCCGCCGCCATGTGGCGCACCTCGTGGCTGTCGCGCGAGGTCATCGTGCTGCCCGCATTCATGGGGGTGGCGGCGCTGTACGGCCTGGCCCACTTCTCCGGCTGGAATCCCACCGTGATGACACTGGCCGACGGCATCGTGATTGACGCCAGCGTGGTCTTGGGTGTGCTGGGCACCGTACTCGCTTTTACGCTGTTTGTGACCACCGGCATGGTCTATGCCTGCCTGCGCTTCATGCAAGAGTGGCACACCCCGCTGACCGTGATCAACTACATTCTGCTGGGCGGTGCCTGTGGCTTCACGCTGGCTGCTGCCTTTGCCCACCACGGTGCACCGGCGCTGGTACGTTTTTTCACGCTCTGGTCGCTCATCATCACCTTGCTGGCCGGCGCCAGCCGAAGCGCTTCGCTACTGCGCAACAAGCGCCTGCGTCCCACGTCCACGCTGCAAACCGCCATCGGCATCAAGCACCCGCGCATCGTGCAGAAGTCGATGGGCTTCATGGGCGGCTCGTTCAATACGCGGGAGTTCTTCCACGGTCAGACGCGCGCCACTTTGCGCTCGGTCAAGTGGGTATTTCTGGTCGCCGTCTTTGCCGTGCCGATGCTGCTGCTGGCCACCAGCCTTTGGGCCGCCACGCCTGGCGTGTTGGCGATCGCCTTCGTCGTGCAGTACCTCGGATTGCTGGCCGAGCGTTGGTTCTTCTTCGCCCAGGTGAACCATCCCCAAAACCTGTACTACCAGGCAGTGGCCTGATGCCGCGCACACCATGAACCAGACCCCGAAAGGACCCGCGCCATGGCTTTAGTTGATCCACACGGCGGCGGCAGTCTGTTGCCACTGCTACTCGAAGGCGACGCCCTTGACCATGAGATCAAACGCGCCGCCACCCTGCCCGCGCTGCGCGTGAGCTCGCGCGAAAAGGGCGACCTGATCATGCTGGGCATTGGTGGCTTCACGCCCTTGCAGGGTTTCATGTCACACGCCGACTGGAACAGCGTCTGCGACAGCATGACACTGGCCAACGGTCTGTTCTGGCCAATTCCGATCACACTCTCGGCCACCTCGGGGGAAGCCGAATCAATTGCGGTCGGCAACGAGATCGCCCTCGCCGACCCCGACGACGGCACCCTGCTGGCCACCATGCGCGTGACCGAAAAATACGTCATCGACAAGCTGCATGAGTGCTCCAAGGTGTTCCGCACCACCGACTGGGAACACCCAGGCGTGCGGCTGGTGATGCGCCAAGGCGAGGTCAATCTGGCCGGGCCGGTCAAGGTGCTGTCCACCGGCGGATTTCCCGAGAAGTATGGCGAGCTGTTCAAGACGCCCAAGCAGACACGCGCCCTGTTCACCCAGCTCGGCTGGTCCAGGATCGCGGCGTTTCAGACCCGCAACCCGATGCACCGCTCGCACGAGTACCTGGCCAAGGTGGCCATCGAGACCTGCGACGGTGTGCTGATCCACTCGCTGCTGGGCAACCTCAAGCCGGGCGACATTCCGGCCGAAGTGCGTGCACACGCGATTGGCACCCTGGTGGACAAGTACTTCGTCAAGAACACCATCGTGCAGGCCGGTTACCCGCTGGACATGCGCTACGCCGGTCCGCGCGAGGCCTTGCTGCATGCGCTGTTCCGGCAGAACTACGGCTGTTCGCACCAGATCGTCGGGCGCGACCACGCTGGCGTGGGCAGCTATTACGGCCCGTTTGATGCACACCACATCTTCGACAAGTTGCCTCCCGGCGCCCTGCAGACGCAGCCGCTCAAGATCGACGTGGCCTTCTGGTGCTACCAGTGCGGCGGCATGGCCTCGGGGCGAACCTGCCCGCATACCGATGCCGACCGGCTGCAGGTTTCCGGCACCCAGTTGCGCAAGTCCCTGTCCGAAGGATCGGACGTGCCGCCCGAGTTCAGCCGGCCCGAAGTGCTGGCCGTCCTGCGCAAGTACTACGCCAGTCTCGATACCCCGTGAATCCCGTTAACCCCAAACCCTGAAAAGGAGATGAGCAATGCCAACCTATGTGAGAACCGACAAGTGCGATGGATGCAAGGGTCAGGACAAGACCGCCTGCATGTACATCTGCCCGCACGATCTGATGGCGCTGGACAAGGACGGATCACAAACCGGCCATGCCATGAAGGCCTGGAACCAGGAGCCGGAGCAGTGCTGGGAGTGTTATTCCTGCGTCAAGATCTGCCCGCAAAACGCGATCGAGGTGCGCCACTACGCCGACATCGTACCTCTCGGCGGCTCAGTGCAGCCGCTGCGCGGCTCTGACTCCATCATGTGGACCATCAAGTTCCGCAACGGCACGCTCAAGCGCTTCAAGTTCCCGATTCGCACCACGGCCGAGGGATCGATCAGTCCGTACGGGAACAAGCCCATGCCCAAAGTCGCTGAGCTCGGTGCCCCCGGCGTGTTCACCAAGGAAGTGATGGGTGGCTACCGTGCCGGGCGGCCTGACGAACTGATCCGCCGCAAATAGGCGCCCCCATCACCACGACCTTTGCGGGACAGACCGCAGCTACACGCAGTGGGCTAGCTCTGCCCTCAACCGATTAGAAGGAGTAAGCAACATGTCACAAGGTACTTTTGAGAATCCAACGATCGTCCAGGAAGAACTGGACATCCTGTTGATCGGCGGCGGCATGGCCTGCTGCGGCGCCGGTTTCGAAATGATGCGCTGGGCCGAGGCCGTCAAGGCCGAGACCGGCGTGGACCTGAAGATCAAGCTGGTCGACAAGGCGGCGATGGACCGCTCGGGCGCAGTTGCCCAGGGGCTGTCGGCGATCAACACCTACATCGGCCCGGATCTCGATCCGGCCGACTACGCCCGCATGGTCTCCAACGACTTGATGGGCATCACGCGCGACGATCTGACCTACGACATCGGACGCAATGTCGATGACTCGGTGCACCTGTTCGAGGAGTGGGGCCTGCCAATCTGGAAGACCGACGACGACGGCGTGCGCCATGACGGCGCCGAATCGCAAAAGGAGGGTCTGCCCCTGTTGAAGGACGGCGGCAAACCGGTACGTTCGGGCAAGTGGCAGATCATGATCAACGGTGAATCCTACAAATGGATCGTCGCGGAAGCGGCCAAGAAGGCGCTGGGCTTGTCGCGCATCGAAGAGCGCGTGTTCATCGTCAAGCTGCTCAATGACAAGAACGACCCCTCGCGCATCGCCGGCGCGGTCGGCTTCTCGGTGCGTACCAACACCATCCACGTCTACAAGGCCAAGGCGGTGCTGCTGGCCGCTGGCGGCTGCGTGAACCTGTTTCGCCCACGCTCGGTCGGCGAAGGCGCGGGCCGCGCCTGGTACCCAGTTTGGAATGCCGGCTCCACCTACGCCATGGCGGCCGAGGCCGGCGCCGAAATGACCATGATGGAAAACCGATTCGTGCCGGCCCGCTTCAAGGACGGCTACGGCCCGGTCGGCGCCTGGTTCCTGCTGTTCAAGGCCAAGGCGACCAACGCCTATGGCGAGGACTACATGGCCAAGAACAAGGAAATGCTCAACGACTACCCGCCCTATGGCCAGGCAGCCGTGCCGGCGTCGTGCCTGCGCAATCACCTGATGTTGCACGAGATGAAAGAAGGCCGTGGCCCGATCTACATGGACACCGTCACCGCGCTGGCCAAGCTGCGCGAGACCTTGTCGCCCAAGGAAGTCAAACACCTGGAGGCTGAAGCCTGGGAAGACTTCCTGGACATGTGCATCGGCCAGTGCGGCATCTGGGTTGGCGAGAACGTCGAGCCCGAGAAAAAGAACTCCGAGCTGATGCCCACCGAGCCCTACCTGCTGGGCTCGCACTCCGGCTGTTGTGGCATCTGGGTGTCTGGCCCTACCGACCTGGGTGCACCTACGGCAGACGAAGGTGAATTGGAGGGCGTGCCGGCCCACCTGCCACGCGGCTGGAACTGGGGCTACCGCTCGATGACCACGGTCAAGGGCTTGTTCACGGCCGGTGACGGCGTGGGTGCCTCAGGGCACAAGTTCTCGTCGGGCTCGCACACGGAAGGCCGTCTGGCCTCCAAGGCCATGGTCCAGTATGCGCTGGACAACAAGGACTGGAAGCCCGAGCTCGACACTCCCGTAGAACAACTGGCCGCCGAAATCTACCAGCCGGTGCGCACCTTTCTGCAGCACAAGGACTACAGCACCGCCATCGACGTCAACCCGCACTACATCACGCCCAAGATGCTCCAGATGCGCCTGCAGAAGATCATGGACGAGTACGTGGCCGGCACCTCCACCTACTACAACACCAACGACAAGATGCTGGCGGTGGCCGAAGAGAAACTGGGCATGCTCAAGGAGGATTCGCTCAAATTGCGCGCCAAGGACCTGCATGACTGCTGCGCGCCTGGGAGAACTACCACCGTATCATCACGGCCGAGGCCCACATGAAGCACATTCAGTTCCGCGAGGAATCGCGCTATCCGGGCTTTTACTACCGCACCGACAAGAACTTTGTTGATGAGGAAAACTGGCATTGCTTCGTGAACTCGATCTACGACAAGAACACCAAGCAGTGGACCTGCTTCAAGCGCAAACACGTGGACCTGGTGGACAAGTCCAAGCTATTCAAGGCGGCGGCGCTGTGGGAGGTAAAGTCGAAAAGGCCGGGCGCCACAGGGGGCCCGGCCCTTTCGTCTTGGCGGCAGCGTCTCTTTCCCCCCACGTGCGATGTTTGACAAGGTAAGGGCAATGAGCGAAAACATGACCCCCGAACTGCCGTTCGCTGGCAGCCCGGTGATTCCGCAAACCTTCGATGCCAACAAGGTGATCCAGTTTCAGTGCCGCAAGGGCATTGCCTGCTGGAACGCCTGCTGCAGCAACATCGACATCTCGCTGACGCCCTATGACATCCTGCGCCTGAAGCGCCGCTTCGGCACCAGCTCGGGTGAATTCCTGAAGCAGTACACCGTCCCCTACGAGATGGAGCAGAGCAGCATCGCCGGCGTCAAACTGCGCCCGGTCACCAACGGGACGGCTTGCCAGTTCATGCGGCCCGAAGGTTGCGGCGTGTACGAAGACCGCCCGACCGCCTGCCGCTACTATCCCGTAGCCCTGCTGTCGCTGCGCCGACAGGATGAAACCACGGACAGTTCGTCCTACGCCCTGGTCGAGGAACCGCACTGCCTGGGTCACCAGGAGCCACGCCGGATCAGTGTGGCCGACTATCGCAAGGAGCAGGGGCTGGGCGAGTACGACGATCTGGCGCGCGGCTGGCGCCAGCTGATCCTGAAGAAGAAGTCATCCGGCCCGAGCATCGGCAAACCCTCCAAGCGCAGCCTGGAACTGTTTTTCATGGTCTGCTACGACATCGACCGCTTCAGCCAGTTCGTGGCCAGCGACGGCTTTGGCGACATCTACGACCTGCCCGCCCAGGAGTTGAAAGGCATCCTGTGCGACGACAACGCACTGATGCAATTTGGCTTTCGCTTTCTGCGCCAGGTGCTGTTCGGCGAGGAAACCATTGCGCTGCGCCAGGAAGCGGCAGAGCAACGGCGCCTGCGCCAGCTGGAGCGGCGTCAGCGCATCGAAACCGAGGCGGCGGCGCGGCGAGCGCTCGAACAGGACGAGATGTACCAGGACCCGGAGGCCTGAGACCTTGCGGGACAGACCGCAGCCACGCGATGCGGGGCAAACTCTGTCCTCAACTGATCGTCGGATGTCGGATGCCCGGGGCACCCGCAGTCACCACGTCTGCCACGGGTGCCACCGCCGCTATGTGACAAGACTGGCACCCTGAACCCTTGAAGCCGCCTTGTCAAACGTCCACAGGGGACCCTGTCCCGCGGCATGTGCCAAGGCAATGTGAATACAGTCTGCAAAATCGGCTTTATTTTGTCGAAACAGCTCCAGGGCCACCTCCGCGCTTGCCTCGGCTTCAAACACCAGCTCCTTTGCCGACAAGAGACTGGATAGGGTGGTGATGATCTGGTCTTTGGGAAACTCAAAGTTGGATCGCAATACCCATTCAAGCTCCAGTAGAACGGTGATGGGTATGAACAGAGTCTCGCCACGCGTCAACGCCGCGTCGACCAATTGCCTGGCCTGAAAGCCCTGACGGGCATCGTCCTGAATCAGGAAACGTACCAGTACGTTGGTATCGAGCGCGGCCATGTCAAACAGCCTTCAGCGCCATGGGTTCATGTCTTCAACGCGAACCTTCTTCCCCTTGGGGTTCTTCAAAGTTCCGGCCAAGTCCTTGATCGACCTGGTCTTGGCACGAACGATCGCCGTGCCATCGGGCATGACACTCCAAATCAATTTGGTTCCCAACCCGGCGTGCATGGCCTCGCGCACCGGCTGGGGAACCGTGGTTTGACCTTTAATGGTGAGGGTGGATTCAGACATCTTGCGTCCTTACAAAAACTAGTTTTGTAATGGTACTACATGTACGCAGATGCGTGCGCGAATCCACTTCTGCTCACTGAGCAAGGTCGCGCGAACCTCCCGACATCGGGCCTCAGAGTTGACGCCAGGGCAATCCACGCATGCGCCAGCCGCCCAGTGTGCCGCGGTGGTGCTCGGCGTCGAGCTCGCCCTCAAAGCCTTCGAGCACGTTGCGCACATTGGTAAAGCCATGCTGCTCCAGCGCCAGGCCCGCGTCGACCGAGCGCTTGCCGCTGCGGCAGATCAAGATGATCGCCCGATCCTTGCGCCCGGCCATGCGCAGGGCCGTGTCACTGAAGTGCGGGTTGATCTCAAAATCCGGCTCGGTATTCCACTCGATGTTGACGGCGTCGACCGGATGGCCCACGTAGTAGAACTCGGCCTCGGTACGGCAGTCGATCAATAGCGTATTGGGTTTGGCCTGAAGCTCATCAAAGGCCTGTTGCGGGGTGAGATGATCCATGCTTGACTCCTGATACTTTGCGGGACAGACCTTTAGCTCTGTCCTCGACTGATTGTCGGATGTTGGCTGTCCACATTGTGCCGCCATGGTCTGGCACAGTAAACAACAACATTGTCATATCGATATAGCGCTGGGCGCGGGTGTCTGGCGCGCCTCAGACGGCAAGCAGTTTGGCTTGCGACGTGCGCTTCGTGGCGGATGTCTTGAGCTTGGTGACCTTGACTGTCGGGGCCATGCCCGCCGTGGCAGCCATGTCGATCAAGGTGTCGAGCGAAAACAGGTTCACCTTGCCCCGCATCAGATCAGAGATACGCGGTTGAGTCACGCCAAACAGTTTCGCGGCCTCGCTTTGGGTCATGCTGCGCTCCTGAATAGCCACGCTCAAGGCCATCATCAAGGCAGAGCGCGCCTTCATGCTGGCCGCTTCCTGAGGCGTGTCTTCGATGGCGTCCCAGACACTGGCGAATCGATTTTTGTTGGTCATGACCTTATCTCCTTGCGCAAGTCCGGCACACCGGTATCAATCGACGTCATGGCCTTGGCATCATCAGGCGGCAGGCCGTGCTGCACCTTGTCCAGTTGATAGCCCGCCTCTTGCATGACACTGCGCGGGAAGGCACGAAAGTCATCCAGAGAACTGCCGCGAAACTCAATCTGCTTCATGTTTTTGTTATACAAATCTTTGTATTGACAACGCAGGCCACGATCGTTCAAATCCGTGTATGGCGCTGGCGGCTCGGCCGGTGCCAGCTTCGTGCCCGATACCCCAGTCCCATCATCAGTATGGTGACAAAAGAAGCACACAGCAGCGCATCAGGCCGTCGTCCCGAGCCGCAAAGCCACGAAGGAACACTTGAGAATCAAGGTGAAGCAGATGTCCTTTTTGAGGCTGCTAAGTGTTAACGAGAATGGCCCTTACTTCACGTGTTTGCCCAAGAAACTCCAGTTTGCTTGTAGATCGATGCATGGGGCTGGAACGTCTGAAGAAGAGAGCATGCACCAATTGGTGGGCGCGGGGAGCAGGCTGCCAGGATGCTCTGCTCCGTGTCCCCCGCCCGCTACGCGGGCTCCTCCTTGACCTGCGCAGAACACCCAGGCAGCCTGCTCCCCAAGTTGCGTGGTTTGTGGGCCTCATAGCAAAACCGTCCTTCGCAGCAGCAGGGTGGGGGTTCACGCCAAAGTGAGGTCAAGGAGCGAAGGCGGGGACACGAACGGCGTGTGCACCCACCCTGCTGCGAGTCCAACAATAGCTCCGCACCAAGCCTCGACACGCTCAGAGCGAACCGAGTCTTCCTTGAGTAAGTGCCATTCGGCTTAAGGGAGAATGGCTTGCCGGTGCCCTCAGGAGCAAGCCAAGTCAAGTACATTGAAGTCGCCGCATTGCAAACCAGTGTTCGCCGACACGCAGCGTCCGCAAGACCCGACAAACAATTACTTCTTGGAAGCAATCTCCTGCAACCTCGTCGGCTGAATCAAATGCCCATCCAGGCCAGCTTCCTTGATTGAGCCCCCATACGCCACCGTCATCAACTGCGAGTAATACAGCACCGGCATGTTGAGCTTGGTGCCCTGCTTGCGGTTGATCTCGGACTGGTAAACCTCGACATTGGCCTGGCACAGCGGGCAGGGCGTGACGATCATCTCGGCGCCGTGGTCGTAGGCTGACTCCACGATGTCGCGGATCTGTTTCTGGCTTTTTTCCGGCTCGGAGAACGCCAGTGCACCCCCGCAGCAGGTCACCTTCTGGTCATACGAGGTGAGCGCTTCGCCGCCCACGGTTTCGACCAGCTTGTCGAGGTACATCGGGTTCTCGAACGACTCGCCATCGATGCCAAACGGGCGGTTGGTCTGGCAGCCCACGTAGCCGGCAAACTTGACGCCTTCGAGTGTCTTGACGACCGGCTTCTTCAGTTCGTCGTAGCCGAAATCCTCAATCAGCACTTCGACCATGTGGCGCACCGGCGCGCTGCCCTTGTAGTTGAGCCCGGCCATCTTCAGCGCCTCATTGGTATCGGCCAGCAGTTGCGCGCTGCCATCGAGTTTTTCCTTGGACTCGCGCGCGTTGAGCCAGCAGGCGGCACAGGTAGCCACGATGTCCTGACCCGGCAGGTGATTCTCCGCCAGCGTGAAGTTGCGCGCATTCATGACCAGGCGCTCAAGCTCGCCGCCCCCGGCATAACCGATGGACGCGCTGCAGCAGTTCCAGTCGGGAATTTCGGTGAGCTTGACGTCCAGCGTTTTACACATCGAGTTGACCGAGGTCATGTAGTTGGCGGCGGAAGCCTTGAGCTGCGACGAGCAGCCGGGGTAGAAGGCGTATTCTTTTTTGGTCATGATGGGCTCCTAATCGGTTGAGGACAGAGCTGGCTCGCTTCGCGTAGCTGCGGTCTGTCCCGCAAGGTCTCAGGATTTCGCGCGTTTGCGCTCTTCGATTTCCCGGGCCTTCTCCAGCATGGCGGCAATGCCCTTCTGGTCTTTGCATTTGTGGCCGCCAAACAGCTCGAACGGGTTGAGCCGCCCGGCCTTGATCAGGCCCAGCGCCACGTTGCGCATGTTCCAGCCTTGCTTGATGCCTGCCATCAGGCCGTCCTTGAAGTACAGGCCCATGGTCAGCTTGAGCTCGTTGACGCGGCCGGTGCGGGTGGCGTTTTTCCAGAACTGGATGGAAAAGTCACGTGTCGGCTGCATCTTGGGCGCCAGGCCCAGCTTTTGCGCATAGCTGGCCAGCCCATGCATGATCTGCGTGATGGGCAGCTTGCGCGGGCAACGCACCACGCAGTTGTAGCAAGACGTGCACATCCACATGGCGTCGGAGCGCAACACCTCCTCGCGCTTGCCGGCACGGATCATCATGAAGATTTTCTGTGGCGTGTGCTCCCAGTGCGCGCCCAGCGGGCAGGACCCCGCGCACACGCCGCACTGCATGCACATCTTGACCCACTCGCCATCCTCGACGTGTGCCTCGACTTCTTTCAAAAAGTTGTTGCGGTAACGCAGCGTGGCCGCGGTGTTGGCTTCGCTCATCGGGGTCGTACCGGTCGTCTTCAGCGCTTGCATCAGCCAAACCCCTTCATCGGCGACATGCCGATTTCCTTGATCTTGGCGGCGTAGTCGTTGATCAGCGTGGCTACGCGCTGGCTGTCGGTGATCGCCACTTCAAAACTGATCACGCGCTCCTTCTCCAATCCAAGTTGCTGCAGCGTGTCGTCGATCTTGCTCAGGCGGTAATGCGCCAGCTCCGAGCCCTTGACGAAGTGGCACTGGTAGTCGTCGCCCTTCTTGCAGCCCATCAGCATGACGCCGTCCCAACCACTGTTGAGCGCATCGGTGAGCCAGATCGCATTGACCGAGCCCAGGCAGCGCACCGGAATGGCACGCACAAAGGCGGAATAGACGGTGCGCGACAGGCCCGCCATGTCCAGCGCCGGGTAGGCGTCGTTCTCGCAGGCCAGCAGCAGGATGCGGGGCCGCTCGGAAAACTCGTCGGGCATGTCCAGCGACTTGATCTGGCTGCCCACGGTGTCCACCGAGTAGTTCTCGAACGAAATCACGCGCACCGGGCAAGCACCCATGCAGGTGCCGCAGCGGCGACAACGCGATTCGTTGAAGACGGGGAAGCGCCGCTCATCCTCGTCGATGGCGCCAAACGGGCACTCCACCGTGCAGCGCTTGCACTGGGTGCAGCCTTCCAGCCGCACGATCGGGTACGACAGATCGCCCGAGCGCGGGTGCGCGGCACGGCCCTGTGCCGCGTTCTCCACCGCCTGGATCGCCTTGAGCGCCGCGCCGGTGGCGTCGTCGGTGGCTTGAGCCAAGTCCATGGGTCGGCGCACTGGGCCGGCGGCATAGATGCCGGTGCGGCGCGTCTCATAGGGGAAGCAAATAAAGTGCGAATCGGTCAAGCCGGCCTTGAGCTGCGGCAAATCCTTGCCCTGTCGGTAGGTCAGATTCAGGATTGAGATGGGTTTCTCTGCCGGTTGCTGGTCATCGGGGATGTCGATGTTGACACCCGAGTTCGGCACCTGGCCGGTGGCCAGCACCACCAGATCGGCGCTGAGTGTGACGTCTTCGTCCAGGATCAGGTCGCGAAAGTTCACGCTGCAGCCCTTGCCCTCAGCCAGGACCCGGCTGACCTTGCCCTTGGTGAAGATCACGCCCTTGTTCTGCGCGCTGCGGTAAAAGTCTTCGCCCATGCCGGGCATGCGCAGATCGGTGTACAGCACCACGGTTTCAATGTCGGGGTTGGCGTCCTTGAAGTACATGGCCTGCTTGACACTGGTGGCGCAGCAGTGGCCCGAGCAGTAAGGCAGATGGGTGCCGCTCTCGTCGCGCTGACCGGCGCACTGGACAAACACCACGCTGTTGACCGCAGCACCGTCGGCGCGCTGGATGACGCCACCGTTGGCGGCCTTGGCCATGGCTTCGAGGCCGGCCTGATCGACCACACCGCTCAATCCGCCACCGAGTTCCGGCAGCTTGGAAACGTCATAGCTTGAGAAGCCGCTGGTCTGGATGATGGCGCCCACGGTCTCTTCGGTGACGGTGCCACTCTCCCGTGCGATTCGGACCGCAAAGCGGCCCGGTGCGCCAGCGGTCTCGGCCAAAGTGGAGCCCAGGTGCACGCTGATCTTGGGATGCGCCAAGACGCGGGCTATGAGCTCGGCCACCCCGGTTTCCTGTGGCTCGGCATAGGGCTCGCGCCAAGGCACGCGCTTGTGCAGCTTGGCGGCCCAGCCGCCCAGTGCGTTTTCCTTCTCGACGATCAGCACCTCGTAGCCGGTGTCCGCTGCTTCGATGGCTGCCGTCAGGCCCGACATGCCGCCGCCCACCACCAGGATGCGCTTGTTCGAGGCAGTATTCGGGTTGCCGGCGGGCACCGCCATTTTCTTGAGTTCTGCACAGCCCATGCGGATGTAGTCGTCAGCCATTTCCTGGCGCACCTCGTCATGGGCCTCGCCTTCGGCGACGATCCAGAGCACGCCCTCTCGCAAGTTGGCGCGCGCCATGGCCACATCGGGAAAATGAAAGGCCTCGGTCTTGGCCCGGCGCGAGCAGGCGCCGATCATCACATGCGTGACGCACTCGTTCTGAATGTCATCACGAATGGTCTGCACCCCTTCGGCGCTGCACAGCATGTCGTGGCGCTTGATCAGCGCCATCTTGCCTTCACGCTTGGCCACTTTCTCCATCGCCCCAAGATCGAGCACCTCGCCCAAGCCACAGCCCGCGCACAGGTATGCGGCAAATTTAGTGTCGGCCACCTTGTGCTTCCTCCCTGGCTGTCTGGTGAATCACCTTGATCGCGCGCAACGCCGCACCGGTGGCGCTTTGCACCGAACGGTTAACGTCTTGCGGGCTGGAGGCGGCGCCGGCACCAACCATGCCGCCATCCCTTGAGCCCTCGATGAAACCCGACGAATCCGTGATCACGTCGGCCGGCAGGGGGAACCCATTCGATTCGGGCTCCATGCCGATGGCCAGCACCACCAGGTCATGCGCCGTCGCATAGCGGTGGTAGCCCTCGGTGTCCACCCCATGCAGGACCGGGTCCCCATTGTCGGCCTGCGCAATGCGCGCCACCTTCGATTTGACGAAAGTCACGGTCGGGTCCTGCTGCACCTTCTGGTAGAAATCTTCAAAGCGGTCAATGGCACGGATGTCGATGTAATAGACCGTCGACTTGGCAGCATCGCCATGGGCATCGTGCACATACTGGGTTTGCTTCAGCGACGCCATGCAACAGATGCGCGAGCAGTGGCGCAAATGGTTTTCATCGCGCGAACCGGCGCACTGGATGAAGGCGATGTTCTTGGCCTCCTTGCCGTCCGAAGGCCGCAGCAACTTGCCGCCGGTCGGGCCGGCTGGGTCGGCCATTCGTTCGAACTCGACGCTGGTAATGACGTTGGGAAAACGCCCATAACCATAGGGCTGGATCTTGGCGGCATCGTAGGGCTTCCAGCCGGTGGCCCAGACCACGGCACCCACCGCAAGCTCAACCGTTTCTTCCTGCATCGAAAGATCAATCGCGCCGGCCTTGCAGGCAGCCAGAGCCCGCTGGGCATCAGGCGTGCCGATCAGGGAGGGATCAAGCACGTAGCGCTGCGGGTAGGCCATCGCGTGCGGCAGGTACGCGGCCCGGATGTTGTCCAGGCCGTAGTTGGTGGGGTTGGGGACTTCGCTGCTGACCGCCTTGGCGCAATCGCCGCAGGCGGTGCAACGGTCGTTGACGTAGCGCGGCCGAATCTTCAACGTGGCGGTGTAGGCACCGCGTGTGCCGACAACACCTACCAACTCGGTCATCGTCATGACACGCACCCGGCGGTTGCCTTTGAGTCGACGCAGATTGATCTCCAGGCCGCAGGTGGGATGGCACATCTTGGGAAAGTAGCGGTACAACTGGGCGGTGCGTCCGCCCAGGCTGGCATTGCGTTCGATCAGCACCACCTCACGCCCGCACTCCGCCGCTTCCAGCGCAGCCGTCATGCCACTGATGCCGCCACCCACCACGAGAATGATCTGACTGGTCGCGACCGATGTCGTCATGGGTTCTCCACTGCTTTACGAACTGCGAAAGGGTGTCGATTCTTCGGGCTTGGACCGACCACGCGCCGACCCCGTTGACCCTGTGCAAGATGATCGTAAACACAAAATGCCCACAACAACATCACCCGTTCAGGTAGGTCCATTCAAGAGCCGAATCTCGAAATCAAAACTTGCCAGATCAGCCAGCAACCACGTCGCCGGCGCCCCCAGCCCGCCCACGCTACCGGGGTTGACCAGCCACGTCATGCCGCCGGTAATGGTGGGCTGCTGCACCACGCTGGCGGCGTGGGAATGGCCGCAGCACACCAGGTCGTAGTCACCCGTACAGGCCAGGCCGCGCCCATAGTGGGGGTAGTGCGTTGCAAACAGTCGGCGCTGCGCCAGCCGCAGATCGATGTCGGCACCGTGGTAGCTGATCAGGCCGTTCGACGCGGCGCACAAGTTCCATAGTGCGACCGGGTCACCCAAGTTGTTTCCATGAACCACGTGCACCGGCACGCCGAGTTGAATCAGCGGACGCAGAGTCATCGCACCGATCAGGTCGCCGCAGTGAATGACGGCCTCGGCGCCGGCCTGTTTCGCGCTGGCAACCGCCGCCGCCAGCATGGGGGCCCGGTCATGGCTGTCGGAGACGATGCAGATCTTCATGGCGCCCAAAGGCTCATATCACCATCGGCCCGTGGTAGCTGTCATCATCCAACGCGCCGCCTGCGTCGGCGCTTGTGGCGCCACTGGAGATACCGGCGCTTTGGCGTTCATGCAGCACATCGGCGACTTGCGCGCGCTCGGCCTCGGTGAAATCGGCAAGGATGCTCATGGAGTCGTCATTGTTAGCCACCCGACTCGATCCGCCACCTACCCATTTGGACTATCCATTCGGAGTATGGTCCTGCGCGCACTTTTCCAGTGCAATCAACGCTAGCGTCGCGGCACTCCGGTTGCAGCGCGCTCGTCATGCTTGTTCAACCCCTCCGGCTAACCGCCGAGCGTCTGCCGAAAGAACCGTGTATGCGCAACTGCCTGCTACTCATCATCTTGCTGACTTCCCTGAATGCGTTCGCCGACGACGCGGTCAATTTGACCGAGGCGCGCAAGGTGGCCAGTTCTGTGCCTCCAAAGCTGCTGCAGGTACTGACGGATGAGATCGCCAAGGGCGGACCAGAGTCCGCCATTGCGGTTTGCAACGAGAAGGCGCCACTGATGGCCAAGGCAGCCTCCGAGCAAACCGGCTGGGCCATCCGGCGGGTCAGCCTGCGCCCGCGCAACCCCAAGGCGGTTCCCGATGCCTGGGAACGCGCTGCCCTGGAGGAGTTTGACCGACGCGCCGCCGCAGGTGAGAGCCCGGCCACGCTGGAGAAGGGCGAGATCATCAACGAATCAAACCGCAAGGAATTCCGCTACATGAAGGCCCTGCCGGTACAGCAGATTTGTGTGGCTTGCCATGGCGCGCAGGATCAGCTTGACCCGAAGGTCAAGCTGAAGCTGCACACGCTGTATCCCGCCGATCAGGGCGTCGGTTACGCCATCGGCCAGATTCGCGGCGCCATGACGATTCGAAAGGCAATGTAGGCATGGCCGTTGTCGGCACACTGCCGTGGTGGTTCTGGCCGCTGGCGCTTTTCATCACCTGTTTCTTCATCGGCATCGTGGCGGTGCCGGCGGGCATTGGTGGCGGCACATTGTTCGTGCCCATCATTGGCGGATTTTTTCCGTTTCACCTGGACTTTGTTCGCGGCGCAGGTCTGCTGGTAGCCCTGGCCAGCGCCCTGGCAGCTGGGCCGATGTTGTTGCGCGGCGGACTGGCCAGTCTGCGCCTGGCGCTGCCACTGGCCTTGCTGGCTTGCATGAGCTCCATCGTCGGGGCCGTGCTCGGGCTGGCGCTTCCGGCTGCGGCTATTCAGACCGCCTTGGGCGTAATCATTCTCGGCATCGTAGGTTTGATGCTGGCGGCAAAGAAGTCAGAGTTCCCCGAAGTCGCGCAACCTGACCGGCTGTCGTCGGCACTGGGCATCCACGGCGTGTTTATCGACGGCGCATCCGGGCGCGCGGTCGACTGGCAAGTGCATCGCACACCACCTGGGCTGTTGCTGTTTCTGATCATCGGCGTCATGGCCGGCATGTTTGGCATTGGTGCAGGCTGGGCTAACGTGCCGGCCCTGAACTTGCTGATGGGCGCGCCGCTGAAAGTGTCGGCCGGCACATCGGGCTTGGTGCTGTCGCTGGTGGACTCATCAGCGGCGTGGGTGTACGTGAACCGCGGCGCGGTGCTGCCGATGATCGCCGTGCCCTCGGTGGTGGGGATGATGTTGGGGGCTCGCATCGGTGCACGCTTGCTGCACGTGCTCAAAGGATCGGTCATCCGCAAACTGGTGATTTCGATCCTTCTTTTTGCGGGGCTCCGAGCCCTGCTCAAGGGTTCAGGTGTTTGGGTCTGACAGTGAGGCTTTCATGAACACCACCAACACCCAAGAGCAACAAGCCGAGGCTTCACGGTATGCCCACGTACTGGGCTGGGGCACTCGCATCGGTGTGGTGGCCTTAGTGCTGAGCTTTGCAGCCTACCTGTTCGGCGTTCTCGCGCCGCATGTGCCGCCAGAGCAATTGCCCGCGGTGTGGAATCTGCCAGTAGATCAGTACTTGAAGCGCACCAATTCGCCCACTGGCTGGGGCTGGCTCGCCGTCATGCATAAAGGCGATTTTTCCAACCTGGTCGGCATATCGCTGCTGGCAGGGTGCTCCCTGCCGGCCCTGCTGGGCTTGATTCCGCTCTACCTGAAGCGGCGCGACCATTGCTACGCTGCCATTTGCGCGGCGGTGGCTTTGGTGCTGGTGCTTGCCGCGTCCGGCGTGTTGACCGGAGGGCATTGACCATGGCCCCCCTGTTCACGCGCCTGCTGCTGGCCACCGAACATACCGAGTTCGATGCCGGTGCCGAGGCCGTGGCCGTGGCCCTGGCGCAACGCTGTAAGTTGCCTCTTGCGGCCGTGCTGCCACTGGTCAGCAACCCGGAGTACGAAGCACTGGCGCCACAGATCGCAGCCCGCGCCGAGCAAGCCGCCGCTGCCAAGATCGCCGAACTGCGCAGCCAGGCCCAAGCGGCCAGCGTAACAATTTCGTTGCATCTGCGGCGCGGTGAGGAACCTTACCGCGAGATCGTGGACGAGGCGCAGGCGCTGGGCACCGAAATGATCATCATCCGGCGTCGCGGCAAACGCAGCTTTTTGGCCAATCTGCTGGTCGGCGAGATGGTGAGCAAGGTGGTGGCTCATGCGCCGTGCCATGTGTTGATCGTTCCGCAAGCCGCTCGCATGTGGGGCCAGCGCGTGCTGGCCGCAGTTGAACCTACGCCACAGGGCCGTCAGATCGTGGCCACGGCCATGGCCGTGGCCGCCGAATGTGACCTGCCCCTGAACGTGGTGAGTGTTGCCGGGGGTGACTCGCAGCGGGCGCCGGCCGAGTCCTTCGTCGCCGAGATGGTGCGCCAGGCACAGCAAGCCGGTGTGACCGCGCAAGGCGAGGTGCGCAACGGCAAACCTTTCACAGAGATTCTGGCGGCCGCGGCCGCCTGCCGGGCCGACCTGATCGTGATGGGTAGCCGCAGCGACAGCCGCATTGGGCGCGCTCTGGTGGGCGGCGTGGCGCAAAAGGTGCTGGGGCTGTCGGAGCACCCGGTCCTGGTGCTTCATTCCTGACCCAGGTCAGAGCTTTCCAGCCAACGCTACAACCATCGGAGACCAACATGAGAGCATCCAGAAAACTCTTCAATCTGACCCCCATTTGCGCCTTGTTGTTCGCAGGCTCGGCCTTCGCCACCAATGGCTACTTCCCGCACGGCTACGGCATGCACTCGCAGGGCATGGGCGGCGCCTCCACGGCCCTGGCGCACGACAGCTATGGTGGCGCCAACAACCCCGCCAGCATGGTCTGGGTCGGCTCGCGCCTGGATCTGGGTGCGGCCTGGTTCAGCCCGGTGCGCGACGCCGAACGCAGCGACGCCATGATGCCCTCGCTCAATGGCAAAGTCAGCAGCGACCGCGAGCACTTCCTGGTTCCCGAGCTGGGCTACAACCGCATGCTGAACAAGGACCTGTCGGTGGGCGTCACGGTCTACGGCAACGGCGGCATGAACACCACCTACCCACAAGGCAACTTCAACTGTGGCGGCGGTGCGGCCAACCTGTTGTGCGGCGGTGGCACGCTGGGCGTGGACCTGATGCAACTGGTGATTGCGCCCACCGTGGCCTACAAGCTCAACGCCCAGCACTCCGTCGGCGCGTCGGTCTTGCTGGGGTACCAGCGCTTCAAGGCGCAGGGTATCCAGTCGTTTGACAACGCGCCGGGCTTCCCGCCCTTCACCGGCGCGCCGGGCAGTGTGACCAACCGCGACAGTGACAGCGCCACCGGCGCCGGACTGCGCGTGGGCTACATGGGTCGGCTCAACGACGCCTTCAGCATCGGTGCGAGTTACTCCAGCAAGGTCAACATGGGCCGCTTCGACCAGTACAAGGGCCTGTTTGCCGCTGCTGGCGACTTTGACATTCCGTCCAACTACAGCGTGGGTCTGGCGTTCTCGCCCAACGCAGACTGGACCATCGCACTGGACTACGGTCGCATCAACTACGGCGGCGTGGCTGCAGTTGGCAACCAGAGCATGCCGGTGGCACCACTCGGTGCCGACACCGGCCCCGGTTTTGGATGGAAGGACATCAACGTCATCAAGCTTGGCGCCGCATGGCGCGTCAACCCGAATCTGACGGTGCGCGCCGGCTACAACAAGGGCGACAACCCGATCACCGCCAGCAACGTGACCTTCAACATCCTGGCCCCTGGCGTGATGACCTCGCACTACACCGCCGGGTTCAGCTATGCCCTCGCCAAGGAAAGCGAAGTCACCGCCGCCCTGATGGTGGCGCCACGTGTCACCGTGAGTGGACCGTCCCTGTTCAATGGTTTCATGGGCGGCGCTGCTGGCAACGAGACCATCGGCATGCGCCAGATGTCCCTGGGACTGGCCTACAGCCACAAGTTCTGACCTCGGCGCACCTCATCGCCAGCTGGCAATCTTACGCTATCAATTTAGTAGTGCCGAGCAATCCGCGATGACCCGGTCCGGGGCACACTCCTGGATTGGCTGACCCATGTTGTAGCCATTGGGCAGCGCCAAGCCGGGTCCGGCTTTTTTCGTGGCCAGCGTGCCGTCCAGATCGAACATGATCAGGTCAAACATCGAATTCACGAAGAGTGCACCAGCGTGCGCACGGCATCGACCACACTCTGGGCAGTGATGCCAAAGTGGGCGTACAGGTCTTTGGCCGGGGCCGACTCGCCAAAGCTGGCCATGCCCACCACCGCGCCGGTGCGCCCCACGTACTTGCGCCAGAAGTCGGGGTGGGCCGCTTCGATGGCCACCGCTGGCAGCGCCAGCGGCAATACCTGTTCCTGATAGGCCGGGCTCTGGCGGTCAAACACATTGGTGCAGGGCATGGACACCACACGGGTCGCAATGCCCTCGCCTGCCAAGGTGGCCTGCGCGGCGATCGCCAGCTCCAACTCCGAACCGGTGGCCACGATCACCGCCTTGGCCCCTTCCATGTCGGACAGCACATAGCCGCCTTGGCGGATGCGCGCCGTCATGCCCACGTTGGTCAGGCGCGGCAGGTTTTGCCGCGACAGGCACAGCGCGCTGGGGCCGTCGCGCCGCTCGATGGCATGGGCCCAGGCGACCGCGGTCTCCAGGCCATCGGCCGGGCGCCACACATCAAGATTGGGGATGATGCGCAAGCTGGGGATGTGCTCCACGCTCTGGTGCGTGGGGCCGTCTTCGCCCAGGCCGATGCTGTCGTGGGTGAACACGTGGATCACCCGCTGCTTCATCAGCGCGGCCATGCGAATGGCGTTGCGGCTGTAGTCGCTGAAGGTCAGGAAAGTACCGCCATACGGGAGGTAGCCACCGTGCAGGGCGATGCCGTTCATGATGGCCGCCATGCCGAATTCGCGCACGCCGTAACTCAAGTGGTTGCCCCAGCGCAACGCGCCCTGTTGGTCGGGTCCAGCCTTGATACAGCCCTTGAAGTTGGTAAGGTTGGAGCCGGTCAGGTCGGCACTGCCCCCAAAGAACTCGGGCAACAGCGGTGCCAGGGCGTCCAACGCGTTCTGGCTGGACTTGCGGGTGGCCACGGTGTCCGGCTTGGCGGCGATGGCGGCCAGTAGCTCGGGCAATTTGTTGGCCAAGGCGGGCAGTAGATCGCCCGCCACGCGGCGTTCGAACTCGGCCGCCAGTAGCGGGTACTGCTCGCGGTACGCCTGCAAGCGCTGCCCCCACGCCCGCTCCGCCGCCTGGCCGCGCTCGACGGCGTTCCAGGCTTGGGTGATGTCCGACGGCACTTCAAAGGGCGCGGCGGTCCAGCCCAGTGCTTGGCGGGTGGCGGCGACTTCTGCCGCGCCGAGGGCCGCGCCGTGCACGTCGTGCGTGCCGGCCTTGTTGGGCGAGCCCATGCCGATCACGGTCTTGCAGCAAATCAGCGTTGGCTTGCCGTGGGGCAACACGGCTTGGGCCTTGGCGGCGCGCACGGCCGCATCCAGCGCCACCGGGTCGTGCCCATTGACGGCCGGGATCACATTCCAGCCATAGGCGTCAAAGCGCTTGGGCGTGTCGTCGGTGAACCAGCCCTCGACATGGCCGTCGATCGAGATGCCGTTGTCGTCGTAAAACGCCACCAGTTTGGACAAGCGCAGCGTGCCGGCCAGCGAACAGACCTCGTGGCTGATGCCTTCCATCAGGCAGCCGTCGCCCATGAAGACGTAGGTGAAATGGTCCACCACCGCGTGGCCGGGTTGGTTGAACTCGTCGGCCAGCAGCTTCTCGGCCAGCGCCATGCCCACCGCATTGGCCAGGCCCTGTCCCAGCGGGCCGGTGGTGGTCTCCACGCCGGGCGTCAGGCCCACTTCGGGGTGGCCGGCCGTCTTGCTGTGCAGCTGGCGGAAGTTCTTCAGCTCTTGCATCGAGAGGTCATAACCGGTGAGGTGCAACAGCGCATAGAGCAGCATCGAGCCATGGCCATTGCTCAGCACAAAACGGTCGCGGTTCGGCCAGTGCGGGTTGGCCGGGTTGTGCTGCAGGTGCCGGTTCCAGAGTACCTCGGCCATGTCGGCCATACCCATCGGCGCGCCGGGGTGGCCAGACTTGGCCTTTTCAACCGCATCAACCGCGAGCATGCGGATGGCGTTGGCCATTTGGCGCGTGAATTCAGGAGAGGGGTTGTTTGGTTTGTGATGCATTCAATGACTCCAGAAAATGTACCGACCACGCACGGAGCGCGATGTCACTATCAGAAACACCGCGGGACTGGCTTCGCCAGACCGCTGGTGTTGCCCTTGAGGGGGGAACGGGCTACACAAAGTGAGCCCGGACGGGGGTGTTACTTCTTCTTTCTGTCCATCATCCGCCACACAAAGGGCGTGAAGATCAGTTGCATCGCCAGTTCCATCTTGCCGCCGGGCACGACGATGGTGTTGGCGCGGGACATGAACGAGTCGTTGATCATGCTGCGCAGGTACTGAAAATCAATGCCCTTGGGGTTGGCAAAACGGATCACCACCATGCTCTCGTCCGGCGCTGGGGATTTCTCGCGCAATGAAGGGGTTGGAGGTGTCCACCGTCGGCACCCGCTGAAAGTTCACATGCGTGTGCGTGAATTGCGGACAGATGTAGTTCACGTAGTCCGGCATGCGCCGCAGGATGGTGTCGGTGACCGCCTCGGTGCTGTAGCCACGTTTGGACTTGTCGCGCCAGAGCTTCTGGATCCACTCCAGGTTGATCACCGGCACCACGCCAATCAGCAAGTCCGGGTGCTGGGCAATGTTGACCTCGGGCGTGACGACGGCGCCGTGCAGGCCTTCATAGAACAGCAGATCGGTGCCGGCCGGCACGTCTTCCCAGGCCGTGAAGGTGCCCGGTTCCTGCTTGTAGGGGGCCGCCTCTTCGGGGTCGTGCAGGTATTTGCGCCGCTTGCCGGTGCCGGTTTCGCCATAGGCGCGAAACAGCTCGGCCAGTTCGGGAAACAGGTTGTTCTCCGGCCCGAAATGGCTGAAGTTCTTGTTGCCCGCCGCCTCGGCCTGCGCGGCCCTGGCCTTCATTTCCTGGCGGTCAAAACGGTGAAAGCTGTCACCCTCGACGATGGCGGCGTTGACGTTCTCGCGCCGGAAGATGTTCTCGAACGTGTGCGTGACCGAGGTGGTGCCCGCGCCGCTGGAGCCGGTAATGGCGATGATGGGGTGGCGTTCAGACATGGTGGCGTCTCCGGGTGTAAAAAATCTGTGGAAAATCGGCCGCTAGCCTATGCTTCATATTCGTTGGTTGCTATTCAATTGATAGCAGATGTTTCCCGTCATCGGCGGGCGGGGCCCGGCGCGCGCCGGAGGGGCGCCCACCCCGCGATGACGGCAGGGGTCGCGACGACGGCACGGCTCGCGAGGAGGATTCAAAAGCAACGCTTGGCAAAACTAAACCCTGAACAAACTGCGCTCGACGAACAGCGGGTTGCTCAGTTCGACCTTGATCGGCTCGGCGTGGTAGCGCTCAATGCGGTCCACCTCGTTCTTGGAGCCAAACACCAGGCCGATGCGCTGGTGCAGCGCTGTGGGTTGCACGCCCAGCATGGGCCTTTCGCCGGTGCTGGCGCGTCCACCGGCTTGCTCCATGATCAGGCCAATCGGGTTGGCTTCGTACAGCAGGCGCAGGCGACCGGGCTTGGCGGGGTCCTTGGTGTCGCGCGGGTACATGAAGACGCCACCACGCATCAGGATGCGGTGCGCCTCGGCCACCATGCTGGCAATCCAGCGCATGTTGAAGTCCTTGGCGCGCGGCCCGGTCTTGCCGGCCAGACATTCGTCCACATAACGCTTGACCGGCGTCTCCCAGAAACGGCTGTTGGAGGCGTTGATGGCAAATTCATGGGTGTCGGCCGGGATCTGCATCTTCGGGTGCGTCAGCATGAATTCACCCAGATTCGGGTCCAGCGTGAAACCATTGACACCATCACCCACGGTCAGCACCAGCATGGTGGTAGGGCCGTACAAGGCGTAACCAGCGGCCACCTGCTGCGCGCCAGCTTGCAGGAAGTCAGCCTCGATGACGTCGCGACCGGTGGCCTCCACATCGGCCGGGGCGCGCAGCACCGAGAAGATGCTGCCCACGGAGACGTTCACGTCGATGTTGCTGGAGCCGTCCAGCGGGTCGAACACCAGCAGGTATTTGCCGCGTGGATACTGCGCGCGAATCTGGTACGGCAGGTCCATCTCTTCCGACGCCATGCCGGCCAGGTTGCCTGACCACTCGGTGCGCCGGATGAAGACCTCGTTGCTCAGCACATCCAGCGCTTTTTGCGTCTCACCCTGCACGTTGATGGTGCCGCCCTCGGTCGCTGCATGGTTGCCCATCACGCCGCCCAGCTCGCCGAAGGCAACCGCGCGGGCGATGCCCTTGCAAGCCAGCGCAACGTCCAGAATCAGGGCATTGAAGTCACCACTGGCACTGGGGAAGCGACGGCGTTCCTCAATCAGGAATTGAGTCAGGGTGGACCGGTTGGTGCTCAGGGGCATGGCAGTTCCTTGGGAAATGGGTGACGCGGGCAGTCAGTGCGCGGCAACCTGTCTCTGCGCGAGCCAGCGCCGCAACTGCGCCAGGTTCACCTGACTCAGGTCAGGCACCACCCGCAGCGCGGCCGAGAAATCATGGTGCGCGGTGTAGCGTGTGGGCGTGATCAGCGTGGCCAGGCCAGCGGCAGTGGCCGAGCGCAGGCCGTTGCTGGAATCCTCAAAGGCCAGGCATTGCCCTGGCGCCAGCTTGAGGGCCGCCAACATGTGCAGATAGACCTGGGGATCGGGCTTCTTGATCGGTGCGGTGGAGGCGTCGCCGATTGCCGAAAAGTTCAGGCGCCAGTCCGGGCCGACCGCGCGGCGCAGCAAAGCTGCAATGTTGACCGGTGAGGTGGTGGTGGCAATGGCCAGTTGCAGCCCATGGTGCATGGCCTCCTCCATCAGCGCGAGCACACCGGGGCGCAGAACCGACGGCTCCGTCGTTGACCGCGACTCGTATGCGGCGGCCTTGAGCGCGTGCAGGCGATTGACGGTGTCCGCCATGGCCATGGCGCCCAGCTCGCGCAACTCTGGCTGGGCGGTCTTCCAGTAGTGCACGATGCGCTCCTTGCCGCCCGAAATGTTCAGCAGCTCGGTGTACAGCGCCTCATCCCAGCGCCAGTCCAGACCGAGCTCGGCAAAGGCCTGATTGAACGCAGCAAGGTGCGCGGATTCGGTATCCGCCAGGGTGCCGTCAACATCAAAAAACAGGGCGCGCAACATGCCGGGTGTCCTTGCGGGAAGTCGGAAAGCAGCCACTCAAAGCAGTGATATGGGTTGACTTTATCCAGCACAATGCATCAACTCAAATCAAATTTGTTAAGCTACGCATCAGTTTTTTCTGATTATTAAGGTTTATCAAACATGCGCAACTACACCGTCAAGCAAATTCAGACCTTTGTCGAAGTGGCGCGCGAGAAATCCGTCTCAAAGGCCGCGGAGCGACTGTTTGTGACCCAACCCGCCGTCTCGATGCAGATCCGACAACTGGAGGATGCGTTCGGGCTGCCGTTGATCGAACCCATCGGCCGCAACATTCAGCTCACCGGAGCGGGTCAGGAGTTCCTGACGCATGCGATCGCCGCCATGGCACAGCTGAAGAACCTGGAGGCGCTGATGGCCGAGCACGTTGGCGTCAAGAAGGGGCGATTCGAATTGGCGGTGGTCAGCACCGCCAAGTACTTCGTACCCATGCTGCTGGTGCGTTTTGGCAAACTGCTACCGGGCATTGACGTGACGCTGCGCATCGACAACCGGGAAAACATTCTGGGCATGCTGTCGCGCAACGAAGTCGATCTGGTGATCATGGGGCGCGCGCCCAATACCTTGGACTGCGAAGCGACGCCCTTTGCCACCAACCCGATGGGGATCGTGTGCGCCCCCGACCACCCCTTGTCGCGGCGCAAACGGGTTCAGTTCGAGATGCTCAAGGAATACGCATTCGTGGTGCGCGAGCGGGGCTCAGGCACGCGTGCTGCCATGGAGCGACTGTTTGGGCAGCATGAAATCCCCATGAAAGTGGTGATGGAGATGCCCAGCAATGAGACCATCAAGCAGGCCGTGATGGCGGGTATGGGCCTGAGCTTTCTGTCGCTGCGCACGGTGCGCCACGAGTTGGCCGCCGGCCACTTGGCCATGGTCGACATCAACGGCATGCCACTGGTAGGCCACTGGTACGTGACGCACCTGACCCAGAAGAAGCTCTCGCCCGCCGCCAAGGCCTTCAAGGCATTCCTGATCGAGCAAGGCGGGCCACTCATAGACGCATGGGCGTAACAGACTCTATTTATCAGTTTTTGATTATTTGTTTAACACAAAAATTGAATATTACTTATGAACAGTTCTTTCTACAGTTTGGCTCACCACCCGACCGGCTGACCAAGAACGAGTTGCCTGGCGGGTCTCTGTTCAACCCAAGGAGAAACCGTCATGGACCAGTCCAACCGTTATACCGACTTGAGCCTCAAGGAGGCCGACCTCATCAAGAACGGCCAGCACATTCTGGTGGCCTACACCATGGAGCCAAAGTCCGGCCAAGGCTATTTGCAGGCGGCGGCGCACTTCGCCGCCGAGTCGTCCACCGGCACCAACGTCGAAGTGTCAACCACCGATGACTTCACGCGCGGCGTCGATGCGCTGGTGTACTACATCGACGAAACCACGCAGGACATGCGCATCGCCTATCCGCTGGATCTGTTCGACCGCAACGTCACCGATGGCCGGTTCATGATGGTGTCTTTCCTGACACTGGTGATTGGCAACAACCAGGGCATGGGCGACATCAGCCACGCCAAGATGATCGACTTTTACATGCCCGAGCGCGCGATCCAGATGTTTGACGGACCATCCAAAGACATCTCCGACCTGTGGCGCATCCTGGGTCGCCCCGTCAAAGACGGCGGCTACATCGCCGGCACCATCATCAAGCCCAAGCTGGGTTTGCGCCCGGAACCCTTTGCCCAGGCGGCCTACCAGTTCTGGCTGGGTGGCGACTTCATCAAGAACGATGAGCCGCAAGGCAACCAGGTGTTTGCCCCGATCAAAAAGGTGATGCCGCTGCTGTATGACTCGCTCAAACGTGCGCAGGACGTGACCGGCCAGCCCAAGCTGTTCTCTATGAACATCTCCGCCGACGATCACTACGAAATGCTGGCACGCGCCGACTATGCGTTGGAGGTTTTTGGACCGGACGCCGACAAACTCGCTTTCCTGGTGGATGGCTTCGTTGGTGGCCCGGGCATGGTCACCACGGCGCGTCGCCAGTACCCCAATCAGTACTTGCACTACCATCGCGCGGGCCACGGCATGATCACCAGCCCTTCAGCCAAGCGCGGCTACACCGCCTTCGTGCTGGCCAAAATAGCGCGCCTGCAGGGGGCATCCGGCATCCACGTCGGCACCATGGGCTACGGCAAGATGGAAGGCGAGCAGTCGGACAAGACCATCGCCTACATGATCGAGCGCGACGAGTGCCAGGGCCCCATCTACTTCCAGAAGTGGTACGGCATGAAGCCCACCACACCGATCATCTCGGGTGGCATGAACGCACTGCGTCTACCCGGCTTCTTCCAGAACCTGGGGCACGGCAACGTGATCAATACTGCCGGTGGCGGCGCCTACGGCCACATCGACAGCCCGGCCGCTGGCGCCATTTCGCTGCGCCAATCCTATGAGTGCTGGAAGTCGGGTGCCGACCCGATCCAGTTTGCAAAAGAGCACCGCGAGTTTGCACGTGCCTTCGTGTCCTTCCCGGGCGACGCCGACACGCTGTATCCAGGATGGCGGGAGAAGCTGGGCATGCATGGGTAAAGCCTTCGCACAAGCGTCGCACCCGCGCCTTGGCAACACGCGTTGCGCAGCATCGCCCAGCACTTACGCGCCTGGCGACGACCCTAGCCCGCACAGGGTAGTGAAAGGATCGACAGCGCTGGCCTTGCGTTTTCTGATCCCTTTGTGTGGTCCATTGAAGGGGACACTGCCGCTTTGGGCTCGCAAGCGCGGCGCAGCCCGTGCCAGCATGTAAACTACGGGCCTTGCGCAGCGCGTCCAACACCAGGACAGCCCGATCATTGCTGCGCATACACGCGGGTGTAGTTCAATGGTAGAACGGCAGCTTCCCAAGCTTCATACGAGGGTTCGATTCCCTTCACCCGCTCCAAATACCGTCGTCGATGATGCCCGGTGGCGGCGCACTCAACCCCACGCTTGTTGCCCGTCCCCCAGCCGGGGCGCCCACTCTTGGAGAAAATAATTGCAGCTCGTTTGTCTTGACCTCGAAGGCGTTCTGGTTCCAGAAATCTGGATCGAATTCTCCAAACGCACCGGCATCCCGGCGCTGGCCCGCACCACACGCGACGAGCCCGATTACGACAAGCTGATGAAGTACCGGCTGGACCTGCTCAAGACGCACAAGCTGGGCCTGCCTGACATTCAGAAAGTGATTGCCGAAATGGGGCCGATGGCGGGCGCCAAAGACTTTCTGGACGCGCTGCGGCGCGACTACCAGGTGATCATCCTGTCCGACACCTTTTATGAATTCGCCATGCCCCTGATGGCGCAACTGGGCATGCCGGCATTGTTCTGCAACAAGCTCGGAGCCGATTCGGCGGGCTTTCTAGTCAATTACCACCTGCGCATGCCCAACCAGAAGAAAGAAGCCGTGCAGCGCTTCAAGGAGCTGCAGTTCAAGGTCATGGCTGCGGGGGATTCCTACAACGACACGGCGATGTTGGCCGAGGCGCACGCGGGCATTCTGTTTCACCCGCCGCAAAACGTGATCGACGAGTTCCCGCAGTTCCCGGTGACCATGAACTACACCGAGCTGCGTGCCGAAATCGACAAAGCGTCGAGCCGCATCTGAGCCCACCCTCACGCCCCCCTCACGCCACACCGGAGCACCATGAACGCGCCCGCCCTGACTGACTCGCAACAAGCCGCGCTGCTGCAAGCCGCCCGGGCCGCGCGCCTGAAGGCCTACGCGCCCTACTCCAGGTTTTTGGTCGGCGCGGCGGTGCTGGACGAGCAAGGGCGCATTCATGCCGGCTGCAATGTCGAGAACGCCGCCTACCCGGAGGGCGTCTGCGCCGAGGCCAGTGCCCTCAGCGCCATGGTGCTGGCCGGAAGCACGCAGGCCCGCGCCGTGCTGGTGGTGGGCACCGGCGGCGCCTGGATCACACCTTGCGGCGGCTGCCGCCAGAAGCTGCGTGAGTTCTGCGGACCCGACACACCGGTTTTGACAGCCAACCTTGAGGCCATGGGCCCGCGCCACACGCTGGCGCAACTGCTGCCCGAGAGCTTCGGGCCCGATCATCTGCACCCACAATGAGCCACTACGCTGCTGCGCTGGAGTTGATTCGCTCGCGTGCACCGCAGGCACGCCCTGGTGTGGCGGTGGTGCTGGGCTCGGGCTGGGGTGCGCTGACGGCGCATGTGCAGGCGGCCATTCGTATTCCCTATGCCGAGTTGCCCGGTTTCCCGCAGGCAACCGTGGCCGGGCACAGCGGTGAGTTGTGGCTGGGCCACATTGGCGCCACCCAGGTGGCAGTGATGAGTGGCCGCAAGCATGGGTATGAAACCGGTGAAGTCGATGGCATGAAGGTGCCGCTGCGCGCCCTGCAGGCGCTGGGTTGCCAGGTGCTGGTGCAGACCAACGCGGCGGGCAGCCTTAAGCCTGGCTTGCCGCCAGGCAGCTTGATGGCGCTATCGGATCACCTCAACCTGCCGCAACGCTCGCCGCTGGTGGGTGAGACCGGGTCGGAGCGTTTTGTCGGCATGGCAGACGCCTACGACCCCACCCTGCGCGCGCTGGCCCAGACCGTGGCCAGTCGCAGTGGCCTGACCCTGCATGAAGGCGTTTACGCGTGGTTTCTGGGCCCGCAATTCGAGACCCCGGCCGAGATCCGCATGGCCGCCCTGCTGGGCGCGGATGCGGTGGGCATGAGCACCGTGCCCGAGACCATCCTGGCGCGCCACGCCAATCTGCGCGTGCTGGCCTTGTCGCTGATCACCAATATGGCTGCCGGGCTCAGTGCGGAGCAGCTCAGCCATGCCCATACCCTGGCCCAGGCCGAGGCCGCCAGCAGCACCGCCAGCGGCCTGCTGGCGCGCATCATCGCGGCGCTGGATGTCTCCAGCGCCACAGTGGCCCCCTGATTGCCCTCCACGCCCTCGATGCTCGCCACTTCCCCCGCTATCGACTGGCTGCAAGACCCGGTTGCCAGCGCCCGCCTGGCCTTGGCCTGCCTGGACCTGACCAGCCTGAACGACACCGACACCGAGGCCGACATTGCCCGCTTGTGCGAGCGGGCCCAGAGCCGCTTCGGGCCAGCCGCCGCGGTGTGTGTCTGGCCGCGCCTGGCCGCCTTTGCCCGGCGCCAGTTGCCGGCCCACTTGGCGGTGGCGGCGGTGGCCAATTTCCCGGATGGCAGCACCGATGTGCAGCGTGCGATGCGCGACACCGGCACGATTGTCGACAGCGGCGCGCAAGAAGTCGACGTGGTGTTGCCCTACGCTGCGCTGCGCCAGGGCGACGTGGCCAGCGTGTCCGCACTGCTGGACGCGGTGCGCAGGGCCTGCCCGGCGCTGCGCTTGAAGGTCATCCTGGAAACGGGTGAGCTGCAGGACGAACGCCTGATCTTGCAAGCCTGCCGCCTGGCGCTCGACGCTGGCGCCGACTTCCTTAAAACCAGCACCGGCAAGACGCCGGTCAGCGCCACGCCCCAGGCGGCGCACTTGTTGCTGGACGCCATTCGCTCGGACAGCCATGCTGCCGACCGGGTGGGCTTCAAACCCTCGGGCGGCATTCGCACGGTGGCAGACGCTGCCAGCTACATGGCCCTGTGCGAGGAGTTTCTGGGCACGGCGAGCCTGACGCCCGCGCGTTTTCGCATCGGGGCGAGCAGCATCCTGAGCGACATCGAGGCCATCCTCGGTGGCACGGCGCCGCTTGTGGCCGCACCGGCCGGCACTTACTGAGCAGACCCATGCTGGCGCAGGAGATCATTCGCTGCAAGCGCGATGGCCTGGGCCTGCGACGCGCGCAGATTGACGCCTTCGTGGCGGGTCTGGTGGACGGTAGCTGGAGCGAGGGCCAGGCCGCCGCCATGGCCATGGCCATGTTTCTGCAGGGCATGAGCGATGCCGAGACGATTGACCTGACGCAGGCCATGACACGCTCGGGCACCGTCATGGACTGGGCCAGCGCCAACCTGGGCGGCCCGATTCTGGACAAACACTCCACCGGTGGCGTGGGAGACAAGGTCAGCCTGATGCTGGCGCCGATCGTGGCGGCCTGCGGCGGCTTTGTGCCCATGATTTCCGGGCGCGGCCTGGGCCATACCGGCGGCACGCTTGACAAGTTCGACAGCATCCCCGGTTACCAGACCGCGCCTGACACGCAGCGCCTGCGCCAGGCGCTGCGCGACGCGGGCTGCGCCATCATCGGCCAGACCACGGAGCTGGCGCCGGCTGACCGCCGCCTGTACGCCATTCGCGACGTCACCGCCACGGTGGAGTCGATTGCGCTGATCACCGCCAGCATTCTGTCCAAAAACTGGCCGCCGGGCTGCAGGGGCTCGTGATGGACGTGAAGACCGGCAACGGCGCGTTTGCGGCCGCGCGCAGCATGGCCCTGCAGTTGGCGCAGTCGCTGGTAAAGGTGGCCAACGGCGCCGGGCTCCCCACCCGCGCCTGGATCACCGACATGAACCAGGTACTGGGCGACGCCTGTGGCAACGCGGTCGAGGTAAGCGAGGCGGTGACCTTTCTGCAAGGTGTGCGGCGCGAGCCCAGGCTGCTGGAAGTCACGCGCACACTGAGCGCCGAGCTGCTGCTGATCGGCGGCCTGGCGGGCGACACGGCGCAGGCGCTGCAGCGCGTGGACGCGGCACTGGACAGCGGCGCTGCGCTGGAGCGTTTTGCCCGCATGGTGGCCGCGCTGGGCGGCCCGAGCGACTTTGCCGAGCGCACCGCGCACTACCTGCCCAGCGCTCCTACGCAAATGCCGGTACTCGCGCCACGGGCTGGCTGGGTCGGCACGATGGCCACGCGCGACATCGGGCTGCTGGTTATCGAACTCGGTGGCGGCCGGCGCCAGGCCAGCGACCGGGTGGACCCACGCGTGGGCTTGACGCAACTGGTGCACATCGGGCAGCGCGTTGAGCTTGGCCAGGTGCTGGCGCTGGTGCACGCGGCCGATGACAGCGCCGCACAACAGGCTGGCGCGCGCCTGCAGTCCCTGATTGGCATCTGCGACAACGCACCACCGGCAGCGCCGCTGCTGATTCAGCGCCTGGGAGGCTGACTTGGCGGACGTCGGGCGCTGGCTTTACCCCAAGCCGGGTGCGACCGCGCAGGGGGCCACCGACCCGGCAAACCGGGGGCCATTCGTGTTTGACGATGGCAAGACCAAGTCACTGTTCTTCTCGCTGGATCAACTGCAAAGCCGCATGAACAAGGCCCAACCCGATGCGCTGGAGGTGGACTACACCAAGACCATGATGGCATTTTTGCTGCTGGTGCCGTCACCGCGCCATCTGGCGATGATCGGCCTTGGCGGGGGCTCGCTGGTGCGGTTTTGCCACCGCCATCTGCCGCACAGCCACATGACGGCGGTGGAGATCAACCCCGCCGTGGTGGCGCTGCGCGACGAGTTCCAGCTGCCCCCCGACAGTGATCGTCTCACGGTGCTGCTGGCCGACGGCGCCGACTACGTGCGTGCCAGCGCCGACACGCTTGACGTGTTGCTGGTGGACGGTTTTGATCATGACGGCCAGGCCCCCCAGTTGTGCACGCAAGCCTTCTACGACGACTGCTACCGCGCCCTCGACGCTCAAGGCGTGCTGGTGGTCAACCTGCATCACGACCACCCCGAGCATGCGCTGTATATGTCGCGCATTCGGCAAAGCTTTGGCGCGGGCGTGTTCGAGCTGGCCTCGCAAGAGAAAAGCAACAGCGTGGTGTTTGCCTGCAAAGACAGCCGCATCGACATCGCACACCTGCGCGCCTGTGACGTCTCGCACTGCAGCGCCGAGTTACTGCATCAACTCAAACCCGAATTCGACCGGCTGACCTGGCATGCGCGCTAAGCCCTGCTTTGCTGCCTGGGCCTAAAGGGACACGCATCCTTTGCCAGCCGCCTTGGCGCGGTACATCGCGGCGTCGGCCTGGGCCAGCAAGCCTCGCGGTCATGGGCGTGGCGCGGGAACAGCGCAATACCAATGCTGCAAGACACGCCAATGGCCTGGCCCTCCCACTTGAGCGGCTCCTGAACGGCCGCCAGCACAGCCTGCGCCACCTGGCGTACGTCGTCATCACTGCCAACCGCTTGCAGCAAAATCACAAACTCGTCGCCGCCCAGGCGCGCCGCGGTGTCGCTTTCACGGATCTTGCTCTGCATGCGCTCGGCAACGCCATGCAGCACCGCGTCGCCCGCGTGGTGACCAAACCGATCGTTGATCGGTTTGAAGCCGTCCAGGTCCACAAACAACAGCGCCACGGCGCTGGCTTCGCGCCCTGCGCGGGCCAGGGCACGATCAAGCCGCTCGTGCAGCAGCATGCGGTTGGGCAAGCCGGTGAGCACATCAAAATTGGCACGCCGCCACAGCTCTTCTTCCGAGCGCTTGCGCTCGGTGATGTCGGTGTAGATGCCAACATAGCGCGTCGCCAGGCTCGACGGGTCGCGCACGGCCGTGACTGATAGCAACACCGGGAACGCAACGCCTTCCTTGTTGCGGTTCCAGATGTCGCCAACCCACTGCCCGGTGTCCAGAATAGTGCGCCACATTTGCTCGTAGAAGGCGACGTCGTGCCGATTGGAGCGCCACAAACTCGGGCGCTGCCCCAGCGCCTCTTGAACACTAAAACCGGTCACCGCAGCGGCGGCGGGATTCATCATGACAATGCGGGCATCCGCGTCGGTAACCACCACCGGTTGCGCAATGTTTTCGAAAATCGCCTGCGCCATGCGCCCATCCAGTGCCGCCTGGCGCAGCGCCGTGATATCGGCAAACGACACCGCCACCGCCTGACCAGCCTGGCTGAGGACCCCCACCAGGGGCGGCTGCTCATACGCAACCACAGCAGCTCCCCATCGGCTCGGCGCAGACCCACGATCGCGCGGTCCACCGACAAACCCAGATCCAAGGCGCAACGCGCCGGGTGCTGCGACGCGCTGAGCGCAACACCGTCCTCGCCGATCCAAACGCTCGTGCCGCCGGACCCGGGCAGGCCCAGCTCACGACACTGTGGCTCGCCAAGAATGCGCTCGGCCGCCGCGTTCCAACTTTGCGCGCCTCCATCCGGGCCCAGCACCACGACGCCGTCGGCCATGACCGCCAGCACGGCGCGCAACCGCGCCTCGCTGCTGGCGAGCAGCAGCGCGGCCTCGCGGCGCCGTTGCAGGGCGCGGGACAAGTAGTACAACAGCACGCCCAAGACCGCTGACATCAGGCAAGCCCCAAATGTCAGAGCGCTGATCTCCAGAGAAGTCTGACGCTTGAGCGGGCCTGGATCCGCAGCGACCACCACCACCAAGGGCAGCGGCGCGAGCCGCCGAAACGCCGCCAGTCGTGTCACACCATCGAGCGGCGAGACATGGTCCAGCACGCCATACGGCTCGCTGAGAAACGGCGCCATCTGCATCGGCGCCAGGCGCGAGCCTTTCAGCGCTGGCAGATCGCGCGATCGGCTGACCAGCGCGCCGTCCAGGTTGAACAGCCCCACCACGGTATCCGGTGAGAACTGCAAACGCGCACCAAACTCGGTCAACGAGGCTTGCGTCACAGACAGGGCCAACACGCCGTCAAAACTGCCATCAGGGCGATACACCGGTCGCACCAGGGGGAGCGACAGACGTTGCGTCACTCGCCCGAGCACCGGCTCATCGACCAAGAATTGGTCTGCGGCGCCATCGGCGAAGAACTTGAAATAGCTGCGGTCGCCCAGGTACATACCGGGTTTGGCGCCTGGCGTGTCGGCATAGGCCAGCAAGCCGACGCGGTCCACCCGCACCACTTGCAGATCACGGTCAGCCAGCGGCCCTTGGCGCAGCAGGTCGATGGTGGCCTCAAGGGAATTGGGGTCGACTTGGTAAGCGGCGCGCAAAACCAGCAGCACGTCGTCGAGCTGCTGCAGGCGCTGAGTCAGTATGGTGGCGGAGACCTGCGCCAGGCTTTGCAGATCGCCACCAAACGCCTCCAGGCGGCTATGCTGCTGGCGCCGTCCTTCCCACTGCGCCACGGCGACCAATCCGACTGTCACCAATACCCAGGCCAGCCACAGTGCGCGTGGCCGCCAAGACTGCGGGGACATCAGCCGCGACATCACAGGCAAACCCTTTGGTGTTCCCCCGCCAACGCAGGGACGCGACCATCTTAGCGGGAACTCAAGCCCCCTGCAGGGCACCTACGATTGCGCGCAGCGAGCCAAGGTCAGATCAATCGCACGCCAGTCTTGGACTGCAACTCCTCGCGGGTCACTCCGGGTGCCACCTCCACCACCTTGAGGCCGTGCGGTGTCACGTCCATCACGGCCAGGTCGGTGATGATGCGGTCGACCACGCCCACGCCCGTCAATGGCAACGTGCAGCTGGGCAGGATCTTCAGGTCAATGGTCCCGTCCTTCTTCTTGGCCACGTGTTCCATCAGCACCACCACGTTCTTGACGCCGGCCACCAAATCCATGGCACCGCCCATGCCTTTGACCATCTTGCCCGGAATCATCCAGTTGGCCAGGTCACCGTGTTCGCTGACTTGCATGGCGCCCAGGATCGACAGGTTGATCTTGCCGCCGCGAATCATGGCAAAACTCTCGTGGCTGCCAAAAATGCTGGAACCCTTTTGCGTGGTGACGGTTTGCTTGCCGGCATTGATGAGGTCGGCGTCGACCTGGTCTTCAGTCGGGAACGGGCCAATGCCAAGCATGCCGTTTTCGCTTTGCAGCCAGACTTCAATGTCCTTGGGCACGTAGTTCGCCACCAGCGTGGGAATGCCGATACCCAGGTTGACGTAATAGCCGTCTTGCAGCTCTTGCGCGGCGCGTGCCGCCATTTGGTCTTGAGTCCAGGCCATGATCAAACTCCTTTTCTATTCAGTTGAGGACAGAGCTGAAGGTCTGTCCCGCAATGTCATTTGGATTCAGTAATGGTTCTCTTCTCAATGCGCTTCTCAGGATTGGCGTTGAGGACAATGCGGTGGACGTAAATTCCCGGTAAGTGCACCGAGTCGGGCCCATGGCACCGGTCTCGACAATCTCTTCCACCTCGACAATCGTGATACGCCCGGCCATGGCCACCGCGGGGTTGAAGTTGCGCGCGGTGTAGCGAAACTGCAGGTTGCCCGACTTGTCGGCCCGGTGCGCCTTGACCAGCGACACTTCGGGCAACAAACCGCGCTCCATCACGTAGGTCTCGCCGTCGAATACACGCAGTTCCTTGCCTTCGGCCACGATGGTGCCCACACCGGTCTTGGTATAGAACGCCGGAATGCCAGCGCCACCAGCGCGCAGCTTCTCGGCCAAGGTTCCTGTGGCGTGAACTCCAGTTGCAACTCGCCCGCCAGGTACTGGCGCTCGAACTCCTTGTTCTCGCCAACGTAGCTGGAAATCATCTTTTTGATCTGGCGGGTCTCTAACAGCTTGCCCAGACCAAAACCGTCGACGCCAGCGTTGTTGGAAATCACCGTGAGGTCCTTCACACCGGAGTCGCGCAGCGCATCAATCAGCGCCTCGGGGATGCCGCACAGGCCAAAGCCGCCAACGGCCATCAGTTGACCATCCTGCACCACACCTTCAAGCGCCTTGGCGGCGCTGGGGTAAATCTTGTTCACGTGTCAATCTCCTTTGAAGAATCGATTGCCGTACGATACTACCTAAGAAGCTACGTAGTACTTCTTAGTGGCCAACCCTAAGACTCCACCCTCTTCACATGATCGACAGCATCGACTATCGCCTGGCATTTGAGCTTGCCCCGGTGGGACTGGCCCTGTCGCGCAACCGCACCATGGTTGACTGCAACCGGCGCCTGTGCGACATGTTCGGCGCCTCGCGCGAGCTGTTGGTGGGCCAGTCGTTTCAGCTGCTCTACCCCCAGCGCCGACGAATACGAGCGCACCGGCGCACGCATCGCCCCCATTTTGAACCGCAGCGGCACCTACGCAGACGACCGCATCATGAAGCGCGCCAGCGGCGAGACGTTTTGGTGCCATGTGACCGGGCGCGCCCTCAACCCCACCACGCCGCATGAAGCCGGTATCTGGACCTTCGAGGATCTGTCCTCGCGCCGCCCGGTCAAGGCCGAACTGACCCCACGCGAGCGCGAGGTGGCCGCGCACCTGATGGACGGCCTGACCAGCAAGGAAATCGGCAAGGCCCTGACTATTAGCCACCGCACCGTCGAAATTTACCGTGCGCGCCTGATGCGCAAGTACAAAGCGTCAACAACGGCCGATCTGGTGCACAAGTTGATGGCCGGAGGATCCTGAGCGCAGCGGTGGACTGTTCACTGCCCTTGCGGCGGTTGCCACAGCTCGACCTTGTTTCCCTCCGGATCCATGACCCAGGCAAACTTTCCATACTCGGATTCGTCAATCTTCTCGAGCACGTTGCAGCCCTCGTCGCGCAGCGCCTGCAGCAGCGAGGCGAGGTCCTCCACGCGGTAGTTGATCATGAAGGAAGCGGTGCTCGGTGCAAACTGCTCGCCTTCCTGCGAGCCGATCGACCAGATCGTCGTGCCCCCAACCGGCTTGCCCTCGGAGTCGGCCCAAGTGAAGGCCGCGCCGCCCCAAACCTGGACATCAATTCCCAAATGCCGCTTGTACCACGCCTGCAAAGACGGCGCGTCCTTGGCCTTGAAAAAGATGCCGCCGATACCTGTGACTCGTTTCATGGGACCTCCGATGTGCGGTGCGGGGTGGGACAGGAACAGCGCGGTTTTCGCGCCAGACAAGGTGGAGTTTGAGTGGTCTGCGCGGCTTTGCGCGGCGCTCTCCCTCAATGGGACCATTGCCACCAGGCGCATCGCCAAACCGGGTTGAACCCACGCTGGCAGAAGGGTCAGGGCCGAACGCCGCAAATTGAAGACGAGGTCGCCACTGTCAAAGCTCAACAGCGGCGGTGCGCCAGTTCTGACCTCGGTGTAGCCGCTGCGCCGCAACAGGGACTGGCATCTTGGCGTTGGTGGGGACGGTCGTAGCCCAAAGATTGCGCACCCCGCACCTCCTGTCAATTTCCTCATGCAACCAAGCAAGCGCTTCCAGTGCATAGCCGCGTCCCCAGTGAGGCGGGCCGAAAAGAAATGCCACTTCCGCGATGGAGTCGTGGACGGTTGCCTCAACGCGACCGAGCATCGCGCCGCTACTGTGTTCCCGCACGAGGAAGTTGAGCCAAGCTGCGCGTCATTCGCTTGGCTTGGGCCACGCAGGGCTCCGTTCGCGGGTCCAGCACAAAGTCTGCAAAGTGGGAACCCCGCCGATGTACTCATAGACCGCCGGATGCCTGAGCTCAGTGGCGAGCTCCGCCAAATGGTCGCTGCGCAGTTGTTCGATGAGAAGACGAGAAGCCATAGTCGTTTCAGTGCTGCCTAGAGCAGGAAAGGCCCGCTGCACGGGGCCCAAGACATGGAGACATAGCGTTTCAAGTCCAGAAAAGCCGCATGGCGTTTCGAGCTTAGTGTGCCGCATCTCCGATGCACCCGTTGCGCAGCATAAGGCGGTGACACTGCCATGGCACGGATAATGCCGGTAGACCCAAATCCGACAAACCGTTGAGAGCAGAAACCACCATGACCCGCTACCCCATCCCCGAACTCAAAGACCTGCCCGCCGACATTCAGGAGAAGATCCTCGAAGTACAGGCCAAGGCCGGTTTTGTACCCAATGTGTTTCTGGCGTTGGCGCCGTCCGGCCGAATGGCGCGCCTTCTTTGCGTACCACGACGCCTTTGATGCTCAAAGATGACTCTGGCCTCTCCAAGGGCGATCGCGAAATGATCGTCCCACCACCAGCGCCGCCAACAAGTGCCTGTATTGTGTGGTGGCGCACGGTGCAATACTGCGCATCTACGAAAAGAAGGCGCCGGTGGCTGACCAGGTGGCGGTCAACCGCAAGGCCGACATCAGCGAGCGCCAGCGCGCGATGCTGGACTTTGCAATGAAGGTCTGCCAGAAGTCCGACGAGATCGACGACGCCGACTTTGCCGCGCTGCACGCGCACGGCTTCAGCGATGAAGACGCCTGGGACATTGCCGCCATCACCGCTTTCTTTGGCCTGTCCAACCGCATGGCCAGCTTCAGCGGCATGCAGCCCAACCCCGAGTTCTACCTGATGGGGCGCGTTCCCAAGCAGAAGTAGCCAACGCGCTCGCGAGCCCCGCGCCTATAGTTCTCCAAAGGCAACCAGGGATAGCACGTCGGGCTCCAACAAATCGTCCAAGGGTGGCGCAGTGGCCACGCGCAGGGCCTGCAGGCCAAGGGCGGCCGCGATGACGACCGCCACAGACCCCACCAAGTGGCTGGACTGCCAGCCGCCACCCAAACCCCAACTGGCCCGGCACTGACCTGGCGCGCGGCCGCCGCGCGCAGTTCCCATGCGCCAAGACCCCGGTCCTTCCAAGGTTTGCAAGCGCGTGCCATCGCCTTGCGCCAGCGCACTGCGCAGGGCCACACGCAATCCTGCGTCCGAGTCGTCTTGAGGGCCGTGGTGCGTTGATTGATCCGTGCTCATACGGTGTCTCCTGAAAGTGCAAGCCTCAACGCGCGCTTGGCGCGGTGTAGCAATTGGTGGGCTGCATTGACGTCAATTTCAAACGAGTCGGCGATTTGCGCTGCCTGCGCATCGGCATAAGCCCACATCGCCAGTGCCATACGTTGCCTGGCCGGTAAGGCACCCAGCGCCTGTTGCAACTGGTGTGAACTGATCGGCCCCATGGCCGTGGCGTGGTCCGGCTGAGCGTGCTCATTGCCATCGGCGATCGCCACCAGGGTCTCATGGTCGGTCGTGAACTCACGCCGCTTGGTGAGGTGCGTCCTGCAGCGGTTGATGACGATGGCGTTGAAGAAGGTGGTCAGACGCGCGCCGCATGCATCGCTGGGCCGACTGCTCCAAAGCCGCAAAAACGACTCCTGGACCACGTCCTGCGCATCCTCGGTCTTGCGCAACAGCTGCATCGCCAGGCCATGCGCCTGGGGTGTCAGGGCTCGCACCAGAGCTCTGGCGCTGGGGGCGTCGCCGCTGCAGGCCTGGTGCCACAAAGCCCAATCGTCTCCCGCTGGCAAACCGGCGCTGGCGCGGCGCATGCCGCGCAGCACCCGCCCACCCCATTGGCCAACTATCCCGACCGGAGAGCTCGCCACGCTGTTGTCCGGCATCGCGTCCCCCTACCTGTTGCGCAGCTTTTCGCGCAAGGCGGGCGCTTCGGGGCTGAGTTTGTCCAGCATCGCGCGGCGCTGAGCGATCAAATCCCGGCGTTCCTCACCGGGCAGCGCCTTCAATCTCTGCCCGCGTTCCTGCTTGAACCGTTCGCGCTCCTGCGGCGTCATGCTGTTCCATCGATCCTTGGCGTTGGCGATCAGGCCTGGCGGTCTGCGGGCTGAGTTCCTGCAACCGTTCGCGCAGATTCCTGCGAAAGGCCTCGCGCTCCTGGGGGCTGGCACTGCGAAGTTGTTGCCGCAGGTCCAAGCGCCTCTGCGCTTGCTGCTGCGCGGTGTCAATTGCGCCCATTCCCCTTGGGGTCGGGCACGGGGACCGCCTGAGCGCGACTTTCCACGGCGCCAAGCAGTTGCCGCGCAACACAACAGCAGTGGCAGCAAGGCGCTGGGTTGATGCTTCATGTCGGTTTCCTACGTCAAGCGTGATCTTACGTCCGGCTGCGCATCAGTTCGATGTTTCGTCTGACCAGATTCGGAAAAACGAATGTATGCACCTGCGCGGCACTCAGCCGAACTGATGCTCGACCAAAGGGCGCGATCACGGCGCGCAAGTCGAGCGTCGGGCGCAGGTCCCGGCCATCGAGCAGTTGCCCGCGCGCCAGCCCCGGCCAATCGGCCAAGACCTTGCCACCGGCCACGGCGCCACCCGCAACCCAGGCGCGACGCCGCCGGTGCTACGGTCCGGTGCCGCTGGTTGCCGTTGAACGCCGCCGAGCGACCAAACTCGGTCAGCACCAGCCGACCGTGTTCGCCCAATGGGCACCCAGATTCCCGGCGCAACGATGCCAGCCCGTCGTCCAGACCCCTTGGGCAGGCGACCAAAAAAAAAAAAGCCGCATCGCCTGGTTGGCGTGCGTGTCCCAGCCGGTGGTTTCGAGCCAGGCCACGCGCGGCCCTTGGATCGGCCAGAAAGCGCCCTGCCTGCCCGGCCAGACTCGCAAATCCCGCGCCGCCGTGTGCCGCGCTGGCCATGTCTTGCTGACCCATGGCTTGGGCAAAGGCTGCCAGTTGCGGATCATCCTGGTACATCTGGCTCACGCGCGACATCGTCCTGGTCCAGTCCCTGCGGCGGTCCGGCGTCCAGGTACTCGCCGCGCCAGCGCCGCGCATTGCCAGGGGCATCGCGGCGGTGATGGCCATGGCGGAGTGGCCGCCGAGTTGCAGGGCACGGCCACATCTGCCGGTGTCCAGGGCCAATGGGCCGCTCGCCCCCCGCTTTCCAGCAATTGCTGCGCGTCAAAGTGCGATCGCTCCTGGTACGGGCTGGCCACGGCGCACCACCAGCAGCTCGCGCTGCTCGTACCATCGGTGCAATTGCGCCAAGGACGGGTGCAGCCCGAACATGTCGTCGAGTCGCAATGCCGGCGCACTGGTAACTGCCGGGCCGGCCTCGGGGCGAAGCGCGCGGACCATGCCGGATCGCCCGGCGCCGGCACCGCAGCCAAGCCATCGAGCGCGCCACGCAACATAACCACCACCAGTCGTCGGCGCTGGCCTGCGCATTGACCGCTGTTCCTGCCAAGGCCAGGCGCGCTGGCAGCGCCACGCCGCGTCGCTGAGCGGCGCCAACCAACGCAAAGTCGCGCGCCGCGTCAGCGTGTTTATGCATGCCGCTACCTCCGTTGAAATTCTGGACTGGCCAGCAGCAGAGCGATGGCTGCGGTGGCGCTGTCCGCGCGTTCGATCTGTCTGGGTCGTGCCGCTGCTGAGGTCCTCGCCGAAGGCCGCTCCGCGCCAGCGCACGTGCGTCGAGCCCGCACCATGCCTTTGGGCAAAACCTCGGCCCAATGCACGGCTTGAGCAGCGCATCCGGCGAGAACCAATCCTCGGCCCGATCTGGCGCGCCTGGGGCGACGGCGCGCGGCCAATTGATCGCCCCATGCCCTGCACCGCAGGCACAAGATGCTCCATGGCGAGGCTGAATCTGCAACATGCGGTGCGCGGACAGCAGGTACTCTTTCGGGCCGCTTGATTTGGCCACGCTGTCCGTGCGCTAAGCTAAGTCGTGGCCGAACAGAGCGCCGGGAGCCAGGGCCAGCAGGTCCCCGTCGGTGTCGCGAAAGCGTGTCGCGACCACCCGCACCAGATCTGGCGGCGGATCATCTGGCGACAAATGCCGCACCACGGTTTGTGGCAACATAGTCGGCACACGACCGGTGGCGGACCAAGTCGCTAAGCAGTTCATCGATGGCTTGGGGACCTGGCGCAGCGCGCTTGCCCAGCTCCCGCCCGGCGCCAGGCTGATGCAGGGCGTTCCACGAAAGCCGGCCTTGCCTTGCGTTTTGCGCGTTGACGGTCCAGCCGGTCAGGAGTTTGGCGGTTCCGCTGTGACATCGTCCTGCGGGTAACCCCCGCGAACCCCCAAGGTGTGCAGTTCGAGCAACTCGCGCGCCAGGTTCATTGACGATCCCTGCGCCGCTGCCCACCTGGCGAATCGGGAGCGATGGACTGCGCGTTGTCGAAGTCAGAGCAGCATCGCCGGATGCGCACTGCGGCGCGCGCCAGCGCCTTTGAAGCTGCGAAACGCATTGGGCCGAATAGCCCCGTTTTCGTGCACAGACCAGGGCGATCATGGCGTGCCCGCCAGGGCAGCAACGCAGAAGTGATTAGCCCAGAACTGGACCCAGCGCTCCGCAACCGGCGTGGGCGTCGACACCCCACGTGTTAGCCAGCGCCGTCGCAGGCACTGGATATTGGCTTTGCGCAACTCAAGACGAGACGGCGTCATCGCGCCCACACTCGTCTTGCGGCTTCTTGTCAGCATCGGCGGCTTGTTCGCCCAGCGCGCCCTGAGCACCTCGCGCGTCATCAGCAAGGCACTCCACGCTATCCATCAGGCCGGCGCTCTTTCCCAGCTTTGCCGGTGCCTGAATTGAGTCAGCACCCAGCCACGCGGATCGGATTGCACAGCCGCGAGACGGGCTCCAGAAGCCGAACCGGTGGAGGCGATGCTGGCGGCTGCTTAACGACGGGTTTGGACGAGGACACTTGAACCCGGCCACAACGCAGTTCTTACGAAACCCACCAAACGCCGGTCATTGTCTGGCCCGGCGTAAGTGCAAGCACCAACAGGTTCAGGGCAACACTGGAAAGCGATCTGGTGTTGCCCCGTCCGCTGACGCCGTCAGCCCTGCAACCGGAGAAACTTGCACGCCAACCCGATCCTCATCCACACACGCCTGAATCTCGCTGTCCTTGGTGCTACTTGGCGGGCGCCGCCAGCGCAAACTCAGAGTCGATACGTCAGGAAACCAGGCCAATCGGATCGCCCAAGGGGCCGCGTCATGGTCAGCTCCACGCAAGCGGAGCGGAGATCCTGACTCAACCAGCAGCAAGCGCGCGCATCGCTCGGGGCGAGGGCGCGCCGCGGCCGACGGAACCGTGACACAGCGCGAAGGCCAAGCTCAACGCGCGGTAACTGAGTGCAGCCAGCCGAAACATCGCGCGCGCCAAACACAATCGTCGAAGCGGCAATCCGTAAAAAGCACCCTCAGCCGCACTGACGCGCCAACCCGGTAGGCGCTGGTGCGCGGCTACCGCCGCCTAAGCCAGGCGATTACGCTACCGCGAGGCTGCGGGCAGTGGTGGCGCTGGCGGCACGGGTCGAGCCAACGGTATACCGGCGCTGCCACGACCGGCGTTGGCTTTGATTGGCGCCGTAACCGGAACCAGGTTGCCCCAGCTACATGCACCGCTGGTGAGGCAATGTCACAACGGATGCTGCGCGGCCCAGCTACCGTGCCCGGGCTGTGCTGGTTGCCAGCCGTAAAGCAATGGCGGTGCCATTGCCGCACCGGCACCAATGCGGTGACCGCCACGTATGCAGCAAAGGCACCGATGACCGCGCCAGTGACGCTCGTTCGCGGGCGATCGGAACTCAGCGATAGGCCGCACCCATCGGTTGCGCCTGCTTTACGGCTGACCAGTTTGATCTTCCTGCCACAGATACCTCAAACAACTGTAACTTAGGCATCACCGCACACTTCTGGGGCCTAATATTATTGGCATTTGGGCGCAAGCAGACACCAAAGCCGCCACCGCAGCAAGGCCAAGAACACGATACAAAACCAGTCGACATGACGTGACCTCCTGTTAAGTTGGCGCCGCTGTGGCGCTCAGGCTTAAGCTCACGCGACGATCGATCACGCAACCACGGCGCCCAACAGGGCACCAGGCCGCCCTGCGCTTCACGGAAATCGACCCAGATCGTGGTGGCGCCACCAGCGGCGTCCGTCACCCGGGCCGATCAGTACGCTCCAGCGTAACACCAAATCTCGAAAGTGGTCCGCCCAGGATCGCGCTTTGACGTACATCTGGCCAACACATCGCTTGGGCCCTCGAGTTGTTTGTAGAAATTGCAAAAGGCGGTGACGATGACCGGCCCCTCGCCATGCAGATTGGAGTCAACGACCAATCGCGCTCATCCACTGATACCGGACGGTTTCCAGGGTGGCGAAAGTACACCCATCTTGTTGACGTGCCCACATGGCGTCCATATCGCCCCAACGGATGGGGATAAAATCATCTGGAACTTGACTTCTTGTCTTGCGGAATTTCAAACTTCGCAGGACAGGAGTCCTCATTAGATTTTTCGACCCGAGGCCGCGCGCAAACGCGACACCGCCCAGCCCCACAGGTTGCGCTGCGCCGCGAAAACTTCCATCACCGCTTCGAGCCGCGAAGCCCTGACACGGGTAAAGACCGAACTGACGCGCAAACGAAGCTTCGGCGCATCGGTGCGCCTTCGCCCACGCCCAGCGCCAGTGCTGCGCAACGTGTGGTGCGCATGCGGGAGGGCTGCCGGGTGGCAAGCGGCGGGCAAGCTGAAGCGTGGTGCGCGCCATACCCGCGCGAAAGCCAAACAACAAGTCGGCCAGGGCCGCGCGCCCAGCCGAAAATGGCGCGCCAGGCGCCCCTGCGACTGAAGCGTACGGCATCCTGCTGCGGAAACCAAGGCACAGCCGGCTCGCCGTCAACGCGCAGCATCACCTCGCGCACGTAGGCAACTCGCGACTGCTGAGCTGAGTTCAGGGCGCGCGCCACTCGTCTTCAGCGCATGGCGGCCCGGCGCCCCTGATCCAAAGGAGAGCCACTTGCACCCGTGAAGAGACCCTAACTGGCGCGCAAGTGGTGCCTTGGGCGGGAACCTGGCGCGATAAGCCAATGCGCACACCCCTGCTCTGGCGTTATGGCCCTGCGCGCTACGCGATATCAGGCCTCAGATTTCAGGGGCAATCGCCGTCCAGCCTGGGGATCCACCGCGCCGTTGATGAAGGTGAAGCTTCGTTGGCGCTGAACACGCCGGTCAGGGTCCAGATCCTGCTAACGCCGACGCGCTTTCAGCGGCGGCTCCCTGCACCAGCCGCTGGCCTGCTCCAATTACTCTTCCACTGGTGGTGGTGATCTCAGTATCGATGTAGCCTGGACGGATCGCAAGTGACGTTGATGTCAAAGAGCGGCCACTCCAGCGCCATGGCCCTGGTCATCTACCACGCTGGCGCCTTCTTCATTGCGTGCCCGCCGACCTTGAGCCAAGGCGCGCAAATGGCCGGCGAGGACTTGGCAGGGTGATGATGCGCCCCAGTGTAAGTCGGGAGTGCGGCGCCGCGCGCGCCGCGCCAGCGTACGCTTGCCACTTCCTGTGCCACGAAAACGCGCCCATGACATTGGTGTTGGCAGACATGCTGATCGAAAGATCGTCCGTTCCACGTCCTGCGGCCCGCTGCGTGGGTACGCATAGGAGCATTGTTGATACCAGGATATCAGTCAGGCCCACTTCCCGGTGGCGGCATGTGCCGCGGCTTCAGCCCAGATCGCGTCGTGGTCGGTGACGTCCAGCTCAGTCACGTGCGCATCGCCACCCTCGCCTTCCCGATCTCGGCGCTGCGGAGGATCGCCAGGCCGATCGACTCGGCGACTTGCCCGGCACCACCGCCCGCCAGCACGCGCCAGCATTCTAGCAAGAGCTACGCCCCCAAACCACTGGGGCACCCGTGACAAAGGCCACCCGCCCGGATAGATCGGTGCTGTGAAAGCCATTTGGAGAACCTCCACAAATAAAAGAACGGTCGTTCTATTGTGTCGAATCACCGAATAAAA
>JADKDJ010000042.1 GCA_016718405.1 Candidatus Rhodoferax odensensis
CGACACCGGCACGATTGTCGACGGCGCGCAAGAAAGTCGACGTGGTGTTGCCCTACGCTGCGCCGCCGGGAGCGACGTGGCCGGCGTGGCCCGCACTGCTGGACGCCGTGCGCAAAGGCCACCGGCGCTGCGCTTGAAGATCATCCCTGGAAACGGGTAGGCTGCGGGACGAACGCCTGATCTTGCAAGCCTGCCGCCTGGCGCTCGAGCTTGCTGGCGCCGACCGCTGTAAAGCCAGCACCGGCAAGACGCCGGTCGGCGCCACGCCCCAGGCGGCGCACTCGTTGCTGGACCGCCATTCTTTCGGACAGCCATGCTGCCGACCGGGTGGGCTTCCAAACCCTCGGGCGGCATTCGCACGGTGGCAGACGCTGCCGGCTACATGGCCCTGTGCGAGGAGTTTCTGGGCACGGCGAGACTGACGCCCGCGCGTTTTCGCATCAGGGCGAGCAGCATCCTGAGCGACATCGGGGCCATCCTCGGTGGCACGGCGCGCCGCTGTGGCCGCACCAGCCCGGCACTTACTGAGCAGACCCATGCTGGCGCAGGACACGTCATTCGCTGCAAGCGCGATGGCCTGGGCCTGCGACGCTGCCGCAGATTGACGCCTTCGTGGCAGGTCTGGTGGACGGTAGCTGGAGCGAGGGCCGAGGCCGCCGCCATGGCCATGGCCGTATTTCTGCAGGGCATAGGCGATGCCGAGACAGTTGACCTGACGCGAGCCATGACACGCTCGGGCACCGTCATGGACTGGGCCAGCTTTCAACCTGGGCGGCCCGATTCTGGACCAACGCTCCACCGGTGGCGTGGGAGACAAGGTCAGCCTGATGCTGGCGCCGATCGTCGCGGCCTGCGGCGGCTTTTGTGCTTATGATTTCCGGGCGCGGCCTGGGCCATACCGGCGGCACGCTTGGCAAATTCAGGCATTATCCCGGTTCGCAGACCGCGCCTGACACGCAGCGCCTGCGCCGGAAGCGCTCTGCGCGACGCAGGCTGCGCCATCATCAGCCAGACCACGGAGTTAACGCCAACTGACCGCCGCCTGTACGCCATTCGCGACGTCACCGCCACGGTGGAGTCGCGTGCGCTGATCACCGCCAGCATTCTGTCCAAACTGGCCGCCGGGCTGCAGGGGCTGGTGATGGACGTGAAGACCGGCAACGGCGCGTTGCGGCCGCGCGCAGCATGGCCCTGCAGTTTGGCGCAGTCGCGCTGGTAAAGGTGGCCAACGGCGCCGGGCTCCCCACCCGCGCCTGGATTACCGACGCCAGACCAGGTGCTGGGCGATGCCTGTTTTAACTGGCGGTCGGAGAATGGCGAGGCGGTAGCCCGCTGCAAGGTGTGCAGCGCGAAGGCCCAGGCTGCCTGGAAGTCACGCGCACACTGAGCGCCGAGCTGCTGCTGATCGGCAGCCTGGCAGGCGACGCAGCGCAGGCGCTGCGCAGCGCGTGGACGCGGCGCTGGACGGCGGCGCTGCGCTGGAGCGTTTTGCCGCATGAGGTGGCCGCGCTGGAGCTGGCCCGAGCGACTTTGCCAAGCGCACCGCGCACTACTACCTGCCCAACGCTCCTACGCAAATGCCGGTACTCGCGCCACGGGCTGGCTGGGTCGGCACGATGGCCACGCGCGACATCAGGCTGCTGGTTATCGAACTCGGTGGCGGCCGGCGCCGGAGCTGGCGACCAGGTGGACCTACGCGTGGGCTTGACGCAACTGGTGCACATCCGAGGCGGCGCGTCCGGGAGAGCGCGAAAGCCAGGAATCGCCAGCGCTGGTGCACGCGGCGGGCCAGCGCCGCACAACAGGCTGCCGCGCGCCTGCAGTCCCTGATTGGCATCTGCGACGGCGCACCTGCGGCAGCGCCGCTTTGCTGATTCAGCGCCTGGGAGGCTGACTTGGCGGACGTCGGGCGCTGGCTTATCCCAAGCAGGTGCGACCGCGGGGGCCACCGACCCGGCAAACCGGGGGCCATTCGTGTTTGACGATGGCAAGACATCCAAGAGTCACTGTTCTTCTCGCTGGATCAAGCTGCGAAGCCGCGTGAACAAGGCTGACTTCCCGATGCGCTGGGTGGACTGCCTAAACCATGATGGCATTTTTGCTGCTGGTGCCGTCACCGCGCCATCTGGCGATGGTCTGACCCTTGGCAGGGGCTCGCTGGTGCGGTTTTGCCACCGCCATCTGCCGCACAGCCACGCTGACGGCGGTGGGATCCAACCGCCGTGGTGGCGCTGCGACGAGTTCCAGGCTGCCCCCGACGGTGATCGTCTCACGGTGCTGCTGGCCGAACAGCGCCGACTACGTGCGATGCCAGCGCCGACACACGCTTGACGTGTTGCTGGTGGACGGTTTTACGATCGCTGACGGCCAGGCCCCAGTTGTGCCGCGGCAGCCTTCTCTACGACGACTGCTACCGCGCCCTCGACGCTCAAGGCGTTGCTGGTGGTCAACCTGCATCACGACCACCCCGAGCATGCGCTGTATATATGTCGCGCATTCGGCAAAGCTTTGGCGCGGGCGTGTTCGAGCTGGCCTCGCAAGAGAAAAGCAACAGCGTGGTGTTTGCCCTGCAAAGACAGCCGCATCGACATCGCACCTGCGCGCCTGTGACGTCTCGCACTGCGAAGCGCCGAGTTACTGCATCAACTCCAAGCCCGGAATTCGACCGGCTGACCTGGCGTGCGCTAAGCCTTGCTGGGCCCTGAGGACACGCATCCTTTGCCAGCCGCTGCTTGGCGCGGTACATCGCGGCATCGGCCTGGGCCAGCAAGCCCTCGCGGTCATGGGCGTGGCGCGGGAACAGCGCAATACCAATGCTGCAAGACACGCCAATGGCCTGGCCACTCCCCACTTGAGCGGCTCCTGGAACGGCCCGCCAGCACAGCCCTGCGCCACTTACCCTGGCGTACGTCGTCATCACTGCCAACCGCTTGCAGCAGAATCACAAACTCGTCGCCGCCCAGGGCGCTGCCGCGATGTCCCTTTCACCGGATCTTGCTCTGCATGCGCTCGGCAGCAACGCCATGCAGCACCGCGTCGCCCGCGTGGTGACCAAACCAATCGTTGATCGGTTTGAAGCCGTCCAGGTCCACACAAACAACAGCGCCACCACGCTGACCCCGGCGCCCTGCGCGGGCAGGGCACGATCAAGCCGCTCATGCAGCGGCGTGCGGTTGGGCAAACCGGTGAGCACATCAAAGGTGGCACGCCGCCACGGCTCTTCTTCCGAGCGCTTGCGCTCGGTAGTGTCGGTGTAGTTACCAACATAGCGCGTCGCCGATCGACGGGTCGCGCACGGCTGTGACAATTTGTAACACCAGGAACGCAACGCCTTCCTTGTTGCGGTTCCAGATGTCGCCACCTACCGCCACGTTGTCCAGGATGGCGCGCCCCGTTCACTCGTAGAAGGCGGCGTCGTGCCGATTGGAGCGCCACAAACTCGGGCGCTGCCCCAACGCCTCGCGAACCCTCGCGGAACCGGTCACCGCCGCGGCGGCGGGATTCATCATGACAAGGCGCCAGGCATCCGCGTCGGTAACCACCACCAGTTGCGCAATGTTTTTCCGAAAATCGCCTGCGCCATGCGCCCGTCCGATCTCGCCTGGCGCAGCCCCGTGATATCGGAAGAACGACACCGCGCCACCTTACACTGACCGGCTAAATGAGCACCCCCACCAGGGGCGGCTGCTCATACGCAAGCACCCCTTGTCCCCATCAGCTCCGGCACCGGATTACGATCGCGCGGTCCACGAACAAGCCGCCCCGTTGCACCGCGCCGGTGCACCGATGATACCGGGGACTTAACACCGTCCTCGCCGATCCAAGTGCCACGCCGCGAGACCCAGGCAGGCCCCAGCTCACGACAGTGCGTTTCGCCAAGAATGCGCTCATGCCGCGTTCCAACTTTTGCGCGTTGCCATCCGGGCCAGAAAGCACCACGCCGTCAGCCGCGGCCGCCAGTACGGCGCAACCGCTGCCTCGCTGCTGGCGAGCAGCAACGCAGCCTCGCGGCGCCGTTGCAGGGGCGCAGGACAAGTAGTACAACAACTACGCCAAGGCCGCTGACATCAGGCAAGCCCCAGATATCAGAGCGCTGATCTCCAGAGAAGTCTGACGCTTGGCGGGCGGGCCCGGATCCTGGCGACCACCACCACCAGGGGCGGCAGCGCGAACCGCAAACGCCATGATCGTATTCCACACCATCGAGCGGCGAGACATGAAGATTCCAGCACGCCCTTACGGCTCGCTGAGAAACGGCGCCATCTGCATCGGCGCCGGGCGCGAAACCTTTCAGCGCTGGCAGATCGCGCGATCAGCTGACCAGCGCGCCGTCCAGGTTGAACAGCCCACCACGGTATCCGGTGAGAACCGCAAACGCACCAAACTCGGTCAAACGAGGCTTGCGTCACAGACAAAACAAACACCGTGAAAACTGCCGTAAGACGATACCGGTCGCACCAGGGGGAGCGACAGACGTTGCGTCACTCGCCCGAGCACCGGCTCATCGACCAAGAATTGGTCTGCGGCGCCATCGGCGAAGACACCCGAAGAAGCTGCGGTCGCCCAGGTACATACCGCCGGTTTAGCGCCTGGCGTGTCGGCAGTAGGCCAGCAAGCCGGCGCGGTCCTCCGCACCACTTGCAGATCACGGTCAGCCAGCGGCCCGCGCCGGCGCAGCAGGTCGATGGTGGTCAAGCGAATTGGGGTCGACTTGGCAAGCGGCGGCAGCAAAACCAGCAGCACGTCATCGAGCCTGCAGGCGCGAGTCAGTGGTGGCGGAGACCTGCGCCAGGCTTTGCAGATCGCCACCAAACGCCTCCAGGCGGCTATGCTGCTGGCGCCGTCCTTCCCCACTGCGCCACGGCGACCAATCCGACTGTCACAATACCCAGGCCAGCCACAGTGCGCGGCCGCCAAGACTGCGGGGACATCAGCCGCGACATCAGGCAAACCCCCCGGTGTTCCCCGCCAACGCAGGGACGCGACCATCCAGCGGGAATCTGAAGCCCCCTGCAGGGCACCTACGATTGAGCGCAGCGAGCCAAGGTCAGATCAATCGCACGCCAGTCTTGGACTGCAACTCCTCGCGGGTCACTCCGGGTGCCACTCACCACCTTGAGGCCGTGCGGTATAAAGCCCATCACGGCCAGGTCGGTGATGATGCGGTCAACCACACCCACGCCGGTCAGTGGCAGGTGCGCGGGCGGGATCTTCAGGTCAATGGTCCCGTCCTTCTTCTTGGCCACGTGTTCCATCAGCACCACCACGTTCTTGACGCCGGCCACCAGATCCATGGCACCGCCCATGCCTTGACCATCTTGCCCGGAATCATCCAGTTGGCCAGGTCACCGTGTTCGCTGACTGGCATGGCGCCAGGATCGACAGGTTGATCTTGCCGCCGCGAATCATGGCAAAACTCTCGTGGCTGCCAAAATGCTGGAACCCTTTGCGTGGTGACGGTTTGCTTGCACCGGCATTGATGAGGTCGGCGTCGACCCGGTCTTCAGTCGGGAACAGGCCGCCAAAGGCATGCCGTTTTCGCTTTGCAGCCAGACTTCAATGTCCTTGGGCACGTAGTTCGCCACCAGCGTGGGAATGCCGATACCCAGGTTGACGTAATAGCCGTCTTGCAGCTCTTGCGCGGCGCGTGCCGCCATTTGGTCTTGAGTCCAGGCCATGATCAAACTCCTTTTCTATTCAGTTGAGGACAGAGCTGAAGGTCTGTCCCGCAATGTCATTTGGATTCAGTAATGGTTCTCTTCTCAATGCGCTTCTCAGGATTGGCGTTGAGGACAATGCGGTGGACGTAAATTCCCGGTAAGTGCACCGAGTCGGGCTCCATGGCACCGGTCTCGACAATCTCTTCCACCTCGACAATCGTGATACGCCCGGCCATGGCCACCGCGGGGGTTGAAGTTGCGCGCGGTGTAGCGAAACTGCAGGTTGCCGACTTGTCGGCCCGGTGCGCCTTGACCAGCGACACTTCGGGGCAACAAACCGCGCTCCATCACGTAGGTCTCGCCGTCGAATACACGCAGTTCCTTGCCTTCGGCCACGATCGTGCCAACGCCGGTCTTGGTACCGAACGCCGGGATGCCAGCGCCACCAGCGCGCAGCTTCTCGGCCAAGGTTCCTGTGGCGTGAACTCCAGTTGCAACTCGCCCGCCAGGTACTGGCGCTCGAACTCCTTGTTCTCGCCAACGTAGCTGGAAATCATCTTTTTGATCTGGCGGGTCTCTAACAGCTTGCAGACCAAAACCGTCGACGCCAGCGTTATTGGGAAATCACCGTGAGGTCCTTCACACCGGAGTCGCGCAGCGCATCAATCAGCGCTTCGGGAATGCCGCACAGGCCAAAGCCGCCAACGGCCATCAGTTGACCATCCTGCACCACACCTTCAAGCGCCTTGGCGGCGCTGGGGTAAATCTTGTTCACGTATCAATCTCCTTTGAAGAATCGATTGCCGTACGATACTACCTAAGAAGCTACGTGGTACTTCTTAGTGGCCAACCCTAAGACTCCACCCTCTTCACATGATCGACAGCATCGACTATCGCCTGGCATTTGAGCTTTGGTGGGACTGGCCCTGTCTAGCAACCGCACCATGGTTGACTGCAACCGGCGCCTGTGCGACATGTTCGGTGCCTCGCGCGAGCTGTTGGTGGGCCAGTCGTTTCAGCTGCTCTACCCCAGCGCCGACGAATACGAGCGCACCGGCGCACGCATCGCCCCATTTTGAACCGCAGCGCACCCTACGCAGACGACCGCATCATGAAGCGCGCCAGCGGCGAGGACGTTTTGGTGCCATGTGACCGGGCGCGCCCTCAACCCCACCACGCCGCATGAAGCCGGTATCTGGACCTTCGAGGATCTGTCCTCGCGCCGCCCGGTCAAGGCCGAACTGACCCCACGCGAGCGCGAGGTGGCCGCGCACCTGATGGACGGCCTGACCAGCAGGAAATCGGCAAGGCCCTGACTGTCAGCCACCGCACCGTGGAAATGAGCGCAGCGGTGGACTGTTCACTGCCCTTGCGGCGGTTGCCACAGCTCGACCTTGTTTCCCTCCGGATCCATGACCCAGGCAAACTTTCCATACTCGGATTCGTCAATCTTCTCGAGCACGTTGCAGCCTTCTTCCTTCAAGACGTTGACCATGGCGTGAAGGTCCTCCACGCGGTAGTTGATCATGAAGGAAGCGGTGCTCGGTGCAAACTGCTCGCCTTCCTGCGAGCCGATCGACCAGATCGTCGTGCCCCCAACCGGCTTGCCCTCGGAGTCGGCCCAAGTGAAGGCCGCGCCGCCCCAAACCTGGACATCAATTCCCAAATGCCGCTTGCATACCACGCCTGCAAAGACGGCGCGTCCTTGGCCTTGAAAAGATGCCGCCGATACCTGGGACTCGTTTCATGGGACCTCCGATGTGCGGTGCGGGGGTGGGACAGGAACAGCGCGGTTTTCGCGCCAGACAAGGTGGAGTTTAGTGGTCAGCGCGGCTTTGCGCGGCGCTCTCCTCAATGAGACCATTGCCACCAGGCGCATCGCCAAACCGGGTTGAACCCACGCTGGCAAAGGGTCAGGCCGAACGCCGCAAATTGAAGACGAGGTCGCCACTGTCAAAGCTCAACAGCGGCGGTGCGCCAGTTCTGACCTCGGTGTAGCCGCTGCGCCGCAACAGGGACTGGCATCTGACGTTGGTGGGGACGGTCGTAGCCCAAAGATTGCGCACCCCGCACCTCCTGTCAATTTCCTCATGCAACCAAGCAAGCGCTTCCAGTGCATAGCCGCGTCCCCAGTGAGGCGGGCCGAAAAGAAAGGCCACTTCCGCGCTCGAGTCGTTGACGGTTGCCTCGACGCGACCGAGCATCGCGCCGCTACTGTGTTCCCGCACGAGGAAGTTGAGCCAAAGCTGCGCGTCATTCGCTTGGCTTGGGCCACGCAGGGCTCGTTCGCGGTCCAGCACAAAGTCGTGCAAAGTGGGAACCCCGCCGATGTACTCATAGACCGCCGGATGCCTGAGCTCAGTGGCGAGCTCCGCCAAATGGTCGCTGCGCAGTTGTTCGATGAGAAGACGAGAAGCCATAGTCGTTTCAGTGCTGCCTAGAGCAGGAAAGGCCCGCTGCACGGGGCCCAAGACCTGGAGGCATAGCGTTTCAAGTTCAGAAAAGCCGCATGGCGTTTCGACTTGCCAGTGTGCCGCATCTCCGATGCACCCGTTGCGCAGCATAAGGCGGTGACACCGCCATGGCACGGATAATGCCGGTAGACCCAAATCCGACAAACCGTTGAGGCAGAAACCACCATGACCCGCTACCCCATCCCCGAACTCAAAGACCTGCCCGCCGACATTCAGGAGAAGATCCTCGAAGTACAGGCCAAGGCCGGTTTTGTACCCAATGTGTTTCTGGCGTTGGCGCGCCGTCCGGCCGAATGGCGCGCCTTCTTTGCGTACCACGACGCCTTGATGCTCAAAGATGACTCTGGCCTCTCCAAGGGCGATCGCGAAATGATCGTCACCACCACCAGCGCCGCCAACAAGTGCCTGTATTGTGTGGTGGCGCACGGTGCAATACTGCGCATCTACGAAAGAAGGCGCTGGTGGCCGACCAGGTGGCGGTCAACTACCGCAAGGCCGACATCAGCGAGCGCCAGCGCGCGATGCTGGACTTTGCAATGAAGGTCTGCCAGAAGTCCGACGAGATCGACGACGCCGACTTTGCCGCGCTGCACGCGCACGGCTTCAGCGATGAAGACGCCTGGGACATTGCCGCCATCACCGCTTTCTTTTGGCCTGTCCAACCGCATGGCCAGCTTCAGCGGCATGCAGCCCAACCCCGAGTTCTACCTGATGGGGCGCGTTCCCAAGCAGAAGTAGCCAACGCGCTCGCGAGCCCCGCGCCTAGAGTTCTCCAAAGGCAACCAGGGACAGCACGTCGGGCTCCAACAAATCGTCCAAGGGTGGCGCAGTGGCCACGCGCAGGGCCTGCAGGCCAAGGGCGGCGGCGATGACGACCGCCACAAGACCCCACCGAAGTGGCTTGGACTGCCAGCCGCCGCCCAAAACCCCAACCGGCCCGGCACTGACCTGGCGCGCGGCCGCCGCGCGCAGTTCCCACTGCGCCAAGACCCGGTCCTCCAAGGCTTGCAAGCGCGTGCCATCGCCTTGCGCCAGCGCACTGCGCAGGGCCACACGCAATCCTGCGTCCGAGTCGTCTTGAGGGCCGTGGTGCGTTGATTGATCCGTGCTCATACGGTGTCTCCTGAAAGTGCAAGCCTCAACGCGCGCTTGGCGCGGTGTAGCAATTGGTGGGCTGCATTGACGTCAATTTCAAACGAGTCGGCGATTTGCGCTGCCTGCGCATCGGCATAAGCCCACATCGCCAGTGCCATACGTTGCCTGGCCGGTAAGGCACCCAGCGTAGGGTCTCATGGTCGGTCGTGAACTCACGCCGCTTGGTGAGGTGCGTCTTGCAGCGGTTGATGACGATGGTGTTGAAGAAGGTGGTCAGACGCGCGCCGCATGCATCGCTGGGCCGACTGCTCCAAAGCCGCAAAAACGACTCCTGGACCACGTCCTGCGCATCCTCGGTCTTGCGCAACAGCTGCATCGCCAGGCCATGCGCCTGGGGTGTCAGGGCTCGCACCAGAGCTATGGCGCTGGGGGCGTCGCCGCTGCAGGCCTGGTGCCACAAAGCCCAATCGTCTCCCGCTGGAAAACCGGCGCTGGCGCGGCGCATGCCGCGCAGCACCCGCCCACCCCATTGGCCAACTATCCCGACCGGAGAGCTCGCCACGCTGTTGTCCGGCATCGCGTCCCCTACCTGTTGCGCAGCTTTTCGCGCAAGGCGGCGCGTTCCTCGGGGCTGAGTTTGTCCAGCATCGCGCGGCGCTGAGCGATCAAATCCCGGCGTTCCTCACTGGGCAGCGCCTTCAATCTCTGGCCACGTTCCTGCTTGAACCGTTCGCGCTCCTGCGGCGTCATGCTGTTCCATCGATCCTTGGCGTTGGCGATCAAGGCCTGGCGGTCTTGCGGGCTGAGTTCCTGCAACCGTTCGCGCAGATTCCTGCGAAAGGCCTCGCGCTCCTGGGGGCTGGCACTGCGAAGTTGTTGCCGCAGGTCCAAGCGCCTCTGCGCTTGCTGCTGCGGTGTCAATTGCGCCCATTCCTTGGGGTCGGGCACGGGGACCGCCTGAGCGCGACTTTCCACGGCGCCAAACAGTGCCGCGCAACACAACAGCAGTGGCAGCAAGGCGCTGGGTTGATGCTTCATGTCGGTTTCCTCACGTCGAGCGTGATCTTACGTCCGGGCTGCGCATCAGTTCGATGTTTCGTCTGACCAGATTCGGAAAAACGAATGTATGCACCTGCGCGGCACTCAAGCCGAACTGATGCTCGACCAAGGGCGCGATCACGGCGCGCAAGTCGAGCGTCGGGCGCAGGTCCCGGCCATCGAGCAGTTGCCCGCGCGCCAGCCCCGGCCAATCGGCCAAGACCTTGCCACCGGCCACGGCGCCACCCGCAACCCAGGCGACGCCGCCGGTGCCATGGTCGGTGCCGCCGGTGCCGTTGAACGCCGCCGAGCGACCAAACTCGGTCAGCACCAGCACGACCGTGTTCGCCCAATGGGCACCCAATTCCTGGCGCAACGAGGCCAGCCCGTCGTCCAGACCCTTGAGCAGGCGACCAAGCCGCATCGCCTGGTTGGCGTGCGTGTCCCAGCCGGTGGTTTCGAGCCAGGCCACGCGCGGCCCTTTTGGATCGGCCAGAAAGCGCCCTGCCTGCCCGGCCAGACTCTCAAATCCCGCGCCGCCGTGCGCCGCGCTGGCCATGTCTTGCTGACCCATGGCTTGGGCAAAGGCTGCCGCCAGTTGCGGATCATCCTGGTACATCTGGCTCACGCGCGACATCAAGTCCTGGTCCAGTCCCTTGCGGCGGTCCGGCGTCCAGGTACTCGCCGCTTGCGCGCCGCGCAGTGCCAGGGGCATCGCGGCGGTGATGGCCATGGCGGAGTGGCCGCCGAGTTGCAGGGCACGGCCAAGCCAGCCGGTGTCCAGGGCGAATGGCCGCTCGCCCCCGCTTTCCAGCAATTGCTGCGCGTCAAAGTGCGATCGCTCCCGGTACGGGCTGGCCACGGCGTGCACCACCAGCAGCTCGCGCTGCTCGTACCATCGGTGCAATTGCGCCAAGGACGGGTGCAGCCCGAACATGTCGTCGAGTCGCAATGCCGGCGCACTGGTAACTGCCGGGCCGGCCTCGGGGCGAAGCGCGGACCATGCCGGATCGCCCGGCGCCGGCACCGCAGCCAAGCCATCGAGCGCGCCACGCAACATAACCACCACCAGTCGTCGGCGCTGCGCCTGCGCATTGACCGCTGTTCCTGCCAAGGCCAGGCGCGCTGGCAGCGCCACGCCGGTGGCGCCGACCGCTGCCAACCAACGCAAAGTCGCGCGCCGCGTAAGCGTGTTGTGCATGCCGCGACCTCCGTTGAAATTCTGGACTGGCCAGCAGCAGAGCGATGGCCTGGGAGGCGCTGTCCGCGCGTTCGATCTGTCTGGCTGTGCCGCTGCTGAGGTCCTCGCCGAAGGCCGCTCGCGCCAGCGCACGTGCGTCGTAGCCCGCACCATGCCTTTGGGCAAAACCCTCGGCCCAATGCACGCGCTTGAGCAGCGCATCCGGCGAGAGCCAATCCTCGGCCCGATCTGGCCAGCCCTGGGGCGACGGCGCGCGGCCAATTGACTGCCCCATGCCCTGCACCGCAGGCACAAGATGCTCCATGGCGAGGCTGGGAATCTGCAACATGCGGTGCGCGGACAGCAGGTACTCTTCGGGCCGCTTGAGTTTGGCCACGCTGTCCGTGCGCCAAGCCAAGTCGTGGCCGAACAGAGCGCCAGCCAGGGCCAGCAGGTCCCCGTCGGTGTCGCGAAAGCGTGTCGCGACCACCCGCACCAGCTCTGGCGGCGGATCATCGGCGACAAAATGCCGCACCAGTTTGGTGGCAACATAGTCGGCACATGACGGATGGCGGACCAAGTCGCCAAGCAGTTCATCGATGGCTTGGGAACCTTGTGCGTAGCGCTTGCCCAGCACCTGCTTGGCCCCAGGTTGATGCAGGGCGTTCACGAAAGCGGCCTTGCCTTGCGTTTGCGCGTTGACGGTCCAGCCCGTCAGGAGTTTGGCGGTCTGTGTGACATCGTCTTGCGAGTACCCGCCGCGAACCCCCAAGGTGTGCAATTCGAGCAACTCGCGCGCCAGGTTCTCATTGAGGCCCCTGCTGCGCCGCTGCCCACCTGGCGAATCGGGGCCGATGGACTGCGCGTTGTCGAGATAGAGCAGCATCGCCGGATGCAGCACTGCGGCGCGCGCCAGCGCCTTGAAGCTGCCAAACGCATTGGGCCGAATAGCCTCGTTTTCGTGCGGCCAGACCAGGGCGATCATGGTGCCCTTGGTGGCAGCAACGCAGAAGTGATTGGCCCAGAACTGGACCCAGCGCTCCGCAACCGGCGTGGGCGTCGACACCACGTGTTGCCAGCGCCGTCGCAGGCACTGGATATTGGCTTTGCGCAACTCAAGACGAGACGGCGTCATCGCGCCCAACTCGTCTTGCGGCTTCTTGTCAGCATCGGCGGCTTGTTCCTTGAGCGCGCCCTTGAGCACCTCGCGCGTCATCTGCAAGGCACTCACGCTATCCATCAGGCCGGCGCTATCGAGCTTTGCCGGGTGCCTGAATTGATCCAGCACCCAGCCACGCGGATCGGATTGCACAGCCGCGAGACGGGGCTCGGAGAAGCCGAACCGGTGGGAGGCGATGCTGGCTGCTTTCATGACGAGTTTCGGACGAGGTGACACTTGAACCCGGCCACAACGCAGTTCTTACGAAACCCGACTAAACGCCGGGGTCATTGTCTGGCCCGGCGTAAGTGCGCGGCACCAGACAGGTTCAAGCGGCAACACTGGAAAGCGATCTGGTGTTGCCCATGTCCGCTGACGCCGTCAGCCCTAACCGGAGAAACTTGCATGCCAACCCGATCCCTCATCCACACACGCACTGCGGCCCTGTTGTCCTTGGTGCTACTCATGGCGGGCGCCGCCAGCGCGCAAACCAGAGTCGATACGCGTCAGGAAAACCAGGCCAATCGGATCGCCCAAGGGGCCGCGTCTGGTCAGCTCACGCAAGCGGAGCAAGATCGACTCAACCAGCAGCAAGCGCGCATCGCTCGGGGCGAGGAGCGCGCCGCGGCCGACGGAACCGTGACACAGCGCGAAGCGGCCAAGCTCAACGCGCGGCAAGACGCAGCCAGCCGAAACATCGCGCGCGCCAAACACAATCGTCGAAGCGGCAATCCGTAAACACCCTCAGCAGCACTGACGCGCCAACCCGGTAGCGCTGGTGCGCGGCTACTGCCGCCTCTAAGCCAGGCGATTGCTACCGCGAGGCCGCGGGTAGTGGCGGCGCTGGCGGCACGGTCGGAGCCAACGGTGCTACCGGCGCTGCCACGACCTGGCGTTGGCTTTGATTGGCGCCGTAACCCGGAACCAGGTTGCCCTTGGCGTACATGCACTGCTGGTAGGCAATGTCATAACGACGCTGCGCGGCCCAGCTACCGTGCCCGCTGTGCTGGCTGCCAGCCGTGGCGCCAATGGCGGTGCCCATTGCCGCACCGGCACCAATGTTGCGGTGGCCGCCCACCATGGCGCCGGCCAAGGCACCGATGACCGCGCCGGTGACGCTGGATGCCACCAGACGGTCAGACTCGGCTTGTTGGGCCGCACCCATCGATTGCGCCGCCCAAGCGCGACAGGTTTGATCTTCCTGTACGAATACCTCAAACGGCTTACCTTGGCTGGGCATCACCGCCACGCTGGGGCCCGTTGGCATTTGGGCGCAAGCGGACACCAAGGCCGCCACCGCAGCAAGGCCAAGAACACGATACAAACCAGTCGACATGACGACCTCCTGTTGAGTTGGCGCCTTCGGCGCTCCAAACAAGCTCACGCGACGATCAGTCGCAACCATGGCGGCAGGGCGCAAGCCTTCTGCTTCTGGAAATCGACCCAGATCGTGGTGGCGCCACCAGCGGCGTCAATCACGCCGGGCCGATCGGTACGCTCCAGCGTACACCAAGTCTCGAAAGTGGTGCGCCCAGGATCGCTGACGTACATCTTGGCCAGCACGTCGCCCGGGTACTCCAGTTGTTTGTAGAAGTTGCAAAAGGCATTGACGATGACCGGCCCCTCGCCGTGCGGATTGGGTCGACAGCCAATCGCGCTCATCCACTCGATGCGGACGGTTTCCAGGTAGCGAAAGTACACCGTGTTGTTGACGTGCCCCATGGCGTCCATATCGCCCCAACGGATCGGGATAGTCATCTGGAACACGAGCTTCTTGTCTTGCGGAATTTCGAACTTCATGACAGGGTCCTCGATGGTTCATTAGGAGCCACGCGCCGACGCGACACCGCCCAGCCCCACGGGTTACGCTGCGCCGCGAAAACTTCCATCACCAGCAGACGCAAGCCCTGACGGGTAAAGACCGAACGACGCGCAGGCAAGCTTCGGCGCATCGGTGCGCCGCCCCCCGCTCGGCGCCAGTGCTGCGCAACGTGGTGCCGCATGGGGCTGCCAGGTGGCAAGCGGGCAAACTCAAGCGTGGTGCGCGCCATACCCGCGCGGCCAAACAACAAGTCGGCCAAGGGCCGCGCGCCCAGCCCCCGAATGGCGCGCCAGGCGCCCTGCGACTGGGCATGCGGCGTCACGCTGCGGGCAAACACAACCGGCTCGCCGTCAACGCGCAGCATCACCTCGCGCACGTAGGCAACTCGACTGCGAGCCCAGCTCAGGGCGCGCGCCTCGTGCTCGCGCATGGCCCGGCGCCCCTGATCGAGCACTTGCACCGTGAAGAGACCCCCAACGGCGCGCAAGTGGGCACTGAGCGAGCCCGGCGCGGCCAACCAGCTGCGCACACGCCTGCTCTGGCCACTGGCCCTGCGCCATGACCTCAAGCCTCAGACCCCAAAACCGTCGTCGGCGGAGATCACCGCGCCGTTGATAAAGTGGCTTTCGTTGGCGCACAACATGACGATCAGGGAGTCCAGATCCTGCGGCTTGCCAACGCGCTTTCGCGGCAACTCCTGCACCAGCTTCTGGCCCTGCTCGGTCTTCCACTGGTGGTGGTTGATCTCGGTGTCGATGTAGCCTGGACAGATCGCATTGACGTTGATGTCGAAGCGGCCCCACTCCAGCGCCATGGCTTTGGTCATCTGCACCACGGCGGCCTTGCTCATTGCGTACACGCCGACCTTGGGCAAGGCGCGCAGGCCAAGCAAGGACGACACGTTGATGATGCGCCCCCCGGTGTAAGTGCCGGGTGCGGCGCCGCGCGCGCGCGCCAGCATGCGCTTGCCCACTTCCTGTGCCACGAAAAACGCACCCTTGACATTGGTGTTGAACATGTAGTCGAAGTCGTCCGGTGCCACGTCCTGCAGCCGCTGCGTGGTACCCACGCCGGCATTGTTGACCAGGATATCGATCGAGCCCACTTCGGTCTCGGCGTGTGCCACGGCTGACTTGATCGAGTCGTGGTCGGTGACGTCCAGCTCAATCACGTGCGCATCGCCACCCTCGCCTTCGATCTCGGCGCGCAGGTCCTTGAGCCGATCGACTCGGCGACTTGCCAGCACCACCGCCGCGCCAGCACGCGCCAGCGTTCTGGCAAACTGCGCCCCCAAACCGCTGGAGGCACCCGTGACAAAGGCCACCCGCCCGGATAGATCGATGCTGTAAGCCATTTAGAGAACCTCCACAAATAAAAAAGAACGGTCGTTCTATTATGTCGAATCACCGAATAAAATCGGTTGCGCTTTCGACAATCCCCGGCCACCGCGAGGCCAACTGCCACGCCCTCATTATCAAGCGAGACACTTCATGACCAACCAGGAAATTCTGGCCCAGTTCGGCCCACGTGAAGCAATGGAGTACGACGTGGTCGTCGTCGGCGGTGGCCCTAGCGGGCTGGCCGCGGCCATTCGGCTCAAACAGCTGGCGGCACAAAACGGCAAGGAAACCTCGGTCGTGGTGCTGGAAAAAGGCTCCGAGCCCGGCGCGCACATACTTTCCGGCGCCATCATGGACCCCCGCGCATTGACCGAGCTGCTGCCTGATTGGAAGACCCTGGGTGCGCCCTTGCGCCAGCCGGTGACCGATGACGCGTATGTATTTCTCGGTGAGAAGTCGGGCTTTCGCGTGCCGAACTTGTTCCTGCCACCGTTCGCGGACAACCACGGCAACTACATCATCAGCCTGGGCGCGCTGACACGCTGGCTGGCCGAGCAAGCCGAAAACCTGGGCGTGGAAATTTTCCCCGGCTTTGCCGCCGCCGAAGTGCTGTACAACGACAACGGCTCGGTCAAGGGCGTAGCCACCGGCAACATGGGCGTGGGCAAGGACGGCCAGCCGGGTGACAACTTCCAGCTCGGCATGGAACTGCTGGCCAAGTACACCGTGTTCGCTGAAGGCGCGCGTGGCCACCTGGGCAAGCAACTCATCGCCAAGTTCAAGCTCGACGAGGGCCGAGACGCGCAAAGCTGGGGTATCGGCATCAAGGAGCTGTGGGAGATTGATCCTTCGCGCCACAGCCCCGGCTTTGTGATGCACACTGCCGGTTGGCCAATGGACGCCAGCACCTACGGCGGCGCGTTTCTGTACCACCTCGAAGGCAACAAGGTAGCTTTGGGCTTTATCACGGGCCTGGGCTACGAGAACCCCTACCTCAGCCCGTTCGAAGAATTCCAGCGCTGGAAGACCCACCCCAATGTGCGCTACTACTTCGAGAACGCCAAGGGCGAAGTGACCGCCAAACGCCTGGCCTACGGCGCGCGCGCCATCAACGCGAGCGGCATCAACGCGCTGCCCAAGACCGTGTTCCCCGGCGGTGCACTGGTCGGCTGCGACGCGGGCTTCCTGAATGTGAGCCGCATCAAGGGCAGTCACGCCGCTATCAAGACTGGCATGCTGGCTGGCGAAGCCGCCTATGAGGCCGTGGCAGTTGGCCGACAACACGACGAGTTGACCGCCTTCCCAGAAGCTTTTGAGAAGAGTTGGCTGCACACCGAACTGAACAAGGACCGCAACTTCAAGAACTGGTTCAAGTACGGGCTGACCGTGGGCACGGTGATGAATGGCTTTGAACAGCTCGTCTTGCGCGGCAACATACCCTGGACCCTGCGCCGCGACAAACCCGACCACGCTTACCTCAAGCCCGCGGCCGAATGCCAGCCCATCGTGTACCCCAAGCCGGACGGCAAACTGACCTTTGACCGGCTCTCCAGCGTGTTCATCAGCAACACCAACCACGAAGAACAGCAGCCAGCGCACCTGACGCTCAAGGACGCCTCGGTGCCCGTGAGCATCAACCTGGCCAAGTACGCCGGCCCCGAGGCACGCTACTGCCCGGCCGGCGTCTATGAGTTCGTCAAGAACGAAGATGGCAGCGACCGCCTGCAGATCAACGCACAGAACTGCGTGCACTGCAAGACCTGCGACATCAAGGACCCGACGCAAAACATCGTCTGGGTGACACCCGAGGGCGGCGGTGGGCCGAATTACGCAGGCATGTGAATCAGCGCGGCGAAGCCGCAAGCTCGCGGACGTGTAAAATCCGCCCGGTCAGGAGAGAGCACTTCAAGCAAGTGCCGCCGAAGGCGCAAGACGGCTGATTGCAGCGGTTGCGAACGCTCAGGCAAAAGGACTGACAAACGCCTTGCGGCAAATCGAGCGCAATGCGTATCCCCACTGGAGAGAGGCCAAACCCGATTTGGCCCACCGAAGGAGCAAACCGACGAGGGCACGCCAGCACGGCTTGCCCTTAGCGGCGAATCTCTCAGGTAAAGCGGACAGCGGGGGCAGCCCATGGGCAGTGATACCACATCACGACATGGAATTTGACTTGCCCCTGCCTGGAGTTCGCTCTTGTCCACCTCTGCCGACCCACTTCTGAAGACCCCGCTCAACGACCTGCACGTGTCGCTGGGCGCGCGCATGGTGCCCTTTGCGGGCTACGCCATGCCAGTGCAATACCCCGCCGGCCTGATGGCCGAACACCACCACACCCGTACTGCGGCGGGCCTGTTTGACGTGTCGCACATGGGCCAGCTGCGCCTGGTGGGTGATGACGCAGCGGCCGCGTTCGAGAGCTTGATGCCGGTGGACGTGATCGACCTGCCAGTCGGCAAGCAGCGCTACGGCCTGCTGCTCAACGAGGACGGCGGCATCATTGACGACCTAATGTTCATCAAGCGTGAACAGGAAGATAGGGGCGGCGGGGGGGCCCGGGGGGGGGGGGGGCGCGCGGGGGGGGGGGCCCGCAGGGGGGGGGAGCGTGAGAATGATATCTTTGTGATCGTCAACGGCGCTTGCAAGGCTGGCGACATTGCGCACATCCAAGACCACATCGGCGGCACCCGCTGCGAAGTGATCCCCATGCCAGAGATGGCCCTGCTGGCGCTGCAAGGCCCGCAAGCCGTAAAGGCCCTGGCGCGGCTGGCGCCGGGCGTGGAGAAGCTGGTGTTCATGACCGGCGGCCACTTCACCCTCAACACCGGCACACAAGCGATTGACGTGTTTCTCACCCGCAGCGGCTACACCGGCGAAGACGGCTTCGAGATCTCCGTGCACGAGTCGCAAGCCGAGGCCCTGGCGCGCGCGCTGCTGGCGCAGCCCGAGGTCAAACCGATCGGCCTGGGCGCGCGCAATTCCTTGCGCCTGGAAGCCGGTTTGTGCCTGTACGGCAACGACATCGACACCACCACCACGCCGGTGGAGGCCAACCTGATGTGGGCGATGCAAAAGGTGCGCCGGGCCGGGGGTGCGCGCTCGGGAGGCTTCCCTGGCGCCGACAAAATTCTTGGGCAACTGTCCGGCGGCAATACCGCCCCCCCGCGCAATCGTGTTGGCCTGATTGCATTGGAGCGCATTCCCGTGCGCGAGCACACCGAGCTGCAAAGCCAAGACGGCCAGCGTATTGGCGAAGTTACCAGCGGCTTGCTTGGGCCAACCATCGACAAGGCCGTGGCCATGGCCTATGTCGGAGCCGAGTTTGCCGCACTAGGCACCCGTATCAACGCCATCGTGCGCGGCAAGCCGGTAGCCATGGAAGTCAGCGCCATGCCCTTTGTGCCCAACCGCT